>JAKOYD010000145.1 GCA_029780695.1 Pseudomonadota bacterium
CTGTCATGAGCCTGGTGCAGTCGGCACGCGTAAACGGGCACGATCCCTATCAGTACCTCAAGGACGTGCTCGCGCGACTGCCGACGCACAAGGCCAGTCGCATCGGCGAACTGCTGCCCCATCGCTGGCAGCCAGGCCAGAGCGCTTGATCGCATCCATCAACGCCGCTCGGCGTCAATGTGGGTTGGCCGCGCGCTTACCCCCATCGGGCAATGCGCACTGGCCTGCTCGCGCCTGGCCGGTTTTGAAAAACAAAAAACCGGGCGCATGGCCCGGTTTGGAAGGTGGGCGCGGGCTGCCAGAGCCCGCGCCGGTTCTTTTTCTGTGGGTCTGTTCTTGTGGCTTGCGCGATCAGTGCGCGGACGCTTTCGCGGCGCCGTAGCCGGTTTCGGAACGCACTTGCTGCGCCGGGAAGGCGGCACGCTCAGCGGCGGCGTTCTTGCTCTTGTCGGTGATCGAGAAGAACCAGATGCCGATGAAGCCGATGGCCATCGAGAACAGGGCCGGCGAGGTGTACGGGAACAGCGCCGAACCCTTTGGGTTGCCCAGCGTGGCTTCCCACACCGAGGGCGACACCACGGTCAACAGCACCGACGAGATCAGGCCCAGGAAGCCACCGATCACCGCGCCACGGGTCGTGCAATCCTTCCACAGCACCGACAGGAACAGCACCGGGAAGTTGGCCGACGCCGCGATGGCGAATGCCAGCGACACCATGAAGGCGATGTTCTGCTTCTCGAACAGGATGCCCAGCGCCACGGCGATGATGCCCAGCGCGATGGTGGTGATGCGCGACACCTTCAGTTCGCTGGCGCTGTCGGCGTTGCCGTGCTTGAACACGGTGGCGTACAGGTCGTGCGACACGGCCGAAGCGCCCGACAGCGTCAGGCCGGCCACCACCGCCAGAATGGTGGCGAATGCCACGGCCGAGATGAAGCCGTAGAACACGTTGCCGCCCACGCTCTTGGCCACCAGCACCGCCGCCATGTTGGCCGTGCCCGCGCCGCCCTTGATGACGCCCTTGGCGACGTCGGCGAATTCGGGGTTGGTGAGCACCAGGGTGATGGCGCCAAAGCCGATGATGAAGATCAGGATGTAGAAGTAGCCGATCCAGGTGGTCGCCCACAGCACGCTCTTGCGCGCTTCCTTGGCATCCGGCACGGTGAAGAAGCGCATCAGAATGTGCGGCAGGCCGGCGGTGCCGAACATCAGCGCCATGCCGAAGGAGATGGCCGAGATCGGGTCCTTGATGAAGCCGCCCGGGCCCATGATCGACAGACCCAGCTTGGCGGCTTCCTCGGGCGTCTTGCCGGAGTTGGCGGCGATCGCGGTACGCACCTTCACGCCGTCAGCGAACAGCGCCTCGGGGCTGAAGCCGTACTTGGCCAGCACCATGACGCCCATGAACGTCACGCCCGACAGCAGCATCACCGCCTTGATGATCTGCACCCAGGTGGTGGCCGTCATGCCGCCGAACAGCACGTAGATCATCATCAGCGCGCCCACCAGCACCACCGCAACCCAGTAGTCCAGGCCGAACAGCAGCTTGATGAGCTGGCCGGCACCGACCATTTGCGCGATCAGGTAGAACGCCACCACCACCAGCGTGCCGCTGGCCGCGAAGGCGCGAATCGGCGTCTGCTGAAAGCGGTAACCCGCCACGTCGGCAAAGGTGAACTTGCCCAGGTTGCGCAGGCGCTCGGCCAGCAGGAAGGTCAGGATGGGCCAGCCGACCAGAAAGCCGATGGAATAAATCAGGCCGTCATACCCGGTGGCCATCACGGCCGCCGAAATGCCCAGGAACGACGCGGCCGACATGTAGTCGCCCGCGATGGCCAGGCCGTTCTGAAAGCCCGTGATGCCGCCGCCGGCGGTGTAGAAGTCCGCCGCCGACTTGGTGCGGCCGGCGGCCCATTTCGTGATCCAGAGCGTCAGCACCACGAAGCCGGTGAACATGGCGATGGCTGTCCAGTTGGTGGCCTGCTTGGCGGCTTCACCCACGTCGCCACCCGCGGCGTGCGCGGCGCCTGCGCCCAGCAGCGCCAGCGCGGTCAGAAATTTGTACGCGTGCTTCATTTGGTGGCGTCCTTCAGGATGTCGCGCGTCA
Source organism: Pseudomonadota bacterium (assembly GCA_029780695.1). Lineage (GTDB taxonomy): Bacteria > Pseudomonadota > Gammaproteobacteria > Burkholderiales > Burkholderiaceae_C > Ottowia. Next base: position 2,108 of record JAKOYD010000145.1, read on the forward strand.
GGCTGTCGTACGTGTCGTTGGCACGGAACACGTAGATGCCGGTGATGATGATGGTGAACACGATCACCGCCATGCCGATTGGAATGCCGATGGTGGTGACGCCGGCGCCCAAGGGCTTGGCGAGAAACTCCTTGTCGAACGCGATCAGGCCGATGTAACCGTAATACACGATCAGCATCAGGATGGTCAGGGTCCAACCAAAGCGGTTGCGAATGCTCTTGAGCTGCTGATATTTGGGATTGCGCTGAATCCGCTCGACCGCAGGGTCGCTCATAAGGTTTGTCTCCTAGTGTGAAGCGGCGGCATGGCAAGAAAAAAAGCGCCATGCACCACGAATGAATTCTGTGGAGCCGGACTGACCATCCCCTTACGCTGATCCGGGGCGACGGGCGGCGCGCGCGCCACGTCCTGTGGGCTTTTCATGGGCGCCAGCGCCCCCAAGTGAGCCGGACATAGAATTTTTGCCCTACCTTCCCCGCAGGGCCTCTTGGCATGTCGTCTCCCCTGATTCGCATTCGCGGCGCCCGCCAGCACAACCTCAAGAACCTCGACCTGGACATCCGCACAGGCGAGCTGACGGTGGTCACCGGCCCCAGCGGCTCGGGCAAGTCCAGCCTGGTGTTCGATACGCTGTATGCCGAAGGCCAGCGGCGCTATGTCGAGACCTTCAGCGCCTACGCGCGCCAGTTTCTAGACCGCATGGACAAGCCGGCGCTCGACAAGGTGGAAGGCGTGCCGCCCGCCATCGCCATCGACCAGACCAACCCGGTGCGCTCGTCGCGGTCGACCGTAGGCACCATGACGGAGTTGAACGACCACCTGAAGCTGTTGTTTGCCCGCGCCGGCCAGCTGTTTGACCGCGACACCGCGTTGCCGGTGCGGCACGACAACGCCGACAGCATCTATGCAGAGATGCAGGCGCGCGCGCTGGCGGCGAATGACCCGCGCCTGGTCGTGACTTTTGCCGTCGAACTGCCGGCCAGCGCCACGGCGGACGAGGTGCAGCAGTGGCTGTCGGCCAGCGGCTTCACGCGCGTGCAGGCCGAGCGCGAAGTCGACGGCAAGAAAATTCTCGACGTGGTGGCCGACCGCTTTCGCATGGGCAATGCCGAGCGCGCGCGCGTGGTTGAGGCGATCGAAGTCGCGCTCAAGCGCGGCGGCGGTCACATGACGGTTCATGTGCTATCAAATCAAGAGCTTTCCGCGTCGGATGGGAAAGCGCAAGACGGCGATTTGGCTTTGCATTCCGGGGTGCGGCCCGCGGTATGGAAATTTTCCACCGGCCTGCATTGCCCCGAGAGCAACGTGCGCTATGCCGACCCGATCCCGTCGATGTTCTCGTTCAACTCGGCGGTGGGCGCGTGCGACACCTGCCGCGGCTTTGGCCGCGTGATCGGGGTCGATTGGGGCCTGGTGATTCCCGATGAAAAACTGACGCTGCGCGCCGGCGCCGTCAAGCCGATCCAGACCCCGGCGTGGAAAGAAGCGCAAGACGATTTGATGCGCCACGCCGAGGCCGCCGGCATCCCCCGCGACACGGCGTGGAACCGGCTGACGCCCGAGCAAAAGCAGTGGGTGATCGAGGGCACGCCCAACTTCAAGGAAGGCAACTGGAACCGCCAGTGGTACGGCATCGCCCGCTTCTTCAAATACCTGGAGAGCAAGGCCTACAAGATGCACATCCGCGTGCTGCTGTCCAAGTACCGCAGCTACACGCCTTGCCCCGATTGCGGCGGCGCGCGGCTGAAGACGGAGCCTTTGCTGTGGCGCGTGGGCTCGAAAGCCGACGCGGACGCGGTGCTGCCGCCCGCGCAGCGCTTCCTGCCCGTGGGCGTGGGCTGGTCGCGCGAGCAGCTGGAAAGCCTGCCGGGGCTGACGCTGCACGATCTGATGCTGCTGCCCATCGAGCGGCTGCGCCGGTTTTTTGACCGCTTGCAGGATGCTTCCAATTCAGTAGCTGGTCGCGCTGATCCAGCAAGCGCTGCGGCGGATTTTTCTCCCTCACCCGCTCGGGGAGGGTTGGGGTGGGGACCAGCCGCGCTCACCCGTGGCGCCGCCGGCCCCTCACCCCAACCCCCGGATCGGGTCCGGGGCAGGCTCTCTCCCCAAAGGGGCGAGGGAGCCACAGCCGCGGCGGCGGTCGCGTTGATTGACGAGGACTTGCCCCCTCTCCCGCTGGCGGGAGAGGGTTGGGCTGAGGGCGATCCCGCTCACACAGCACACGCCGTCAGCCCCCATCCCCACCTTCCCCCAACGGGGGAAGGAGCAAAGAGCGCCGACGCCCAAGCCCTCAAACTCATCCTGGAAGAAATCACCACCCGCATCAAATACCTGTGCGACGTCGGTATCGGCTACCTCACGCTGGATCGCCAAAGCCGCACGCTGAGCGGCGGCGAGGTGCAGCGCATCAACCTCACCACCGCCTTGGGCACGTCGCTGGTCAACACGCTGTTCGTGCTGGACGAGCCGAGCATCGGCCTGCACCCGCGCGACATGGATCGCATCACGCAGGCCATGCAGCGGCTCAAGCACGCCGGCAACACGCTGGTGGTGGTGGAGCACGACCCCGCCGTCATGCTGGCCGCCGACCGCGTGCTCGACTTCGGCCCCGGCCCCGGCGCGGCGGGCGGGCGCATCGTGTTCGACGGCACGCCTGATGAACTGCGCCACGCCGACACGCTGACGGGCGCCTACCTCGGTGGGCGCAAATCCATCGGCCTGGGCCATGCGCGGCCCGTGGCACCCAACACCCCGCGCCTGATTCTGGAAGGCGCCACCGCGCACAACCTGAAAAACGTGTCGGTCGAATTTCCGCTGCAACGACTGGTCACGGTGACCGGCGTCAGTGGTTCGGGCAAATCCACGCTGATTCAGGACGTGCTGGCGCCCGCGCTGCTGCGCCACTTCGGCCAGGCGACCGAGGCGCCCGGCGCGCATCAGCGCCTGCTGGGCGCCGACCATTTGAGCGGCGCAGTCTTCGTCGACCAGTCGCCCATCGGCAAGACGGCGCGCTCCAACCCCGCCAGCTACGTCGGCGCTTGGGACGCCATCCGCAAACTGTTTGCCGACGCGCCGCTGGCCCGCCAGCGCGGCTACACGGCGGCCAAGTTCAGCTTCAACTCGGGCGATGGCCGCTGCCCGACCTGCGGCGGCTCGGGCTTTGAGCACGTCGAGATGCAGTTCTTGAGCGACGTCTACCTGCGTTGCCCCGACTGCGACGGCAAGCGCTACCGCCCGGAAATCCTGGAAGTGAGCATCGAGCGGCCGTTCAGGAAACCGGCCTCAGTCGCCCATCTGGACGAAGCCGTCGAGCGCTTGGCGGACGTCAACAAATTGGGGTCGGATTCCAATTTCCCGCCCCCCAGCGCATTGGCGTCCAAGGGGCCTGCCAGGAAATTGGACTCTGACCCCAATTTGTTGGGCCACGCCAGAACACGCCACCTCAACGTCGCCGACGTCCTCGACCTCACCGTCGCCGAAGCCGCCCAGCTGTTCGCCCAAGACCGCGACGTGATCCGCGCCTTGCAGCCCATCGTTGACGTGGGGCTTGACTATGTGAAGCTCGGCCAGCCCGTGCCCACACTGAGCGGTGGCGAGGCGCAGCGCCTCAAACTCGCGGGTTTTCTGGCTGAAGCCGCCAAAACGCAAACCGCCAGCCGCCAGCCCACCGCGCGCAAGGGCACGCTGTTCCTGTTCGACGAACCCACCACTGGCTTGCACTTCGACGACATCGCCAAGCTGATGCGCGCGCTGCGCAAGCTGCTGGACGCCGGGCACTCGCTGATCGTGATCGAGCACAACCTGGACGTGATCCGCGCCAGCGACTGGCTGATTGACCTGGGGCCGGAAGGCGGCGATGCGGGCGGCGAGGTGGTGGCGCAAGGCACGCCCGGCGAGGTTGCGCAGCACCCGCGCTCGCACACCGGCGCCGCTTTGCGCGACTACGCCGCGCAGTTGGGCGTTCAGCGTTCAGCGTTCAGCGTACAAGAACCGGGAGTGCTCTACAAAACAGAGCTGCCCGCGCTTGCCCCGCCTGCGCCAGCGGCCCAAAACATTGAAATCCTCAATGCACGCGAGCACAACCTGAAAAACCTGAGTGTGGACATCCCGCGCGGCAAGTTCAACGTCATCACCGGCGTCAGCGGCTCGGGCAAGTCCACGCTGGCGTTTGACATTCTGTTCAACGAGGGGCAGCGGCGTTATCTCGAATCGCTCAATGCCTATGCGCGCAGCATCGTGCAGCCGGCGGGCCGGCCCGAGGTGGATGCGGTGTACGGCATCCCGCCCACGGTGGCGATCGAGCAGCGCCTGTCGCGCGGCGGGCGCAAATCCACCGTGGGCACCACCACCGAGGTGTGGCACTTTCTGCGCCTGCTGTACGTCAAGCTGGGCGTGCAGCACTGCGTGCACGACGGCGCGGCGGTGCAGCCGCAAACGCCTGAGCGCATCGCGGCGCAGATCCTGACGCGCTTTCGCGGCCAGACCATCGGCCTGCTGGCGCCGCTCGTCGTCGGCCGCAAGGGCGTGTACACCGAACTGGCCGACTGGGCACGCCCGCGCGGGTTCACGCACCTGCGGGTGGATGGCGAGTTTCTGCCCACCACGGGCTTCCCGCGCATCGACCGCTTCAAGGAACACACCATCGAGCTGCCCGTGATGAGCCTGCCCGTCACGCCCGGCAACGAGGCGCAGCTGCGCGAATCGCTCACGCGCGCGCTGGAGCACGGCAAGGGCGTGGTGCACGTGCTGCACGACATCGCCGGGCTGCGCCACGCGATGGAAACCGGCGCATCGACGGCGCGCATCGGGCAGGTGGAAGTGTTCTCGACCAAGCGCGCCTGCCCGGTATGCGCCACGTCGTATGCGGAGCTGGACCCGCGCCTTTTTTCATACAACAGCAAGCACGGCTGGTGCCCCGATTGCGTGGGCACCGGCGTCAAGCTGACGCGCGAGCAGCGCAAGGCGCTGGACGATTCCGTGCTGGCCGACGACCAGAAGGGGCGCGAGCAGACCTTTGCCGAGCCCGAGGTTGAGGACGTGGGCGATGCGGTGTGCCCGACGTGCCAGGGGACGCGGCTCAATCCGGTGGCGCGGGCGGTGCTGCTGCAAGCGCCGCAGCCCCTCACCCCTACCCTCTCCCCAGAGGGGCGAGGGAGCAAGACCGTAGACGCGGCGCCGGATTTGCTCCCTCTCCCGCCTGCGGGAGAGGGCAGGGGTGAGGGCGACGGCGTCGCCATCACCCAACTCGCCCGCTTGAGCGTGCAAGACCTGCGCACCTGGTTCGACGGCCTGCAACTCGAAGGCCGTGACGCCGATATCGCGCGCGATTTGATCCCCGAGATCAAAAGCCGCCTCGACTTCCTCGAACAAGTCGGCCTGGGCTACCTCACGCTGGATCGCGGCGCGCCCACGTTGAGCGGCGGCGAGGCGCAGCGCATCCGTCTGGCGGCGCAACTGGGCAGCAACCTGCAAGGCGTGTGCTACGTGCTGGATGAGCCCACCATCGGCCTGCACGCGCGCGACAACCAGATCCTGCTGGATGCGCTGCACAGCCTCAGCAGCAAAGGCAACACGCTGGTGGTGGTGGAGCACGACGAAGAGACGATTCGCCGCGCCGAGCACCTGATCGACATCGGCCCCGGCGCCGGCGTGCGCGGCGGCCGGCTGGTGGCCGAGGGCACGGCGGCGGATCTGGAAGCGGCGGCCCATTCGGCCACTGGGCGCTATTTGCGCGACGCGATGCGTCACCCGATGCAAGCGCGGCGTGCGGTGGAGGCGGGGCTGCCCCTCACCCCAGCCCTCTCCCCAAAGGAGCGAGGGGGCCAATCAGCCAAGGCCCGCGCGAGCAAACCGGCATTGCCGCCTCTCCCGCCTGCGGGAGAGGGCAGGGGTGAGGGCGGCAGCGCCACCCAGCCAATCGCCTGGTTAAGCGTCCTTGGCGCCCATCTGCACAACCTGCGCGGCGTCGATGTCGCCGTGCCGCTGAACCGCCTCGTCGCCGTCACCGGCGTCAGTGGCTCCGGCAAATCCACCCTCGCGCGCGACGTGCTGCTGGCCAACGTGGCCGCCTGGGTCGGCCAGCGCGCCACCAAGGCCGGGCGCGAGGCGATGGACGCCGGCAAGGCGCCGGCGCTGGTAGGCTGCACGGGGCTCCGGGGCTTCGAATCCATCGACCGCGTGCTTGAAGTCGACCAGACGCCCATCGGCAAAACGCCGCGCAGCTGCCCGGCCACCTACATCGGCTTCTGGGACACGGTGCGCAAGCTGTTTGCCGACACGCTGGAAGCCAAGGCGCGCGGCTACGGCCCGGGGCGCTTCAGCTTCAACACCGGCGAAGGCCGCTGCCCCAGTTGCGAAGGCCAGGGCGTGCGCACCATTGGCATGAGCTTTCTGCCCGACGTGAAGGTGCCCTGCGAGGTCTGCCACGGCGCGCGCTTCAACCCCGAGACGCTGGCGGTGACGTGGCGCGGCAAGAGCATCGGCGACGTGTTGCAGATGGAGGTCGATGAGGCTGTCGACTTCTTCGCCAGCATGCCCGCCATCGCGCACCCGCTGCAACTGCTGAAAGACGTGGGCTTGGGCTACCTGACCCTCGGCCAGCCCTCACCCACGCTCAGCGGCGGCGAGGCGCAGCGCATCAAGCTGGTGACGGAACTGTCGAAAGTCCGCGATGACGTGACGAGAAGAGGCCAGAAGGCGCCGCACACGCTCTACGTGCTGGACGAACCCACCGTCGGCCTGCACATGCAAGATGTCGAAAAACTCATCCGCGTGCTGCACCGCCTGGTCGATGGTGGCCACAGCGTACTGGTGATCGAGCACGACCTCGACCTGATCGCCGAGGCCGACTGGATCGTCGACCTGGGGCCCGAAGGCGGCGACGGCGGCGGCCGGCTGGTGGCCGCCGGCACGCCCGAGGATGTGGTGCGCGCCGGCACGCACACCGGCGTGGCGCTGGCGCCGGTGCTGGCGCGCGGCTGACGCGCGCGGGCCGCGCTGACGCTCAGGCGACGCGGCATGCGGGCTTTCCTGATGGCAGGCGCGGCGCCGACAGGCTCCAATCCATGTTTCGCGTCCACCTGGAGTGCCCCTCATGCAACGCCGTCGTTTCTTGCTTGCCCTTTCCGCCGCCGCCGCCGTGGCATGGCCCATGGCCGCGCTGGCGCAGGCCTTTCCCAACAAGCCCATCAAGCTCGTGATCGCCTTCCCGGCCGGTGGGCCGACCGACATCACCATGCGCGCGCTGGCCGATGGCGCGTCCAGGGCGCTGGGCCAGCCCGTCATCGTCGAGAACAAGCCCGGCGCCGGCGGCACGCTGCCCGCGCAGGCGCTGCAGACCTCGCCGGCCGATGGCTACACGGTGGCGCAGATTCCGCTCGGCGTGTTCCGCCTGCCCTACACCACCAAGCTCACCTGGGACCCGGTGAAGGACATTAATTACGTACTCAACGTCACCGGCTACGCCTTCGGGCTGGTGGTGCCGGCCGATTCGCCCATCAAGAGCTGGACGCACTTCGTGGGCTACGCCAAGGCCAACCCAGGCAAGCTGACGTATGGCTCTACCGGCACCATGACCAGCCCGCACCTGACCATGGAGCAGGCGGCGCAGAAGGCCGGCCTGCAGGTGACGCACGTGCCGTACAAGGGCAGCGCCGACCTGATGCAGGCGCTGCTGGGCGGCCACATCATGGCCGCGGCCGATTCCACCGGTTTTGCGCCGCACGTCGAAAGCGGCAAGCTGCGCGTGCTCAACACCTGGGGCGACAAGCGGCTGGACAAGTTCCCCGACGCGCCCACGCTGAAAGAACTGGGCCTCGACATCGTGCAGAACTCGCCCTTCGGCATCGGGGCGCCGCGCGACACGCCGCCCGCCGTGGTCAAGCGCCTGCACGACGCCTTCAAGCAGGCGATGGAGCAGCCCGCGTACGTCGATGCGCTCAAGCGCTACGACATGGTGCCGATGTACATGAGTTCGGCGCAGTACAAGAAGTTTGCGCAGGACACCTTCACGCGCGAGAAGGCGCTGATCGAGAAGCTGCGGCTGGCCAAGCCGTCGTAAGCGTTTTACCGCTGCCGCGCCGCGCCGCGCGCGGCGCGCCCGGCCGACTGCGCCAGCAGCGTGCGCGCCACCTCGGCAAACCCGGCGCCGCGCTCGCCCTGCGTGACGTACCGCGGCTTGAACCGCAACTGCCGCTCGAAGCGCCGCACATTCGCCACGCCCACGCTGTGCGTGAAGTGCTGGAACATCACCTGGTCGTTGGTCGAGTCACCCACGTAGACCCAGCGGTCGATCTGCGCCGCCAGCTCGATGCCCAGCAGCTCGCGCGCGATCCAGCACGCACCCTGCCATTTGTCGTGCTCGCCGATCCAGCCGTTGACGTGGATGCTGCTGACGGTGGCGTTCAGCCCTTCGTCACGCAGGATGCGCACCACCGCGTCGATCTGCGTCGCATCGAGGTGCGCGAACTCGCCGTGGTCGATGGCGATGTCGGTTTCACGCCCGGCCGAATCGCGCGCCAGCATGGCGCCAGGCACCGCGCGCAGCACACGCGCGGCGGCGTGCTGCAGCTGTGTCAGGTTGCGCGCGCGCGTGGCGGCGTCTTGTTGATATAGTTTTGATAGCTGCCCGCGATGATCCGACAAGCGTTGGCTGCCTGTTTGCCCGAAAAAATCCGCGGGCAAGGTGGCGTCAGGGCGCAGCAGCGCCACGGCGCCGTTTTCGGCCACGATGGCCCTCACTGGCCAGGCGCGCGCAAAGGGCTCGCTCCAGCCCACGGGCCGGCCCGTGACGGGAATGACGGCGAACCCGGCGTGCGCCAGGTCGTGCAATGCCTGCAGCGCGTCGGGCGTCACCGCGCCTTCGGTCGTCAGCGTGTCGTCGACGTCGGTGAAGACGCCCGCCACATCGGCCCATGCGTGGGCAGGCAGCGTGGAAAGTGCGCGCACTGCCGACGTCCGATGCGTTGGGTCAGCGCTCGCCGGCCGCCAGCAAGCGCCCCGGCTGGGGTTTGTCGCGCATCGCCGGGCCGGGAATGGCGCGCGGCACGGCGGCCACCCGCTTGGCCGACGACGCGGGCGGGCAGGCGCCGGTGCGCATGTGCTGCAGGGCGGTGGACAGCAGCCGCTCGCCGGGGTCGCCCAGCGCGTGGTCAAAGTCGTCGGCCACCGCGCAGGTGGGCGCCATTCCCTCGGCGTAGTCGCCAAAGCCCTTGGCGTTGGTGCCCTGGAATTCGATGGGGTACAGCGCCATGCCGCAGTTGTCCTGCCGCGTGAAGCCGTAGGGCTTGCCGCAGGTGCTGCCGCCGATCAGCACCACGTCCAGGTCGACGCCGCGCAGGGCGTTGATGATCGACTCGCTGGCCGAACAGGTCGAGCCGGACGTCAGCACGTACACGCGCGGCAGGCCCAGCGGCGGCAGCGCCGAGCCCGCGACGTAACGGCTGCCGCTGTCGGCCACCAGCACGCGCGTGGTGAAAGGCAGCGTCGAGTGCGCGGTTTCGCCAGCGCGCTGGTCGTTGTAGACGAGTTGTTCGAACACCTTGCCTTCGGCGGCAGGGCCCGCCACCATCGACGCCATGGACAGGGCCACGTACAGGTAGCCACCGCCGTTGTAGCGCAGGTCCAGCACCAGATCGTCGATGCCGGTCGAGCGCAGCGACTTCACGGCGTCGATCAGCTTGTCTTGCGCCACGCTGGAATGGTCGTTGAACAGCATGTAGCCGACCTTGCGGCCGGCCTGCGCGTCAATGATCTGGGTGGTCGGCAGCGGGTCGTCCTGGATCGGAGCCGCGTGCAGGGTGATGTTGCGCGCGGCAGCGGCGGGCGTGTCGCGGTAGCTGAAGGTGATGGTGGCCGCCGGGCTGTTGGGGTACCAGGTGTTGTGCGAGGTGCTGATGACGCCCAGCAGCTCTCCGCCGCGCGCCATGCCGGCCTGCGCGGCGGGCGATGCGGCGGTAATCAGCGCCACGCGGCGCCGGCCGGCGTCATCGGTCGCCCATTCGATGCCATAGCCCGTGTTGGCGCCGGTGGAGATCGCGTCCGCCGTCGGCGCGGGGATGATGAAGCTGAAGCGGTCTTTCGGCCGGCCCAGGCGATCCGGCGTGTCGGCCAGGATGCCGTAAAAGTAGGTCGACACGTCCGGCGCGGCGGCCAGGCTGAGCGGGCGCAATTCCTTGTACCAGAGGTACTGCTCGCCCAGGTACGCGCGCACGAACTGCTTGGGCGCGTCGGCGGTGCAGATGTTGGCAAAACTGCTGGACAGCGGCACGGTGTCGGCAGTCGTGGTGGTCGGGCTGGTCGTGCCGGTGGGCGGGGCGCAATCGGCCACGCACGCGTTGGTGGCGCCACTTCCACCGCCGCCGCCGCAAGCCATCAGGGCGGCGGGCATCACCAGAGCGCACCAGCGCAGGGCGCGCAAGCGCCTGGCCGTGAAAAGGCGGGGTGTCATCGGGATCTTCTTGAATGAATCGTTAGCGCGTCATTCTAGACAGCGCCAGGGACCATCAAGCGGCGGGCGGAAGCGGCGCGTCGTCGTCGTCCAGATCGGCCAGATCCAGGCTCAGCGGCTCGGTCGGCACGCGTTCGACGTCGTGGTGCAGGAAGGCGATCAGGAACTGAATGCCGATGATCAGCGGCAGCGCCGCCAGCATCACGGTGCCGCTGGTGGCTGGCAGCCCGGTCATCGAGCTGCGCAACCACTGCCAGCCGCCAAACAGCACCCCCAGCGCGCACAGCAACAGGCCCAGCAGGCTGTACAGGCTGCCCAGATTGAAGTCGCGCAGCAGGTACAGGTACACAAACCGCTTGAAAAAGCGGTTGACGTGCTTGACCATGAACTCGGGCAACACTTTCGATACCTTTAGGCTCGATTCCTCGTCCGCGTACACCGAATCCATCGGCACGTCGTGCACCACCGCGCGCATGGTGTTCAGGTGGTAGAGCATGTCGGTTTCGAAGAAATAGCGCTGCTCCAGCTTGTGCAGCGGCAATTCGCGCAGCACCGCCGTGTGAATGGCGGTGTAGCCATTGGTCGGGTCCATGATCGACCAGTAGCCCGTGCTGAGCTTGTTGACGAACGACAGCGCCGCATTGCCGAACAGCCGGATCGGCGGCATGCCCTTGAGCGATTCGGGCCGGTAGAAGCGGTTGCCCTTGGTGTAATCGGCCTTGCCGCGCGCGATGGGGCGCGTGAAATGCGGAATCAGCGCCGGGTTCATCTGGCCATCGCCGTCGACCTTGACCACGATGTCCATCCCTTCCTCCAGCGCCGCGCGGTAGCCCGTGCGCACCGCGCCGCCCACGCCCTGGTTCTGTTCGTGAAAGATCACCCGCACACGCGGATCGGTGCATTGCTCCTGAACAAACTGGCCACTCTGCTGGGGGCACTTGTCGTCCACGACATAGATACGCCTGACCTGCGGCGGCATGCGGGCGATCACGTCCATGACGTGCGCGCGCACCTTGAAGCTGGGGATGACAACGGCGACGCGATGAGTCATGTCAAGCCTGCCCTCCGCTGGCGGCCAGCGACACGCCTGCCAGGATCAAGGCGCCGCCGAGCAATGTTTGCCATGTCAGCGGCTCTTTTAAAAAAAACCAAGCAAGCAGCGGCACAAATAGGAAAGCGAGCCCCATGAATGGATAAGCCATGTGCAGTGGAGCATGGCGCAAGGTCCAAATCCAGCCTAGGGTAGTGAGACCATACAGCACCAAGGAACTGATAAGCCAACCGTTCTGAAGCAAAGCGAGGAAGGACAATGTGTCGGGCAGCGCTTGAGCAGCCCTTTTGAACAGCAATTGGCCGATACTAATTGCCAACACGCACAGGAGCGCTGAGAGCATCGTCAAGCCTGACATTAGTTTCTTCCTATCTCATGTTTGCGAGCAACGAAATGTCTTTTCATGTGGGGGTAGTACGGTTTGCTGCATTCAATGACATGATGATCGGTGACAAAATTAGCGGCGCATAAAAAATTATCAATATGTACCTATATTCAGCTGCTATGGAAAATATAAATATTCCCATCAGTTGGATCAATAGCGCTGCCGATATGATAAACGCGGCTCGGTCGTGTTTGCGGATGGATTGTTTCGTGCATATAAAAATCAAAAACAATCCAAGCATGGGTGTCCATAGCAAAAAACGCCAGTCATAGCTGAACTCATAGACTTGATTCAAGAGCTTCGGATAAGCGGTAAGGTTCAGCGGATTGTATTCTGATTTGGTTGCATCTAAGCGCGATCCAGGCTTGTTGCTTAATGTATGCCGCGCGTCATCTGGGCCGACCATGCCCCCTTGGCCTAGCATAGATGCCAAGAAAATATTGACTCGGCTGGAAGCAAATGCAGGAATATTTCTCCATACATTATACTTGAGGAAATCTGCGCGAAGACGGCGCTCATCCGTTTTTGTCATATTCCGAAGCATCACCCGATCCTGATTTTGATGCCAGAAGGTATCCCAATAGTCTCGATCATAAAGTCGATCAATGTCTTCCTGGGTCACATAGCGATACATGATTTCCTTGGTTCTGTCGGTAACCATGTGTCGCGTTTCCCACAGGTTCATGGGCCGGCTTTGCATGAAGTTGATGGTCTCAAAAAGAATCAGTGGCTTTACGGCTCCATGACCCCCCCCTAGATCGTATATCTTCGCCCCTATCTGGATTGCCGCTGTCCAAAATAAGATGATCGCCAGAATTCCCCAGCGAAGAGCACCCTTGAAGTGAATGGCGAGATAGATCACTGGTAAGAGGGCTATGACGCCGTTGCCTTTAAAAAAACACGCGATCGGAAACAAAAAGAACAAGTAGAAAAGCCCTAGGGCGGAAATCTTCTCTTGCCGGCTGGATAGCCAAACTTCAAACAATAGTCCAACAAACGCAAGGCTGAAGATCGCGTCAGGATAGGCGCTTGTCGAAAAATTTAGAATGTGCGGCGTGCAGGCGACGAAGACGATTAAAAATATCGCTGTTTTTTTGTAATGGTTGATGTAGGTCCATCCAATAATTCGGGACAGTATGATCCCTTGAAATAATATCAAGGGCAACATTAATGCTTCTACCCGTTGGGTTGCGCCATAGGTCGCGAGTGCATACAATAGCCAAGCTGGGTCTTTGCCTGTGTATCGCGGCACGCCTTGATTGATATTCGCGATCAATGAGTATCCGTCCTGCCCCAGTGGTCCTGGCCAGACTCCCAAATACCACGCAAAATAAACAGTTAATACGATAGCTGCTATAAAACCATAAACTCTTGTTTTTTCTATGAGGGCGGGCCCGCGCACAACCCCGATGAGTTTTGGAGTGGGCGGTTGCGGCGAGCCGCGTCCTTCATGATCGATGGACGTCAAATGATTGATCTCGGCTTCCATGCCAAGGCTTCCAACTGCGTCTGTTTCACTCAAGCTCCCTGCAACGCCAACCCCGCATGCTCCCGCAGCGGGTGAAAATGAATCTTCGGAAATCGCTCCTGCGCCAGTCGCACGTCATAAGGCGATGAGCACAAGTAGGCCAGCGCATCGGCCGCGTCGTGCGCCATGCGCAGCGGGTAGGCGTTCTCAAATTCGCGCAGCTGCTGCGGCGTGTCGGCGCTGATCCAGCGCGCGCCGGTGTATTGGCAGCCCTCCAGGCGGATGTCGCAGTCGTACTCGGTTTTCAGGCGGTGCTGCACGACTTCAAACTGCAGCTGACCGACCGCGCCCAGCAGCATGTTGCCGCCGGCATCGGGCTTGAAGACCTGGATCGCGCCTTCCTCACCAAGCTGCGCCAGGCCCTGCTGCAACTGCTTGGTGCGCAGCGGATTTTTCAGCACCACCGTCATGAACATTTCGGGCGCGAAAAACGGCAGGCCGGTGAATTGCAGGTTGGCGCCATCGGTGATGGTATCGCCCAACTGCACGCCGCCGTGCGTCGTGAAGCCGATGATGTCGCCGGCATAGGCCTCGTCCACGGCTTCACGGCGTTGCGACAAGAACGTCACCACGCTGGTCGGGCGCAATTCCTTGGATGTGCGCTGCACCTTCAGTTTCATCCCAGGCGTGTACTTGCCGCTGGCCACGCGCACAAAGGCGATGCGGTCGCGGTGGTTGGCGTCCATGTTGGCTTGCACCTTGAAGACGACACCGGCAAACGTGTTGTCCTCGGGCTGGATGACCTGCTCGCGCACCTCCTTGTTGACCACGACGCTGCTGGTGCGCGGGCGCGGCGCGGGCGCCATGTCGACCAGCGCGTCCAGCACTTCCATCACGCCGAAGTTGTTGACGCCTGAGCCGAAGAAGACCGGCGTCTGCTTGGCAGCCAGAAAGGCATCGTGGTCCCACGCGGGCGAGGCGCCCACGGCCAGTTCCATGCTTTCCTCGGCGGCGATGAAGGCATCGCCAAAGCGGGCGATCAGCTTGTCGCGCTCGGTCAGCGGGATCACCTCGAAGTCCTGCGGGCGCTTTTCGCTGCCGGCCTGAAACACCGTCATGGCCCGCGTGCGCAGGTTGATGATGCCGCCGAAGCGCTTGCCCTGGCCCACCGGCCAGGTCATGGGCACGCAGGGCATGCCCAGTTCGCGCTCCACCTCGTCCAGGATGTCGAGCGGGTCGCGCACCTCGCGGTCCATCTTGTTGACAAAGGTGATGATGGGCGTGTCGCGCTGGCGGCAGACTTCGATCAGCCGGCGCGTCTGCGCCTCCACGCCGTTGGCGGCGTCGATCACCATTAGGGCGCTGTCCACCGCCGTCAGCACGCGGTAGGTGTCTTCGGAGAAGTCCTTGTGGCCCGGCGTGTCGAGCAGGTTGATCACGTGGTCGCGGTACACCATCTGCATCACGCTCGATGCAACGGAGATGCCGCGCTGCTTTTCGATTTCCATCCAGTCGCTGGTGGCGTGGCGGCTGGCCTTGCGGGCCTTCACGCTGCCGGCGATCTGGATCGCGCCAGAGAACAGCAGCAGCTTTTCAGTCAGTGTGGTTTTGCCCGCGTCGGGGTGGCTGATGATGGCAAAGGTGCGACGGCGACGCGTCTCGGCGGCGTGGGACAAGGCAAAAAACTCCGGGTGGCGCCCGCAGGCCCATGACAAGCGGGCGGGCAGGGCGTGAACCTTCGAATTATCGCCCGCCTACCAAAGGCCGGCCGTTATAATCGACGCCTTTCCGAGGAGCGTTGCAGCGCCTGCGTTTTGCCAGGCGTGAGGCTCGGATCCCTTTCTTGCAACGACGCTCATCCACCGGCCGGGTGCGATGGGTTGAATTCTTCGCTTTCGTCCCTGCGCCGGTGGCTCATAGACCTTTTGAGAGAGCCTGCCATGAACGCACCGCTGAAGAACCCCGTGGCCGCCGATTCGGCCATTGCCGACATCAACCTGGCCGCCTGGGGCCGCAAAGAGATCGCCATTGCCGAGACCGAGATGCCCGGCCTGATGGCGATCCGCGACGAATTCGCCAAGAAAAAGCCCCTGAAAGGCGCCCGCATCACCGGCAGCCTGCACATGACGATCCAGACCGCCGTGCTGATCGAAACCCTGCAAGCCCTCGGCGCCGAGGTGCGCTGGGCCTCGTGCAACATCTTCAGCACGCAGGACCACGCCGCCGCCGCCATTGCCGCCAACGGCACGCCAGTGTTCGCCGTCAAGGGCGAGACCCTGACCGACTACTGGGACTACACGCACCGCATTTTTGACTTCGGCAAGAAGGGCACGAAGGGCGAAGGCCCCAACATGATCCTGGACGACGGCGGCGACGCCACGCTGCTGATGCACCTGGGCCAGCAGGCCGAAACCAACCCCAAGGTGCTGGCCGCGCCTAAGAGCGAAGAAGAAAAAATCCTGTTTGCCGCCATCAAGGCCAAGCTGAAGGAAGACCCCACCTGGTACAGCCGCAAGTCGGCCGAAATCATCGGCGTGACCGAGGAAACCACCACCGGCGTGCACCGCCTGAAAGAGATGAGCGCCGCCGGCACGCTGCTGTTTCGCGCCATCAACGTCAACGACTCGGTCACCAAGTCCAAGTTCGACAACCTGTATGGCTGCCGTGAATCGCTGGTCGACGGCATCAAGCGCGCCACCGACGTGATGATCGCCGGCAAGGTCGCCGTGGTGTGCGGCTATGGCGACGTGGGCAAGGGCAGTGCGCAGGCGCTGCGTGCGCTGTCGGCCCAAGTGTGGGTGACCGAGATCGACCCCATCTGCGCGCTTCAGGCCGCCATGGAGGGCTACCGCGTGGTCACCATGGAAGACGCCGCGCCGCTGGCCGACATTTTCGTCACGACCACCGGCAACAAGGATGTCATCACCTACAAGCACATGAAGGCCATGAAAGACCAGGCCATCGTCTGCAACATCGGCCACTTCGACAACGAAATCCAGGTCGCCGAGCTGGAAGCCAAGTGCAAGTGGGAAGAGATCAAGCCGCAGGTCGACCACGTCATCTTCAAGGACGGCAAGCGCATCATCCTGCTGGCCAAGGGGCGCCTGGTGAACCTGGGCTGCGCCACCGGCCACCCCAGCTACGTGATGAGCAGCAGCTTTGCCAACCAGACCATCGCGCAGATCGAGCTGTTCAGCCACCCGGATGCGTACGACGTGGGCAAGGTTTACGTGCTGCCGAAGCACCTGGACGAAAAAGTGGCGCGCCTGCAACTGGCCAAGCTCAACGCCAAGCTGACCGAGCTGACGGCGGAGCAGGCCAAGTACATCGGCGTGCCCAAGCAGGGGCCGTACAAGCCGGACACGTACCGCTATTGATTCAATAGCTGTTTGCGCTTGACTGGAAAGCGCTGGCGGCCTGTTTGATGCCTATTCCGTGCGTGCCGACCAGTTCCTCGTCGATCGCGGCCTGGCCGCCAGCCGCAGCCAGGCGCAGCGCCTGATCGCGGCCGGCGCGCGCTGGCTGTCGCCCACCGGCTGGCGCGACCTGGGCAAGAGCGACGACTTGCCGCCCGGCGCGCAGGTCGAGCTGCTCGATGCGTCGGAAGCGCGCTATGTCTCGCGCGGCGGCCTCAAGCTGGAAGGCGCGCTGCGCGAAACGGGGCTCGACGTGCGCGGCTGGCGTTGCCTGGATGTGGGGCAGTCCACCGGCGGCTTCACCGACTGCCTGCTGCAGCACGGCGCGGCCAGCGTGACCGGCGTGGACGTGGGGCACGGGCAACTGCACCGGCGCCTGGCGCAAGATGCCCGCGTGCGGGCGCTGCAGGGCGTCAACGCGCGCGACCTGAATGCTTCTTTATTGATAGCTAACAATCTTGATGACAAAAGCGCAGGCAGCCTCTTTCACCAAGGTTTTGACCTTGTCGTGGGCGACCTGTCGTTCATCTCGCTCACGCTGGTGTTGCCCGCGCTGGTGCCGCTGCTTCAGCCCGGCGGCCAGTTGCTGATGCTGGTCAAGCCGCAGTTCGAGCTGCAGCCGGGCGACATTGGCAAGGGCGGCATCGTGCGCGACGCGGGCCTGTACACGCAAGTTGAGCAACGCCTGCGCGCGGCCTGCGCCAACGCGGGTCTGATCGTGCGCCAATGGCTGCCCAGCCCCATCGTGGGCGGCGACGGCAACCGCGAATTCTTCATCCATGCCGCGCAAGTGGCCACTTTCTGACATCGCACCATGAGCCTGAACCTCAGCCTCGAATTCTTTCCCCCCAAGACGCCCGAAGGTGTCGAAAAGCTGCGTGCCGTGCGCGCCCGGCTGTACCCGCTGAAGCCCGAGTTCTGCTCGGTCACCTTTGGCGCCGGCGGCTCCACGCAGGACGGCACCCTGGACACCGTGCGCGAAATCGTCGGCGAAGGCATGCGCGGCGTGCCGCACCTGTCGTGCATCGGGCAGACGGCCGAGTCGATCCGCGAGCGCCTGGCTACTTACCGCGCGGCGGGCGTGCGCCGCATCGTCGCGCTGCGGGGCGACCTGCCCAGCGGCTACGGCAGCGGCGGCGAATTCCGCTACGCCAGCGACCTGGTGGCTTTCATCCGTGCCGAAACGGGCGATCACTTCAAGCTGGCCGTCGCCGCCTACCCCGAAATCCACCCGCAGGCCAAGTCGCCCGATGCCGACCTGGACGCCTTTGCCGCCAAGGTGCGCGCGGGCGCCAACGTCGGCATTACGCAGTATTTCTTCAACCCGGACGCGTACTTTCGCTACCGCGACGAACTGAAGGCACGCGGCGTCGACGTGCCGGTGCTGCCCGGTATCATGCCCATCACCAATTCGACGCAGCTGCTGCGCTTTTCGGACAGCTGCGGCGCCGAGGTGCCGCGCTGGATCCGCGCGCGACTGCAGGCCTTCGGCGACGACGCCGCTGCCATCCGCGACTTTGGCGCCGACGTGGTAGCCGCCCTGTGCGAACGCTTGCGCGCGGGCGGCGCGCCGGGCTTTCATTTCTACACGCTGAACCAGGCCAACGGCACGCTCGAAGTGTGCCGCCGACTGGGCTGGGCGACACCGGCCTGAGCGCCGCCCCTTGATGCGGCGCTGCAACAAGGCGCCGCGCGCCGTTGGGCGCCGAAGCCGCGTTTGATGTGGCGCAACACCGCCCGGCCAGACCGGCAGTCAAATCCCTTCCACTCAAAAGCTTATTTGTTGGAAGGGAAAACACCATGTTCAAGAAAAGTATGTTGCTGGCTGCGGTGCTTGCTGGCCTGGCCGCGCCCGCCTGGGCGCAAACCTCGGGTGACAGCCCGTGGCTGGTGCGCCTGCGCGCCGTGCACCTCAACAGCGCCAACGGCGATTCGACCGGCCTGGGCCTGACGGTCAACAACAAATGGCTGCCCGAGGCGGACGTGTCGTACTTCTTCACGCCCAACATCGCCGCCGAGCTGATCCTGACCTATCCGCAGCGCCATTCGGTCTATGCCGGCGGGGGCTACATCGGCTCGCTGCGCCACCTGCCGCCCACGCTGACGCTGCAGTACCACTTCACCAACGCCACGCCTTTCACGCCTTACGTGGGCGCCGGCCTGAACTACACGCGCTTCAGCTCGGTCGACCTGCTGGGCGGCGCTGCCGACGTCAAGCGCAATTCGTTCGGCCCCGCGCTACAGGTAGGCGCCAGCTACGCGCTGACCAAGAACCTGTCGCTGAACCTGGACGTCAAGAAGGTCTGGATCAAGACCGACGTGTACGCCGGCGGCAACAAGGCTGGCACTTTCAAGGTCGACCCCGTGCTGGTGGGCGTCGGCCTGGGCTACCGGTTCTGATGGGATCGTCTTCGCTCGTTCGACGGGAAAGGGGGCTTTGGCCCCTTTTCCTTTTTCTGGCACCCCGGGCGGCCCTGAAGACAGCCCGCAGCGAAGCAGTTAAAATGCGCCCCATGTTACGGGACACCTCTCCCGGCGCCCGCGCCCGCGGCACGCCGGATTCGGGAAGTGCGCGCCGTCTGCCAGCCTGCCGAGTGTTGTGGATCGGCGCGCTGTTGCTGGCAGCTGGGCCCCTTGCGGCCCAGACGGTGAGCCTCAACGCTTCCAACCCATCCTCTCTGCTCGCCGAGCCATGCTCGTCGGCCAGAGCCGTGCACGACATGCGCTGCACCAACTACACCGGCTTCAAGGCGCGGTTGGGTGGCGATGCGGGCGCGCTGGCCGACGCGGACCCCAGCCCCAGTGCTGGCGCGCCGGGCCTGACCGCGTCCAAACGCCCCTCGCTTGGCCTCAGCGCCGGGCGCGACCTGCAGCGCGGCGTCGCGTCGTGGTACGGCCCCGGCTTTCATGGCCGGCTGACGGCCAACGGCGAAAAGTTCGACATGCACGAGCTTACCGCCGCGCACAAGACGTTGCCCTTCGGCACCCGCGTGCTGGTGCACAACCCGCGCACCGGCAAGGAAGTGGTGGTGCGCATCAACGACCGCGGTCCGTTCATCAAGGGCCGCGTCATCGACTTGAGCAAGGCGGCGGCCAAGGCGCTGGGCTTCAACGCGCGCGGACACGATGCGGTGGTGCTGCGCGAAGTGGCGCCGACGGCACGCACGGCGAGCGCGGCGGCATCGGATCGCGACAGCTGATTTGACAATCGAATCAGCCTTTGGCGCTTGCCCACAAAGCGTCTAGCGCTATCAAGTCAATAGTAAAAAAGGCGCCGAAGCGCCTCTTTTCTTTCGCCTCATAGGCCGCTGCGCGGCGTAAGGTTATCGTTCGTCGAACGACACCGTCAGCTTGTCGGTCACCGGCCGTGCCTGGCAGCTCAGCACGAAGCCCTGCGCCATTTCTTCCTTTTCGAGCGTGAAATTCTTGTCCATGCTGACCGCGCCGTCCAGCACCTTGGCGCGGCAGGTGCAGCACACGCCGCCCTTGCACGAATAGGGCAGGTCCAGGCCCGCGGCCAACGCCACGTCCAGCACGTGCTGGTCGGTGCGCATGGCCAACTCGTGCGTTTTGCCGTCGATCTTGATCTTCAGCTCGACCTGGCCGACAGGCGCTTCGGGGTCGGGCTGCTCGACGGCGGCGCGGCGCATTTCGGGGCTCAACTCTTCCAGGCGCGGCGAGGTGAAGCGCTCGGTGTAGATGCGGTCTTCAGGCACGCCGGCACCCTTCAGCGCGGCCTCGACGGCCTCGATCATGGCCTCGGGGCCGCACACGAACACCTCGTCCATGCTCTTGGCGGGCAACAGCGTGTCGATCAGTTGCTGCACCTTCGGTCCGTCAATGCGGCCTTCGAGCATCGGCACTTCCTGCGCCTGGCGCGACAGGATGTGGATCAGCGTCAAGCGGTTCTTGTACTTGTCCTTCAGGTCTTGCAGCGCTTCGTTGAACATCACGCTGCTCATGCGGCGGTTGCCGTAGACCAGCGTGAACTTGGCGGTGTCGCTTTCCTCCATCGTGCTGGCGATGATGCTCAGGATCGGCGTGATGCCCGAGCCCGCCGCAAAGCCCACGCGGTGCAGCGCGCGCGGCTTCTTGATCGTGAAGCGCCCGTCGGGCGGCATCACGGCCAACCGGTCGCCGGCTTTCAGCTGCGTCGCGGCCCAGTTGGAAAACACGCCGCCCTCCATCGGGCGAATGCCGACTTCAAGTTCGCGCGCCTTGCTGTATCGGCTCTTGGTGCTACAAATAGAATAGTTACGGCGCACGTCCTGGCCGTCGATGAGGCCGCGCAGCGTGAGGAACTGGCCGGGCTCGAAGACGAAGCTGTCCTGCAGTTCGGCCGGCACCGCGAAGGTGATGGCGACCGAGCCGGCGGCTTCGGGGTTGACGCGGGCGACGGTGAGATCGTGAAAGCGCGGGGCGGACATGGGGTCGTCTCTAGATGTTTTTGAAGTGGTCGAAGGGTTCCAGGCAATCCAGGCAGCGGTACAGCGCCTTGCAAGCCGTGGAGCCGAAATGCGAGGTTTCGGTGGTGTTGGCCGAGCCGCACTGGGGGCAGTGCACGGTAGGTCGATTCTTGGCGCCGGATTGGGACGCGAACTGGATCACGGCCGCGCCGGCCGCGCCGCCGACGTGGGGCGGCGCGATGCCGTAGGCGCGCAGCTTGTCGCGCGCCTCGGGCGTCATCCAGTCGGTCGTCCAGGCGGGCGCCAGTTGCGTGACCACGCGCCCCGCCACGCCTTCACGGCGCAGCGTGGCGACGATGTCGTCCGCGATCTGCTCCATCGCCGGGCAGCCACTGTAGGTGGGGGTGATGACCACCTCGACCTGGCCGTCGGCGCCGCGCCGCAGCGCGCGCAGGATGCCCATCTCTTGCAGGGTGACGACGGGAATCTCCGGGTCGGTGAGTTGGTCGAGCGCGCGCCAGAGGCTGGCGAACTCCGAGTCTTGCTCCCCCGCGTTCTGTGAGAGGGACGGGGTGAGGGCGCAGGTGGTGGATGTGGACACGTCGCTGCCCTTCACCCCAGCCCTCTCCGCAGAGGGGCGAGGGAGTGGGTACCCAACGCGCGTGGATTCACCACACCGCCCCCGGATGCTGTCGCGCCAGGCTCTGCATTTCGCCCAGCAGGTAGCCCAAGTGCTCGGAATGTACGCCGGTCTTGCCGCGGTGCACGTAGCCCTTGACCGGCGCGGGTCGTGTCAGCGTGGCTTCGGCGATGGCGTCGCTGACGAGCGCATCCCATTCGCCGCGCAGCGAAGCGACTTCGACGCCGGTGGCGTTGTCGGCCACGGCCGATTCAAGCGCGCTGGCGGTCCAGAATTCCTCGGTGAACGGCAGCAGCCAGTCCAGCGCGGCCTGCGTGCGGCGCTTCGATTCGTCGGTGCCGTCGCCCAGGCGCACCAGCCAGTCGCGCGAATGGCGCAGGTGGTAGCGCACTTCCTTCAGGCTCTTGGCGGCAATGGCGGCCAGCTGCGCGTCGGTGGACTGCGACAGGCGCTCCCACACCAGCACCATCAGCGCGCTGTAGAGGAAGTTGCGCACGATGGTGGTGGACCAATCGCGGTCACCCACGCCGGAGGGCACCAGCGGGGCGCTGTGCGGCAGTTCCAGCAGCACGTAGTTGCGGAAGTCGGGCACGTCGCGGAAGTAAGCCAGCGTGTCCTCGGTGATGGCGCCGGCCGGCCATGCCGCGCTGCGCGGCGCGCGCACGTCGGCATTCATGCGTTCGGCCGCGTACTGGTACAGCAGGCGCGCTTGGCCGATCAGATCGAGGCTGTTGTTGGCCATGGCCATGTCTTCCTCGATGACGGGCGCGTGCCCGCACCATTCGGCATTGCGCTGGCCCAGCACCACGGCGTTGTCGGCCAGGTGCAGCAGGTATTCGACGGGCGCGTGGGTGTTGACGCGGGCGTCCATTTACATGTGCCCCACTTCTTCAGGAATGTCGTAGAACGTCGGGTGGCGATAGATCTTGTCGCTGGCCGGCTCGAACAGCTGGTCCTTGTCGTCCGGGTCGCTGGCGGCGATCAGGTGCGAGGGCATGACCCAGATGCTGACGCCTTCCTGCCGGCGCGTGTAGACGTCGCGCGCCATTTGCAGCGCGTGCTGCGCGTCGCTGGCGTGCAGGCTACCGCAGTGCTTGTGCTCCAGACCTTGCTTGCTGCGGACAAAGACTTCCCACAGGGGCCAGTCTTTCATTGCGGGGGTGGTGGACATGATGGTCTCTCTCCAAAGGAATTTTTTTGTCGCTGGGTTGGCCAAAGGCGTGGCCCAGCGGTTGGGGGGCATCCCGGCGGGGCTTCGCTGCGCTCTACCCAGCCTACGGGCGTGGCAAGTCAGATCAGGCAGCGGCCTTCAGGGCGCGCTGCTTTTGCTTTTCGGCATGCGCCAGCGCCGCTTCGCGCACCCAGGCGCCGTCGTTGTGCGCCTTCACGCGCGTGGCCAGGCGCTCCTTGTTCATGGGGCCGTGGCCATTGACGGTTTGCCAGAACTCGTCCCAGTCGATCTCGCCGTGGTCGTAGTGGCCGCGTTCTTCGTTCCACTTCAGGTCGGGGTCGGGCAGGGTCACGCCCAGCACGTTGGCTTGCGGCACCGTGGCGTCGATGAACTTCTGGCGCAGGTCGTCGTTGCTGATGCGCTTGATGCCCCACTTCATGCCGTCGCTGGAGTGCATGCTGTCCTTGTCCGACGGGCCGAACATGGCCAGGCACTTCCACCACGTGCGGTTGACGGCGTCCTGCACCATGTCGCGCTGCGCCTGGTTGCCGCGCATCATGACCAGCAGCGCCTCGTAGCCCTGGCGTTGGTGGAAGGATTCTTCCTTGCACACGCGCACCATGGCGCGCGCATACGGGCCGTAGCTGCAGCGGCACAGCGGGATCTGGTTCATGATCGCCGCGCCATCCACCAGCCAGCCGATCACGCCCACATCCGCCCAGTTCAGCGTGGGGTAGTTGAAGATGCTGCTGTACTTGGCCTTGCCCGAGTGCAGCGCGTCCAGCATTGCGTCGCGGCCGGTGCCCAGCGTTTCGGCGGCGCTGTACAGGTACAGGCCGTGGCCGCCTTCGTCCTGCACCTTGGCGATCAGGATGCACTTGCGCTTGAGGCTGGGCGCGCGGCTGATCCAGTTGCCTTCGGGCAGCATGCCAACGATTTCAGAGTGCGCGTGCTGGCTGATCTGACGCACCAGCGTCTTGCGGTAGGCGTCGGGCATCCAGTCGCGCGGCTCGATGCGGCCGTCGGCGTCGATGCGGGCCTGAAACTGCGCCAGCAGCTTGGCTTCGGCCTCGCTCAGGGGCTTGGCCACCGGTTTCAGGCTGGCCGCCTTGCCGTCGGCGGCGTCGGGCACGGAAAGGGCTTGGGTATACATGCGCGTTTGTCTCCTGTCAGCGCTGCGCGCACGGGGCGGCGCACGCGCAAAAAAAGCGGTCGAGCAGCAAGTATAGTGAATTAACCGACCGAGCGGTCGGTTAATTTTTGATCGCAGAATCAGGGATTACCCGAGCGCGCCCGGGCGGGGCATTCAGGCTCGGGCGGCGCCGGCTTCGACGCTCCAGGCGGCGCCGCGGCCCCGGCTTTCGCGCAAGGTGTTCAGCACGGGTGGCAGCGCGTCGTCCAGCACCGCCTTCAGAGTGTGCGGCGGGTTGATGACGAACATGCCGCTGGCCGTCAGGCCGCCGCCGTCGGCCGCCGCGCCGATGTGCAGCGTGGCGTCCAGCCAGGCGCGGCCGGCCTGCTGGGTCAGCGTGCGCAGGCGGCGCGGCAGGCCATGGGCTTCGGGGCGCGGGATGATGGGGTACCAGACGAGGTACACGCCGGTGGCAAAGCGCTTGAGCGCATCCTGCACGGCCTCGGCCACCTTGGCGTAGTCGCTCTTGATTTCGTAGCTGGGATCGATCAGCACCAGCGCGCGGCGCGAGCCGCCCGCCGCTGGCGGGGGCGGCAGCAGCGCCTTCAGGCCGGCCAAGCCGTCCTGGCGGGTCATCGTGACCTGGCGGCCGGCATCGAGCTGGTCGATGTGCGCCCGCAGCGCCTGCGCGTCGGTGGGGTGCAGCTCGAACAGCTTGAGGCGGTCGTGCACCGCGGCGCGGTCGGGCTCGGTCATCAGCGCGTGCATCAGCAGAGGCGAGCCGGGGTAGACGCGCCACGCGCCGCGCGCGGCCGGGTTGAAGCGGGCGACGACCTCGAGATAATCCGCCAACGCTTCATTTTGCATAGCGCCTTGCGCAGAACTGGCGGGCGCTAGCGCCGTTTTTAATCTGTGATCGGACGGCGCTGGCGTGGCCTGCAGCCGGGCGATGCCTTCGCCCGCTTCGCCCGACGTTTGCGCGGCGTCGCTGTCCAGCCGGTAGATGCCGGCGCCGGCGTGGGTGTCCACCAGCAGCAGCGGGGTCGGCTTGCGCATCAGGTGCCGCAGCGTCGCCAGCAGCGTCAGGTGCTTGAGCACGTCGGCATGGTTGCCGGCGTGGAAGGCGTGGCGATAACTGAACATGCGCCGATGGTAGCGGGCCGCGAGGGGCAGGGTGGCGGCGCGCGCGGGCGGCCAGGCGCCGGCCCGCTGGGCTGCCCGGTGCAGGCGCCCTTGCCAGGGCTGGCGCCGCCCGGTTAGAATCAAAGGCTTTGCAGCGCAAATGTGACCCCGCGGCAAGAAGCAGTACACCCCACCTAAGAGGCTCCCGTCACAAGAGGAGCACCGACCGTGGAAAAGGGTCCGCCAAACCATCCTTTCTAGGTAAAACTCATGAAAACGTTCAGCGCCAAGCCTGCTGACGTGACGCACGAGTGGTTTGTGATTGACGCCACCGACAAGGTGCTCGGACGGGTAGCCAGCGAAGTTGCCCTCCGTCTGCGCGGCAAACACAAGGCCATTTACACGCCTCACGTCGATACCGGCGACTTCATTGTCGTCGTCAACGCTTCCAAGCTCCGCGTCACCGGCGCGAAGGAGCTCGACAAGAAGTACTACCGCCACACCGGCTACCCGGGCGGCATCCGCGAAACCAACTTCCGCGACCTGCAGGCCAAGCATCCCGGCCGCGCGCTGGAGAAGGCCGTCAAGGGCATGCTGCCCAAGGGCCCGCTGGGTTACGCCATGATCAAGAAGCTGAAGGTCTACGGCGGCGCGGAACATCCGCACTCTGCCCAGCAGCCCAAGGCACTGGAAGTCTGAGGAGCCGCAAATGATTGGTGAATGGAACAATGGCACCGGCCGTCGCAAATCCAGCGTCGCCCGCGTGTTTCTGAAAAAGGGCTCCGGCAAGATCACGGTCAACGGCAAGCCGATCGAACAGTTCTTCGGTCGCCAGACCTCGATCATGATCTGCACGCAGCCGCTGGTGCTGACCGAGAACGTCGAAGCCTTCGACATCCAGGTCAACGTGCATGGCGGCGGCGAATCCGGCCAGGCCGGCGCGGTGCGCCACGGCATCACCCGTGCCCTGATCGACTACGACGCAAACCTCAAGCCCACGCTGTCGGCTGCCGGTTACGTGACCCGCGACGCCCGCGAGGTCGAGCGCAAGAAGGTCGGTCTGCACTCCGCCCGTCGCCGCAAGCAGTTCAGCAAGCGCTGATCGCTGCCTTGCCCCACGGCGGCACCCAGGGCCGTGCAAGCTTTCCGGCTTGCACGGCCTTGTTGTTTGCGGCGCGTGCTGACACGGTGCGCCAGCGCGGTCGTGGTAGAACATCGCATGCACCGCACACAACCCTAGGAGCGCACGCCATGCTGGGACTCAAGAAGCAGCTTTCCGTCAAGAGCATCATCGGGCCGGGCATGCGGGTGGACGGGCCGGTGGACTTCCAGGACGGCCTGCAGATCGACGGCACGGTGCTCGGCGACGTCAAGGCCAACCCCGACCAGCCCAGCCTGCTGGTGATCACCGAAACCGGTTCGGTGCAGGGCGCCATCCGCGCCGACCACGTGGTCATCGGCGGCTCGGTGGTGGGCCCGGTGCAGGCGGCCGAGTTGCTCGAACTGCAGTCCAAGGCCCGGGTCGAGGGCGACGTGCAGTACAAGGCGCTGGAGATGCAGCAGGGCGCGGTGATCGCCGGCCAGCTGCGGCCGCAGCTCACCCCGCCGCCTGCACAGGCCACGCGCGCACCCGCGGCCCGTGCGGAGCCGACCGAGCCCTCGCTCGAGCCCGAGCCGGTGCCCGAGCTGCGCGAGCCCACGCTGGAGCCCGAACCGGAACCCCAGGCCAAGCGCGATACCCGACTGTTTTGATATACTATTGAGATCGATCCTACAGGAGTGCGTCATGAGCGCCGTCGCAGAGAACGTCCAGACCCAGATGCCCGATCCCATCGTCTTCACCGACAGCGCGGCCGCCAAGGTGGCCGACCTGATCGCCGAGGAAGGCAACCCCGACCTGAAGCTGCGCGTGTTCGTGCAGGGCGGCGGCTGCTCGGGTTTCCAGTACGGCTTCACCTTCGACGAGATCGCCAACGACGACGACACCACCATGACCAAGAATGGTGTCTCGCTGCTGATCGACGCCATGAGCTACCAGTACCTGGTGGGCGCCGAGATCGACTACAAGGAAGACCTTCAGGGGGCGCAGTTCGTCATCAAGAACCCGAACGCCACCACCACCTGCGGCTGCGGTTCGTCGTTCTCCGTGGCCGAGTAGGCGGCCCGCTGACGATCAGACCAAAAGCTATCAAAACAAGAGCTTCCTGCGCCCGCTGCGTGCCGGCTGTAGCCTGATTTGATCAAGAAAACCTGCCTGGCGCAGGGCACAAAAAAGCCGGCTTTGAAAGCCGGCTTTTTGTTGGCAAGACCACGCCGCGGGCGCTGCCCGCGCGGCCTCACTCGAAGTTCGCGGGCGTGGTGTTGGCGGCCGCGGTGAGCTGCAGCTTCATGCCGGCTGCCAGCTTGGCGAACGCCGCCTTGCCGCCGGGCGACACCGGCACGTAGTCGCGCTGCTCGGCCAGCACTTCGCTCGGGTTGACCGGCTCGTTGGCGACGCGGAATTCGAAGTGCAGATGCGGGCCGGTGGCCCAGCCGGTCTGGCCCACGCGGCCGACGGTTTCACCCTGCGCCACGTTGTCGCCCACCTTGACGTCGATCTCGGACAGGTGCGCGTACAGCGTGGAGTCCTGGTTGCGGTGCTTGATCTGGATCACGTTGCCGTAACCATGCTGCACGCCGGCAAAGGTGACCACGCCGTCACCGATGGTGCGCACCGGCGTGCCGGTGGGCGCGCCGTAGTCCACGCCCTTGTGGTCGCGCTGGTAGCCCAGGATCGGGTGCTTGCGCGAGCCGAAGCCGCTGGTGATGCGCGAGACTTCCATGGGCGAGAGCAGGTAGGCCTTGCGCAGGCTCTGGCCGTCGAAGTTGTAGTAGCCGCCCTTGTCGGCGCCGTCTTCCTTGAACCACAGGGCCTGGTGCACCTTGCCGCGGTTGACGAACTCGGCGCTCAGCACGCGGCCGGCGCGCACCGGCTGGCCATCGGCCTCCAGCGATTCGTAGACGATGGCGAAGCGGTCGCCCTTGTACAGCGCCTTGTGGAAGTCGACCTCGGAGTCGAACATGTCGGTCATCTGCTTGGTGACCGAATCGGGCACGTCGGCGGCATCGGTCGCGGCGAACAGCGAGCTGCGGATCACCCCGCTCACCAGGCGCTGCGTGGCCTGCAGCGGCGCGTCTTCCACATGCACGGAGAAGCCGTTGCCGGATTTCTCGACCACCAGGCGCTTGAAGGTGTCGGCGCCGGTGTCTTCAACCCAGTGGGTGCGCAGGCTCAGCAGGGCCTGGTGCTGGTCGGCCTCGGCCGTCACCGGGCGACCGGCGCGCTTGAACAGGGCCTCGCGCACGACGGCGTTGCTGCGCAGGAAGCGCGCGGCCGCCGGATCGGCGATGTTCAGGCGCCCGAGCAGGGCTTCAGGTGTGTCGGCGGAACGGGTGGTTTCGCTGCGGTAGAGGGTGAAGGTGAACTGGTCGAGCGCGTTGTCCTGCGCGGCCAGGGTGGCAGGCGTCACCGGAACGGACACCAGGCGCACCGGCTCGGTGGGGGCATCGGGCGCCAGGTTGGCGACGGCGTAGGCACCGCCCGCTCCGGTGAGCAGCAGGGTGGCGATGGCGGCGGTGATGCGATGGGGGTGGCGCTGGATGAAATCTGCGAGCGCGAGGCCGGAGGAAACCAGGTGTTGTTTCACGAGACTCGAACGGGTTGTACGGGGGTTGCAGGCACGGCCATCCAAGAAAAAGCATGGCCGCAGCGAACGGTGCCTGGCACCACAACGGCGAGCACCTAAAATGGGCTGCCTGCCGTGTAAACCTTTCGAGTATATAGACGTCAGCCGGCTCCTACAAGGCAACATCCACACCATGTCTGCGCAATCTGTAACATCCCCCAGCCTGTCGGAAGGCGTGAAAAATGCCCTGGCGGTCTCGCTGCGCGGCGTCGAGGAACTGCTGCCCCAGGAGGACTGGGTCAGAAAACTCGCCCGGTCGGAAGCCAGCGGCCAGCCGCTGCGCATCAAGCTCGGCCTGGACCCGACCGCGCCGGACATCCACATCGGCCACACCGTGGTGCTGAACAAGATGTGCCAGCTGCAGGACCTGGGGCACACGGTGATCTTCCTGATCGGCGACTTCACCACGCTGATCGGCGATCCGTCCGGGCGCAACAGCACGCGCCCGCCGCTGACGGCCGAGCAGATCCGCGCCAACGCCGAGACCTACAAGGCCCAGGCCTTCAAGGTGCTCGACCCCGAAAAAACCGAGCTGCGCTACAACAGCGAATGGAGCGACGCTCTGGGCGCGCGCGGCATGATCCAGCTGGCCGCCAGGTACACCGTGGCGCGGATGATGGAGCGCAACGACTTCGCCGAGCGCTTTGCCGCCGGCACGCCGATCTCGGTGCACGAGTTCCTCTACCCCCTGATGCAGGGCTACGACTCGGTGGCACTGAAGGCCGACATCGAGTTGGGCGGCACCGACCAGAAGTTCAACCTGCTGATGGGCCGCCACCTGCAGCAGGAATACGGCCAGGAACCGCAGTGCATCCTGACCATGCCGCTGCTGGAAGGCACCGACGGCGTGGAGAAGATGTCCAAGTCCAAGAACAACTACATCGGCATCACGGAAGACGCCAACACCATGTTCGCCAAGGTGCTGTCGATCTCCGACACGCTGATGTGGCGCTGGTACACGCTGCTGTCGTTCAGGTCGCTGGCCCAGATCGAGGCGCTGCAGGCCGAGGTCGCCGCTGGCCGCAACCCCAAGGACGCCAAGGTGATGCTGGCCAAGGAGATCACCGCGCGCTTCCACTCCGCCCAGGCGGCGGAGGCGGCCGAACAGGACTTCGTCAACCGCAGCCGCGGCGGCGTGCCCGATGTGATCCCGGAAGTCACCGTCGCCGCCGGCGAAGGCGGCGTGCTGGGCATCGGCTTGGTGCTCAAGCAGGCGGGCCTCGCACCTTCCACCAGCGAGGCCAACCGCCTGATCGACGGCGGCGGCGTCCGCGTGGATTCGGGTGTGGTCGGTGACAAAGGTCTCAAATTGAAAGCGGGTACTTACGTCGTTCAGGTAG
>JAKOYD010000149.1 GCA_029780695.1 Pseudomonadota bacterium
AAGGACGCGAAAGAAGTCAAAAATTCTTGGCGTGAATTTGCAAGTGCGACGTACCTTCTGGCAAAAGTACTCTTTGAATTTTTCGCGTCCTTCGCGTCGTCTTTGCGTCCTTCGCGTACGGATGCTCGGCTGTTGGGTGTTCACATCCGCGCCACGCCAAACTGCATAGTCCGCACATCGCGCGCCGCACCGTCGGCAATCGTGTCCAGGCAAAACGCCAGCACAGCGCGCGTGTCGCGCGGGTCGATCACGCCGTCGTCCAGCAGCAGACCACTTGTATGGAACGCATCGGCCTGCGCCTCGAACATAGCGACGATCTGGTCGAACTGCTTTTGCGATTCAGCTGCGTCGACCGCGATGCCTTTGCGCGCCAGCGCGGCTTCGGTGACGATCTGCATGGTGCGGGCGGCCTGCTCGCCGCCCATCACGGCCGTCTTCGCGCTCGGCCAACTGAACAGAAAGCGCGGCGCAAAACCGCGCCCGCACATGCCGTAGTTGCCGGCGCCAAAGCTGGCGCCGCACTGGATGGTGATCTGCGGCACGGTGGCGTTGGTCACAGCCTGAATCATCTTGCTGCCGTGCTTGATCATGCCGCCCTGCTCGGCGTCCTTGCCGACCATGTAGCCTGTCGTGTTCTGCAGATAGATGATCGGGTGGCCCAGCTGGCACATCCACTGGATGAAGTGCGTGGCCTTGTTGGCGCCGGGCACGTCGATGGGGCCGTTGTTGCTGATCAGCCCCACCGCGTGGCCGCCGATGCGGGCCTGCGCGCACACGGTGGCGCCGCCGTAAGCGGCCTTGAATTCGAGCAGTTCAGAGCTATCGACCAGACGCGCCATCACCTCGCGCATGTCCACCGGCTCGCGGTGGTGGGCGGGCATCAGGGCGAGCAGGTCGTCGGTATCGTACGACGCCCGATTCACTCCCAAATTGATAGCTTCCTGCGCTTTATTGGCAAGCGCAAGCGAGCCATTTAACTCAAAAACCTGGCCGATCACCTGCCGCGCGATGCCCAGCGCCTGCCGGTCATCGTCCGCCAGATATTCACCCAGCCCCGACACGCTGGTGTGCATCTCGGCGCCGCCCAGTTCTTCTTCCGTCGCCACCTCGCCCGTCGCGGCCAGCAGCAGCGGCGGCCCGGCCAGGAAGGCGCGCGAGCGGCCACGCACCATGATCACGACGTCCGACAGGCCAGGCATGTACGCCCCGCCCGCCGTGCCCGAGCCGTGCTGCACCGTGATCACCGGCAACCCCGCCGCCGACAAGCGCGCCAGGTTGCGGAACAAGCTGCCGCCGTGCACAAAGCCTTCCACGCGGTAGCGCATCAGGTTGGCGCCCGCGCTTTCGACCAGGTGGATAAAGGGCAGCTTGTTCTGCAGCGCGATCTCCTGCACGCGCAGCATCTTGTCCAGCCCCATGGCCTGGATGGCGCCGGCCTCAATGCCCGAATCGCTGGCCACCACCATGCAGCGCACGCCGCTGACAAAGCCGATGCCCGCGATCACGCCGCCGCCCGGCACCGACTTGGCCGGGTCCTTCGTGTCCTGCATGAAGCCCGCCAGCGAACACAGCGGCAGCCAGGGCGCGCCCGCATCCAGCAGCAGCGCCACGCGCTCGCGCGGCAGCAGCTGGCCGCGCTTGTCGAACTGCGGCTTGGCCCTTGCCGACGCGTCGGCGGCGCGCTGCTCCAGCGCGCGCCAGGCGTCGATGCGCGCCAGCATGGCTTCGCGCCGGGCGCGCGCGGCGTCGGACTCCGCGTTGAAGCTGGATTCAAACCGGGTCATGCGTACACCCCACTCGCCGTGAATAAGCCCGCCTACGCCGGAACGACGAAGGTAGCGGCGTCATGGCTGAAACACCTTCGGCGTCTGGTACAGCGGAAAGCCATCAAATGGCCGCACCGCCGCGCGCTGACGCACATCGGACGGCGCCGCCGCATGGCCCCAGCCCATGCGCACCTGCGGGCGCGCGCCGTCCACGCGCAGCACCGTCCCGCTGACGAAGCTGGCCGCCGGGCTGAGCAGATAGACGATGGCGGCCGACACCTCGGCCTCGTTGCCAAAGCGGCCGGCCGGCACGGTGTGCGCCATGTCGCGCAGCATGGGGCCGGCCTCGGGCGGGTAATGGTCCATGCCGCTGGAGGCGATGTAACCCGGCGCCACCGCGTTCACGCGCACGCCGTGGCGCGCCCACTCCAGCGCAGTGGTCTCGGTCAGACTGACCATACCCGCGCGCGCCGCACCGCTGTGCGCCATGCCCGGCATGCTGCCCCAGATGTCGGCCACCATGTTGACGATGGCGCCGCCGCGCGCCGCCATGCACTGCGTGAAGCACTCGCGCGCCATCAAGAAGCCGCCCGTCAAGTTGGTGTCGATCACCGCCTGCCAGCCCTTGGCACTGATCTTCTCGGCCGGGGTGATGTACTGGCCGCCCGCGTTGTTGACCAGCGCGTCGATGGCGCCGTGCTGCGCCACGATGTCAGCCACTGTTTGCCGCACCGCGTCTTCCTGCCGGATGTCGCACACCGCGTGGCTGGCCTGGCCGCCGTCGGCGGTGATTTCATCCTGCACCGCGCGCAGCTTGTCGGCATTGCGCCCGATCAGCACCACGCGCGCACCCAGCGCCGCCAGCTCGTGTGCCGTGCAGCGCCCAATGCCCGAGCCGCCGCCCGTCACTACCACCACCTGCCCGGCGAATAGGTTGGGCGCGAAGACGGATCGATAGGTCATCACGATTGACGCGAACAGGAAATTGCGCTGTCGTCGCCAAGTGACGAGCGGGTGACATCAGGCCAAATGGCGTCGGTCCTCAACATGCTTCCCCTGTGAACAGCGCCAATGCCTGCGCCGTCAGGTCGTCCAGCGACAGCGCGCCCCGGTCTGAAAACCACTGAACCGACCAGTTGAGCGCGCCAAAGATGAACAGGCGCGCCACCTCCGGCCGCGCCTTCAGCCGCCCGGCGCGGTGCAGCGCGCGCAACACCGGCATCCAGGCACCTTCATAAGCATCCTTCAGCGCGCTCACTTCCTGCTGCTGCGCGGCATCGAGCGAGCGCCACTCAAACAGCATCACCGGAATGAAGTCACTGCCCGCGCCCAGCAGCACCTCGAAGTGGTTTCGCACCAGCGTGCGCAACCGTTCCTGCGCTGGCGCCCGCGCGCCCAGCGCCTTCAATGCCGCCGCCTGGCTGGCCGCGGCCCGCGCCATGCCCTCTTGCATCACCGCATGCAGCAGCGCCTGCTTGCTCTGAAAAAAGTAGAACGGCGACCCACTCTGCATGCCCGCCGCCGCCGCAATGTGGCGCGTGCTGGTGCCGTCAAACCCCTTGCTGCGAAACAGCCGTGCCGCTTCAGCGATCAGCGCCTGGCGACGGTTGCCCTCGTCGCGCTCACCCTCAGTCTTGCGCGGACGGCCGCGGCGTGCGGGCGGCGGGCTGGCGGGAAGGGCTGCGGCGACGGGCATGGGAACGCAGCATAGCAAGGCTTTTGAATTTTGCAAAGCAGATGCTTTGCAAAATTATTCGCGGGCGTCGACCAGCGTCTTTACTCGTTTTGGGTCGAAAAAATCCTGCCCTGGCAGTGCAGCTTTCGTAAGGTTTACGACCTGCAGCTATCGCTTTGGTTCGGTTGCGCGTTTACCAGTCAACACTGGATTTCGCTCCCCATGTGGATGCGCTTTCCGGTCGACTGCTTTTACCTCAATGCCGCAGCATCAACGCGTCCACCGCCAGCACGCCCTGCCCTTCGGGAAGCACCATCATCGGGTTGACCTCGGCCTCCGTCACGCCCAGATGCGGCCGCACAGCCAGTTGAGACATGGCCGAGATCGCCCGCGCCAAGCTTTCCAGATCACCACGGGGACGGCCGCGCAGTCCTGTCACAGTTTGCAGCATGCGCACTTCACCGATCATGTCGCGCGCTGTGTCAAGATCGACCGGCGCCAGGCGGATGCTGCGGTCCTTGGCTACTTCGGCCCACACGCCGCCTGCCGCCAGCATCACGATGGGGCCGGCATCGGGATCTGTCCTGTACCCGATCAAAACCTCGGCCAAGCCCTTGCACATGGGTTGAATCAAGACTTCATCGCAGGTGGAGTTCGGAGCGTGTTCGGCGAGCCGGGACTGCAGAGTTTCAAACGCCTGATCGAGTTCCTCGTCCGACCCGATGCCCAGGATAACGCCGCCGACCTCCGTCTTGTGCGGGATATCAGGCGAGCAGACTTTGGCGACGACGGGATAGGGAAAGGGAAGTGGCGGAGCCTTGCCCTTCAGCGGGGTCACCACGCACGGCGTGTGAGGCACGCCCAACTCATCGAGCACGGCATAGGCTTGCGCTTCGCTCAGGGTGGCAAGCGCACCGCCGCGCACCATGCGGCTGGCTTTCGCACGACGCGGGCGCCGGTTCAGAACAGCCGTGATCACATCGGCGCACCCTTCGGGCGTGCGAAAGCACGGCAGTCCGGCGGTCGTCAATTGGGCCAGTGCCTGCGGCGCGTCGGGCACCAGCATGGCGAGCAGCGGCTTCGAGTGGTGGGCGCTGTCGACAATGGGTTTGACGGCGAGGTCCGGTTGAAACCGGGCCGACGAGCCCACCACGGCCGCCACCATGTCGAATTCGTCGGCATCGAGCAGGATGTCGAGCGCTTTCTTCATCACGTCGTAACGTGTGCCAGCCAGCGTCAGATCAAGCACATGCCCCGCTTGGCCCGGAACGCCGGCCTCCTGAAGCTTGCGGACCGTGTCTGGCAAGGCAGGCTGCACTGTCACTCCCCGCACGCCCAGTTGGTCTACCAACATGGCCGCGCCGCCGCCCGTGGTGGCGACCACGCCGACACGTTTCGCGCGCGAGTTGGGCCGCGTGCCCAAGGGCATCTTTTGTGCAAGCGGGAAAGCCTCCAGCAGCGACTCGATCATCTCCACCCGGGCGACACCCAGATCCTTGAGGAACGCGTCGGCGATATCGTCTTCGCCAGCGAGCGCGCCGGTGTGCGTGGTGGCCATTTCGGCGGCGGCGCACGAACGGCCCAGCTTGTAGGCGATGACGGGTTTTCCCTTTTCTGCAGCCGCGCGCGCGAACCGCTGCAAGGCGTCGCCATGGCGCAAGCTTTCGAGGAACAGCAGATAGCCCTCGATTTGTGGATCGTCCAGCGTCGCCTCGCAAATCTCGCCGATGCTCAAATCCACCTCGCTGCCCACCGATACCAAGCCGCGAAAGCCAATGCCCCGGGCCTTGCCGCGTGAAACCAGGGCGCCGATCATGCTGCCACTGTGCGATGCCACAAACACCTTGCCGACCGGAAGGTCGGGTTCTGCGAATGCAGCATTGGCAGTGAGCACCAGGCCGGTCGCCGGGTTCACAACGCCCAGGCTGCTCGGCCCCAGGATGCGGACCTCGGTTTCGCGCGCCAGTTGACGCAAGGCCGCTTCGCGGGCAACGCCTTCCGGTCCGGATTCCGAGAAGCCGCTGGCCAGGATCGTCACCACCTTGACGCCGCGACGCGCGCACTCGGCCACCGCCGCAGGCACCGATTCGGTGGGCGTGAGCACGTACACATGGTCAGGTGTCTGCGGCAGACTGGCCATGTCGGGCCATGCCTTGAGACCCTGCACCTGGTCGCGCTTGGGATTGATGGGATAGATGGCGCCGGCAAAACCGGAGCGCTTCAAGAACTGGACCGGACGCCCGCCCATCTTGGATGTATCGTCCGATGCGCCATAGATGGCGACGCTGCCAGGGTAGATGAGGGCCTGTGCCAGTTCGGCACCGGTCACGTGAGCAACGTTCTGTTTCATGATCAGTCGAGCTTGACGCGCTTGAACTGAACGGCCCAAGCGGCGACCTCTTCCCGGATTTCCGCCTTGAAGGCCTCCGGCGTGTTGCCGATCACCAAGCCGCCTTGGGATTCGATCTTCTCCTTGACGTCGGGTGAGTTGATCGCGGCCACGGCCGCCTCGTGCAGCTTCTTCACAATCGGCGCCGGGGTGCCCGCGGGCGCAAACAGCCCGTTCCATGAATCCGAATGCATGCCGGGATAGCCCGCTTCGATGAAAGTGGGCACCTTGGACAAGCCCGCCAACCGCTTGGGGCCGGCGATGGCCAAGGGCTTGATCTTTCCACTTTGCAGATGAGGCATGGCGCTCGTCGCCGTCATGAACGCCATGTCGATCGTGCCACCCATCAGATCGCCCATCACGTTCGCCGCGCCCTTGTAGGGTACATGCGTGAGTTTGACGCCCGTCAGGTTCTGCAGCAGTTCCGTGGCCATGTGTTGGGATCCCCCCTGTCCCGTCGATCCGTAGGTGAGCTTGCCGGGCGATTTCCTGGCCATATCGAGCAGTTCCGCCACCGAATTGACGTTGAGCGATGACCGCACGGCCAGAACGCCGGGCGCCGACGAGAGCTTGGAGATCGGCTCGAAACTCTTCTCGACGTTGAATTTCTGGTTCTTGTAGACGTACGAGTTCATCGTGATCGGGGCGGCCGCGATCAGCAGTGTGTAGCCATCGGGCGCCGCCGCGGCGACGGCCTCCGATGCGATGTTGGAGCCCGCGCCCGCGCGGTTGTCGACGATGAAAGGCTGGCCGAGGCGCTCCTGCATCTTGACCGCCACGAGCCGGGCCACGGCGTCGGTGGGGCCGCCCGCCGAATAGCCCACGATGATGCGCACCGGCTTTTCGGGGTAAGTCGTCTGGGCGATGGCAGGCAGTGCAAAGCCCAGCCACAGCGAAGCAGCCAGCGCAGTGCGAATGAAACGATGAGTCATGTGCTTGTCTCCAACAGAAGTGATGTGAGGCCGCGCGGGCTCACGGTTTGGCCGCTCTCTGCGAGAACGTCCGCTCGAAAATCCCTTCGGCGATCCGGTTCTTGAGCATCTCGATGGAGCCGCCGGCGATCATCCAGCCGCGGGTGCGCCGCACGCAGTACTCGACCAGCGATTCCTGGCTGAAACCCATGCCGCCCATCACCTGCATGGCGTCGTTGGCGACTTCCCAGCCCGCCAGATTGCACGCCAGCTTGGCCATGGCGGTACTCTGGGCAGACGGCAGCCCCTTCTCCCCTTCGAGCGCGGCCCTGTAGAGCAGCAGTTGCGCCTGCTCCAGCTTCATCGCCATGTCCACGAACTTCCATTGCAAGCCCTGGAACTCGCACAACTCGCGCCCG
The DNA here is from genome assembly GCA_029780695.1 of Pseudomonadota bacterium. GTDB lineage: Bacteria > Pseudomonadota > Gammaproteobacteria > Burkholderiales > Burkholderiaceae_C > Ottowia. The sequence goes on from JAKOYD010000149.1 coordinate 7,161, forward strand.
AATTGCCGACGGTTCAGCGCATAGTCCCGCGCGACGTTGAACGCATGACGGCCGAGCGCAAGCGACCGCGAGGCGTTGCCCAGACGCTCGACGTTGAAGCCGGCGATCTGCCGCTTGAAGCCCCCCGGGCCCAGCAAGAGATTGGCCTTCGGCACGCGGCAGTTTTCAAAATACAGTTGCGACCACTGCTCACCATTCATGAAGCCGGACGGCTGACCGATCTCGAAACCCGGTGTGCCTCGCTCGACCAGCAGCGACCCGATGCCCCCGACCCCGGGGCCGAACCGCACGTACACCAGAAAGAGTTCGGCTTCCGGGCTATGGGTAGAAAACACCTTGCTGCCGTTGACGACGTAGTGATCGCCGTCCAGCACCGCGGACGTCTTCAGATCGGTGGCCGCTGAGCCGGCATCGGGTTCGGTCATCCCGAGCGAGATCAGTTTGCGCCCGCCCAGCAGGTCGGGAAGAAATCGCGTCTTCTGCTCGGGGCTGGCGTACTCGACGAACGTGCGGATGGGGCCGAAGTTGCCCGCCTGCACGATGTCCGCGCTCTTCGGGCACACCAGGGCGATCTGCTGGATGGCCAGCACCGCGTGCATCAGCGTGCCACCCTGGCCCCCGTCTTCCTCGGGAAACGCAATGCCGAGCAACCCTTGCTCGGCCAGCAGGTGGGCCGTTTCCCATGGGTATTGGGAGGCGTGCGCGCGAGCCAGCGCCCCCTCGGCGAGCCGCTCACGCGCAAAGCGGCCGACCGAATCGGCGAACGCCTGGTGTTCTTCATCCAATTCGAAATTCATGTTGATTCCTGCACCGTAAAAGCAGGGCTTGACTGTGCACGCACAACCCTCGATCAGGGTCTTCGCTTATCGCTCTAAGGTATGACTATTCCTCATGTCAGAAGACGGATTGGGAACGCCCGAATCCGCGACGCCGCGGCAATATCAGCGGCATCCCATTCCTCGGTTTGAGGCCCCGCAAAACCATGACAGTTGCATTGACCCTCGCCGCCTACGGTGCCGGCATCGAACAATCCCCGCTGCCGCCAGACGTCGTCCACCACGCCAAGCGTGCCGTGGTGGACTGGTTCGCGGCGCTGATTCCGGGCTCGGTGGCCGCGCCTGCTCGCATCCTCGAATGCGCCCTGTCCGACGACCTGGGCCGGGGCGACGCCCAGCTGGCATCCGGTCGCCACGCCACGCCGCGAACGGCCGCGCTGATCAACGCAACGGCGGCCCATACCGTCGAAGTGGACGACATCTATCGCCACGCGATCTACCACCCTGGCGCACCGACCATCGCCGCGGCGTTGGCGCTGGGGCAAGCAAAGAACGTCTCAGGACTGCATTTCCTGAAAGCGGTGGTCGCCGGCTACGAAATATCAACTCGCATCGGCGCGACACTCGGCCGGGCGCACTACGAGTTCTGGCACAACACGGGCACGGTGGGCACATTCGGTGCCGCCGCTGCTGCAGCGACGGTACTGGGCTTGAGCGCGGCGCCGTATGCGCACGCCTTGTGCACCAGCGCCACCATGGCCGCCGGGCTTCAGCAGGCGTTTCGCATGGATTCGATGTCCAAGCCCCTGCACGCGGGTCACGCGGCCGAGGCAGGCCTGTTGGCTGCCCTGGCCGCCGAAGCTGGGTTTACCGGGTCGCTGGACGTGCTGGATGGCGATGCCGGCATGGGCCGTGCGATGAGCAACGGCCCCGACTGGGGACCGGCCGTGAGCGATCTGGGCCATGCGTTCAACATCACCGATATGACCTTCAAGAACCATGCCTGCTGCGGCCATACGTTCGCCGCCATCGACGGCGCGCTGGCACTCAAGGCGCTGCATCGCTTCTCGGTGGGCGAGATCAATCGCATCCGCGTGAGCACCTACGCGCCGGCGCTTGCCGTCGCCGGCAACCCCCACCCGACCACGGCGGCCGAGGCGCGCTTCAGTCTGCCCTACGTGGTGGCTAGCGCCTTGCTGTACGGAAGCGTTCGCCTGGCAGCCTTCTCGGACGAACGGCTAAGTGACGCGGCAATCCGCCAGCTGATGACGAAGATCGAGGTTTCGGTCGATGAGGAAATCGATGCCGCCTTTCCGGGCCGGCGCGCCGCTCGTGTCCAGATCTGGCTGAACAACGGAGAGGCCATGGCGTTTTTCCAGCCCACCCGAAAAGGCGATCCTGATGCGCCCTTGACGGACCGGGACCTCGACGACAAGTTTCTGGAACTGGCCGAGCCGGTGCTGGGCGACGCGGCCGCCAGCCGGTTGCTGGCGCGCCTGTGGGCGCTCGAGTCGTTCGACGGGCTCCACGGCCTCACGGACGGCAGCCAATAGCCAGGCGGCGACGGTCAAGCGCCGGCTTCGCCCAGCAGCCAGTCCTTGAACAGCCCCACCTTGCGACTTTCGCGCGCACGCCTGGGCCAGACCAGGTAATAGGCGCGCGTGCCGCGCAACGGCAGGTGGAACGGGCGTATAAGCAGCCCCTTCTCGAAATCCTGCGCCAGCAGGCGGTTCTGCCCGATGGCGATGCCCAGGCCATCGACCGCCGCCTGCCAGGTCAGCACTGACGTGCCAAAGCTCATCTGCACAGCGCCCTCGGCAGCGCTCGTGAGGTCGTTGGCGGCCAGCCAGTCGTGCCAGTCGCTCTTGCGCAGGCTGGACACCAGCAGTTGGTGGCGCAGCAAGGAGGCAGGAAACTTCGCGTTGGGTGCGTAGCGGGCCAGGTAGGCGGGCGAACAGACCGGTTCAATCTCATCCTGGAACAGCAAGGCCAACTGAACGCCCGGCCAATGGCCATCGCCAAACTGGATGGCGACATCGGCCTTGTCGCGGTCGAAGTCGACGTCCGGAACCGCGGTCGTGATCTTTACTTCAATGCCCGGATGCCGTTTTCGGAAGTCGCCCAGCCTGGGAATCAGCCACTTGGCGGCGAAGGTGGTGTAGGTTTGCACGCGCAGTGTCTTGTCGCTGGCGGCCTTGACGATGTTCTGGGTCGCACTCGCGATCAAGTCGAACGCCGGCAGCACCTGATCCGCGTACGCGCGCCCCGCCCGCGTCAGCACCACGCCATGGCGCTCACGCCGGAACAGTGCGACGCCCAGATAGGTTTCCAGATTCGCGATCTGCCGGCTCACGGCCGACTGGGTCACATGGAGTTCGGCCGCCGCCGCGGTGAGGTTTTGAGTGCGCGCGACCACCTCGAACACCCGAAGCGGATTAAGGGGAGGGATGCGGCGAATCATGGCGTCTCATGAAAGCTTTGAGAGCACAAGCATCCGATGATAGAAGCATCCGGATTCAAGAGAATGGCCCGCCGTGCTTCAGAAGATTCCGGCGAACGCCCAAATTGCTTCAATTTTTATAGCCTCTCACGCTTTTACACGTGCGCTATCGGCCGATCTTCTCTAAATCACCCCAGCGCCTTGCCCATCACCTGCCCCATCCGCACGGCGCCGCCGGGCGCCCAGTCGGGGTTGAATTTGAGCGTGCCCTTGGGCCACAGCAGCACGACGGTGGAGCCGAGCAAAAAGCGGCCCATCTCGTCGCCCTTGGCCAATTCGACGCTCTGGTTTTGATAGTCCCAGCGCCTGATCTCGCCCGGGCGCGGCGGGTTGATCACGCCGTGCCACACGGTCGCCATGCTGCCAACGATGGTCGCGCCCACCAGCACCAGCACAAAGGGGCCGCGAGCGGTGTCAAACACGCACACCACGCGCTCGTTGCGCGCGAATAGGCCCGGCACGCCGCGCGCGGTGACGGGGTTGACGCTGAACAGGTCGCCGGGCACATAGACCATGCGATGCAGGCGGCCGGCGCAGGGCATGTGGATGCGGTGGTAGTCCTTCGGGCTCAGGTACAGCGTGGCGAACTGGCCGTGCTCGAATTCGGCCGCCAGTGCCGCGTCGCCCGCCAGCAGCGCGCGCGTGCTGTACGCGTGTCCCTTGGCCTGGAAGATCTGGTCGCGCTCGATGGGGCCGAACTGGCTGATGGCGCCGTCCACCGGGCACACGTAGTCGGCATCGGCCAGCGGGCGGGCGCCTTCGCGCAGCGCGCGGGTGAAGAAGTCGTTGAAGCTGGCGTAGCTGGTGATGTCGGGGTTGGCCGCCTCGGCCATGTCGACGCCGTAATGCGCGACAAAGCGGCGGATGACGGCGTGGGTGGCATCGCCCAGCTTCGCGCTGGCCAAGCGGCCGGCCAGCTGGGTCAGAAGCGTTTTGGGCAGCAGGTACTGCGGCAGGACGGCAAGGCGGTCGGACATGGGGCGATTCTAGAGAGGCGTCCGACACACGTTCCGACCGCTCCCACCGCACGCGCACATCGTCCTGGCCGCCGACTGGCACGGAACGCCAGTGTGGCGCAACGCCCGCTGCCTTCACATCGCTGCGGTCATCGTTCTCGCGAGCTTGATGGCAGTGTGATCGTGGTGCGTCAACCGATCAGAGGTCGGAGCTGCGTCAATCCTCATGGTTGAACGCGCGGCGTTGCCGCCTGACCGCCCCATCAATATCAGCACTTCATGCACCACTTCGCGAGCCCATGGCTGCGCCCAGCGCAACATTTGATCGGGCGCAAAAAACGTTGGCCATTGCCCGTTTATTAATGTCATAGTTTTAGTTTTTGTGCCTCAGGCGTCATGCGACGCGCTTTAGCATTTTGAGAGGGAGATTTGTTCATGCCGCAAACGTTCCACACCTGCCCCGCCGCGCGCCGCTGGCGCGCCCCGCTCAAGACCGCGCTGACGCTGACGCTGGCCGCTGGCGCCCTGGGCGCACACGCGGGCTCATGCACGCAGACCACGTCGGGCGCCGGCACTTGCGCCGTGCCGGCCGGCGTCACCGCCATCAGCGTGGTGGCGGTGGGCGGCGGCGGCGGGGGTGGCGCCCAGCCCACGCCACAAAAACCCGGCGGCGCGGGTGCAAAAGTGACGGTGACCAACTACGCCCTGTCGGGGCCCGCCACGCTGAGCTTTTTTGTCGGCGGCGGTGGCGGCGGCGCCCGCACCGACAGTTCAGACGGCGGCGGCGGTGGCGGGTCAAGCACCGTCATGCTGCCAGGCGCGCCGTCGCCGTTCATCATTGCCGGCGGCGGCGGGGGCGGCGGCAGCGCCGGGGTGGGCGGCAACGCCGCCGCTGGCAATACCGCCGCGGGCGGTGCGGGTACCGGGGAAACCAGCTGGCCCGGCGGCGGCGGGGGCAGCAATGGCATCGGCGGAACGGCCCCAGACAGTAGTATCCAACCCGGCGGCAGCGGTGCCGGCGGCGACGGCGGCAACGGCAGCGAGGGCGGCTCAGGCATTCCGCCCGGGGGCGCAGGCGGCGGCGGTGCGGGCAGCGGCAGCGCGGGCGGCGATGTGGGCGGCGGCGGCGGTGGCGGCGGTTACGGCGGCGGCGCGGGCGGCCTGGATGGCGGCGGCGGCGGCGGCGGTTCGCTGGGGCCGGCGGGCAGCACATTCGCGCCCGCAGCCAATGGCGGCGCGCCTGGGCAAGCGGGCGGCGCCGGCTCCATCACCATCACCTGGCAAGACCCGGCGCCGCCCGCACCACCCACGGTCACGGCGGTGCCCACACTGGGCGAATGGAGCGTGCTGCTGCTCGGCCTTGCCGCGGCCGCCACGGGTGCCGGCCAGTTGGGTCGGCGCCGCGCCTGATCGCCGCCGTGGGCTTAGTCCAGCGTGATGTTCTTGCGCTCGATCAGCTTGCCGTACATCTGGCCCTTGCCGCGCGCTTGCCGCGCGATCTCGTCGGGCGACCAGTTGATGTATTCAAAGGCGAAGGTGTCCATGCGCGCCTTGATGTCGGCGTCTTGCATGACCTTGGCCACGTCCTGCGCAATTTTGCTGCGCAAGGCGGGGGCGATGCCGTGCGGCGCGGCCAGCACGACGAAGGAGCTTTGCGCGAAGTCCTTGGGGCCGCCGGCCTCGGCCACGGTGGGCAAGTCGGGCATTTGCGGGATGCGCTTGGGGCTTGCCACGCCCAGGTAGCGCACCTTGCCCGCCTTGTACACGCCCTGGCTGGACGGGATGGTGCCCAGCGCCCAGGCGATTTCGTTGCCGGCCAGCGCGGTGAACATCTGGCCCGAATCCTTGAACGGGATGTGCTGCATCTCGATGCCGCTGCCCAGCTCCAGCTGCTCGCCGCCCAGGTGGCCCGGGCTGCCGATGCCCCACGAGCCATAGTTGACCTTGCCCGGCTGCGCCTTGGCGGCGCTGACCAGGTCGCCCACGTTCTTCCACGGCGAGTTGACCGGCACGGTGACGATGAACGGCGTGTTGTAGAGCGAGGCCACCGGGTCGTACACCTGCAGCGTCTGGAAGTTGCGCGACTTGTAGAGCAGCGGCAGCGCGACCAGCTGCTCGCTGTCGAGCTGCACCAGCGTGTAGCCGTCGGCCGGCTGGCGGCGCGTGGCCTCGAACACCACAAAGCCGCCGGCGCCCGGGCGGTTTTGCACCAGCACCGGCTGCTTCCACAGCGTGCTGAGCTTGTCGGTGATGGCGCGCAGCAACGCATCGGGTCCGCTGCCGGGCGGGAAGGGGGTGAAGATGTTGACGGGCTTGGTCGGGAAGTCGCTTTGCGCCAGCGCGGGCGCAGCGGCGCACGCGGCGGTGGCGGCCAGCAGGGCCAGGGCGGCGCGGCGCGATATGGTGAAGCGGGTCATGCGGGGGCTCCCAGAAAGGCAAGAAGTCGATGGTGCAGCACGGCCGCGCGCGGCCATGGCATGACCACCGACTTGAATCAAAATGGCACGTGGCGCTTGCCAATCAAGCGCGAGCAGCTATCAAACAACGAGCGCGTCGGTCTGCCGCGGCTGCGCCAGCGATTTCTCGGCGCGCCAGCCATACAGCCATTCCAGCGCGTCGTAAAAGCGTTCGGGCGTGCGGCCTTCCCACAGCTGGTTGCGCACCAGGCGCTCCACGCCCTGGGCGTGGTACAGGCGCCCCATTTCGCGCGCCGACAGCACGACGCGCGCGGTGCGCGGGATGCGGCTTTCTTCGTACAGCTGGAAGGCGCTTTCGACGTCCATGTCGCACGCCTTCAACGCCTCGCCCAGCGTCACGGCGTCTTCAATCGCCATGCACGCGCCTTGCGCCAGGTACTGCAGCATGCCGTGCGCGGCGTCGCCCAGCAGGGTGACGCGGCCCACCGTCCAGCGCGGGATGGGGTTGCGGTCGGCGGTGGCCCAGCGCCGCCAGCTCTTGGGGCATTCCAGCAACTGGCGCGGGCGCGGGTGGATGCCCTGGAAGTAGCTCAGCACTTCTTCCTTGCTGCCGTCGGTCACGCTCCATTCTTCTTCGTGCCGGCTGTGGAAGGTGACGACCAGGTTGTATTCGGTCGCGCCGCGCAGCGGGTAGTGCACCAGGTGGCAGTTGGGGCCGGCCCAGACCACGGGCGCGTTGACGCGCAGATCGGCCGGCATGTCGGCCACCGGCACCACGGCGCGGTAGACCACGTGGCCCGACACGCGCGGCGCATCGCCAAAAAAGGTTTCGCGCGCCACCGAGCGCACGCCATCGGCGGCGACCATGGCGTCTGCCGTGTAGGTTTGGCCGTTCTGGTCGGTGGCGGTGACGCCGTGCGCGTCCTGCTCGATCTTCACGACCTTGGTCGAGGTCTGGAAGGTGATGAGGTTCGACTGCTGCACGCCTTCGAGGATGGAGGTGTGGATGTCGGCGCGGTGGATCACCGCATACGGCCCGCCAAAGCGCTGGCGGAACGCCTCGCCGACCGCAAAGCGCCCGACCACCGACGCGTCGACCGCGTCCATCATGATGAGCTCGTCGGTGAACACGGCGCGCTTGCGGGCGTTCTCGCCCACGCCCAGCGCATCGAGCGCGGCAAAGGCGTTGGGGCCAAGCTGGATGCCGGCGCCGATCTCGCCGATCTGGTCGGCCTGCTCCAGCAGCGTGACGCGCACGCCTTGCTTGGCCAGGGCCAGCGCCGCGGCCAGGCCGCCGATGCCGCCGCCGACCACCAGCATGTGCTGCGGTTTGCTCATGATGTCTCCTGAAATTGCTCTTGTTTAGATAGCTACTTGCGCATACTAGGCAAGCGTCAGAGGCGAATTTGAGCCACAACAACGAATACCGGACGCGAAGGACGCGAAAACCCGCGAAGGTCGCGAAATGAATTCATCTTGAATGTCTTTTTCGCGTCCTTCGCGGAACCTTGGCGTCCTTCGCGTCCGGGTGCTTGGCTGTTCGACGGCCTTACTCCGGCTGCCCCAGCGTCAGCGCGATCTCGCCCACGCCGTCGATCTTGCCGGTGATCTTGTCGCCGGGCTGCACCGCGCCCACACCTTCGGGCGTGCCGGTGTAGATCAGGTCGCCCGGCTGCAGGTGGTAGTACTCTGACAGGTTGGAGACGATCTCGGGCACGCTCCAGATCAGGTCTTTCAGGTCGGCGTTCTGCTTGACCGTGCCATTGACGCTGAGCTGGATGTTGCCGGCCTTGACATGGCCGATTTCGCTGGCCGGCACCAGCGGGCTAATGACGGCGCTGTTCTCGAAGTCCTTGCCGAAGTCCCACGGCCGGCCCATTTCGCGCGACTTGATCTGCAGGTCGCGCCGCGTCATGTCCAGCCCGCAGGCGTAGCCCCACACGCAATCCAGCGCCTGCTCCACCGGCACGCGGAAGGCCGGCTTGCCCAGGGCGATGACCAGTTCCATCTCGTAGTGGTAGTTCTGCGTGCCCAGCGGGAACGGAATGGTGGCGCCGGTCAGCACCAGGTCGATGGGCGTCTTGTTGAAGTAGAACGGCGGCTCGCGGTCGGGGTCAAAACCCATTTCGCGCGCGTGCGCGGCGTAGTTGCGGCCGACGCAGAAGATGCGCGTGACGGCGTATTGCTGCTGGCTGCCGCGCACGGGCACGGCGGCTTGCGGGGCGGGCGGAAAAACGTACTGGGTCATCTCTTTGCTCTTTTCTTGATAGCTGCTTGCGCTTTGTTGGCGAGCGTTGGCGGTTAAAAGTCTTCGTAAAACCCGAGCGCGCGCTGCATCGGCGCGTCGTCCACGTGGAACAGGTAGGCGTCCCGGCCCGTGGCGCGGTGCGTGACGCCAGCGTGCGTCGGAATCGCCAGCGTATCGCCTTCTTGCCATTTCAGCGATACGCCGTCGATGACGGATTCGCCCTGGCCCTCGATCACGTGGATCACGCTGCTGGCCGAGCGCTTGCGCGGCGAGAAGTCCTGCCCCGCGCGCAGCTGCTGCGCCGAAAAGCCCAGCGTCGGCAGGCAGGGCTGGCCGGTTTCGGGGTTGACGTACGCCAGTTGCACCGCTTCGGTCTTGGGCGTGACGCTGGCGAGGGCGCCCAGCGCTTCGCGCACTTCCTTCCAGGGGTAGCGGATTTGCGGATACGGGGGGCGCTGCGCCTGCGCCAGCGAGGCATAGGGCAGCAGGCCGGCGCGGCGGTATTTGTTTTGCGAGGCGTCCAGCGCGTCCTTCAACTGCTGCGAAGGCCCTTCGATGGCGTAGCTGGCTTCCATGGCGTAGATCATGGGCAGGTCCAGCGCGTCCAGCCACACCACGGGGCCGCTGCCTTCGTGGCCGTGTTCGTGCCAGTTGAGCGCGGGCGTCAGGATCAGGTCGCCCTTTTCCATCGGGCATTTCTCGCTGTTCACCGTGGTGTAGCCGCCGTTGCCTTCGATCACGAAGCGCACCGCCGTGGGCGTGTGGCGGTGGTTGGGCGCCACCTCGCCCGGCAGGATGAGTTGCAGGCCGACGTAGATGGTGGGCGTGGCGACCAGCTTGTCCAGCCCGTGGCCGGGGTTGCACAGCACCAGCACGCGGCGCTCGGCTTTTTCGATGGGCGTCAGCTCGCCCGCGCGCAGCAAGTGCGGGCGGATGTCCTGGTAGCGCCAGACGAAGGGCTGCGTGCTGCGCGCCGGCTGGTGGCGCGGCAGCAGGCCACGCAGCTGCGGCCACAGCGGGGCGACCGAGAGATCGTGGATGGCCTTGACGTAGTCGGGCGGCAGGTCTTCCAGTCGGCCCAGCGATTCGGCGTGGCCGAGCGAATTCACGGCGTCCAGCGGGTTCATGCTTGTCTCCTGTTGACAGGTGGTGGCCGTCGGCAGTGTGCGCTATCGCGCCGAAATCGCCAAGGCCGCCAATTAATATGTATGCTTATTATTTTAAGGGGTGGCGCGGCGCCGGCGCAAGGGGTGGGTGAAAATTTTTGCCGCCGATTCAGGCGGCGTTGCGCCCGTGCACAATGCCGCGCATGGTTGCCGCCCCGCTGCTCGACGCGCGCGATTTGATCAAGTCGTATGGCGGCACGCGCGTGGTCGATGGCGTGTCGCTGGCCATCGCGCCGGGCGAATGCCTGGGCGTGATCGGCCCCAACGGCGCGGGCAAGACCACCACCATCCGCATGTGCCTGGGGCTGACGGCGCCGGATGCGGGGCAGATCAGCTACTTCGCGCAGGCCGATGGCACGGCGCTGGAGATGCCGCGCGACGGCTTGGCCATCAAGGCGCGGCTGGGCGTGGTGTCGCAGTTCGACTCGCTCGACCCCGACTTCACCTGTGCGGAGAACCTGCTGGTGTTCGGCCGCTACTTCGGCATCCCGACCGCTACGTTGAAAGAACGCGTGCCGCCGCTGCTCGACTTCGCCGCGCTGGGCCACAAGGCCGATGCCAAGCCGGCCGAGCTGTCGGGCGGCATGAAGCGCCGCCTGTCGCTGGCGCGCGCGCTGGTCAACAACCCCGATTTGCTGCTGCTGGACGAACCCACGACCGGACTCGACCCGCAGGCACGTCACCTGATGTGGGAGCGCCTGCAGCGCCTGCTGGCCGAGGGCAAATCAATTTTGCTGACCACGCACTTCATGGACGAAGCCGAGCGCCTGTGCCAGCGCCTGCTGGTGCTCGACCACGGCCGCAAGATCGCCGAGGGCCGCCCGCGCGAGCTGATTGCCGAGCATCTGGAGTCGGAAGTGGTCGAGGTCTATGGCCAGGGCGCGCTGTCGCTGGTCGATTCGCCCCTGGCCGCGCACGCCGAGCGGGTGGAGCGCAGTGGCGAGACGGTGTTCTTCTACACCCGCCACGCGCGGCCCTTGATGCAGGCGCTGGAAAGCCACCCACAGTTGCGCACGTTGCACCGGCCGGCGAATCTGGAGGACTTGTTCCTCAAGCTGACGGGGCGGCAGATCAGGGAGGATGGGTGATGGTGGACCAGTTTTTTTCACCGCAGAGGCGCAGAGAACGCAGAGTTCACGCAGAGAAAGCAAGAAGGGATTGCGCTGCGCATCTCTGCGTTCTTTGCGCCTCTGCGGTGAAGGTGTTTTGACCATGCCATCGCCCTCCATCTGGCACCCACCGCGCCTGTCGATGCGCTGGTGGCCGGTGTTCCAGCGCAATCTGCTGGTGTGGCGCAAGCTGGCCATCCCGAGCCTCTTGGCCAACATCGGCGAGCCGCTGCTGTGGCTGGTGGCGTTTGGCTACGGCCTGGGCGCCATGGTGGGGCGCGTGCCGACGCACGGGCAAGAAGTGCCCTACATCCTGTTTCTGGCCAGCGGCAGCGTCTGCATGAGCGCCATGAACGCGGCCAGCTTCGAGGCACTGTATTCGGCGTTTTCGCGCATGCACGTGCAGAAGACGTGGGACGGCATCCTGAACACGCCCGTGCAGCTTGACGACGTGGTGCTGGCCGAGATGCTGTGGGCGGGCTTCAAGGCGCTGTTTTCCGTCACCGCCATCCTGGGCGTGATGCTGGCGCTGCAGATCAGCCACAGCCCCAAACTGCTGCTGGCGCTGCCTATTCTGCTGTTCGCGGGCATCACCTTCGCCAGCATGGCGTTGGTGTTCAACGCCAAGGCGAAGGGTTACGACTTCTTCACCTACTACTTCGCGGTGCTGCTGTCGCCGATGATGTTTCTCTCCGGCGTGTTCTTTCCGCGCACGCAGTTGCCGGCGTTTGCGCAGACCATCACCGACTGGTTGCCGCTGACGGCCGTGGTGGAGCTGGTGCGTCCGCTGTTCCTGGACCAGTGGCCGGCCCACCCCTGGCGCCACCTGGCGTTGCTGGCGGTGTGGGCGGTGGCCGGGTTCTGGCTGGCGCTGGCCATGACGCGCCAGCGGTTCAGGCGCTGATCACTCTTTTTTTCATAGCAAACTGCGCCGTTGCGGGGGCGCCAGCGGTCGATACGGCCGACCCGCCGGGCTCAGACGCCGCCTGCCAATTTGGCATGTCAATTTGGCAGAACATGGGCCCGCTGCACCTGCCAAACTGACAGGCAGCTGGACGCCAGCCAGGCCGCGCCGTTTTGCGACAAGCACTTGCGTGCATACCGCGGGTTGGCAAGCAAGTTGCTTCATGACTCGCATCAATAAGCATATGGCTGACTGGTCATGAAACCGATCTCGCTTTCCGCCCTGGTCTTGGTCACCTGCGCTGGCGCCAGTTGGGCGCAGGCACCGGGCTTCGTGGCGGGGGTGCATCCCGACCGGCGCCCCGACAACGCGCCGCAGATCAGCCAGCAGGCGACGAGCCCCGAAACGCTGTCGCGCCATCTGCGCGGCATCGACGGCCCCGCTCCTGGCAACGTGGAAACCATCGCCGCCACTGGCAACTGGTGGGTGCCGTTGCGCGGCCCGGGCATGACCCCGCCCTATGACCCGCGCGGCTGGCATGCACAGCTTGGCGCCGCCGCACCGGCCACCGCGGCGCCTGCGGCTTCCGCGGCGTCAACCACCGCCGCCCAGTGAAGCCGGCATGACGCCCGTTTCCATCCGCTTTCGAGCGTTCGCGCAGCGCGCGCCGCTCACCCGAATCGCCGACGCCACGCAATGTGGCGCCAGCGGTGCTGCCGACAGGCAGAAAGGGGGCCTACGCCCCATTGGTAAGTTGTCTTGATTGAAGGAGATCTCCATGAAATTGGTTCGTAAAGCACTCGGTCTGTCGGTCATGGCTGCCGCTCTCGGCTTCGCCCTGCCCGCCATGGCACAGCAATCCGGCATGAGCGGCATGTCTGGCATGTCGGGTATGTCCGGCCAAAAAGGCATGTCGGGCATGAGCGGCATGTCGGGTATGTCCGGCATGAGCGGCATGTCCGGTATGTCGGGCATGAGCGGCAACAAGCCCGCCGCTGGCGAGCAGAACCCTGGCATGGCTGGCATGTCGGGCATGTCCGGAATGAGCGGCATGAGCGGTCAGCAAGGCATGTCGGGCATGGGTGGCATGTCGGGTATGTCCGGCATGAGCGGCATGGGTGGCATGTCCGGCATGTCGGGCATGAGCGGCCAGAAAGGCATGTCCGGCATGAGCGGCATGTCGGGCCAGAAGGGCATGTCTGGCATGTCCGGCATGTCTGGCAACAAGGCGAAGGCCAAGGCCGCCAAGAAGAAAAAGGCCAAGAAGCGTGGTCAGCGCCAGCAGGGCATGAGCGGCATGTCCGGCATGAGCGGTATGTCCGGCATGAGCGGTATGTCCGGCATGTCCGGCATGTCCGGCATGAGCGGCATGTCGGGCATGGGCGGCATGTCCGGTATGTCCGGCATGGGCGGCATGTCTGGCATGACCGGCAACAAGTGACCTTCTAGAACGGTCCTGTGCCGGCCTCGCTGTGGCGGGGCCGGCCTTGCCGGGGCATCCCTCACGGAAGCCCCGGCCTTTTCGACGAAAAGCAGTTTCCCCCCTTGCATTTCAGGAGCACGCGATGCACGCGCCCTGGCTCAGATTTCTCCCCCGGTTGAGCGCCTTGTTGGCCATGGCATTGGCGTTGGGCGCCTGCCAGGACTCCAGCGCCCCCGCCAACACCGCGGCCGCGCCCGCCGCCAGCACCGCGGTACCCGTCGCCCCCGCCGCGGCCAAGCCGGCCAGCTACCACGCGGCCAAGTACGACCCCATCCATTTCAAGCCCGCCATCGAGAAGGCGACCGACCAGCAATGCCTGGCGTGCCACGCCGAAGTGCTCAAGCCCTCGGTGCGCAAGGCGTCTCCTGCGGGCGTGCCCTCCAGCCAAGCCAAGGCCTGGTATCAGGTCACGTCGACCTACCAGGGCGAGCAGGACACCTTCCACCGTCGCCACCTCGACACCGCCATGGCCAAGCAGCTGATGAACATGCGCTGCACGACCTGCCACGAAGGCAACGACCCGCGCGAGGAAGCCACCGGCAGTTCGGCCACCGACTTCGGCCACCAGACGCTGCGCAAGATGGTCAACCCCGAGACCACCTGCCTGAAGTGCCACGGCAAGATGAATTTCGAAGTCATGGGCCTGCCCGGCCCGTGGCCGCAGTCGAAGGAAGCCTTTCAGAACAACTGCCTGCTGTGCCACGCCGCCATTCGCACCACGCGGCACCAGGTCAACTACCTCAATGCCAAGGCCATCGAAGAAGCCGGCAAGACCAACGGCGACGTCTGCTTCGGCTGCCATGGCGGCCGCGCCTGGTACCGAACGCATTACCCGTATCCGCGCCATGCCTGGCCGGGCATGCCGCCCGAAGTGCCCGACTGGGCCAAGAGCCGCCCCACCGAAAGTGAAGTGCGTTTCATCGCCGCCGCCGTGACGTCGGGAGAAAAAAAATGAAGAGCAATGACCTGCCTCGCGAAACCGTGCGCTACCCCAGCGTCAACGACTCCATCGACCAGCATTCGGCCGGCTACAAGCGGCGCGACTTCCTGAAGATCGTCGGCGCCACCGCCGGCGCGGCCGGCCTGGTCAGCGTGGGCGTGGGCATCGCGCCCGAAAAGGCAGAAGCCTTTGCCTACGAGCCGTACTTCACGGACGACCAGCTCACCACCGTGGTGACGTCCTGCGCGCACAACTGCGGCTCGCGCCACGTGCTGGTGGCGCACAAGAAGGGCGACGTGATCGTGCGCCTGTCGACCGACAACGGCGAATACCAGGCCAATGGCGCCTACGGCAAGGACACGTTTGAAGAGCCGCAGCTGCGCGCCTGCCTGCGCGGGCGCAGCTATCGTGCGCGCCTGTATTCGCCCGAGCGTCTGCTCTACCCCATGAAGCGCGTCGGCGCGCGCAGTGAGCACAAGTTCAAGCGCATCAGCTGGGACCAGGCGCTGGACGAAATCGCGCAGAAGATGACGCAGCTGAAGAAGGACTTCGGCCCCACGGCGCTGCTCGACCAGAGCTACGCCGGCGCCAGCTACGGCGTGCTGCACAAGTCAGACCAGATCGAGGGCCTGCTGGGCCGCTTTCTGGGCATGTTCGGCTGCCGCACCAACTCGTGGAGCGTGCCGAGCTACCAGGGCACCACGTTCTCCAGCCGCATGACCTTCGGCACCATCCAGGACGGCAACGAGGACGACACCTTCGCCCACAGCAAGCTGATCATCATGTGGGGCTGGAACCCGGCCTACACCTTCCACGGCGGCAACACCTTCTACTACATGCGCATGGCCAAGCAGCGCGGCTGCAAGTTCGTGCTGGTTGATCCGCAGTACACCGATTCGGCCGCCGTGTACGACGCCTGGTGGATCCCCATCAAGCCCAACACCGACGCCGCCATGATGGCCGGCATGGCGCACCACATCTTCACCAACAACCTGCAGGACCAGAAGTTCATCAACAAGTTCTGCCTCGGCATGGACGCCGGGACGATGGGTGAGTACAAGGGCAAGGAGAACTTCAAGGACTACATCCTGGGCACCTACGACAAAACGCCCAAGACGCCCGAGTGGGCCGCCGCCATCTGCGGCGTGAAGGCCGAAGACATCATCAAGCTGGCGGAGATGTATGCCAAGACCAAGCCTGCGGCGCTGAAGGCGTCGTGGGCGCCGGGCCGCGCCAGCTATGGCGAGCAATACAACCGCATGGCCGCCGCGCTGCAGGCCATGACGGGCAACATCGGCGTTCTGGGCGGCTGCGCCGAAGGCGTCGGCAAAGCCTGGCACAGCGAGAGCGTCGCCTATCCGTACGACGAAAACGCCAACCTGTGGTGGGCCTCAATCAAGTCCGACCGCTGGGCGCACTGCGTGCTGAACTACCCCAACGTCAAGCGCGAAGAACTGGGCCTGTGGCCGCGCGAAGACAAGCTGGACGGCCAGCCGCCCAACATCAAGGGCATCTTCTGGCAAGGCAGCGACTGGTTCAACCAGCTCACCAACATCAACAAGGAAATCCAGGCGATCGAAAAGCTGGAGCTGGTGGTGTGCATGGACTCGACCATCACGCCCTCGGGCATCTGGGCCGACTACCTGCTGCCGATCGCCACCCACTTTGAGCGGCACGACGTAGCGCTGCCTTGGTACAAGGGCCACTATTACATCCACCGCCCGAAAGTCATCGAGCCGCTGGGCGAAAGCAAGACCGACTTCCAGGTCTTCACTGAACTCAGCTACCGGCTGGAAGCGCTGGACCCGTCGCTCAAGAACCTGGGCAAGCGCTACAACCCGCGCGCCGACCGCAGCTACTTCCAGAACCCCGACGCCACCGACGAGGCCTACCTCAAGGCCTGGTGGGAAGGCAGCGTGCAGCACCACCAGCACGTCACCATGTCGTGGGACGAGTTCAAGAAGCACGGCACCTACAAGTTCAAGCTGTCGGAGCCGCACGTCGCCTTCCGCGAGCAGATCACCAAGGGCAAGCCGTTCGAGACACCGTCGGGCAAGATCGAGATTCTGGCCACGCAACTGGCCGACATCACCGACTGGACCAAGACCCAGTACGGCTACGAAATCCCCTACATCCCGAAGTGGGTCGAGCCGTTCGAGTCACTCAACCACCCGATCGCCAAGCAGTACCCGTTCCACCTGATCAGCCCGCACCCGCGCTGGCGCACGCACTCGATCTTCAACAACATCCCGTGGCTGCGCGAGACGTATGAGCAGGAAGTCACCATCAACGCCAGCGATGCCAAGAAGCTCGACATCAAGACCGGCGACACGGTCGAGGTCTGGAACGAGCGCGGCAAGTGCGTGGTGCCGGCCTACGTCACCGAACGCGTGCTGCCGGGTGTGCTGGTGCTGTTTGAAGGCGCCTGGATGGACCCGGACAAGAACGGCGTCGACCGCGCCGGCAACCCCGACTTTTTGACGCTGGACAACCCCAGCCCCGCCGGCGCGTTTGCCTACAACAACGCCATGGTGCAGATCAAGAAGACCGACCTGGTGCACCGCCCCGGCTGGGACGACCTGGCTGTGGCCCGCTCGTCTGTCTTCCGCCGTGACATGTAAGGAGCGACGCCATGGCTGAAAAACAAGTCATCAACAAGCTGGGCGTGGACGCCAAGGCGCGCGTGAAGTACGCGCAGGAAACGCGCGACGCCACCACCTACAACCCGGTCAAGCCCGAGCAACAGTGGGGCTTCATCCACAACAACATGGATTGCATCGGCTGCCGGGCCTGCGAGATCGCCTGCAAGGACAAGAACGGCCTGCCGCCTGGTCCGCGCTTCCGGCGCGTGATGTATATCGAAGGCGGCAGCTTCCCGGACGTGTTCGCCTACAAGGTCAACATGTCGTGCAACCACTGCGCCGAGCCGGCCTGCCTGCCGTCGTGCCCCACCGGCGCCATCTGGAAGCGCGCCGACAACGGCGTGGTCGATATTGACAGCACGCTGTGCATTGGCTGCCGCCGCTGCGAAGCCACCTGCCCGTTCGGCGCGCCGCAGTACGACCCGACCGACAACACGGTCAAGAAGTGCAACCTGTGCATCGACGAACTCGAAGCCGGCCGCAAGCCCTATTGCGTATCGGCCTGCATGATGCGCGTGCTCGACATCGGCCCCATCGACCAGTTGCGCGCCGGCACCTGGGACACCAAGGCCATGGTCAAGGGCCAGGACGTGCCGGTGCGCCAGGTGCAGCACATGGCCAACCCCGAGCTGACCAACCCGTCCATCGTGTTCATCGCGCACCCGAAGGGCAAGGTCGAGGCGCCCGCCGCGCCCGCGACCCCCGCCGCGCCGAAGGCATCGTCGTGACCGCCGCCGCGCCCCTGGCTGAACGCATGGCCCCGCCCGCCGAATGGCTGGCGCTGGCCGCCGAGGACCTGCGGGCGCTGGCCTGGCTGCACGCCGAAGAGCGCAGCCCCGACGTGCTGGCCGCGCTGTTCGGCAACGGCTTCCCCGAAACGCTAACACTCGCCACGCCCGACACGCCGGCGGCGCAGGCCATGTACGCCGCACTGCGCGCACTGGCCGGCGACGACTGCGACGGCACGCCGGCCGACGGCGCGCTGCCCGCGTCCAGCGCCGACGACCTGGCGGCCGACTACGCGGCCATTTACCTCACGCACGCGCTGCGCGCGTCGCCGCACGAATCGGTGTGGCGCGACGACGACCACCTCATGCTGCAAGGCCCGACCTTTGCCGTGCGCGACTTCTACCGTCGCCATGGCATGCAGGTGCCCGACTGGCGCGCGCGCGCCGACGACCACATCACGCACGAGCTCGAATTCACCGCCCTGCTGCTGGAGCGCGGTGAGCAGCGCGAAGCCGCGCGCTTTCTCAAGACGCACCTGCTGGCCTGGCTGCCCGACTTTGCGCGCCGCGTCGGCCAGCGCGCCGCCACCCCGTTTTACGCCGCGCTCGGCGCGCTGACCCTCGCCGCCTGCGAGGAATGCCAGCGCCGCCTGCCCGCCGTCGCGGTCATCCCGCCCGCGGTAGCCGCCGAGCCGCCCCGGCCGGGTGGTTGCAGCGGCTAGCGCCGGTTAGCGCGCATCATCGGCAGCCATGCCGATACCCACCCTCTCCATCGACGCCGAGCGTTGCGTGCACCAGCGCGTGCGCGGCGCGGCTTGCCAGGCTTGCGTGGACGCCTGTCCGCCTCAGGGCTGGCGCATGGGCGAAGAAGGGCTGGGCTTCGATCCCGACCGCTGTGACGCCTGCGGGCTGTGCACCGCCGCGTGCCCCACGCAAGCCCTGTCCCTGCCCGCCCCGGCGCCGCAATGGCGCACCACCACCCATGATCGGCGCGCGGCGTGGTGGAGCTGCGAGCGCGCCGGCGTGCCGGGTTCGGCCAGCGCGCGCTGCCTGTTGGCGCTGTCGCCCGCGTGGCTGCAAGCCTTCAGCCGGCAGCATGGGGTGGACGAACACGTCTTTGTGCCCGGCGCCTGCAGCATGTGCGACCGCGGCGCCGGCCTGGCCGAATGGCAGCGCCAGTGGCGCAGCCTGGCCACGCGGCAGCCGGTGGCGCTGCGCATCGCGCCAGCCGCCGACTGGCCGCGCCCCGATGCGCCCGCCGACGCCGGCCGGCGCCGCTTTTTGGCGCGCCCCAGCGCCCCGCCCCGCCCGGCAGCCGGCACGCTGACCAGCGCCCGCGAAGACGAACTCGCCCGCGCCCCCGCGGCGCGACACCCTGGTTCAGCGCGCGCAGCGCCCCAGCCGGTGTGGACGGTGGACATCGCCCGCGAGCGCTGCACCCTGTGCCTGGCCTGCGTGCGCCTTTGCCCGACGACTGCTATTAACTTTGTAGCTACCGACGCTGACTGCGCCAGCGCAACGTTCGGATTCGATGCCTCAAAATGCACCGGCTGCGGCCTGTGCACTGCCGCGTGTGACACCCGGGCGGTGTCGGCGCCGCGCGTGCCCAGCCCGGCCGACGCCGCCGCCGAGCCGCTGCGCTGGGCCGCGCGGCGCCTGCGCTGCGCGCGCTGCAACATTGACTTTCATCAATTCTCGGGCCCTGGCAGCGATCCACACTCGTTACCGGTCTGCCCCACTTGCGCCCCGGGTTCGCGACAGCGGCCCAACCGGGTCGTGCAGACCTGACCCACTCCATGACTGGCCTGGCCACTTCACCGATGCCCGCGCCCGCCGCGCCCCGGCCGGGCGTCGTCCCGCGCTGGCTCGACGCGTCGCTGGCGCGCCGCCTGATGCTGGGGCTGGCGGTGGCGCTGATGGTGTCGGCGCTGCTGCTCATCACGCTGGCGCTCGCCATTGGCCGCGACAGCCTGCGCGGCCAGCACGAAGCCGCCGCCACGCGCGAGGCGCGGCTGTTTGAAGCCAGCCTGCAGAACGCCATGCTCAAGCGCGACCTGGTGGGCATGGCCGATATCCTGACCAGCCTGGGCCAGTCGCCCGGCGTGGTGCAGGCGCGGCTGCTGGCACCAGGCGGCACGGTGCGCTTTGCGTCGCAGCCGCAGGCGGTAGGCAGCGCGGCGCCCGAAGCCCTGCAGGGCCTGTGCCTGCAGGCGGGCTGCCCGCCACCGGCCCCGCGCCTGGGCTGGCAGGCCACGCCGCAGGGCGAGCGCTTGCAGATCGCCTACCCCATCCTCAACCAGCCGCGCTGCGCGCAGTGCCACGGCCCGGCCGATGCCAAGCCCGTCAACGGGGTGCTGCTGGTCGACTTCGAGCCGCTGGCCCAGGCCGGCCCCACCAGCCGCCCGGCGCTGCTGCTGACCGCCGCGGGCCTGGGCACGCTGGCGCTGTTTGCCACCATCATGGGACTGACGCTGCGCCGCCAGGTGACCGAGCCGCTGGCCGCGCTGGCCGGCGCCACCGACCGGCTGGCCGCCGGCGACCTGGCCACGCGCGTGGGCAGCGCCGCGCACGGCCCGGATGAGCTGGGCCGCGTGGCGCGCGGCTTCGACCACATGGCCGGGCGCATGCAGGCCACGGTGGCCGAACTGGCGGGGCAGCACCACTTCCTGCAGACGCTGATCGACGCCGTGCCCGACCCGGTGCTGGTGATCGGCCCCGACTACCGCGTGCGGCTGGCCAACCAGGCCTATGCCACGCTGCTGGGGCGCGAGCCGGCCAGCGTCACCGGGCAATGCTGCTACCGCGTCGGCCGCGGCCTGGACGAGCCCTGCCCCAGCACGCTGGTGAACTGTCCGGTGGCCGAGATGCGGGCCCAGCCGCAACCGATGCGCAGCATGATGGCGCTGCGGCGCGCCGACGGCAGCGCGGTCGAGGTCGACATCGAGGCCGCCCCCATGGTCACCGCCAGCGGCGAGACGCTCACCGTCGAGGTACTGCGCCCGCTGGACCGCTCGGTGCGCTTTTCGCAAGAGCAGCGCCTGTCCACCATCGGCCTGCTGGCCAACGGCGTGGCGCACGAAATCCACAACCCGCTGGCCTCGATCCGCCTGGCGCTGCAGGCCAGCCTGCGCGGCTTGCGCGCCGACCAGATGCCGCGCGAAGAGCTGATCGACTACCTGCAGCTGGTCGACCGCGAAATCGACCGCTGCGTGGCCACCACCCAGCGCCTGCTGCAGATGAGCCAGGCGCCCGCGCCCACGCTGCAGCCCGTGGCCGTGATGCCGGCGCTGGACGACGTGCTGGCGCTGCTGGGCGAAGAATGCCGCGCGCGCGGCGTGCAGGTGGGGGTGCACATCGAGCCGGCCGACATGCGCGTGCTGGCCGACGAGGCCGAGTTGCGGCAGGTGCTGGTCAACCTGATCCACAACGCGCTGCACGCCATGCCGGAGGGCGGCCGCATTGACATCGAAGGCCGCCACAGCGCTGAGGCCGCTGCCGACGCGGCGGGCTATGAACTGTCGATCACCGACACCGGCTGCGGCATCGCCGCCGACGAGCAGGCGCTGATCTTCATGCCCTTCTTCAGCCGCCGCGCCGACGGCGGACGCGGCACCGGCCTGGGCCTGGCCATCTGCAAGGCGGCGCTGGAGCGCTTTGGCGGCCGCATTGCGGTGCGCAGCGCGCCGGGTGAGGGCGCGCGCTTCACGCTGCACCTGCGCCCCGCGCCGTTCAGGGAGCAAGCATGAAATCCTCCATCCTGGTGGTCGAGGACGACCCGGTACTGAACCAGCTGCTGGTCAAGGAGCTGCGCAAGGCAGACTATGAATTAGATAGCGCCACATCATGGCAGCAAGCGCGCGAACGCGTGGTGGCCTTTGCGCCCGACCTGGTGCTGCTGGACGTCAACCTGCCCGACGCCAGCGGCTTCGGCCCGCTCAGCCAGCTGGCGGGCACGCGCCCCGTGGTCATGCTGACCGCGTACGGCAGCGTCAACCAGGCGGTCGAGGCCATGCGCCTGGGCGCGGCCGACTACCTGACCAAGCCGGTCAACCTGGACGAGCTGGAACTGGTGATCCGCCGCGCGCTCGAAGCCAGCCGGTTGCAGGCGCAGCGCGCGCTGTCCGCCGCGGGCGGCGGCGACGACGCCACGCTGGCCATGGTCGGCCAGAGCGCCGCCATGGAGCAGCTCCGCCAGACCATCCGCGAAGTCGCGGCCAGCGACGTCACCGTGCTGATCGAAGGCGAAAGCGGCAGCGGCAAGGAGCTGGTGGCGCAGGCCCTGCACGCCGCCAGCCCGCGCCGCGGCGAAGGCTTCGTCGCCGTGGACTGCTGCACGCTGCAGGAGTCGCTGTTCGAATCCGAGCTGTTCGGCCACGAGCGCGGCGCCTTCACCGGCGCCGACCGCCGCAAGGCGGGGCTGATCGAAGCCGCCACACACGGCACGCTGTTTCTGGACGAGATCGGCGAGGCCGGCCCCGCCATCCAGGCCAAGCTGCTGCGCGTGCTGGAAACCGGGCGCTTCCGTCACGTCGGCGCCACGGCCGACCTGCGCAGCGACGCGCGCATCGTTGCCGCCACCAACCGCGACCTGCTGGCGCGTGCGCGCGCCGGCCAGTTCCGCGAAGACCTGTACTACCGCCTGTCCACCTTCGTGCTGCGCGTGCCGCCGTTGCGCGAACGCACCGAGGACATCCCGCTGCTGGCGGCGCACTTCATCCGCCGGCGGCGCCAGCAGCAGGGCCTGCCGCCACTGACGCTGTCGGCGCAGGCGCGCGAGGTGCTGCAGGCCTACGCCTGGCCCGGCAACGTGCGCGAACTGCGCAACGTGATCGAGCGCGCGCTGATCACCGCCAGCCAGGCCGAGCAGATCGAAGTGCGCCACCTGGGCGCACTGGCACCGGGCGGCGCCGCGCCGGCCGCCGCACCGCCGGCCACCCCCACCGCGTGGATGCCGACCGGCGAGCCCACGCTGGAAAGCATCGAGCGCGAATACCTGGCCACGCTGCTGAAGAAATACGGCGGCAATCGCCGCAAGGTGGCCGAAGTGATGGGTGTGTCAGAACGCACCGCCTACCGCATGATGGACCGACATGGCTACAAGTAGGCGCCGGCCCCGTTGCTACGTCATTGATAGCTGCATGCGCAATATCAGAAAGCGCGCAAGCCCGATTTGATCCACGACTGGAGAACGCCATGACATCCACCCCCGCCCTGTTCGACTTTCTGGACCGCAGCCACCAGGAGCTGCAGCGCCAGCTGGGGGCGCTGCGCCGCCTGGTCGGCGCGGTGGCCGACGACGCGCTGGACGCGGCGGGGCGCGACGAATTGAAGCGCACCATCGCCTGGTTCAACCGCGAGGCGCGCCAGCACCACCTGGATGAGGAACACCACGTCTTTCCCCCGCTGCTGCAAAGCACCGACGCCCACGTGGTGCAGACCACGCTGCGGCTGCGCCAGGACCACGGCTGGATCGAGGAAAACTGGCTGGAGCTGGAGCCTTCGCTCGAAGCCGCCGCGGGCGGCTATTCGTGGTTCGACCGCGACACGCTGGCACAGGGCGTGGAAGTGTTCGAGCAGCTGTACATCGACCACCTGACGCTGGAAGAATCGCTGGCCTACCCCGAGGCGCGCGCCCGCATCGACCCGACCACGCTGGCCCGCGCCAGCGCCGAAATGGCGCAGCGCCGCGCCCAGCGCGAGGCGCGGCCCGCGAAGCGCTGACGGCACCGCAGGCACGGCGGCCTGCGCGGAGACTGCGCGTCAGCCGCCCGCGCGCATCAGCGCCGCCGCCTTCTCGGCCATCATGATGACCGGCGCGTTGGTGTTGCCGCCGACGATGGCGGGCATGGCCGACGCGTCGACCACGCGCAGCCCTTCGAGGCCGTGCACGCGCAGGTGGTCGTCCACCACGTCCAACGCGCCGTGGCCCATGCGGCAGGTGCCCACCGGGTGGTAGATGGTGTCGGCATGCTGGCGCACGAAGCCTTCGATCTCGGCGTCGCTGCGCAGCGCGGCCGAACGTTCGACGCCCCCGCCCCGCGCCAGCGCCGGTTGGTTGAGCAGTTCGCGCATCAGCCTGAAGCCGGCCACCAGGCGCCGCGTGTCGTCGTCGTCCTGAAGAAAGGCGGGGTCGATCAGCGGCGGCGCCAGCGGATCGCTGCTCGCCAGGCGCAGGCTGCCGCGGCTGCGTGGCCGCAGCACGCACACGTGGCACGAAAAGCCGTGGCCGAACACCGTGTCGCGCCCGTGGTTGACCAGCTTGCCGACCACGAAGTGCAGTTGCAGGTCGGGCACCGGCTCGGCCGCGTCGCTCTTGATGAAGCCACCCGCTTCGGCGAAGTTGGTGGTCAGCAGGCCGCGCCGCTCGCGCCGCCACTGGCGGATCGCCCCGGCCACGCGCCAGCCGCCGCGCAGCGACAGGCCGAACAGGTCGTACGCGTGGTTGGCGTCCCAGACCTGCACCACGTCCGGGTGGTCGTGCAGGTGCGCGCCCACGCCCGGCAGGTCGTGCGCCACGGCAATGCCGTGCTGGCGCAGGTGGCTGGCCGGGCCGATGCCCGACAGCATCAGCAACTGCGGCGACAGCAGCGCGCCGGCGCTCAGGATCACCTCGCGCCCGGCGCGCACCGTGTGTTCGCGGCCGTCCTGCACGTAGGCCACGCCCACGGCGCGGCCGCGCTCCAGCAGCACGCGCGTGGCGTGCGCGCCGGTGACCACGCGCAGGTTGGGCCGGCCAAGGTTCGGCGTCAGGTAGGCCTTGGCGGCCGAAAAGCGCTCGCCACGCCGGTGCGTGACCTGGTACAGGCCCACGCCTTCCTGGCTGGCGCCGTTGAAGTCGGTGTTGTGGCGGTAGCCGGCCTGCATGCCGGCCTCGACAAAGGCCCGCGAGAACGGATTGGGGTCGCACAGGTCCATCACGTTCAGCGGGCCGTCGGCGCCGTGGAAGGCGTCGGCCCCGCGCTCGTTGTGCTCGGCGCGCTTGAAGAACGGCAGCACGTCGTGCCAGCCCCAGCCGGCGTTGCCTTCGGCGGCCCAGGCGTCGTAGTCCTGCGGCACGCCGCGCGTGTAGATCATGGCGTTGACCGAGCTGCTGCCGCCCAGCACCTTGCCGCGCGGCTGGTAGCCACGGCGGCCGTTCAGCCCCGGCTGCGGCACGGTGGACAGCGCCCAGTTATGGGCCAGGCGCGACGAGGGCGAGCTCGCCATCACGCCCAGCCCCGCCGGGCAATGGATCAGCACGCTGCGGTCGGGCGGGCCGGCTTCCAGCAGCGTCACCTGCACGGCGGGGTCTTCGCTCAGGCGCGCGGCCAGCACGCAACCGGCCGAACCGCCGCCCACGATCACATAGTCCATGTCCCGGGTCTCCTTTGCCCCCATTGTGGGCACGGGCCGCACGCTGTGTTAGGCGAATCATTCCAAAATGAGGGTTGACACGCGCTGCCGTTACCATCGGCCGGTCGACGCCCCACGGCGGTTCGCCACCCCCCATCCTCACATCTTCGGAGCACAGAAAATGAACATCAGCACCGTCGGCATCGTCGGCGCCGGCACCATGGGCAATGGCATCGCGCAGGCTTGCGCCGTGTCAGGCATCCACGTCGTCATGGTCGACATCGCCCAGGCGGCGGTCGACAAGGGCGTGGCCACCGTCGGCAAGAGCCTGGACCGCCTGCTGCAGAAAGAGAAGATCACCGAAGCCGACAAGGCCGCCGCGCTGGGCCGCATCAAGGGCTCGACGAATTACGACGACCTGAAAGGCGCGCAACTGGTCATCGAGGCCGCCACCGAGAACCACGAGCTGAAGAACAAGATCCTCAAGCAGCTGGACGGCCTGCTGGCGCCCGAAGTGATCATCGCCACCAACACCTCGTCGATCTCGATCACGCAACTGGCCGCCGTCACCAGCCGCCCCGACCGCTTCGTCGGCATGCACTTCTTCAACCCGGTGCCGATGATGGCGCTGGTGGAGATCATCCGCGGCCTGCAGACGTCGGACGCCACGCACGACGCCGTGAAGGACCTGGCCGTGCGCCTGGGCAAGTCGCCCATCACCGTCAAGAACGCGCCCGGCTTCGTCGTCAACCGCATCCTGGTGCCGATGATCAACGAGGCGTTTTTCGTGCTGGCCGAAGGGCTGGCCACGCCGGAAGACATCGACACCGGCATGCGGCTGGGCTGCAACCACCCCATCGGCCCGCTGGCGCTGGCCGACATGATTGGCCTGGACGTGTGCCTGGCGGTGATGGAGGTGTACGTCGATCAATTCAACGACAGCAAGTACCGCCCCTGCCCGCTGCTGCGCGAATACGTGGCCGCCGGCCGCCTGGGCCGCAAGACCGGCATGGGCGTGTACAGCTACGCCAAGTAAGGCTGTCGCGGGCGCGGCATACTGGGTTTTTCCACTGCTCAGGAGAGCCCCATGGTCACGCCCCTCGACAAAGTCCTCTACACCGCCAAGGCCCACAGCAAGGGCGGGCGCGACGGCAGTTCGCGCACCGACGACGGCCTGCTCGACGTCAAGCTGGACCCACCGCCCTCGATGGGCGGCAAGGGCCAGGGCACCAACCCCGAGCAGCTGTTTGCCGCCGGCTATTCGGCCTGCTTTCTGGGCGCGCTGAAGGCGGTGGCCGACAAGCAGAAGGTCAAGCTGCCCGACGACCGCAGCATCGACGCCGAGGTCGACATCGGCCCCACCTCGCACGGCTACGGCATCGCCGTGCGCATGACGGTGCACCTGCCCGGCATAGAGCGCGCGCAGGCGCAGGCGCTGGTGGATGCGGCGCACCAGGTGTGCCCGTATTCCAATGCCACGCGCGGCAATATTCCGGTGGAGCTGAAGCTGGGCTGAGCGGCCCGACCGCGCGGCCTCAGTCGGCCTGCGGCGCCGGCGCGGCCTCGCCACGGGCGCGGATCGCCGCGGCGCCCGCATCGGCGCGCAGCAGTTCTTCGGTGCTGGTGTGCGTCTGCATCGCCATCACTTCGGCGCGCAGGCTGGCAATGTCGCGCTTCAAGGCCGCCATGTGGCGCAGCAGGTCGCGCTCGATCTGGCGCTCTTCCTCGTCCACCTCGCGCTCGACGAAGATCGCCGCCAGCGACGCCGTGACCAGCGACAGCACCGCCAGCCCCAGCAACACCACGATGAAGGCGAAGATGCGCGAGCCGTGCGTGGACGGCACCACGTCGCCGTAGCCCACGGTGGCGGCGGTGGTGAACGACAGCCACAGGCCGTCGCTCAATGTTTCGATGCGCGGGTCCAGCATCCAAAAGCCGACGCCGCCAAAGCCCAGGATCACGCAGGCCAGCACCAGCGAATACACCAAGCCACGCCGCACGATGTGGCGTTGCCGGTCACGCAGGCGTTGGCGTCGGGAGCTCATGTGACGATTTTGCTACGGCGCGCCACGCCACCGCACCGCGTCACATCAAACTTTGACGCGCCGCGGCGCTGAATCAGCGCGCGGGCGTCATCGTTTTCAGCGCGCCCAGCACGTCGGCCACGCTGAGGATTTCGCTCAGCACGCGGGGCGGCTGGCCGGGCGACTGCAGCAGGTACACCGGCACGCCACTGCGGCCCAGGCGCGTCAGCTCGGCGGTGATGGCGGCGTCGCGCCGCGTCCAGTCGGCGCGGAAGGTCTGCACCTTGGCCGCGTCCAGGGCGGCCAGCACGTCGGCATCGGCCAGCGTGGTCTTCTTGTTGTACTGGCACGTCACGCACCAAGCGGCGGTGAAGTCGACGAACACCGGCTGGCCCGCGCCCAGCGCGGTCTGCACGCGTTCGGCCGACCAGGGCTGCCAGCGCGTGCCAGCGGCGTCGGCCAGCGGCGCGGATTCGGCCGTCTTGACGATGTTTGGGCCGATGGCGCTGGCCAGCAAAGCGCCGACAGCTATCGCAATTGAAGCAATCAAGAGCCGCGTGCGCCCACGCAGGCCCAGCGACCACAGCACCAGCGCCAGCGCCACCAGCAGCGCCAGCAGCGCGCCGGCGCCGTCGATGCCCGTCTGCTGCCCCAACACCCACAGCAGCCAGACGGCGGTGCCGAACATGGGGAAGGCCATGAATTTCTTGAACGTGTCCATCCACGCCCCCGGCCGGGGCAGCAGGCGCGCCACCGCCGGCCACCCGCTCGCGGCCAGATAAGGCAGCGCCATGCCGAAGCCGATGGCGGCAAAAATCAGCAGTGCCTGCAGCGCCGGCAGGCCCACCGCCAAGCCCAGCGACGCGCCCATGAACGGCGCCGTGCAGGGCGAGGCCACGGCCACGGCCAGCATGCCGGTCAAGAACGAATTGGCGACCGGGTTGCGCGCCTCCAGCGTCGCCAGGCGGCTGGGCAAAAAGCTGCCGAACTCGAACACGCCCGCCAGATTCAGCCCGATCACCGTGAACAGCACCGTCAGCGCCGCTACTACGGCGGGCGACTGCAGCTGAAAGCCCCATCCCAGTTGCTGCCCCGCCGCGCGCAGCGCCAGCATCAGCGCGCCCAGCGCCAGAAACGACAGCACCACGCCGGCGGTGTAGGCCAGGCCGCTGGTGCGGTGCGCGCGCCTTTCGCCCGCGTGCTGCGTGAAGCCCAGCACCTTGATCGCCAGCACCGGAAACACGCAGGGCATCAGGTTGAGCACCACGCCGCCCAGCAGCGCGCCCAGCAGCGCCAGCAGGAAGGTCGGCAGCGGCACCGAATTGACCATGCTGGCTGCCGACGGCGCAGCCGCGGCGCCGGCCTGCGCGGCGTTGGCTTTCAGCGCCGCCTCCAGCGCGGGTGACACCACCGCGGCCTGCGCCAGCGCGGGCCAGGTGCCCGCGACCGGCGCATCGGCGCGCCAGCCCTGTTGGCCATCGGCGGTGACCAGCACCAGCGGCATGCGCGCCGGCGAATCGGCGCGGTCGGCCGCCACGGGGATGTCGGCGGCCCACACCGCGCCATCCCAGCGCTGGCGCCAGCGGCGGTCATCCAGCGGCTGGCCGGGCGCGGCGGGCGTCGCGGCGGTGACGACCACGTTGGGCGTTTCGGGGAACAGTTCCAAAGCCTGTCCACGGACGTTCTCGGGCAGCCCGGCGACGCGCACGGCCAGGCGCTTGCCGCCCTCGGTCAGCTCGATGCGGTGATCGCCCCGCACCTGGGCCGGCTGCGCCTTCAGCGCAGCGTCAAACGCGGCGCCGTTGAGCGCGGTGGAGCTGTGCAGCGGCAGCTGAATGGCGAAGTCGCCCTCCTGCGGGATGCATTCCTTGCGGCACACCAGCCACGTGGCCTTCAGCCGCACGTCCAGCGACTTGGCCAGCGGGCCGGGCTGGTAGTCGGGCGTGATCGTCAGCGGCACGGGCAGCAGCACCGTGCCTTCGTAGCCGTAGTTGGCCAGGTGGCCGATGGGGATCTTGCGCGGCAGCGGCCAGGCAACGTCGCCCGCCGTCACACCCGGCGGCAGCGTCCACTGCAGCTCGGTGGGCATGCCGGAATCGCCGGCGTTCTTCCAGTAGGTGTGCCACTCCGGCGCGTGGCTGATCTGCAAGCCCACCCACACCGGCTGCGCGGCCGCGGCGTCTGCGGTCAGACCCACCGGCACGCCTTGCGGCGCGTGGGCCAGCAGCGTGGCCTGCACCTGCTCGGTGCGCACCGACTCGGACTTGGGCAGATTTTGCGCCGCAGCGCCCGTCCACCATGCGCTGACAGCTATAAAAACAGAAGCGATCAACGGGGACAACAAGGTACGCATGACATTCTTCGGGGACCACCAGCAACCCAGTGAGAGCGCGCGCCGGCCGGGTGGTTCCGCCGATCACGCGGCGGCGAGCGGCGGCGCGCTGCGCCCAAGGGTGCGGGCAGTGATCTCAGGAGTGGCTGCGAAACACCCGGTTGCCGCCGTCGCGCAGCACCAGCAGCGTGTCGTAGCGGTCGCGCCGGCCGCGGTATTCGGGGCCGTCCATGCCGGGCGAGCCGACCGGCATGCCGGGCACGGCCAGACCCAGCGCCACCGGTGTTTCGCGCAGCAGGCGGCGCACATCGTCGGCGTGCACATGGCCTTCAACCACGTAGCCGCCCACCAGCGCCGTGTGGCACGAGCCGTACTTCGTCGCCAGCCCCAGGCGCGCGCGCACCGCGTGGTTGCCGGTGTCGTGCGCCGTCACCTTGAAGCCGTTCTGCTGCATGTGCGTGATCCAGTCCTGGCAGCAGCCGCAGCTGACGTCTTTCCAGACTTCGACCGCCGCCGGCTCGGGCCGCTGCTGCGCCCAAGCCGGCACCGTGGCGCCGGCAGCGGCCAGCGCCAGCCAGCGCAGTGCGTGGCGGCGACGCGGGTGTGACATTTGCATGGCGGGGCTCCTGTTCAGC
The DNA here is from genome assembly GCA_029780695.1 of Pseudomonadota bacterium. GTDB lineage: Bacteria > Pseudomonadota > Gammaproteobacteria > Burkholderiales > Burkholderiaceae_C > Ottowia. Next base: position 37,353 of record JAKOYD010000149.1, read on the forward strand.
TGGCCGACTGGGCCGCCGGCGCGCACATCGTGCGCGGGCCGGGGCACACTGGCGGCTTCGATGGGGCGGATTGTCCCCCCAAACGCGCTGCCCCGACTTGAACCACGACAACCCCGCCCCGACCGCCACGGCCGCCGCTGCCCGGCGCCTGGCCACGCTGCTGACGGCCGCTTGCGGCGGGCTGCTGGCGCTGCTGGCCGCCGTGGGGGTGCTGGCGCTGCAACTGCATTTCGAGTCGCGCGACCGCGACCAGTTGCAGGCGCACCTGCGCGCCGCGCGCGCCCTGCTCGTCAGCGTCGACAACACCGGCGCGCTGGCCGCGCTGCCCGAGCGGTTGCGCGCCAGCTTCGGCGACGACCCCGCGCTGGCCGTGCGCGTGCAGGGCGCGCTCGACCAGCCGCTGTACGAACAAGGCCCGGCCGCCGCCCTGCCGGCGCGCCTGCTGGCGCACCCCGCCGCCGCGCAGCCAGCGCCGCTGCTGACCTGGCGGCAGGACGGTCGCGCCTGGCGCGGCAGCGCCGTCGTCATGCGCATGCCGCTGCCCGGCGCCGCCCCCCTGACGGTGGCGATGGCGCTCGACATTCAGGCGCAAGAGGCCTTTGGCCGCAGCTTCCGCTGGGCAGTGACCGGCTACGTGCTGCTGGCCACGCTGGCCTTCGCCCTGCTGGCGCGCTGGGCCGCGCGGCGCGCTTTGGCGCCACCGCCATAGCTACCCTTTAAATAGCTGAAAACGCTTTGCCAGCCAGCGCTGGCGCCCGATTCAATCAGGCACGGCCGCCGACCCGCCGCGCGCCACGCGGCCGGTCTCGACCGCGCCGGTCACGCGCCGGCCGCCGGCACGTTCCAAGGCGACGCTGAATAAGTCCCCGCGGCGCTGGCGCTGTGGTTGGGGATGGGCTGCAAGGCGCAAACCGCAGCCATGGCTTGGCCTATGGCGAGGATTTGCAACGCCGCAGACCGCCCCAATCCACAGATGCCAGCGCCGCGAGGGGCTTGTTCAGCGTTGCCCTAAGATGCGCGCATGACCGCCAGCCCGCCCCTGCCGCCGCGCACCCGTCAGTGGTCGGACCTCGTCACCACCGACTTCGCCACGCTTGACTTGGCGCGCGCCATCGCCGTGCTGCCGCTGGGCGCGACCGAGCAGCACGGGCCGCACCTGCCGCTGTCGGTGGACACCGATCTGGCACGCGGCATGGTCGACGCCGCCGCCGCCCACCTGCCGGCCGACCTGCCGGCGCTGTTTCTGCCGCTGCAACCCATTGGCTACAGCCCCGAGCACGCCGCATTCGCCGGCACGCTGACGCTGGGGGCCGACACCGTGATCCGCCTGTGGACCGACATCGCCGAAAGCGTGGCGGCCAGCGGCGTGAACAAGCTGGTGCTGTTCAACACCCACGGCGGCAACGTGGGGCTGATGGACGTGGTGGCGCGCGAGTGGCGCACGCGCCTGGGCATGCTGGTGTACAGCGTCAGCTGGTTCAACCTGCCGCTGACCGACGCCGACGGCGCCGACGTGATGGCGCGCTTTTCGCCCGACGAGCAGCGCTTTGGCGTGCACGGCGGCCAGGCCGAGACGGCCATGATGCTGGCGCTCCAGCCCGGGCGGGTGCGCCGGTCGCGGGCGCGGGCGTTCGCCTCCACGTCGCAGGCGCGCGCGGCGGCGCACCGCGTGCTGGGCAACGGCCGCAGCGCCAAGCTGGCCTGGGCCGCGCAAGACCTGAACCCTGAGGGCGCGGCCGGCAACGCCGCCGCCGCCAACGCGGCCGACGGGCTGGCGCTGATCGACGCCGCGGGCCGCGCGCTGGCCGAGCTGCTGCAGGAAATCGACCGCCTGCCGCCAGACACCCTGCGCCAGCGCTGACGGCGCGGCGCCAGCTCATATCATTGAAGGCTTTGCCCCGCCGGGGCCACGCCTTGGGAGCGCCTGCATGATCCACCGACGCCGTTTCACCACCGCCTTGCTGGGCGCCGCGACCATGGCCGCCGCGACCGGCGCGCTCGCCGCGCCGCCTGAGCCACCGATCCACCTGCTGGTGGGGTTTCCGGCCGGCGGCGGCTCCGACGTGATCGCGCGCCTGCTGGCCGACAAGCTGGAGCGCCAACTGGGCCGCACGGTGCTGGTCGAAAACCGCCCCGGCGCCGGCGGCCAGATTGCCGCGCAGCAGCTGAAGCAGGCGCGCGCCGACGGCACCACGGTATTTCTGTCGCACGACCACACCATCTCCATCCTGCCGCAGGTGGTCAAGAAACCGGGCTACGCGCCGCGCGACGACTTTACGCCGCTGGGTGGCTTTGCCACCTTCGTCAACGGCCTGGCCGTATCGCCGGGCACGCCGGCCAGGACGGTGCCCGAATACGTCGAATGGGTGAAGTCGCAGGGCGGCAAGAGCGCGGTGGGCATCCCCGCGCCGGCCTCGACGCCCGAATTTCTGGTGCAACTGATCGCCAAGCGCCACGGGCTGGACCTGGTGGCCGTGCCCTACAAGGGCAGCGCGCCCATGATGGCCGACATGCTGGGCAACCAGATTCCGGCCGGCGTCGGCTCGGTGCAGGACTTCATCGAATACCAGCGCGCCGGCAAGCTGCGCATGATCGGCGTGCTGGGCGGCCAGCGCCAGGCCGCGATGCCCGACGTACCCACCCTCAGCGAACTGGGCATGAAAGGGCTGGAAGACATGCCTTTCTACGGCATCTGGGCGCCGCGCGGCACGCCGGCCGATTTCGTCACCCGCTTCAGCCGGGCGCTCGAAGCCGTGGTGGCGCTGCCCGAGGTGCGCAAGGGTTTGACCGATCTGGGTCTGACGGTGGGCTACATGTCGCCCCGCCAGCTGGACCAGCGCGAACGCACCTACACGCAGGTGTGGTCGCGCATCATCAGGGACAGCGGCTTTCAGCCGCAATAACAGGCGCTGGCGCGCCTTGGCCCCGAGGAGAACGCCGCCCACCGACCGGGCCAAGCGCTTCAGCGGCCGCCTTGCGTGGCCTGCTTAGCGGCGCCCTGATTACGCGTGCGTGACCCAGTCGCGATACGGCGGCGCGTCCAGGTGCGGCAGCGTGTTGTAGGTGATCAGCTGGTGGCGCGTCGGGCTGAAGGCCAATTCGGTCAGCGCCGTGTTGCGGATGCGCAGGTTCAGCTCGATGCTGGTGGCGGCCGGCGCGTGCAGCACGTGCGCCACGGCGGTGGCAATGGGGCCGCCGCTGCTGACCATGAGCACGTTGCCTTGGCAGTTCTTGCGCACATGATCGAGCGCGCCCACCACGCCGGCGCGAAAGTCGGCGTAGCTCGGCATGCCCACGGGCTGCACGCGCCCGTCCATCCACGCCGCCAGCCCCTCGCGCAGCAGCCGAAAGTGGTGCCGATACAGCTCGGGCGTGCCCGGCCGGGGCAGCGAATCGGGGTGGATGGCGGCGATCACCGCGTGGCTGTCGTATTCGTTCAGGCCGGGCCACAGGATGTGTGCCCCCACGCTCCGCCCTGCCGTGTCTGCGTCGCCCCCCGGGTGGGCGCTCGCCTCTGGGGGCGGCCCGGCGCGGCTCGGCGGCGCGTCGAACCCGCCGCCTTCCGCAATGCCGTGCCAGGTGCCGATCTGCCGCCGCAGCGTGCCGGTGAGCACGGCGTCAAAGCGCAGGCCGGCGCCAAAACGTTCGCGCAGGTACTGGCCCAGGCGCACGCTCTGGCGCCGGCCCAGATCGCTCAGCCGGTCGTAATCGTCGGCGCCAAAGCTGGCCTGGCCGTGGCGCACGAGGTAGAGGGTTCCCATGGCCGGATTGTGAAGCGCGCGCCGCCCGCCGGGCCATGGCGTGCGTCCTGCGGGCGACAGCGCCGCGCGCCATGGCGATTCATGACCCAAACCGGCCCCAGCGCTTGATGGAATTGCCCCATCAGCTATGTTTTTTGCAGCACACCAGCCAGCACCGATGCATCGACGTTGGCGCCCGTGAGCGCGATGCCAACGCACTGCCCGCGCAACGCCGCGCGCTCTTGCAGGGCGGCGGCCAGAGCGGCCGCGCCGGCGCCTTCGGCGGCGTTGTGCGTATCGGTGTAGAGCGCGCGCATGGCGCTGGCCACTTCGTCGTCGCTGACTTGCACCACGTGGTCCAGCCGCCCGGCCAGGGCGGCCAGCGCGGCGGCGTCGGCGCGGCGCACGGCCATGCCGTCGGCCAGCTGGGTGGACACCGGCGCCTCGACCACGTGGCCAGCGGCCAGCGAATCCGCATAGGTGGTGGCGTGGCGGCTGACCACGCCAACCACGCGCGCCGGGTGGTTCAGCGCCGCTTTCGCGGCAATGGCGGCGCACGCGCCCGAGCCCAGACCGATGGGCACGTACACCACATCCAGCCGGGGCACGGCGCGCAGCAATTCCCACCAATACGTGGCCACGCCGCTGACCAGGTCGGGGTGAAAGCTGGGCACCCGCAGGGCGCCGCGCTGCTCGGCCAGGCGCGCGGCGTGGTCGCTGGCTTCGGTGAAGTCGTCGCCGTGATCGATCAGGTTGACGCCCAGCGCGCGCATGGCGGCGTTCTTTTCGACCGAATTGCCGCGCGGCACGACGATGGTGCACGCCACGCCATGCGCGCGCGCCGCCCAGCCGATGCTCTGGCCGTGGTTGCCGCGCGTGGCGCTGACGACTTCGCGCGGCAGTTGGCCGCGGCGCGCCAGCGCGTCAAAAAAGGTCAGGCCGCCGCGAATCTTGAACGCGCCGACCGGCGTGTGGTTTTCATGCTTGACCCAGCAGTCGGCGCCAAGCCGCTGCGACAGCAGCGCCCAGCGGTACTGCGGCGTGGGCGGAAATTCGCGGTAGACGACTTGGGCAGCGGCTTCGATGTCGGCCAGCGTTGGCAGCAGGTTCATTCAGCGCACTCCTTCGTCAGACGACAAGCTGACCACGCCACGCGGCGTGCGCAGTGTGGCGTGCAGCGCGGCGGGGCCTGCGTCGACCGGCACCGCACCCAACCCGACGGCTGCGCACGCCTGCCGCAGCGCGGCCGCGCGCGGGTGCGCAAGCCGCAGCCCCTGCAGCGACACGCCAACCTGGGGCATCGACGCCGCCGGGTGCACCGCGCCCCATTCGATCAGCGTGGGCAGCGCGCCGTCGAACAGCCGCTGGCCGTCCGGCCGCACGGCGATCTTCCATTCGAGCAGGCCGCGCGGCGTCATGCGGGTGGCGGCGCGCACGTCGCCACGGTCAATGTCCAGCGTGGCCAGGCGACCCACGGCGCTGTCGATGTCGGGTACGCGCGCCACCCAGTGGATGAGCTGCGGGCCTTGCGCCCGCACGCGCTCGCGCAGCGCGGGGTCGTCCATGTCGAACCAGCGCTTTTGCACGGCATTCTGGTCGCCAGCGCTTTCTGGATGGGCGCGAACAGCTCCTGGATCGATAGCAATGATCTCCAGGTAACTGAGCGGAAATTCGGCCGACGCCGTGCACAGCAGCCGGTTGTGCGTGCCGAACAGCGGGTGCTGGCCGCCCGGCCCGGGCGCGACACCCAGCGTCTGCTCGCACCAGGCCGCGCCTTGCGCCAGCGTGTCGGCCAGCACCACCAGATGGTCGAGCGCGGGCGTGGCCCAGGCGGTCACAACTGCACCTCGCCGTGGATCACACCGACGCAGTCGCCGCCGACCCAGACTTGTCCTGAGTGAGTCGAAGCGGCCTGTCCTGAGCCTGTCGAAGCGGCCTGTCCTGAGCTTGTCGAAGCGGCCTGTCCTGAGTTAGTCGAAGCGGCCTGGCCCGCGTCGTCGCGCGCGATGTGCACGCGGCCGGCGCGGCCGAGCACCGTGCCTTGCGCCGCCACGTAGCGCGCGGGCAGGTCGCCAGTGTCGATCAGCCATTGCGCCAGGCTGGCGTTCAGGCTGCCGGTGACCGGGTCTTCGTTGATGCCCACGGGCGCGGCGAAGGCCCGCACCTCCACCGCGGGCGTTTCGTCGCGCGACGCGAAGGCGCGCGCCTCGCGGCTCGATTTCGCTATCAATGAGATAGCTGTTTGGGCAGGCTGGATGCCCGCTACGCCCACTTTTTGCTTCAGCTCGACCAGTCGCCCGTGGTTCGGCTCCAACGCCAGCACGGTGTCGGGGCTGTCGAGCAGTAGGCCCAGCCACTGCGGGCCGTTGTCGAGCAGTTGCGCCTTCACGATCTGCGCGGACTTCAGCCCCAGCGCGGCGGCCACTTGCGCCAGGTGCGTGGGGCTGGGGCTGCTGAGCTTGACGGGCGGCGCGGCAAAGGCCAGGCGCGCGCCGTCGCGCCGGATCGGCACCAGGCCCTTGGCGCATTGCTGCACGATCACGTCGGCGCGCTGGGGTGTGCCGCCCGCCGCCAGCCATGCAAAGCACGAGCCCAGCGTGGGGTGGCCGGCAAACGGCAGTTCGCCGCCGGGCGTGAAGATGCGCAACGCGTAGTCGGCTTGGCGGTCGGTCGGCGGCAGCACGAAGGTGGTTTCGGACAAGTTGGTCCAGTGCGCAAAACGCTGCATGGCAGCGTCATCCAGGCCACTGCCGTCGAGCACCACGGCAACCGGGTTGCCGTAGCCGGGGGTGGCGGTGAAGACGTCGATTTGGGCGAAGGGGCGGGTTTTCATGCGATGGACGGCATTCAGGCCAAGGGAATATCGCGCCCGCCGCGCGTGGCCGGGCGCGGCGTGCGGCAGGTTTTACCAGCGGTGGATATCGCGGACGACGGCACGTCGGCCATGGCGAATGCGTCGCCGGTCAGCCCGCTGCGGCGTGACAGATGTGCATGCAGCACGACGATGCGCGGCGCCTGGTGGTGCGGCCCCACAGGCGGATCATGGTCAGCCTTGCATCGCCGCGCGCACCACCTGACCGAGCGCGGCCATGCCCTGGTCGATCTGCTCGGGCGTGGAGGTGACGAAGGACAGCCGCAGCGCGCGCGCATCGGGCTCGTCGGCGAAGAAGGGCGCGCCGGGCACGAAGGCCATGCCGGCATCGACCGCCTTGGGCAGCAGCGCCTGCGCGTTCAAGCCCTCCGGCAGGCGCACCCACACGAACATGCCGCCGACGGGCTGCGTCCATTCGGCGCCGGTCGGGCCCAGCTCGCGCGCCAGCGCGGCCAGGATGGCGTCGCGCTGCGCGTGGTAGCGCGCGCGGATGGTGGGCACGTGGCGGTCGAGGAAGCCGTCCTTGATGACCTCGGCCACCACGCGCTGGTTGAAGCCCGGCGTGTGCAAATCGGCCGCCTGCTTGGCCTGCAGCAGCTTGGGGTACAGCGCGGGCGGCGCGACGATGTAGCCCAGGCGCAGGCCGGGCGCCAGGATCTTGCTGAACGAGCCTAGGTACACCACCCCCTCGGGCCAGCGCGCCAGCAGGGGCGCTGGCGGCGGTGCGTCAAACCACAGCTCGCCATAGGGGTTGTCTTCAACAATCGGCAGGCCATGCTCGCGGCAGACGTCGATCACGGCCTGGCGGCGCGCTTCGTCCATGGTGCGGCCGGTAGGGTTCTGGAAGTTGGGCAGCAGGTACATGAAACGCGGCCGCTCACCTTTTTGAAGCGCGCTGCGCAGCGCGGACGCCGACACGCCGCCCATGTCGCTTTCAACACTCTCCACCGCCGGCTGCATGGGCGTGAAGGCCTGCAGCGCGCCCAGGTAGGTGGGCGACTCAACCAGCAGGCGGCTGCCCTTGTCGAGCAACACCTTGGCGATCAGGTCCAGCCCCTGCTGGCTGCCCGTGGTGATGAGCACCTGGTCGGCCGACACCTGCGCGCCCTGCTTGCCCAGTTCGGTGGCGACCCACTGGCGCAATTCGGGCAGCCCTTCGCTCGACGCGTACTGCAGCGACGGGCGCGCGATGGCGCTGCCTTCAGCCAGCACCGTGGCGCAAGCCGCGCGCATGGCATCGACCGGAAAGGTCTCGGGCGCGGGCAGGCCACCGGCAAAGTTGAGGATGCCGGGGCGCTCCGTCACCTTCAGGATTTCGCGAATCGCCGAGGGGTTCATGGCGTGGGCGCGCTCGGCCAGTTGCCAGGGGCTGGCTTGCTTGAGGTCGGTCGGGTTCATGGTTTTTCTCCTCCAGCGGGTCCGTAGAAGATGACCCAGGTTGCAAAGTCGGGGGTGAAGGTTTCGAAGCGATGGTTGGCGCCGGCGGGCACGAACAGCACGTCGCCGGGCGCGGCGGGCAGATTCTGCGCGCCGATGCGCAACGTGGCGAGGCCGCGTTGCACCACATACAGCTCGTCCTGCGCGTGCGGCTGCTGGCGGTCGCGCCCATCGGCGTTGCTGCCGGGGGCGTACAGCTCGACGGACATGCTGCCATGTGCGAATGCCATCGCAAACGGCACGCCCTCAGGGTACGCACCGGTCGGCGCCGCGGGCAGCTGCGCCAGCAGGTCGTGCAGCGACGCTCTCATCTCAGCCTCCGGCTGGCAAACACGATGGCCACCACCGCCAGCGCAAAGCCGACGGACACCGCGTCCAGCCGCTCGCCCAGCAGCGGCCACGCAAACAGCATCGCCAGAAACGGCTGCAGCAGTTGCGTCTGGCTCACGCGCAGCGCGCCGCCCCAGTCCAGCCCACGGTACCAGGCGAAGAAGCCGGCCCACATCGACACCGTGCCCACATAGACAAAGCCCGCCCAGCTGCTGGCGCGAATGTCGCTCGCGTTAGCCGGCCACAGCCACAGCGCCACCGGCAGCGTGAGGGGCAGCGCGCCCAGGCACACCAGCAGATCACGCGCTCGGCGCCCAGCGCGGGCGTGACCTTGGCGCCGTACACGTAGCCAACCGATGCCGCCACCACCGCGCCAGCCAGCAGGCCGTCGGCCGGATCGAAGCCGAAGCCGCCGTGCGCCCCGGCGCGCAGCCAGGCAAACACCACCACCAGCGCGCTGCCCGCGACGGCGCAGGCCCAAAAGGCCGGCCGCGCGCGCTGGTGCAAGACCCACGCGGCCACCGCCGCCGTCACCAGCGGCAGCAGCGCAATGATGACGGCCGCGTGCGTGGCCGTGACGCTGCGCAGCGCCCACGCCAGCAGCAGCGGAAAACCCATGGCGTTGCCGGCCATCGACAGCGCCAGCGCGCGCCATTGCCCACCGGTTGGCCGGGGCGAGCGCGTGGCCAGCAAAAACACCGCCGACAGCAGACCCGCCAGCGCGGCGCGCCCGGCGGTGACGAACGCCGGTGACAACTGGGGGTCGGCCGCCGTCCCCGTGGCCAGGCGCGTGGCCGGCAGGGTGACGGCAAAGCAGGTAACGCCCAGCACGCCAAGCCAGAAACCCGCCAGCAGGCGCGCATCGCCCTGCGGCGCGCGCCACGACGGCAGCGGCGTCGCGCTCATGACGCGGCACCCACGCCGGCGCGCCAGCCCACGTGCCACGGCAAGCGCCAGCCCAGGTCGGCGCCGACGGCGTTCCAGGTCATCCACAGCGCCGTCACGGCCAGCGCCAGCGCCATCGCGCGGTTGAACCACAGCAGGCGCCGGCCGCGCGCCAGCCAGCCGCGCAGGGCCGAGCCGACCCAGGCGTAGGTGAAGTTGCTGGCAAAGGCGAAGGCCAGCATCACCGGCAGCACCACCGCCATGCGCCGGCCCCAGTCGGGCTGGCCGCCGATCCAGCCGCCGACGATGGACAGGGCCAGCATCCACGCCTTGATGTTGACGAACTGCAGCAGCACGCCTTGCCAGAAGCCGACGTCGAGCCGGCTGGCGTCGACCTGCGCCAGCGCGCCGCTGCGCGCCAGGCGCGCGGCCAGCCACAGCATGTACCCCACACCCAGGCCCAGCACCGCCCAGCGCAGGGCCGGCACCGCCAGGATGAGCGCGCCCGCGCCCAGGGCGCTGAAGGCCAGCAACAGCGCCCAGCCCACCGGCACCGCCAGCACGAAGCGCAGCGCCCCGCGCAGGCCGCGGTTGGCCGCGATGGCGGTGGACAAGGTGGTGTTGGGCCCCGGCGTGAAGCTGACGGCGGTGGCCAGCATCAGCAGGGCGGTGAATTCGGACCAGGGCATGGACGCCACTCTAGCGCTAGGCCACCATACACCATCAATACAGATCATAATGGCAGATCAACAACTGTATCGCCGTCAATCACCACACACCATGCTCCAGCGCGCCGCCAACCAGACCCTGACCGAGCAGCTGGCCGAGCGCTTTGCCGTGCGCATTCGCGACCGTCTGCTGGCCGCCGGCACGCGCCTGCCCAGCGTGCGCCAGTGCGCCGCGCAGCATGGCGTCAGCCCGTCCACCGTGGTCGCGGCTTACGACCAGCTGCTGGCGCAGGGCTTGCTGGAAGCGCGGCCGCAGCGCGGCTTCTATGTCCGCGATTTGACGAAAAAACCGCGCTCAACGCCTGCCAGCATGGCACATATAGCTATCGATTCAATAGCTACAATCGATCCCACCGAAGCACGCCGCCTGCGCGCGCCCATCAGCGCGGCCAGCCTGATGCGCGGCATGTTCAGCAGCGGCTCGGGCGGCAAGCCGCAGCCCGGCATGGGCGTGCTGCCGCCTGAGTGGCTGGACACCGGCTTCATGGCGGCCGCGCTGCGCAAGACCGCCGCCGGCGACGGCCTGCGCGACGCCACCGTGCGCTACGGCGACCCGCAGGGCGACCCGCTGCTGCGCCAAGTGCTGGCGGCGCGCCTGGCCGAGCAGGGCATTGCCGCCACGCCTGGGCAGGTGGTCACCACCATCGGTGCCACGCAGGCGCTGGACATCGTCAGCCGCACGCTGCTGAAGCCCGGCGACACCGTGATGGTCGAAGAGCCCGGTTGGTCGGTCGAATTCGCCCGCCTGGGCGCGCTGGGCATGCGCATGCTGCCGGTGCCGCGCGGACCGGACGGGCCCGATCTGGACGTGATGGCACGCTACTGCGAGGCGCACGCCGGCAGCCCGCAGGCCCCGCGCCTGTTCGTCAGCGTGAGCGTGCTGCACAACCCCACCGGCTACAGCCTGTCGCCCGCCAGCGCGCACCGACTGCTGCAACTGGCGCAGCGGCACGACTTCCACATCGTCGAGGACGACACCTACCACCACCTGGCGGCAGAACACGCCACGCGGCTGGCGCAACTCGACGGCCTGCAGCGCACCATCTATGTAAGCGGCTTTGCCAAGATCCTGGCGCCGGCCTGGCGCATCGGCTTTCTGGCCGCGCCGCCGGCGCTGGTCGAGCCGATCATGGACACCAAACTGCTCGCCACGCTGACCACGCCGACGCTGCTGGAGCGCGCACTGGCGCTGTGCATCGAGCAAGGCCAGTTGCGCCGGCACGCCGAACGCATGCGCGCGCGCCTGGACGCCGCGCGCCACCGCAGCGTGCGCCTGGCGCAGCAGGCCGGCTGCCGCTTCGCCGCCGAGCCGGCGGGCCTGTTCGGCTGGGTCGATACCGGCGTCGACACCGACGCGCTGGCCCTGCGCATGCTCGACCAGGGCTACCTGCTGGCGCCGGGCGCACTGTTTCACGCGGCCCGCCAGTCCAGCACGTTGATGCGCATCAATTTCGCGACGACGCAGGACCCGAAGTTCTGGCAGGCGTTTGCTCACCTGCGCGATCAGCTGCGTTGATTCTCTGATCAGGATGGGGGGCTGCCGGCCCTGCAGGGCATGGCGTTGTCCAGCGCCGGGCCACCCAACGCCCCGCTCGCATGCCGGGCCGCTCCACGGTGCGCACCAGCGCCCAGCAGATGAAGCCCAAAAGCATCAGTGCCGCCAAGTCAGCCTGCACACGGCTGACGCCCCAACGCATCACGCCGTCGCGCAGCGCGTCGAACAGCCAGTTGTGAAACAGGTAGACCGCATAAGTCAGCTCCGACAACGCCAGCACCCAAGCCGGCGCAAAAAGCTGCCGCCGCAGCGCCCACAGCCCCAGAAACAGCGCCACCGCCAGCGCGGCAAACGGCGCATGCAGCCAGCGCGGCTGCCATGCGGCCAAGCCCCAGCGGTACAGGCAAAACACGGTCACCACCACCAGCCCCAGCAAGGGCCAGCCAATGGCGCCCCGCTCACGCAGCCAGATGGCCGACCCCAGCAACAGGAAGGGCAGTACAGCGTGATGTAACCCCGCGTCCAGTCGGTATGCGTGGCCCAGGGCCCCCACGCGTACAGCGCGGCGCACACCAGCAAATACAGCGCAATCAGCCACCGACCGCGCCGCGCATGCGTCATGCCCGCCGCACGCAAGCAGGCCATCAGCGCATAGAACAGCATCTCCAGCCGCAGCGTCCACTCCACCCCGGCCAGCGCGTACGGCGTGGCAAACGCATCGCCCACCAGAAGCAATTGCGCCAGCAGGTCGCCAGCGGCGGGCATCTGGCCACGCGTGCGCATGAGCACGCATTCGGTCAGCACCGCCACCACGTACAGCGGGTAGACGCGGGCCATGCGCTTGATCAGAAACTCCGCCGTGCCCTCGCGTTGCAACACCTGCGTGATGATGTAGCCCGACACCAGAAAGAACACCACCACGCCCGCGCCACCGCCCTCGATCAAAGGCCACACGGCGCGCGCCGGCCAACGCCACCCGCCCGATTCGGCGTGCGCCGCAGCCTCGACCGGCGCGTGAAACTTGTGCCCGGCCAGCACGCTGGCAAACGCGAAGATGCGCAGATAGTCAAGAAAGACTATGCGCCCGGCGGAACCGTTTGAGCTGGGGCGCAACGCGAGCATGACGCGCCATTATCCGCATGCCCCGGCCGGGTCGCGCAAGACCGTTGCCTGCGCGCGGCGCGCTTGCGTTCAGCCCGCCGGCAAGACGGCGGTGACCTCGATCTCCACCTTGGCGCGCGCTTCCATCAGGCCGGCGACCTGCACGCAGCTCATGGCCGGAAAGTGCTTGCCGATCACCTCGCGGTAGACGCCGCCCAGCTCTTTCAGGCGGCTGTTGTACTCGTCGCGGCTGACGACGTACCAGGTCATGCGCACCATGTGCTCGGGGCCGGCGCCGGCTTCGCGCAGCACGGCAACGACGTTGGCGAGCGCCTGCCGCGTCTGCGCGATGAAGTCGTCGCTTTCAAACTGCTGCTGCGCGTTCCAGCCGATCTGGCCACCCACATAGATTTGCGTGCCGCGCGCGGCGATGCCATTGGCGTAGCCCTTGGCGGGCGCCCAGTCGGCGGGGTGAAGAACCTTCCTCATATCCATACTCCAGAATTTCTGCGCGCATACGCACCACGTGAAACAAACACCGTACCCATCCACTGCACAAAGGGCCGCGGAGCAGGCCATGCCGGAACGCCGTGGCCGGACCTGTGCCGGCCACCAGCGTTGTCCCCCTGCCGGGGGGAAGGCGCGAAGCGCCTCAGGGGGGAGACTTCTCCCTCAACTTGAAGCGCTGCAGCTTGCCGGTTTCGGTGCGCGGCAGCGCGTCGACAAATTCGATCTCGCGCGGGTACTTGTAAGGCGCGATGGTGGTCTTCACGTAGTCCTGCAGCGCCTTGACCATGGCGGCATCGCCCACTTGACCGGGCTTGAGCACCACGATGGCCTTGATCACCATGCCGCGCTCGTCGTCGGGCTTGCCGATCACGCCGCATTCGGCCACGGCCGGGTGCGTCAGCAGGCAGTCCTCGACCTCGGGGCCGCCGACGTTGTAGCCGGCGGTGATGATCATGTCGTCGTCGCGCGCCTGGTAGTGAAAGTAGCCGTCGGCGTCCTGCACAAAGGCGTCGCCGGGGCGGTTCCACCCATCCGGCACGTAGCGCGTCTGGCGCGCGTCGTCCATGTAGCGGCAACCCGTGGGGCCGATCACCGCCAGCTTGCCGACCGTGCCGCGCGGCACTTCGCGGCCTTCGTCGTCCACCACCTTGGCCTGGTAGCCGGGCACTACTTTTCCGATAGCACCCCGCCGCACATCGGCGCCGGCGGACGAGATGAAGATGTGGAACATCTCGGTGGCGCCGATGCCGTCCAGCATCTCGATGCCAGTGGCGTCTTTCCACAGCTGGCGCGTGGCGTCCGGCAAAGCCTCGCCCGCGCTGACGCAGGTGCGCAATGTGGGAATGCCAATCGTCCGTGCGTGCGGCGCCATCTGTCGATAGAACGTGGGAGCGGTGTAGCAGGTGGTGACGCCGTGCTCGCGCATCTGGCGCACCATGGTTTCGGGGTTGTAGGGCACGTCGGGGTAATAGATGCTGGCGCCCGCCCACATCGGAAACACCAGCAACCCACCCAGCCCGAAGGTGAAGGCCAGCGGCGGCGATCCGGTGACCACGTCATCCGGTGTGGCGCGCAGCACGTGGCGCGGCCAGCATTCGCACGCGGCCAGCACGTCGCGGTGGGTGTGCACCACGGCCTTGGGCGCGCCGGTGGTGCCGCTGGTAAAGGCAAGCAGCGCAATGTCGTCGGCCGCGGTTGGGCAGGCCTCAAACTCCGGCGACTGGCGTGCGGCCAGTGGGCCCAGGTCCCGCGCGTCGTCCGCCGCACCGAATCGAACGATGTGGGCCAGTACGCCCGGGTGCTGGCGCGCCGCCTGCTCCAGATCTGGTAGCAACCGGGCATCGCAGATAGCGGCCGCCGGGCGCGCCTTGTCGATCACCTTGCCCAGTTCCACGGCACGCAGCAACGGCATCGTCGCCACGGCCACCAGCCCGGCCTTGACCACCGCCAGCCACGACAGCGCCATGCCCATGGAATTGCCGCCGCGCAGCAGCACGCGGTTGCCAGGCTGCAGGTTTAGCTCGTGAACAAGATAGTTGGCGATGCGGTTCACGCGCTCGCGCGTTTCGGCATACGTCAACGTCACTTGCGGTGAGCGCAGCAGCGGCCGCTCGCCCCAGCCCTTCAGGTCCACCGCATGGTCCAGCAAGCGCTGCACCAGATTGACCTGGTCGGGGAACTGCAGCTCGGGCAGGTCGTACCGAAACGCCGGCCACTGGTCGCGCGGCGGCAGGCGGTCGTGCACGAAGCGGTCGGTCTGGACGCTGGGTGTGGTCATGGGCGGCTCCATGTGATCGTGACCGGGAATTTGCTCCCTCGCCCCTTTGGGGAGAGAGCCTGCCCCGGACTCGATCCGGGGGCGGGGGTGAGGGGCTGTGGCGTCACCCGCGGGCGCGGTTGGCGCCCAACCCTACCTTCGCTCAGGAGGGGAAGGAGAAATGCACCCTCACCCCGACCCGCTCCCGCACGCGGGAGCAGGAGAAAGTCAGCACGCCCTACTGAAGTCACTGCAACACCGCCTTGCCGATGATGAGTTGCTGCACCTCGGTCGCGCCCTCGTAAATGCGCAGGCTGCGAATGTCGCGGTACAGCGATTCGACCTTGGCGCCCACTTCCACGCCGCGCCCGCCGTGCATCTGCAACGCCATGTCGATCACACGCTGGGCGTTCTCGGTGGCGGTCATCTTGGCCATGGCGGCGGCCACGCTGCGCTCCTTCATCGAGCCGTGATTCGTGTCGCGCATCCACGCCGCGCGGTAGGTCAGCAGCGCGCCAGCGTCGATCAGCGCGGCCATCTCGCCCAGTTTGGCCTGCGTGAGCTGGAAGTCGGCCAGGGTCTGGCCGAACATCTGGCGCTGCCGCGCGTAATCGATGGCTTCGGCCAACGCGCGCCGCGCCATGCCCAGCGCGGCACCGGCCACGCTGGCGCGGAAGATGTCGAGCGTTTGCATGGCCAGCTTGAAGCCGCCGTTCAGTTCTCCCAGTTTGCAGTCGGCCGGGACAGCGCAATCGGTGAACGTGAGCGTGGCCAACGGGTGCGGCGCCATCACGTGGATGTGCTGACTATCGTCCAAACCCGACGCGCCCTTGTCGACGATGAAGGCGGTGATGCCGCGGCTGCCGGCTTGCGGTTCGGTCTTGGCGAACACGCAATAGAAATCGGCCAGGCCGCCGTTGCTGATCCAGGTCTTGGTGCCGTTCAGGCGCCAGCCTGCGCCTTCTGAGCTATTTGTGCCTCCAGCGCCCGTCTGGTGAGCGCAAGCAGCTCTTGTTTTCATAGCGGCGACATCGGAACCGGCATCCGGTTCCGACAGCGCAAAGGCCGCGATCTTGTCGCCGCGCGCCACCGCCGGCAGATACGCCGCCTGCTGCGCCGGTGTGCCGCCGAGCGAGATGGCGCCGCTGCCCAGGCCCTGCATGGCGAAAGCAAAGTCGGCCAACGGCGAATAAAAGGCCAGCGTTTCGCGCAGCACCACCAGCGCGCGCGAATCGAGTTGTGGCAATGCGCCGCCATGTTCGGCCGCCACGCAGTACCTCAGCCAGCCGTCGCTACCCAGGCGCCGCACCCAGTCGCGGCAGGCAGCGCGGTCGTCGCGCTCGTCCACGTCCTGGGCCGCCGCCCACGCGGGCAGGCGCTCTGCGATGTCGCGGTGTTCTGCGTCGAAGAAGGGCAGCGCCAAGTGGGCAATGGAAGGTGTCATGTGTGCAATCGCTTGAATGAATACCGGACGCGAAGGGCGCAAAGGTCAGACGAAGAACGCGAAAAATTCACATCAGGTTTCTTTCGCGTCCTTCGCGGAACTTTGGCGTCCTTCGCGTCCTTGCATTGGATTTCAGTCGCCCCCAAACACCGGCTTCTGCTTGGCCGCGAACGCCTCGTAAGCGCGCCGGAAGTCCTGCGTCTGCATGCAAATGGCCTGCGCCTGCGCCTCGGCCTCGATGGCCTGCTCGATGGTCATGGCCCACTCTTGCGACAACATCGTCTTCGTCATGCCGTGCGCAAACGTGGGACCCACCGCCAGGTCGGCGGCCATGGCCTGCGCTTTGGCCAGCAACTCGCCGCTGTCGTGCAACGCGTTGAAAAAGCCCCAGGCCAGCCCCTCTTGCGCCGTCATGGCACGGCCGGTGAACAGCAGCTCGCTCGCGCGGCCCTGCCCTATCACGCGCGGCAGCAGCGCGCAGGCGCCCATGTCGGCGCCGGCCAGGCCGACGCGGGTGAACAAAAATGCCGTCTTGGTCGCGGGCGAGCCATAGCGCAGGTCACACGCCAGCGCCATCATCGCGCCCGCCCCGGCGCACACGCCGTCGATGGCGCCGATGATGGGCTGCGGGCAGCCGCGCATGGCTTTCACCAGATCGCCCGTCATGCGGGTGAACTCCAGCAGCTCGGGCATGGTCATCTTCGTCAGCGGGCCGATGATGTCGTGCACGTCGCCGCCGGAGCAGAAGTTGCCGCCCTCGCCAGTGACCACCACCACCTTCACGTCGGTGGCGTAGCGCAGGCCGTTGAACAGATCGCGCAGTTCGCCATAGCTGTCGAAGGTGAGCGGGTTCTTGCGCTCGGGGCGGTTCAGGCTGACGGTGCCGACACCATTGGCGTCGCAGGCCCAGGCGAAGTGCTTGGCCTGATAAGGCGCGCGGGCGTCGAATTGTGGGCGCATGGGGTTGCCCGCGCCGATGTAGTGCTTCATGCTGTCTCCAGAAAATGGGCTTTCACCTTGCCCAGCAAGGTGTGCAGGGTTTGAATGTCGCGCGGGCTCAAGGCCGCAAAGGCGTCCATGATCCACGCATCGTGCGCGTGGGCCATGGCGTTGAATTGCTGGCGGCCCTTGGACGTCAGCCGCACGCGGAAGGCGCGACGGTCGCCTTCCACTTCGGCACGCTCCACCAGGCCTTCGGCCTCCAGCTGGTCGGTGATGCCGGTGATGTTTCCGCCGGTCACCATCATGCGGCGCGACAGCTCGTTCATGCGCATGCCCTCGGGCGCGCGCTCGAGCTGCGCCATCAGGTCGAAGCGTGGCAAGGTCGTATCAAACTGCTCGCGCAAATCGGTGCGCACCTGCTTTTCAATCAGCTGCGTGCAGGTGAGCAGGCGCAGCCACAGGCGCAGCTCTTCGGGGTGTTCGGCGTGGGCGCGGGCTTCAAGGTCCATGGTGGCTCACATCACCTCGCCACCGCTGACGGAGATGGCTTGTCCGGTCACCGACCCGGCCGAAGCGCCGCACAGCCAACGCACGGCATCGGCCACTTCATCCGGCTGCACCAGGCGCCGCTGCGGGTTGCCAGCGGCCAGGTCGGCGCGCGCCTGCGCTTGGCTGCGGCCGGTCTTGGCGACGATGTTGGCCACGCTGTCCTGCAGCAAATCGGTGTCGGTGTAGCCGGGGCACACGGCGTTGACGGTGACGCCCTTGGTCGCCACTTCCAGCGCCAGCGCGCGCGTCAGGCCCAGCACGCCGTGCTTGGCGGCGCAATAGGCGGTCACGTAGGCGTAGCCGCGCTGCGCCGCCGTGCTGGCGACGTTGACCACGCGGCCCCAACCCGCATCCAGCATGTCGGGCAGCGCCTGCTGCGTGCAATGCACGGTGCCGCTCAGGTTGACGGCCAGCATGCGTTGCCACAGCGCGGCGTCGGTCTTCAAAAACGGCGCGCTGTGCGCCTGGCCGGCGTTGTTGACCAGCGCGGTGATGGGGCCGAATCCCGCGCGGGCTTGGGCGAAAGCATCCGCCACCTGCGCGGCATCCGACACATCGGCCAGCACGATCTGCGCTTGCGGTAACTCGGCGGCCAGCGCTTGCAAGGTATCGCGCTGGCGGCCCAGCAGCGTGAGCCTAAACCCGTCCGCGGCCAGCGCGCGCGCGATGGCGGCACCGATGCCGCGTGCGGCGCCGGTCACCACGGCATGGGGCGCCGACTGGCTTGCCGTCATTTCGCTGGCCCCGCCTGTGCAAGCGATTGCTGGCGCGCCACTTCGCGGTACAGCTGATCGCGCCCGCTTAGGTACTGGCGCGGCCAGCCGATGGACTGGCTTTGCAGCTTGGCGGCTTCGTGCAGCGTCCACGCCGGGTCGGCCAGGTGCGGGCGGCCCACGGCGCACAGGTCGGCGCGACCGGCGGCGATGATGCTGTTGGCGTGGTCGGCCTCGGAGATCGCGCCGACGGCCATGGTGGCAATGCCGGCCTCGTTGCGGATGCGGTCGGCGAACGGCGTCTGGTACATGCGGCCGTAGGTGGGCTTGGCGGCGCGCGTGGTCTGGCCCGACGACACGTCGATCACGTCGCAGCCCGCGGCCTTGAACAGCTTGGCGATTTCCAGTGCGTCGGCGGGCGTGGTGCCGCCCGGCGCCCAGTCGTGCGCGGAGATGCGCACGCTCATGGGTTTGTGCTGCGGCCAGGCAGCGCGCATGGCGGCGAACACTTCCAGCGGGTAGCGGCAGCGGTTTTCCAAAGAGCCGCCGTACTCGTCCGTGCGCAGGTTGGTCAGCGGGCTGATGAAGGACGACAGCAGATAGCCGTGCGCGCAGTGCAGTTCCAGCCAGTCGAAGCCCGCCGCATCGGCGCGGCGCGTGGCGGCGACGAAGGCATCGCGCAGCACATCCATGTCGGCGCGGGTCATCGATTGGGGCGTCTGGTTCTGCTCGCCATAGGGCACGTTGCTGGCGGCCACCAGCGGCCAGTTGCCTTGCGGCAGCGGTTCGTCCATCGTCTCCCAGCCCAACTGCGTGGAGCCCTTGGGCCCGCTGTGGCCGAGCTGGAGGCCGATGGCGGCGTCGCTGTTCGCATGCACGAAATCGACGATGCGTTTGAAGGCGGCCTGCTGCGCGTCGCTCTCCAGCGCCGGGCAGCCGGGGGTGATGCGGCCATCAAAGCCATGGCGGTGCGTGGGCGAGGTCATCTCGACCATCACCAACGCCGCGCCGCCGACGGCGCGCGCGCCCAGGTGCATCAGGTGCCAGTCGCCCACCACGCCGTCTTGCGCGCTGTACTGCGCCATGGGCGAGACGACGATGCGGTTTTTCAACGTCAGGCCGCGCACCGTGAAAGGCGTCAGCATCGGCGGGACGGTTGCTCCTGAAACAGGAGCTGCTTGCGCTTGACTGGCGGGCGCTGGAGCCGTATTTGATTCAAAACCAAGGGGCGCCGTCCGTGTGCGCGCGAACCACGCCTCGTAGCCTTCCAGCCACGCGGCATCGCGCAGGCGCAGGTTCTCGTGGCTGATGCGCTGGCTGCGCGTGAGCATGCTGTACATGAACTGCGGCGGCTCCAGCGTGTCGCAATAGCGCTCGCCACAGACCTCGAACCACTCCATGGCGTTCCACGCGGCGTTTTGCAGCTTCAGCGCCTCGACGCTGCGCGTGGCTTGATAGCGCGTGAGCACCTCGCCAATGCGCTCGGGCGCGTCACCCATCTCGATGAAGAGGCGCGTCAGTTCAATCGCATCCTCGATCGCCAGCTTGGTGCCCGATCCGATGGCGAAGTGCGCCGTGTGCACCGCATCGCCCATCAGTACCACGTGCGCGCCGTGCGCGTTTTTCAGCCACCATTGCTCGCACTTCACGCGCTGGAAGTTGAGCCACGCCGAGCCGCGCAGGTGGCGCGCGTTGGTCATCAGCTTGTGGCCTTGCAGCGTGCCGGCGAACAGCTTTTCGCAGAAGGCGATGGATTCGTCCTGCGTGGCCTTGTCGAGCCCGTGCGCCAGCCACACGTGCTCGGGGCATTCCACGATGAAGGTGGTGGTGTTTTCGTCGAACTTGTAGATATGGGCCTGAAACCAGCCGTGCTCCGTCTTTTCGAACACGAAGGTGAAGGCGTCGTAGAGGCGATTCGTGCCCAGCCAGATGTAGCGGTTGGGCCGCACCACCAGCTCGGGCTGGAACACCTCCTGGTGCAGCGTGCGAATTTTCGAGTTGATGCCGTCGCTGGCGATGATCAAGTCGGCGTCGGGGAATTCGGCGTCGGAATTCACATCGGCCTCGAACACCAGCTTGACGCCCAGTTGCTCGCAGCGCGCCTGCAGGATGTTGAGCAGCTTCTTGCGCCCGATGCCGACAAAGCCGTGGCCGCCGGAGCGTATCACCTCGCCCTTGAAATCGAGCTCGATGTCGTCCCAGTGGTTGAAGGCCTGCTCGATCTCGTCGGCCGTGGCCTTGTCCCACTGGCGCATGTTGTCCATGGTGGCGTCGGAAAACACCACGCCCCAGCCAAAGGTGTCGTACGGCTTGTTGCGCTCGACCACGGTGATGTCGTGGGCCGGATTGTGCTGCTTCATCAGCAGCGCGAAGTACAGGCCAGCGGGGCCGCCGCCGATGCAGACGATGTTCATGGCTAAATAGTTTAGATTTCAATTAAAACAACGTCAAGACCCGGAGCCGCCCAAGCAGCACCCCGGCTCACTTCAGCAGCACAAAGCCGCCGTTCTTGACCGTGATGAGCTCGCGCCCGCGCTTGTCGAAGCCGCTGTGGTCCTGCGGCGTCATGTTGTAGACGCCCTGCGTGGCCACCAGCTCTCTGGTCTGCTCCAGGGCATCGCGCAGCGCGGCGCGAAATTCCTTGGTGCCCGGTTTGCCCGACTTGGCCGCGATCGGAATCGCCTGCTGCAGCAGCATTCCGGCGTCGAACACGTTGGCGCCGAAGGTTGCGGGCTTGGTGCCATGCAGCTTCTCGTAGGCGGCGACGTAGTCCGCGGCGACCTTCTTGGACGGGTTGCTGTCGGCAATTTCGGGCAACACCAGCATCAGGCTTGCGGCGAGTATGGTCCCTTCGACCTTTTTGCCACCGAGCTTGAGGAACTCCGGCAGCGCGGCGCCATGGGTTTGGTAGACCTTGCCCTTGAAGCCCTGATCAAACAGCGTGACTTGGGGCAACACCGACGGCCCGCCCGGGACTGCAATCAAGATCGCGTCCGGCTTGGCGCCGACCAGCTTCAAGCCCTGCCCGATCACCGATGTGTCGGAGCGCTGAAAGCGCTCATTGGCGACCAGCTTGATACCCAGCTTGTCGGTCATGCCGCTTACGACCTTGTACCAGTTCTCGCCGTAGGGATCAGAGGTACCGATGAAGCCCAACGTCTTGACGCCGTGCCTGGACATGTGCTCCAGCAGTGCATCGGCAATGATGTCGTCGTTCTGGGTGGTCTTGAACACCCACTTCTTTTTCTCGTCCATCGGCACCACCACGGCGGCGGTGCCCACTGGCGCCAGCAGTGGCACCCCGGCGTCTGCCACGAACTGGATCACGCCCATGGCGTTGGGTGAACCCGATGGGCCGATGATGGCGTCGACGTTGTTTTCCGAGATCAGCTTGCGCACCGCGGTCACCGAGTTGGTGGGATCGCTGGCGTCGTCGAGCGCGATGTATTCGACCGTGAGTCCGCCCACCGTTTTGGGCAGCAGCGGCACGGTGTTTTTTTGCGGAATGCCGACCAGCGCGGTCGGCCCCGTGGCCGACGACACGACGCCGACCTTGACCTGCGCCTGCGCTGCAAACGCCAGACCCAGGGCCATAGCCACCAGCGCGGCGACGCGGATTTTCTTCGTGAGTCTCATGGTTTCTCCTGTGCAGTGGGATGAAGGAATGGCTCGGCAATCAGATGGTGAGCGAGCCCACGCTGCTGCCGCCGCAGACGTAGAGCGTTTGCCCCGTGACGAAACCGTTGGCCGGATCGGCAAAAAAAGCCACGGCACGCGCCACGTCGGCCGATTCGCCCAGGCGCTTGACCGGGATCGCCGCAGCCAGCGCCCGCTCGCGCTCGCTGCCGGCCTCGACCACGTCGTAGAACATGTCGGTGCGAATCGGCCCCGGCGCCACCACGTTGACGGTGATGCCGTCCGATGCCAGCTCCAGCGCCCAGGTGCGCGCCAGGCCCAGCATGCCGGACTTGGTGGCCGAATAAGCGGTGCGCGTGGCCAGGCCGAGCGCGGCGCGCGACGACAGCAGCACCACGCGCCCGTAATGCTGCGCCCGCATGGTCGGCAGCGCCGCCTGCACCAACTGGATGGCGCAGCTCAGGTGCAGATTGACGAGCGCATCCACGTCGGCCAGCGCCACGTCCTGCAGCAGCGCGGCGCGGATCACGCCTGCGTTGTGGATCACGGTGTTGACGTCGCCACGCGCCGCCAGTTCGCGCGCGGCCTGCGCGGTGGCTTCACGGTCCATCAGGTCCACGAGGAGGTTGGCCAGCATCGGGTGCGCAATGTCGCAAGGACGCCTGGCCAACGAAATGACGCGGCAGCCTTCGTTCAGCAATTGCTCGCAAATGGCGCGGCCGATGCCGGCGCTGCCGCCGGTCACCACGGCCACACGAGGAGGATGTTGCGTCATCAATGGCTCCTGTTCAATCGCTCTTGATGCCGCGCGACTTGACGATGGGCCCGAACAGGGCGATCTCGGACTGCACCATGGCCTTGACCTCTGCCGGGCTCAGTGGCGTGGCGTCGGCGGCGAACTCGGCAAACTTCGCCTTGATGGCAGGCTGCGCCAGCACGCGGTTGATTTCGCGGTTCATCCGCTCCACGTGGGCCGCCGGCATCGCGGCCGGCGCGTAGAAAACGAAGGGCGTGTCGACCAATACGTTGGGAATGCCCTCTTCGGTGATCGTCGGTGCGCTGGCGTAGTTGGGCGTGCGCTGCCGGCTGGCCACACCCAGCAGCTTGAGTTTGCCGGCTTTCACGTGCTGAAACATGGTGCCGGGCATGAAGCCGAAATCGACCTGACCGGCCATCAGGTCCTGGATGGCGGGCGCGGCGCCGCGGTACGGGATGTGCGTCGCGAAGATGCCGGCACCTTGCTTGAACAGCTCGCCGCCGACGTTGGGCGTGGTACCGGCGCCAGCCGATGCGTAGCTCAGCTTGCCAGGGTTGGCCTTGGCATAGGCCACCAGCGACTTGACGTCCGTCACCGGCAGCGTCGGCCGCGTGACCAAAAACAGCTGGGTATTGGCCAGCAGGGCCACGTGCTGAAAGTCCTTGGCCGGGTTGACCGGCATGCGCTCGAACATCACCGGGTTGACCGATTCGAGCGTGCTCACGTTCACCATGAAGCTGTGGCCGTCCCCACCGGTGCGCGCCAGTTCGACCGCCGCGACGTTGCCGCCGGCGCCGCCCTTGTTTTCGATGATGACGGGTTGCCCCAGGGCCTCGCCCAGCGGCACTTGCAGCATGCGCGCCAGCACGTCGGCCAGCCCCCCTGGCGGAAAAGCGACGATGAAGCGCACCGGCTTGTGGGGCCAGGTCGCCGGTTGTGCCATCGCGCCGCTGGCTGCAAGCGCCAGCGCGGCGCCCATCCAGGCCGCTCGGCCGATCAATCGCAACATCTGGCGTTTTTTCAAGACAAACCTCCACCCTGTACCAGCGCCAGCACCCTCAAGGGACTGCCGCTGCCGTTCTGAATCTTCAGCGGCGGGCAGATCAGCATGGCGCCTGTGGGTGGCAGCAGGTGCAGGTTGGTCAGGCATTGCAGGCCGTACTTGCCGGCGCCGTGCATGAAGTAATGGCAGGGGTAAGGCGGGCGCAGGTGATAGCCCTGCCCGGCGTCGGTGCCGATGGCCTCGGAGCCAAAGCCCAGCACGTCGCGTTCGTCGACCAGGAATTGCACCGCCTCGCTGCTGGGGCCGGGCGTGTGCTGGCCGGTTTCGTCGAAATTCTGATACGCCTCGGGGTCGCGGCGCTGCGACCAGTCAGTGCGCATCAACAGCCAGGCACCCGCCGGGATGCGGCCATGCACGGCCTCGAAATCCAGAATGTCCTGCACCGTCAGCAGGTAGTCCGGGTCGTTCTGAACCTGCCCGCTGCAATCGATGACGCAGGCCGGCGCGACAAAGTGCTGCGGCGAAATGGTGTCCACCGCGTTGTGGGGCAGGTTGCGCCCCGATATCCAGTGGATGGGTGCGTCGAAATGCGTGCCCGTGTGTTCGCCGCAAGAGAAATTGTTCCAATACCAGCCGGGACCGCGCTCGTCGTAGCGCGACACCTCCTCGATGCGGAACGGCCAGCATTGGCCCATCTCGGGCGGCAAGGCGATCTGGGGAAATTCGGGCGTCAGCGTCTGCGTCAGGTCGATGACGCGGATGTCGCCCGTGGCCAACGCGGTGGCCAACTGGGTCAGCAAGGCGGGTGCTTGGGTCGGCATGTCGTTCAGCCTCCGTTCAGGGCCAGTTCGCGCTCCAGCACCTTGGGGTCGTCGCGCCAGCGCTCGAGCCACTCTTGCGCCACATCGCCGGGATACACATCCTCCACGCCATCGCGCAGGGCCTTCACCACGGCGTTGGCCAGCGCGGCCGGTGCCAGCTTGGGCGGCGGCAGCTGCTGGTTCCATTCCTCGTCGATGGGGCCGGGAAAAACGTTGATGACGCGGATGCCGGCGGGCCGCATCTCGGCGCGCAGGCACTGGGCCAGGGAATACGCAGCGGCCTTCGACGCCGAGAACGTGCCGTGCGGGGGAAAGTTCGACAGCGCGTAGATCGACAGCAGGTTGACCCAGGCGCTGGCGTGCGTCACGCCGTCGGCGGCGCGGCCCTTGAGGGGGGGGCCGAACTCCTGCGCCAGCCGCAGCAGCCCGAGGTAATTCACATCCATTTCGGCGCGCGCCACGTCGGTGCCGCGCCGTGCGGCGATGCCGAAGCCGCGGTGCACCTCGGCGTTGTTGATGACAATGTCCACCTTGCCACCGATCTCGCCCGCCAGCTCGGTCACCGACCGGCCGTTGGTCACGTCGAGAGGCACCAGGCTCACTTGCGGCAACCGTGCGAGTTCGTCCATGCCGGGCAGCTTCTTCCAGGGTTCGGCGTGGCCGGTCCAGACAATGTCTGCGCCGGCCTTCACCAGCGCCTTCACCAGCGCTTGGCCAACAGCGGTCTTGCCATCGGTCACCAGCACCTTGCGGAATTTGGGGTCGGAGGTCATCTCGCGCAACATCGGGTCATCGGCCATGTGAGCCTCGTCTTCAATAGGAAAAGCAATCAGCACGGCCTGGCCCGCGCGGTCGAGCCGCGCACCCAGACGCACACGCTGCGCATCGTCACCCACCGCGCCGTGCAGGTGTGCCATGACGCTGGGACCGGCGTCGAGCTGCACCATGCCCAGGCGCCACGGCAGGCGCTCGCGAAAGTACAGGTCGTTGCTGTGGTGCAGCGTGGTGGTCGCCAGCAGGCGGCCGGCGCCCGACTGCTCGCGCCAGCGCAGCCGCGGCGACAGACAGCGGTGGCAGGCCTCGCGCGGCGGGTATTGCACGGCACCGCAGTCTTCGCAGGTCTGCAATGCAAAGCGTCCCTGAGCGGCGGCAGCGGTCAGGCCCAGCGCCACGCGGCCACGCGAGCCGGGTGGCAGATTGATTTGCGGTGTGCGCAGAACGGGGTTCTTGCGCTTGGGGCGCATCAGCGGCATGGTCATGTCGGGGCTCCCAGAATGACGGCGCCGGTGCACAGGCAGCGGTCGTAGGTCACCATGCCGAAGCCACACACCAGCCCCGTGGCGGCATTCGGCACGCTGCGCTCGCCGGCGGCGCCCGTCAGCTGGCGCAGCGCTTCGACCATGCCGAGAAAGCCACCCGCGGCGCCCGCCTGCCCGACGGACAACTGGCCGCCGCTGGTGTTGTTGGGGAAGTCGCCGTCCCAGGTCAACCGCTTTTCGCGCACGAAGGCCGGGCCTTCGCCCTTGTCGCAGAACCCGAGGTCTTCGAAATGCATCATGACGACGACCGGATAGTCGTCGTAGGTCTGGATGAAGTCGATGGCGTCGGGCCGCACGCCGGCCATGGCGTACAAGTCTTCGCGGTCCATGCGCCAGCCGCCGCGCACCATGATCGGATCGTCGGCATAGGCGTTGTGCCGCTCGATGGCGCCGCGCACCTGCGCGTAAGGCAGGCCCAGGTCACGCGCGCGCGCTTCGCTCATCACCAGAAAGGCGTCAGCCCCAGCGCAGGGCATGACGCAATCGAACAGGTGCAGCGGCTCGGAGATCGCCTTGGCCGCCATGTACTCGTCCAGCGTCAGTGGCTTCTTGAACAGCGCGTTGGGATTCATCAGCGCGTTGGCGCGCTGGCTGACCGCGATGCGGCCGAAGTCCTCGCGCTTGGCGCCAAAGGTGCGCATGTAGTGCGCGCTGATCATGGCGAACACCGAGTTGGGTCCGCCCGATCCGTACGGGTATGTGGCATCGCGCGCGAACTGGCTGAAGCCGCCCAGCGTCTGCCGGAATGAATCCACGTGGTTGGTGTCCGCCGCAACGCAGGCCACCACGTTGGCGTCGCCGGCCTGCACCGCGCGCGCCGCGCGCCGCAGCGCCATCACGCCCGATGCGCCGCCGGTCGGCAGGTGGTCGAGCCAGCGCGGGCTCAGGCCCAGGTGCTGCGTGACGCCAACCGCCGTGTCCGGCACCAGCGAAAAACTGCTGACCGCCAGGCCGTCGATGTCGGCCTTGTCGATGCCACTGCTCTCCACCAATGCTTTCACCGCTTGCCCCAGAAACCAGTGCGCGCCCTCGGTTGCGTAGCGCCGGTACGGCACCGTGACCGGCACGGCCACGGCCACGCCTTCATAGCCGCGACGAAGTGAGGGATGGGCCATGGCGGACGTGTTCAGTCGAGCCGGATGCCGGCGGCCTTGATGATGCGGCCGAACTTGACCGCGTCGTCCTTGATGATCTGGCTGAACTGCTCGGGCGTGGAGGCCACCACCTCCATGCCCATGCCACCGAACTGCTCGCGCACCTCGCGCAGGTTGAGGATGCGCACCAGCTCCGCATTGAGTTTGCCGACGATCGCCTTGTCCACACCGGCCGGCACCACAAAGCCGATCCAGGTCACCAGATCGATGCCGGACACGCCGGCCTCGGCCAGCGTCGGCACATCGGGCAGCTGCGCCGAGCGCGCCTTGCTGGTGACGGCCAGTGCGCGCACCTTGCCGCTCTTGATAAAGGGCATGGCGGGTCCCAATGCGTCGAAGATGACGGGCACGGTACCGCCCACCACGTCCGTCATCGCCGGCGCGCCGCCCTTGTACGGCACAGCGAGCATGGACGTGGCTGCGTTGACCTTGAACACCTCGCCCGCCACCTGCGCCGGCAAGGCGCCGTGCGCATAGGCCAGCTTGCCGTCCTGCTGCTTGGCCAGCGCCAACAGGTCCTTGACGTTGTGCGCCGACACCTGGGGATGGACGGCCAGCACCATCGGCATCGACACCGCCAGCGTCACCGGCGTGAAGCTCTGGATGGGGTCGTACGGCAGCTTGGCATACAGGCTTTGGTTCATCGCCAGCGTGGAGTCGATGGCCACGAACAGCGTGTAGCCGTCGGCTGGTGCCTTGGCGGCCGCTTCCGCGGCGATCAGCGTATTCCCGCCGGGCTTGTTGTCGACCAGCACGGGCACGCGCCAGCTCTCGCTCAAACGCGCGGCCACGGCGCGCGCCACCGTGTCGCTGCCGCCGCCGGGTGGGAACGGAACGATCATGCGGATCGGTTTGCTCGGATAAACCGCCTGCGCCCAGGACGCTGCGCAAATCATCAGGGCGCCGGCCAGCGTGAGTAAAGATCGCCGTGACTTCATGGTCGGTTGCGTCCGTTGGAAAAGTTGAAGGCCTTCAGCGCGCCAGCTTGTAGCCCGCTGCTTCGCGGTCCCAGGTGGCTGCGGTGACGCCGCGCTCGCGCAGCTTGAACTTCTGCACCTTGCCGTTTTCGGTGGCTGGCAATTGCTGCACAAATTCGACGTAGCGCGGCACGGCGAAATAGGCCATGCGCGGCTCGCAGAATTTCATCAGATCGATTTCGTCCAGCCGATCGCCTTTGCGCACCACGATGGCGGCCATGACTTCGTCCTCGGCCAGTTCGCTGCGCACCGGGTAGACCGCCGCGACTTCGATGCACGGGTGGCTCATCAGCACTTGCTCGACCTCGTAGGACGAGATGTTTTCGCCGCGCCGCCGAATGGCGTCTTTCAGGCGATCGACGAAGCGGAAGTAACCCGTCTCGTCGCGGATGACTCGATCACCCGTGTGAAACCACAGGTTGCGCCAGGCTTCGACCGTCTTGTCGGGCATGCCGAAATAGCCGGTGGCAAACGAGAACGGTTCGTCGGCGCGCAGCACCAACTCACCCGCTTCACCCGGCGGCACCTCGTTGTCCTGCTCGTCCACCACGCGGGCTTCGAAGCCGGCGCGCACGCGGCCCATGGTGCCCGCGCGTTGTTCGTCCAGCGTGGCGCCGATGACGAAATTGGTTTCGGTCGAGCCGTAGCCTTCCAGCAGCTGCATGCCGAAGCGCTGCGTGAACTCATCGTGAAACTGCGGCGGCACACCGGGCGCCAGCGCCACGCGCACGCGGTGAGCACGGTCGCTCGGCCCCGGCTCGCGCGCCAGCAGAATGGGCACCATGGCGCCCAGCACATAGGTCACCGTGGCTTGGTGGCGCGCCAGGGCGTCCCAGAAAGCCGAGGCGGAAAAGCGTTTTTCGACCACCAGGGTCGAGCCGGTCAGCAGCGCCTGAAAGAACGCATTCAGCGCGTTGGTGTGAAACAGCGGCAGCGTGGTGTGCAGGATCTCGCCTTCACCAATGCCCAGCAGATGCGCGCTGTGCACGCCCCACCAGAAATACTGCGCATGCGGGCAGCACACGCCTTTTGACAGGCCGGTGGTGCCGGAGGTGTAGAGGATCGCCAGCGTGTCGCCCGGCAGCACGCTGACCGGATCGACGGCCGCATCAGGATGCTCAGGAAATCGATGGATGGTCAAGGTGGCCGTGACGCCGTTTTCGGCTGGAACACCACCCACCAGCCAGACCTGCTCCAGCGGCAGCGGGTCACTCTGCAATTGCCCAACGGCTGCCAGCCCTTCGCCCTCGGTCACCAGCAGGCGCGCGCCCGAATTGCCCAGAATGTGCCGCAGCTGCGGTCCGCGCGCCGCCACGTTGATGGGCACGGCCACCGCGCCAATCCAGGCGCAGCCCAACAGGGCCTGCATGAATTCGGGCCGGTTCGAGCACAGCAGCGCCACCCGATCACCAGCGGCGATGCCTGCGCGGCGCAGCGCGCCACCGTACGCGGCGGCCATCTGCCGCGCCTCGGCGTAGCTCCAGCGCACCTCACCAAACACCAGCAAGGGCCGGTCGCCGTATTGCGCCGCCTGCCGGGCGAGCATGGTGGGCACGTTGCGATCCGGCGGCGCAAACAGCTGAGACAACGGAGGCAGCGTGCTCATGAGCTTGTCCTCATGGAAACAGGCAGATGTTGCCGAACGCCGCATCGCAGTTGAGCAGGTCCACCCGCTTGAGCGCGATGCGCAGCGCGCCCTGCACGCGCACCAAATCGTGCGTGGCCCAGCCGGCGAGCAGGAACTGGTCGTCCTTGCGGGTCTCGATGTAGTGGAACGAGGTGCGCAACTGGTATTGGCCGGCTTCGTCGTCCCGGCTCAGCACCTCGGGCTGCTGCAGCAGATGGTGGCAGCGGCTGGGGGGCTGCTGCGAATAGGTGCGTGCGCCGGCCAGGCGCTCGATGCGAATGCCCAGCAGCAGCTTGTCCTCGTGCATCAACGAGGTATGCAGCTTGGCGTCGGTCTGGCCGGGCGACAGCGGCATCCAGTACATGCCGTCGTCGGCAAACAGTTCGAGCCACTCGGCGTACCGCGCCTGATCGAGCAGGCTCGCCTCGCGGTAGACGAATTGCACCAGTTCGCGCTCGGTGAGCGCCGTCGAATCCACAGTGGCGGCATTCATGCGCTGGCCTCCGAAGTCATGAAGCGTGCCCAGGCCTGAAACTGGTTGCGCATCTGGCGTTCGCTGGTGCCGTTGACCACGGCCTCGGGCGCATCCGCCTCGCCCGGCTCCAGCAGCCGCGCCACGTTCATCCAGTCTCTGCCGCGCGCCTTGAGGGCCTGTTGGGCGCGCTCGTACATTTCCAGGTCGTCGTGACCCACCACCGACGTGGGCGCGTTGATGAGCCGGTTGTACATGCAGGTGCGCTCCAGCAGCAGGTCGGGCGCGCCCACCAGCCGGAAGGTCCACGATTCGACCAGCGTGCGATCAACGGCGACGGGCTTGAACACCCGCAAGGTCTGGATCGGCCCCTTGACCATGATGTTGGGGAAATACACCGTGTTGTGGCGCACATCGCCCAGGATGGCCTGCGCGCGCTCCTCACCGTAAGCCGCGACCATCTGCTCCCAATACCCCGGCACCGGCGAATAGGCCGCATGGATGGAATCGGCCACGCCAGTGTGCCCATGCCCGTTGTCCCACACGCGGATGCCCATCTTCTCGAAGAATTCGTACGGGCTCATGAACGGCGCGAACTGCTCCACCGCCATGGGCTTGGGCGTGCCTTCGGGCGCACGGTTCCACACCGCCACCGCCGTGCCGGCCGATGACTCGTGCGCCACCATGGGGTGGCAGGTGTCGGTCTGGTTGTCGACCAGCATCTTCCAGTTGCAGGGGTGCATGTAGCGCAGCACGCCGCCTGCCACTTCCAGCCGCCCCTCGGGCGAGCGGTCCACCATGTTGTCGATGGTGGACAGCGAGCCGCCAAAGAAGTCCCCGAACGAGATGCCCTGCGGCGCCAGGCGGCAGAACACGAAGTCGCGGTACACATGCACGGCGCCCGCGGTGGCCATGCCCTGGCTGGCCTCGCAGTGCTCGAAACCGGTGTTTTCGTAGCCCTTGCGCAGCGGCAGCGACAGCAGTGAACCATCGGTCTTGAAGGTCCACGCGTGGTAGGGGCAGCGGAAGAACTTGCCGGTGTTGCCGCAGGTGCCGCCCGCCACCTGCACGCCCTTGTGCGGACAACGGTTGACCAGCACGCGCACGCTGCGGTCGCTGTGCCGCACCATCACCACGGGTTCGGTGCCCACGGTGGTGGTGGTGTAGTCGCCCGGCTGCGGCACCTGGCTGGCGTGGCCCACGTAGACCCAAGTGTTGGCGAACAGCCGCTCCATTTCCAGCTCGAACAGTTCGGCGTCGACGTACAAATCCTTGTGCACTTCGCCGGGGCGTACCAGCGCCTGGATGGCTTCGGGGTTGTTTCGGTACTTGCTCATGGGTGTCCCCTCAAAGGTCGAGCACCAATCGCCGGCCCTTGGCCCGCGACACGCAAACCTGCATCACGTTGCCGGCCGCGCGTTCGCCGGCCGTCAGTACGTAGTCGCGGTGATCGATCTCGCCCTCTATCACCGGCGCCGCGCACACGCCGCATTCGCCGCGCTTGCAGTCGAACATCGGGTCGCACCCGGCATCGATCAACACGTCCAGGATGGATCGGTTGGCTGGCACTTGCAGCCGCTGGCCGCTTTGCGCCAGCTCCACTTCGAACACCTGGTCGCCCGCCTCTGCCACAGGCGGCGCGAACAGTTCGAAATGCACGCGCCCGGGCGGCCAGCCGAGTTCAGCGGCGCGCGCCAAGACGGCATCAAGCATGGGCTTGGGACCGCACACGTAAACCTGCTCGTCCGCCGCGCAGCGCGACAAGATCGCTGCCACGTCCAGTGGCCCGCCCGCCTGCTGATCGACGTGCATCTGCAGTTCGTCGCCCAGCAGCGCCGCCAACTCATCCTGGTACGCCAGCCAGTCCGTGTCGCGCACGGCGTAATGCATGCGCACCGGCCGGCCCTGGGCACGCAACCGCGCCGCCATGCTGACCAGCGGCGTCACGCCTATGCCGCCCGCCAGCAGGACGGCAGCGCCCGCATGATCGTGCAGGGGGAAGTCGTTCTTCGGTGTCTGCACCTGAACCACATCACCCTCTTTCACCCGCTCGTGCATGTAGCGCGAGCCGCCGCGCCCGGTGTCGTCGCGCCGCACCGCGATGCGGTAGCTGGTCGGCGCTCCGTCTTCGCCGTGCTGGGCGTCGATGAGCGAATAGTCGCGCCAGTCGGAGGCGCCCGCGACCTGCACCTGCACGCGAATGTGCGCACCGGCGGTGAAACCGGGCAGCGTGGCGCCGTCCGCGGCACGCAGGATCAGTTCACGTACCCAGGGGTTCAGGCTGCGAACGCGGGTCACGACCAGAGCGATGGTGTCCATGACATCCTCTTCAAGCGGGCTTCAGGTCAGACAGCGCGGCGCCCAATGCCACGCCGTCCTCGTCGGCCAGGGCGGCGTCGCGCAAGCGGCGCAGCGTGGCCGCTGCCGCGCCGGGTTGTGCGAGCGCCGCGCCCAGCACCGTGTTGAAGTTGCGCCAGCCGCGCTCGTGCGTGCCGCCATAGCCTTTCAGCAGCCGCTGGCAATGCAGGATCTCGATGGCCAACGGGGCATCGGTGCGCGCCGCCTCCACGGCCTTGGCGAACCATTGCTCGATGCGCTGGTCTTCCAACTGAAAGCGTCGCGTGCCGCGCCGCCACCGCCGTAGACCCGCCAGCCCGTAGAGCAGCAGAAAGCCCGAGAGTGAACTGGTTCGCACGACGCGGCCGTCCTGGGTCAAGCGCTCTAGCAGGCGCCGCAAACCAGCGCTGCCCTCCAGCCAGCGTGCCCACCGTGGCGGCAAGGTGTCGCAAATTTCCTGCACACCGGGTTTGAGAAACTCCTGCACCTGCACCAGTTGCTGCGGCGTGCCTCGCGACTCGGCATGCACGCGCGCCAGACGCGACGAGCGGGTCTTGAGATCGGCCACGCGAATGGTGTCTTCGTACGACATCCACAGCGCCAGATGCCGCGCGGCCTCGGCTTGCACCGCAGGCTCAAAGGCCAGTTGTTCCAGACGATCCAGATACAGCACGGCATAGGCCGGATCCTGGTAGTCGATGAGCCGGCGCACGCCCTCGGTGATCAGGTCGCGAGCACCTACCGGGAACGCCTTTACGCGCACGGTCAGGGCCATCACCGCGGCATCGATCGGACGGGCCGCCGAAGGGGTGGGTTCGACCGACTTGGTCGCATCCACTGGTTCTGAATCATTTCGGCCACTGGCGCTTGCCAGGCCTGCGCGAAACGCTCTCAAACTTGCAGCAACCGAAAGACCGCCCCGCTCAATCGTGGCTTCAAAGGCCGCCTGTTCGAAGGGCAAGGTTTTCGACGCCGCCAGCGCCCCGAACAGCACGGCGCTGATGACACTGCCGTTTTGCTCCGCCGTGCGCGCCATGTCGAACACCACCAATTGCCGAGCCGCGTGCCGCACCTGCTCCATGAGTGCCGCGCTGTCCACGCGGGCATCGCCCATGGCCATTTTTTCGGCGATGGCGTACACGCGGTGGGTGGAGGCAATCAGCGTGGTGCGCTCGGGCGTCACCAGACCGCGCTCGACGGCTCGGGCGGCTTCCATGGCCTCTGACGCCAGCACCACGTCCACGTCACCGGGCAAGGGCATCATGGCCAGCACCGGCTCGCGGCCACCCGCGGCGGCGCGGGGGAAAAGCTCCAGGTAGTAGATGGTGGCACCGGTGCGCTGGGCCACCCCCGGCACGGAAGTGGTTTGCGCGATGTGGCCGTTGTGTTCGGCCAGGTCGACGATCCAGTCGGCCAGCACGCCACCGCCCTCGCCGCCCATGGCGAGGATGGCGATCTTGATGGGCTGCGCGCTCATGAGCCGACTCCGGGAAACGCCAGCCGCGCGCGCCGCCGTTCGGCGCGGCGCTGCAAACGCGCGATCACGGCCGCGCTGAGACGATCGCGCCAACGCTCCCAGCGGCTGGGATTGCTGACGATGCGCGTCTTGTAGAACGACGGACACAGCACCGCCGCGTGCGCCACCTCGCCGCACAGGCCGCAGCCGACGCAGGAATCCAGCACCGTGGCCACCGGGTCGGTGCGCAGCGGATCGGGATTGGGCTTGACCGACAGCGACGGGCAACCCGACAGGCGGATGCAGGAATGGTCACCGGTGCACACATCGGCATCGACGCCGAAACGCTCGCGCACCACGCGCTCGCCAGCGGCCGCGGCCTTGGCCTTCAGCGGCTTTTCGCGTCGCTGCTTGTTGAGCATGCATTCGCTTTGGGCAATCAGCACCTTGGGGCCGGCCTGCGACGTGGTCAACGCCTCGCGCAGCGTTTTGACCATGCCGGCCACGTCGTAGGTGTGGCGCAGCGTGCGCACCCATTTCACACCGACGCCGCGCACCGCGGCCTCGATGGCGTGGCCGGTGCTGCGCGTCGGGTTGCTGGCCGTTGACGACAAAATGTCCTGCCCGCCAGTGGCCGAGGTGTAGCTGTTGTCGACCACGATGGTCAGGTTGTCGCTGCGGTTGAACACCGCGTTGGCGATGCCACTGGTCAGTCCGTTGTGCCAAAAGCCGCCGTCGCCCATGACGCTGATGGCCCGCTTGCCGGCCGGCGCGTTGAGCGCCGCCGCGCCAGCCGCGCCCAGCCCGTAGCCCATGGTGGTGTTGCCCAGATTGAACGGCGGCAGGATGGAGAACAGATGGCAGCCGATGTCGGCGCTGACGTGGTGCGCGCCCAGTTCGCGCTCGACCAGTTTCATGGCGGTGAAGATGGGGCGTTCGGGGCAACCGGTGCAAAAGCCGGGCGGCCGGGCATGCACAGGGGCCGCGGGCAGCGCGGATACCGCCTGCACGGGAATCTGCCGCTCGGGCAGCCGATAGTCTTGCGGCGCGCTGCGTCCTACCCGCGACAAGAAAGCACGAACGCCTCGCATGACCTGCGCGGCGGTGTATTCGCCCGCCTTGGGCAGTACGTCCTTGCCATGCAGCGCGGTGGCCGAACCGTGCTGGCGCAGGATGGCGGCCACGTTCTGCTCGATGAAGTTGGGCTGCCCCTCTTCCACCATCAGCACGGCGCGCTTGCCTTCGCAAAAGCGAATCACCTCCTCGTCGATCACGGGATAGGCGACGTTCATGACGTACAGCGGCACGCGGCTTTCGCCGTAAATGTCGGCCAGGCCCATACGCTCCAGCACGCGCAGCAGCGTGTTGTAGCTGCCGCCCTGAACGATGATGCCGATGTCATCGGCTTGCTCGGAAAAAAATTCGTTCAGCCCATGCTCGGTGATGAAGCGCACCGCCGCCGGCCAACGCTCGGCGATCTTTTCCTGCTCGTGCTGAAAGCTGGCCGGCGGCAGCACGATGCGGCTGACGTCGCGCCGCGGCTGCTCCAGCGCGTCTTGCAGCGTGAAGGGCGAGCGCTGGTTGTCGCTGGCCACAAACTGCCCGTGCACATGGCAGGCACGAATGCGCAGCTGCAGCATCACCGGCGTGTGGCTGGCCTCCGACAGGGCAAAGCCGTCCTTCACCGCCTTCACGATGGACGGCAAATTGGGCCGCGGATCCAGCAGCCAGATCTGCGACTTCATGGCAAAGGCGTGGCTGCGCTCCTGCATGATGGACGAGCCTTCGCCATAGTCTTCGCCCACGATGATGAGCGCGCCGCCGGTCACGCCGCCGGAGGCCAGGTTGGCCAGCGCGTCGGACGCCACGTTGGTGCCCACGGTGCTCTTGAACGTGGCGGCGCCGCGCAATGGGTAGTTGACCGACGCCGCTAGCGTGGCCGCCGCCGTCGCCTCGCTGGCGCTGTTCTCGAAGCGGATGCCGTGCTCGGACAGGATGTCCTGCGCGTCAGCCAGCACGTCCATCAGATGCGAGATGGGCGCGCCTTGGTATCCGCAGACGTAAGCCACGCCCGATTCCAGCAGCGCCTTGGTCACCGCCAGGATGCCTTCGCCCCGGAAGACTTCGCCTTCGCCCAGGCGCAGCTTCTTGACTTCTTCAACGAAAGACCGCTCAGCCATGGTGGTTGCAGTGCGTCGGCTATCGACTTAATTCATCCAAATGAATATAAATCGCACTGTATTCTTGATGCATCCAAATGCATACATGTCGCGTATAGGGACTTTCCCGAAGGCACCCCAACCTTCGTTACATCCGATGCCCGCCGCCACGCCCGCCCCCCGCAGCGAACGGAGCCCCGCCTTCGTCGACGACTACCTGCCGGCGCTGTTGGCGCAGGCCAGCCAGCTGATATCGGGCGAGTTCCACCGCATCGTGCTGGCACAGGGTTTCACCGTGACCGAATGGCGCGTGCTGGCCTCGCTGGCGGGCGGTCGCGCGCTGTCCACGGGCGAACTTGCCCGCGTGTCGGTCACCAAGCAGCCCACCGTGACACGCATCATCCACCGGATGGTGGAACGCGGCGAGGTGGTGCGCATCGACGACGAAAACGACCGCCGCGTCACGCTGGTGCGCATCACCGCTCAGGGCTCGCGTCTGGTCGCCCAGTTGATTGCGCTGGCGCGCGACCACGAGGCCAAGGTGCTTGAGCCTTTTGGCGCCGAACAATCGGCTGCGCTGAAGCGAGCGCTGCAGCAGATCATTGCGCTGCATCCGGCCGATGCCGGGATGCCGACCGAGCTTTGACGCCGCAACATCGAATTCGCCGCGCACGACGAATCGGCGCGGTCTCGGAGGCACAATCAGGGCTGCCGCCGCTCGCCAGCAGGCAGCGGGTATTTTTCCGTCTCATAGGAGGTTCAGAAATGCTCTACAAATTCAAGTCCGCCGTGTGCGCCGAAGTGATCATGCTGCAGCTGAATGCGGAAGAACTGCTGCGCATCATTGGCAAGTCGCCCGGCCCCACCGGAATCATCACCAAGGATCAGATTCCGGGCGCCATCGACGCACTCAACAAGGAAATCGCCCTGCGCGATGCACAGGCCCAGGGTCAAGGCGCGTTTGACGACGAGAAGCTGGACGACGATGCTGCCGCCAAGGGCGACGGCGTGTCGCTGCGCCGCCGCGCCGGCCCCTTCATCGACTTGCTCAAAGAAACGGCGGCCGCCGGCAAGGACGTGGTCTGGGGCGTTTGACGGCGCCTGTTTTCACGCCAACCGCCCGGCACGCTTGCCAGTCATGCGCAATCAGCTATCGAATTAGAAGCAGATCAGTCGACCTTGGCGCCCGAGGCCTTGACCACCCTGGCCCACTTGGCGTGTTCGTCGGCGATCATCCTGGCGAACTCGACCGGGGTGTTGCCGCCCGGTATGGCGCCCTGGGCTTCGAGCTTTTCGCGCACGGCGGGGGACGCCAAGGCCTTGGCGCTTTCCTGCTGAAGCCGTGACACGATGTCCGCCGGCGTGCCGGCCGGCGCCAGCAGGCCAAACCAGCTGCTGGCCTCAAAGCCCTTCAGCGCGGGGCCGCCGGCTTCTTCGACGGTGGGCACGTCGGGCAAGGCGCTGGAGCGTTTGGCACTGGTCACGGCCAGCGGCTTGAGCTTGCCGCCCTTGATCTGCTGGATGGACGACGGCAGGTTGTCGAACATCACGTCCATGTTGCCGGCCACCAGGTCCATCAGCGCGGGGCCCGAGCCCCGATAGGGCACATGGGTCATGAAGATGCCCGTCATGTGCTTGAACATCTCGCCGGCCAGATGGATCGAGGTGCCATTGCCGCTGGACGCCATGTTCAGCTTGCCAGGATGGGATTTGGCGTACTTGATGAAGTCATGGACGTTGTTGATGCCCAGCTGCCGGGCCTTGTCGGCGTTCATCTCCATCACGTTGGGCACGCCAGCCACCAGCGTGACGGGCGCAAAGTCCTTGATCGGGTCGTAGGGCAGCTTGGGGTAGAGCGCGCGGTTGATGCCGTGCGTGCCCACGGTGCCCATGAGCAGTGTGTAGCCATCGGCCGGCGCTCGCGCGACGATCTCGGCGCCGACGTTGCCACCGGCGCCGGCACGGTTGTCGACGATGAATTGCTGCCCAAACGCCTTGCTCAATTCGGGCGCCATGGCGCGCGCCAGGATGTCGGTGGTGCCGCCGGCGGCAAAAGGCACGACGATCTTCACCGGCTTGCTGGGCCAGGCCGACTGCGCCCTGGCGCCAGCGGCATAACTCGCCATGGCCACCGCGCAGGCGGTCAGGATCAATCGGCGGGAAGAAAGGGATTCAAGGCGCATGGCTTGCTCCGTGGGAATGAAGGAATTCGATCAGCGCGCGGCAACTCTGTCCGGCCACGCAGCCCAGTTGCTGCGCCAAGGCGTTGCAGTGGCTGACGACGCCATCGTGCAACGTGCTGCGGGCCTCACCTATTCTGGCGGAAGCATGGCCCACCGTGCAGGCCGCGATGCCGTGGCCCTGCAGGAATGGCAGCGCGGCCAGCCCTGCCGCGTCCTTGCCCACGCCGGCGTCGTTGAATACGGCCAGCAGCGGGCGGGCGGCCAGTGCATAGTGGGCCGAACTGATGCCGCCGTGCGACCCGCTGACGGCGATGCATCCCGCGTCATCCGGGCGCAGTTCGGTGATCGAGTCGACCACGCGCAGCGTGCGTGTCATGGGCGTGCCAGCAGGTTCAAGCCGGGCCGCATGCGCGCAAGCGGCCCGGACTGTGGTGGCAGCGTCGATCAGTCGGCGTACTGGCCCGCGGCCTTGATGACGGCGCCCCACTTGGCGACTTCGGATGTCACGAACTTCTTGTGGTCGGCCGGGCTGGTGCGTGCGTCGTGCACCACCACGGCGCCCAGGCCTTCTTCCTTCTTGATGAATTCGGCGTCCTTCAGCGCCACCTTCAGCGCGTCGTTCAGCGTCTTGACGACAGCGGCCGGTGTTCCCTTGGGTGCGTACAGACCGTGCCAGATCGACACGTTGAAGCCCTTCAGGCCAGCTTCGTCCAACGTCGGCAGATCCTTGTAAACGGCCGGCGTGGTGATGCGCTTGGCCGTGGTCATGGCGTAGGCCTTGATCTTCTTGCCTTCCACCTGGCTGGTGGTGTTGGTGGTCTGGTCGCACATGATGTCGATCTGGCCGCCAATCAGGTCGGTCATGGCCGGCGCGGTGCCCTTGTACGGCACGGTGGTCATGTCGGTCTTGAGGGCGTTTTGCAGCATCAAACCGCACAAGTGCGACGCGCTGCCCAGGCCGGCGTTGCCCAGGTTGACCTTGCCCTTGTTCTGGGCCAGCCACGTATTCAGTTCGGCCCAGTTGTTGGCCGCCAGGGCCGGCTTGCCGACCACCACCATGGGCACTTCGTTGATCAGGCCCAGGTATTCGAATTCGTCGTACTTGTAGCCGGGGTTGCGGTACAGGGTGGGCGTGGTGGCCATGCCGACGTGCGTGACCAGCAGGGTGTAGCCGTCCGGCGCGGCGCGTCCGGCCTTGGCGGTGCCGATGGTGCTGCCCGCGCCGGCCGCGTTGTCGACCACGATGGTGGCGCCGCCCAGCGGCTTGCGCAGCGCCTCGGCCAAGTCACGCGCCACCTTGTCGGTGGGGCCGCCCGCGGCGAAGGGCACGATCAGCGTGATCGTCTTGCCGGCGGCCGGGAAGCTCTGGGCCTGCACGCCCACGGCCAGCAGCGCGGCACCAGCGGCAACGGTCAACTTGAACAGCTTGGACATGTGCGGAAACTCCTTGTGACAGTGACAAAAAATAATGATCGTAGAGGCACATAACGCCCATGGGTATCCGGGCGTGTACCGATACGCCATCACCGCGCACCAAGGGTCGCTGACGGGGAGCGCGCCCAGCGCTACTTGTAGCTGCGCGCGTCTTCGATCACCTTGCCGTCGTTGGGCAGGCTGCCGGGTGTCACCACTTCCACGTCGCCGCGCAGCTTGGTGACGTCGCGCACGGCGTCTGCCACGCGCTGCACCAAGCCTTCGGCGCCGCCGCTTTCCACCAGCAGTTTCATCTGGTCGTCGGCCATTTCCCCGCTGACGATCAAGCGGGCGCGCTGCACTTCGGGAAAGCGCTTGACGATCTCAGCCACCTGGCCGGGGTGCACGAACATGCCGCGAATCTTGGTGGTCTGGTCGGCCCGGCCGAGCCAGCCCTTGATGCGTGTGGCGGTGCGCCCCGTGGGACACGGCCCCGCCAGCACCGCGGACAAGTCACCCGTGCCGAAGCGCACCAGCGGGTAGTCGGGGTTGAGCACGGTTACCACCACTTCACCCACTTCGCCTTCAGCCACGGGGTCGCCGGTGCCGGGGCGCACGATCTCGACGATGACACCTTCGTCCAGCAGCAGGCCTTCGCGCGCGGCGGTTTCGTAGGCGATCAGGCCGCAGTCGGCGGTGGCGTAGCTTTGGTAGATGGCCATGCCCCGCTCGGTAAACCAGTCGCGCAGGCTGGGGGGGAAAGCCTCGCCGCCCACCAGCCCCTTGGTGATGCTGGAGATGTCGGCGCCGCTTTCGGCCGCCTTTTCCACCAGGATGCGCAGGAAGCTGGGCGTGCCGATGTAGGCGTGGGGCTTCAGCTCGGCAATGGCTTGCAGCTGCTGCTCGGTCTGGCCGGTGCCGGCCGGGAACACGGTGCAGCCGACGGCGTGCGCCCCGCTTTCCATGATGAAGGCACCGGGCGTCATGTGGTAGCTGAAGGCGTTGTGCGCCAATTCGCCGGCGCGAAAGCCCGCCGCAAACATGGCGCGTGCGGCGCGCCAGTAGTCGCGCGCCGTGCCTTCGGGTTCGTAGATGGGGCCGGGGCTGGCATACAGGCGCGGCATGGCGGCGCCATACCGGATCGCCGCGAAGCCACCGAAAGCGTCACGCCCCGCTGCGCGCGACGCCTGTTGTCGCGCCAACAATTCGCTCTTGCGCGTGACCGGCAGGCGCGCCAGCGCGGCGCGCGAGGTGATGCT
Organism: Pseudomonadota bacterium; assembly: GCA_029780695.1. GTDB lineage: Bacteria > Pseudomonadota > Gammaproteobacteria > Burkholderiales > Burkholderiaceae_C > Ottowia. The sequence goes on from JAKOYD010000149.1 coordinate 78,428, forward strand.
GGCGGCATCCACGCCCGCCAGAATTTCGCGCATCGCCGCGCTGTGCGCCTGCGCATGGGCGATGTGCGCCGGCAGCGCCGCCATCAACGCGGCTTCGCGCTCGGCCGGCGTGCGCGTTTCCAACGCGTCGAAGTAGTCGGTCATTGCATCATCCTTGGCTGGCAATTACTATTGATTTGATAGCTTCTCGCGCTTGATGGGTAAGCGCTAGATACCAATTCCATTCATATTCCTTGATCAAGCCTGGGTAGCCCTCACCCCAACCCTCTCCCAGAGGGAGAGGGGGTTTCTGTGGGACGCCTGCTGCGCGATGGCCTCCAACGGCGAACGGCATCACTACCCCTACAAGTGCACCCGCGGAAGACTTTGCCGCCCGCTGGGTGCGTCCCCCTCAGGGGAAAGGCGCGCAGCGCCACAGGGGGAGCGTCAAGCCAGCCAGCGCTTGCGCCGCTTGTAGCTCTTCACATCCTTGAAGCTCTTGCGCTCGCCGCCGCCCACGCCCAGGTAGAACTCCTTCACGTCCTCGTTGCTGGCCAGGTCGCTGGCCTTGCCGTCCATCACCACGCGGCCGCTTTCCATGATGTAGCCGTAGTCGGCGTATTTCAGCGCCATGTTGGTGTTCTGCTCGGCCAGCAGGAAAGTCACCTTTTCCTTGGCGTTCAAATCCTTGACGATGTTGAACACCTCTTCCACGATCTGCGGCGCCAGGCCCATGCTGGGTTCGTCCAGCAGCACCATGTTGGGATTGGTCATGATCGCGCGGCCGATGGCGCACATCTGCTGCTCGCCGCCCGAGGTGTAGGCGGCCTGCGAGGTGCGGCGCGTCTTCAGGCGGGGGAAGTACGTGTAGACCTTGTCCAGATTGGCGGCGATCTCGCCCTTGTCCTTGCGCGTGTAGGCGCCGGTGAGCAGGTTTTCCTCGATGGTCAGGTGCGCGAAGCAGTGGCGCCCCTCCATCACCTGCACCACGCCGCGCTTGACCAGGTCGGCCGGGCTGAGGTTCTCGATGCGCTCGCCGCGGAATTCGATGCTGCCCTTGGTCACCTCGCCGCGCTCGCCCTTGAGCAGGTTGGACACCGCGCGCAGCGTGGTGGTCTTGCCCGCGCCATTGCCACCCAGGATGGCGACGATGCCGCCTTCGGGCACGCTGAGCGACACGCCCTTGAGCACCAGAATCACGTGGTTGTAGATGACCTCGATGCCGTTGACGGTGAGGATCACGTTGCGCGGCGCCTCGGCTGCTTGCGCAGCCGCGTCGAGCGGGGATTGTGGGGCATTCATTGGGGCTGTCTCCTACCAAACGACAGGGCGAAAAATCCCTGTCGTTTGGCGCCTCGGTGAGAGGCGCGGCCCGACGATCAGCGGGCCAGGCACCAACCGCGCGCACCGACGTGCGCGGCCGGTGATTGCCGATCAGCTGTTGCAGTCGCCAGCCGGGCGGCGCGGCAGCTTCTTGTCGGCCAGGTACTTTTCAGAGCCGGACTTGATCATCGGCTTGATGATGGCGTCGTCCGACTGGTACCAGTCGTTGCCCACCACCCACTTGCCGCCGTCCCAGGTTTGCACACGCGCCCAGGTCGAGCCCATGTGATCGGCGCAGGTGGTCTGCAGCGGGCGCATCACGCCACCAAAGCCCAGCGCGTCCAGGCGCTTCTGGTCGAGGTTCAGGTTTTCGAGGCCCCAGCGCACCTGCTCGCTGGTCATGACCTTGCCCTTGCCAAAGCGTTCCTGCGCCTTGCGCACCGCCTCGACGCCCAGCATCTGGATGATCAGGCCGCGCGTGTACAGCACGCTGCCCACTTCGTCCTTGGGACCCGTGCCCTGGCCTTTGCCGTGCACCTGCGCCAGGATGTCCTGGATGACCTTGGGCTGCGTGCCCGAGCCGTTGAGCGCCAGCGCGTGATAGCCCTTGGCACCCGCGCCCACGTCGCGCACGTCAGGCTCGGCACCGGCCCACCACACGCCGTACATCTTGTCGCGCGGGTAGCCGGTGGCCTGCGCTTCCTTCAGCGCGGTGGAGTTCATCACGCCCCAGCCCCACAGCAGCACGTAGTCCGGGCGGCTCTGGCGCACCTGCAGCCAGGTGGCCTTCTGCTCGACTCCAGGCGCCGTCACGGGCAGCAGCGACAGATCGAAGCCGTGCATCTTGGCGCGCTCTTGCAACAGCGGAATCGGCTCCTTGCCAAACGGGCTGTCGTGATAAACCAGCGCGATCTTCTTGCCCTTGAGCTTGTCGAGGCCGCCGTTTTCCTTGCCCAGGTGCTGGATCAGGATGTCGGCGCCGGTCCAGTAGCTGCCCATCATGGGGAAGTTCCACTTGAACGCATTGCCGTCGGCCGACACGGACAGGCCATAGCCCAGCGTCATCAGCGGGATCTTGTCGGCGGGGGCCTTTTCGGTCAGCGCAAACGTGATGCCCGTCGACTGCGGGTCGATGAACGTCATGCCGGGCTTGCTCTTGAGGCGCTCGTAGCACTCCACGCCGCGGTCGGTGGCGTAGCCGGTTTCGCACTCTTCCCACGTCAGCTTGACGCCGTTGATGCCGCCGTCGCGCGCATTGATGAGCTTGAGGTAGTCCTGCTTGGCGTTGGCCCAGGGCGTGCCGTTGGGCGCATACGGCCCGGTGCGGTACGACAGCAGCGGGAAGAACTGCTCGGCTTGCGCGAACGCGCTGGTGGCGACCGATGAAGCCGCGACCACGGCGGCAGCGATCAGGGTCTTGCAAAGCTTCATGGATGTCTCCTTGGTGAATGGTTGAAGCAACGAAAAAACGAATGTCTTGAAGCGGCGGATGTCAGGGTGAACGCGAATGCGCACCCGCATTCGAGGGGCCGCATGGCGTTGTCCTCCCTCGGGAACCAGAGGGGGAAAGGCGCGTCAGCGACGACTCAGGGGGGTGTCTCATGATCAATGCGGGAACGGCCACAAGCGCAGCTTCTGCTTGCCCACCGACCACAGCTTGGCCAGTCCATGCGGCTCCACGATCAGGAACCACACGATCAGCGCGCCAAAGATCATCAGCTCGATGTGCGACGCCGTGGCCGTGGACACCGCCACGCCGAACAAACTGCCCGCCCAGGGCAGGAACTGGTTCAGGAAGATCGGCAGCACCACGATGAACGCGGCGCCGAAGAAGCTGCCCATGATCGAACCCAGTCCGCCGATGATCACCATGAACAGCAGCTTGAACGACAGGTCCACGTTGAACGCGCTCGGCTCCCACGCGCTCAGATACACGAAGGCCCACAGCGCGCCGGCCATCCCCACGATGAAGGAGCTGACGGCGAAGGCGCTGAGCTTGGCGTACATGGGCCGGATGCCGATGACGGAAGCGGCGACGTCCATGTCGCGAATCGCCATCCACTCGCGGCCAATCGCGCTGCGCACCAGGTTCTTGGCCAACAGGGCCACGACCACCAGAATGGCGAGGCAGAACAGGTACTTGCTCAGCGCGCTCTCGATGGGAATGCCAAACACCTGCAACTGGCTCACCGACACCGAGCCGGACGGGGAGTCCAGGGTGAACCACTTGACGCGCAGGAACAGCCAGTCGGAAAAGAACTGCGCGGCCAGCGTGGCCACCGCCAAGTACAGGCCCTTCACGCGCAGGCTGGGCAGGCCGAACAGAATGCCGAACACGGTGGCGCACAGGCCACCCAGAATCAACGCCGGGATCAGCGGCATGCCGGGAATGCGGGCAAAGAAGTTGTAGGCGCCGTAGGCACCCACGGCCATGAACGCGCCGGAGCCCAGCGAGATCTGGCCGCAGTAGCCCACCAGGATGTTCACCCCCAGCGCGGCCAGCCCCATGATCACGAACGGGATCAGGATGGCGCGAAAGAAGTAATCGCTGGCCAGCATCGGCACCACCAGAAAGGCCACGGCCAGCAACAACAGCACGCCAACCCGATCCTGCATGATGGGAAAGATCTGCTGGTCGGCACGGTAGGTGGTCTTGAACTGGCCGTTTTCGCGGTAGAACATGATTTGTCTCGATTCTTGTGCTTTGGGTCGACGCGCTATGCGGGCATGCAGCTATAAAAAATGCAGCAATCAAACGCGATCGATGATTTTTTCGCCAAACAGGCCCTGCGGACGGAACAGCAGAAAGACCAGCGCCAGCACGTAGGCAAACCAGATTTCGATGCCGCCGCCGACGTAGGGGCCGAGATACACCTCGGACAATTTCTCGCCCACGCCGATGATCAGGCCGCCGATGATGGCGCCCGGTACCGACGTGAGACCGCCCAGGATCACCACGGGCAGTGCGCGCAACGCCACCGTGGTAAGCGAAAACTGCACGCCCAGCTTGCTGCCCCAGATCATGCCGGCCACCAGCGCGACGACGCCTGCCACGCACCAGACGATGACCCAGATGGTGCTGAGCGGAATGCCGATGGATTGCGCCGCCTGGTGGTCGTCGGCCACGGCGCGCAGCGCACGGCCGGTCTTGGTTTTCTGGAAGAAAACCGTCAGCAGGGCCACCAGCGCGGCGGCGATCAGCGCGGCAATCAGGTCTTCCTTGTTGACCATCACGCCACCCTGGAACAGGCTCTCCAGCACGATCACCGGGTCCTTGGGCATGCCGATGTCGATCTTGTAGATGTCGCTGCCAAACAGCGACTGGCCCACGCCCTCCAGAAAGTAGGTGATGCCCAGCGTGGCCATCAGCAGCGTGGCGCCTTCCTGGTTGACCAGGTGGCGCAGCACCAGTTTTTCGATCAGCCAGGCCACGATGAACATCATGATGCCGGCGCCGATGAAGGCCAGGACGTTGGCGACGATCACGTTGTCGATGCCGAACTTGGCCGGGATCCACTCCGAGAATCGCGCCATGGCCAGCGCGGCGAACAGCACCATCGCGCCTTGGGCAAAGTTGAACACGCCCGACGCCTTGAAGATCAGCACGAAGCCCAGCGCCACCAGCGAATACAGCATGCCGGTCATCAGACCGCCGAGCAGGGTTTCCAGAAAAAATCCCATGATCTTGTCTCCCCGCCGTCAGTGGCTCGTGCCCAGGTACGCCCGGATCACGTCTTCGTTGTTGCGCACTTCATCCGGCGTGCCGTCGCCGATCTTCTTGCCGTAGTCCAGCACCACCACGCGGTCGGAAATGTCCATCACCACGCCCATGTCGTGCTCAATCAGCACGATGGTGGTGCCGAACTCGTCGTTCACGTCGAGGATGAAGCGGCTCATGTCCTGCTTTTCTTCGACGTTCATGCCGGCCATGGGCTCGTCGAGCAGCAGCACTTGCGGCTCCATGGCCAGCGCCCGTCCCAGGTCGACGCGCTTTTGCAGGCCGTAGGGCAATTGGCCCACGGGCGTCTTGCGATAAGCCTGAATTTCGAGGAAGTCGATGATGCGTTCGACGAATTCGCGGTGCTTGATTTCCTCGCGCTCGGCCGGGCCGATGCGCAGCGCCTGCATGAACAGGTTGCTCTTGATCTTGAGGTTGCGGCCCGACATGATGTTGTCGAGCACGCTCATGCCCTTGAACAGCGCCAGGTTCTGGAAGGTGCGCGCCACGCCCATTTCAGCCACCTGACGGCTGTTCATGTGCGCGAAGGTCTGGCCGCGGAAGGTGATGCTGCCTTCGCTGGGCGTGTACACGCCGTTGATGCAGTTGAGCATCGACGACTTGCCGGCGCCGTTGGGGCCGATGATGGAGCGGATCTCGTGCTCCTTCACGTTGAACGAGATATCGGTCAGCGCCTTCACGCCGCCAAAGCGCAGGCTGATGTTCTTGATGTCGAGAATCACGTCGCCAATCTTCTTGGCGTGAACTTGCTCGAGCGGGGGTGCGTCGGGCGGCAGGGGCATCATGGCGTGGGGCGCGTTCATGCGGCGCTCCTGACAGGCGGGAAGGTCTTGGCGTCGAGGATCTTCAGATTGGCGCTCACCTTGCCGGTGCGCCCGTCCTCGAACTTCACGGCGGTTTCGATGAACTGCTCGGTCTTGCCGGAATACAGCGCGTCGATCAGCACGGCGTACTTGTCGGCCACGAAGCCGCGCCGCACCTTGCGCGTGCGCGTCAGTTCGTCGTCGTCCGGGTCCAGCTCCTTGTGCAGCACCAGAAAGCGCGCGATCTGCGTGTCTTCCATGCCCTCTTCGCTGGCCAGGTCGGCGTTCACCTTCTCGACGCACTCGGCCATCATCTTGAGCACCTCGGGCTTGGCCGCCAGATCGACGTAACCAGCATAGGGCAGGCCCTGGCGCTCGGCCCAGCTACCCACCGCCTCGAAGTCGATGTTGATGAAGGCGGTCACCATGTCCTTGCCGTTGCCAAAGCACACCGCCTCTTTGATCTGCGGGAAGAACTTGAGCTTGTTCTCGATGTAGTTGGGCGCGAACATGGCGCCGCCGGCCATCTTGCCCACGTCCTTGGCGCGGTCGATGATGCGCAGGTGGCCGTCGTGGTCCAGCACGCCGGCGTCGCCGGTCTTGAAGTAGCCGTTTTCGTCGATCACTTCGGCGGTGGCGTCGGGCCGCTTGTAGTATTCCTTCAGCACCGACACGCCCTTGACCAGCACTTCGCCGTTGTCGGCAATCTTCAGCTCGATGCCCGGTGCGGCCTGGCCCACGCTGTTGAGTTTGACCTGCCCGTTCTTCTGGATGCAGACGTAGGCGCAGGTCTCGGTCTGCCCGTAGAGCTGCTTCAGGTTCACGCCGATCGAGCGGAAGAAGCGGAACAGGTCCGGCCCGATCGCCGCCCCGGCCGTGTAGGCCACGCGAATGCGCGACAGGCCCATGGCGTTTTTCAGCGGGCCGTAGACCAGCAGGTTGCCCAGGCCGTACATCAGTTTGTCGCCCATGCCGACCGGCTTGCCGTCCAGGATGTCGGAGCCAACGCGGCGCGCCACGTCCATGAACTTGCGGTGCATGGCCTGCTTGAACCTGGCCGCGTCTTCCATGCGGATCGACACCGAGGTCAGCATGCCTTCGAACACGCGCGGCGGGGCGAAGTAATAGGTCGGCCCGATCTCGCGCATGTCGATGTTGACGGTCTCGCTGGACTCCGGGCAGTTGATGGTGAAACCCGCCACCAGCCATTGCGCCAGCGAGAACAGGTGGTCGCCCACCCACGCGGGGGGCAGGTACGACAGCACGTTGTCCTTGCCATTCAGACCATCGGTCTGCACGCCACCCGCGGCCGAGCCAATGAAGCTGGCGTGCGTCTGGCATACGCCCTTGGGGCGGCCGGTGGTGCCTGAGGTGTAGAGGATGACCGACACGTCATCAGGCTGGCCCAGCGCCACCGATTTGTCGAACAGCTGCGGGTGCGCTTCGTCGTGCTTCTTGCCCAGCGCCATGAGCTCGTCCACACTGATCAGCCCCGGCTGCGTGTAGTTGCGCATGCCGCGCGGGTCGTCGTAGATGATGTGCGTGAGGCCGGGCACGCTCTCGCGCAGCTCCAGCATCTTGTCGACCTGCTCCTGGTTCTCGGCGAAGGCGAAATGCACCTCGGCGTCTTCCAGCACGAAGGCCATTTCGGCGGCCACCGCATCCTGGTACATCGGCACCGGCACGCCACGCATCGCCTGCACGGCGACGAACATCAGGTACAGGTGCGGGCGGTTGTCGCCCACGATGGCCAGGTTCTGCCCCGGCGTGAAACCCAGCGACGACAGGCCCGCCGCCATGGCGCGCACATCGCCCAGCGCGCGCTGCCAGCTCCAGGTTTGCCAGATGCCGTATTCCTTTTCGCGCAGCGCCGGCTCCTGCGGGCGTTCGCTGGCGTGCTTTTGCAACAGGCGGGGGAAAGTGGTCGCCATGGGGGCGTTATCTCCTTCGGGTTGGCAGCCAGGTGCTTGGCCGGGCGGCTGAATAATGGGCGTATGGTACGTGGGCACTTTGACGCCATGTTGTCGTTTGGACGACAATTGATCGGCAATTTCCCTAGGTTTAACCCGTAGATGACTGCGACCTCCAGCCTGCACGAGCGGCGCCGCCCGCTAGGCGACGATGAGTTGGCCGGCGTGCCCTGGCTGCCGCATTTGACGCCCGCCGAGCGCGCGCGCGCGGCAGCGGCCATGCGCATCAGCGATGCCGAGCCAGGCGAGTTGATCTGCCGCATCGGCGCGCCCGCCACCTACTGGTTTGGCGTGCTCGACGGACTGCTGAAAATGAGCACCGACACCGCGCAGGGCCAGACCATCACGTTCTCGGGCCTCACGCCGGGCGGATGGTTCGGCGAAGGCACGGTGCTCAAGCGCGAAACCTACCGCTACAACATTCAGGCGCTGCGCCGCAGCCGCGTCGCCGGGTTGCCGCTGGACAGCTTTCACTGGCTGCTGGACCACTCCATCGGCTTCAACCGCTTCGTGATGAACCAGTTGAACGAGCGGCTGGCGCAGTTCATCCTGGCCATCGAAGCCGACCGCACGCCCGTGCCCGAGCAGCGCGTGGCGCGCAACCTGGCGGCGCTGGTCAACCCAGTGCTGTTTCCGGGCGTGGGCGAGATGTTGCGCATCACGCAGCAGGAATTGGCTTACCTGGTCGGCCTGTCGCGCCAGCGCGTGAACGAGGCGCTGCAGGCCCTGGCCGCGCAGGGTCTGCTGCGCATCGAATACGGCGGCCTGCGCATACTGGACCTGGGCGCCTTGCGGACGCGGTATTTCTGACACCGCCAACAAGAGGCCGCCGCTGGCCGCGCCCGTCGGATCGGCTCAAAAAATCCAAATCAAAACACGCCCCAGCGCTTGCCTGTACTGCGCAGTCAGCTATCTTTTTGATAGTTTCACATAATTCGCCTCATGACCCTTCCTCCCACGTTCCGCCGCGCCCCGCGGCCCGAGCACGCCGCCGCGCCCGACGCCGCCCAACCGGGCAGCGTGCGCCTGAACAAGCGCCTGGCCGACATGGGCCTGTGCTCGCGCCGCGAAGCCGATGAATGGATCGAACGCGGCTGGGTGCGCGTCAACGGCCAGGTGGCGGCCATGGGCACCAAGGTGACGCCGCAGGACCGCGTGACGGTGCAGCGCGAAGCCGAGGCCGCGCAGGCGCAGCGCGTCACCATCCTGCTGCACAAGCCGGTGGGCTACGTCAGCGGCCAGGCCGAGGACGGCCACCAGCCCGCGGTGACGCTGATCAACGCCCGCAGCCACTGGCATGGCGACGCCAGCCGCATCCGCTTTTCGCCGGCGCAACTCAAAGGGCTGGCGCCCGCGGGCCGGCTGGACATCGATTCGGTCGGCCTGCTGGTGCTGACGCAGGACGGCCGTGTGGCGCGCACGCTGATCGGCGAAGACTCCACCGTCGACAAGGAATACCTGGTGCGCGTGGCCTACGACCAAGTCACCGAAAACGTGCAGGCGGCCTTTCCGCCCGAGCGGCTGGCGCGGCTGCGGCACGGGCTGTCGCTGGACGGCCAGCCGCTGAAGCCCGCGCTGGTCGACTGGCAAAACCCCGAGCAATTGCGCTTCGTGCTGAACGAGGGCAAGAAGCGCCAGATTCGCCGCATGTGCGAGCAGGTGGGCCTGAAGGTAACCGGCCTCAAGCGCATCCGCATTGGCCGCGTGGTGTTGGGGAAATTGCCGGTGGGCCAATGGCGTTACCTGGACGCGCATGAAGCGTTCTAGGGCCCGGGCAGCAGCAGGCCAGCCGGGGCGCCAAGCCGGGGGCGGACTTGAATCGGCCGCCGCCGACCGCATCTGAGCGCGATGCTGGCGGCGCGCGGTCGCCAGCAGTGTTCCCCTCATTCCAACTTTCACCCATGAGCACCCAAACACACGCTTTCCAGGCCGAGGTTGCGCAGCTGCTGCACCTGGTCACGCATTCGTTGTATTCCAACCCCGAGATCTTTCTGCGCGAACTGATCTCCAACGCCTCGGATGCCTGCGACAAGCTGCGCTTCGAGGCGCTGGCCAACCCGGCGCTGCTCGAAGATCAGCCCAACCTCGAAGTGCGCATCGCCTTCGACAAGGCGGCCAAGACGCTGACGGTGACCGATACCGGCATCGGCATGAACGAGGCCGAGGCCATCCTGCACCTGGGCACCATCGCCAAGAGCGGCACCAAGGACTTCTTCGCCCAACTGTCGGGCGACCAGAAGGCCGATGCGCAGCTGATCGGCCAGTTCGGCGTGGGCTTTTATTCGGGCTTCATCGTGGCCGACCGGATCACCGTCGAATCGCGCCGCGCCGGCGTGCCGGCGAGTGAAGGCGTGCGCTGGGTGAGCCGGGGCGCGGGTGAATTCGAGGTCGAACCCATCACCCGCCCCGAGCGCGGCACCAGCGTCATCCTGCACTTGCGCGACGACGCGCTGGATTTTGCCGACGCCTGGAAGCTGAAGGAGTTGATCGGCAAATATTCCGACCACATCGCCCTGCCCATCAAGATGGAAGGCGAGAAATGGGAAGAAGGCAAGGAAGAAGGCCAACCGGGCCAGATGGTCAAGACCGGCGAATGGGAGACCGTCAACCAGGCGACCGCGCTGTGGACGCGGCCAAGGAAGGACGTCACCGACGAGCAGTACGTCGGGTTTTACGAGCAGCTGGCGCACGACTGGCAGCCGCCGCTGGCCTGGAGCCACAACCGCGTCGAAGGCAGCACCGAATACACGCAGCTGCTGTACATCCCCGGCCACGCGCCGCTTGACCTGTGGGACCGCGACCGCAAGGCCGGCATCAAACTGTACGTGCGGCGCGTGTTCATCATGGACGACGCCGAGCAGTTGTTGCCGCGCTACCTGCGCTTCGTCAAGGGCGTGGTCGATTCGGCCGACCTGCCGCTGAACGTGAGCCGCGAATTGCTGCAGGAAAGCCGCGACGTGCGCGCCATCCGCGAAGGCAATACGCGCCGCGTGCTCGGCATGCTGGAAGACCTGGTCAAGGCCGAACCGGCCGCGGCGCCCCCGTCTGGCGCGGCCGACGGCGTGACCGACGTGCAGGACAAGAACGATGCCCCCACAGGCGCTGACAAATACGCCCTCTTCTGGCGCGAATTCGGCGCCGTACTGAAAGAGGGCCTGGGCGAAGACCACGCCAACCGCGACCGCATCGCCCAGCTGCTGCGCTACGCCTCCACCACCAGCGACGGCGTGACGGTGTCGCTGACCGACTACAAGGCGCGCATGAAGGACGGCCAGAAAGCCATCTACTACATCACCGCCGACACCCTGGCGGCGGCCAAAAACAGCCCGCAGCTTGAAGTCTTCAAGAAAAAAGGCATCGAGGTGCTGCTCATGACCGACCGCGTGGACGAATGGGCGCTGTCTTACCTGCGCGACTTCGACGGCACGCCGCTGCAGTCGGTCGCCAAGGGCGCGGTCGACCTGGGCGATCTGCAGGACGAGGCCGAGAAGAAAGCGGCCGAACAAGCCGCCGAAAACGTCAAGCCCCTGCTGGACAAATTGAAGCACGTGCTGAAGGACCAAGTGGAAGACGTGCGCGTGACCGCGCGCCTGGTCGACTCGCCGGCCTGCCTGGTCGTCCAGGACGCCGGCATGAGCATGCAACTGGCGCGCATGCTGAAGCAGGCCGGCCAGCCCGTGCCCGACACCAAGCCCGTGCTCGAAATCAACGCCGAGCACCCGCTGGTGAAAAAGCTGGAAGGCAGCGACCACTTCGACGACCTGGCCCACATCCTGTTCGACCAGGCCGTGCTGGCCGAAGGCGGCCTGCCGGACGACCCGGCGGCTTATGTGCGCCGCGTGAACACGCTGCTGGCCTGAAGCACGCCGCCATGCTGACCGGCAATCCGCGCGCTGGTCAACACAGTCGCCGTGGCCGGCGCCGGTTCAGCGCGTAGGATGCGCGCCATGACGCGACCGTTTTTACCCCACACTCCTCGCGCCGCCATCGCGTGGCGCGGTGCCCGCTTGGCCTTGGCCATCGTCGCCGCCACCTTGTTGGGCGCATGCGCCGCGGGCGTCGGCATCGGCGTGCCGATTGTCCCCGGCGTTTCGCTCGGCGTCGGCGTGGGCTCGGGCGGCAACGTGAATGTCGGCCTGGGCACTGGCGTCGGCCCCATCGGTGTGGGCGTCGGCGTCAACCAGCACGGCCAAGTATCCGCGGGCGCTGGCGTGGGGGCCAGCGTGCCGGTGGGCGGCGCCCACGTGGGCGCTGGCGTGGGGACAGGAACGGTGCTGTACGACCCGTCCTCCAGCAGCCGCCCGCCATCAGGCAACGCGCATTGAAGCGCAGAGTAAGTTTGCGCTTAATCGGCCGCCAGCCCTGATCAGATCAGCGCATAAAGCTATTTATTAAATAGCAAAAAACTGGCCACGCGCCATGAAGCCTGGCCACGCGCCATCAAAAAAGCCAACCTGAAAGGTTGGCTTTTTTGATTTGGTGGCCTGGGGCGGAATCGAACCACCGACACGCGGATTTTCAATGTTAGTTGCTACTGTTCTTTCCGATTCTTGGAAGTTCTCATGTTGTTGATTTTTCATGATTAATCGGAATTTACGCGCCTCGCACCGGTCTCGAAGCTTCCCGCGACTTGTGTAGTTTTCCGTGCCGGATTACACAGGAACTACACCACCTCGTAGTGCAATCCCGCGTCATTTGGTTGGCAAAAGTCTTGATGCCGACCCGAGAGCGTACAGATGCCGCTGGAACCCAACAAACACCTGCCGCACCTGCTCCGGCTTGCCGAGCTCAGCAAAGGCATCGTTCAAAGCCTTGTAGCGAAGCCGCAGCAGCGGTGACAGCTTCTCCGCGTCGAGCTCATCCACACCCTGCGTAACGTACTGCGCCAGCACGAAGTCAATGAAGGCCTGCTGCTTGTCCGTGAACTCACCAGCTGCAGCAACGCGCGCGGCTTCCGCCCGCGCCTCGCGCGTGAGGGGATCGCGTGCATAGGCCACGTAGGCCAGCACGTCGAAGAGGTCGCTCTTCTCGGCCTCGATGATCTTCTGCATCTCTGCCAGCGGCTCCTTGCCGAAACCGCGATCGGCCAGGTCGGCCAGCAGCTTCTTGCGGGTCTCCGGTGCGCTCCAGATGCGCCGCAGCTCGTCCTCGTCCTTGAAGAACTCCGGTAGCGTGCCGAACAACGCCTCAAGGAACTGGGCTGCCGACATGGGCCGCCCGTCTGCGCTCCAGAAGGTGGTCGCCGTCATGCTCTGGATGGTGCGTGCCTTACCGTCAGCGAGCTTGATCTTGGTCTTTGCCTGCGGCGGGGGCGGGTCCTCCAAGGGGCCGGGACCTGGTGGGTCGGGATCTTCCTCAATCTGACCGCGACGCCCGCCCCCGGGTTCTGGCTCCTGCGGCTCCCCGTCCCACTCCGGGTCGTTGAAGTGGTGGTGAGCCTTCACGAAGTCATAGATCGTGAAGTGGTCCTTACCATCATGCAGCCGTGTACCCCGGCCGACGATCTGCTTGAACTCGATCATCGAACCGACGGGCCGCATCAAGACAATGTTGCGCACGTTGCG
>JAKOYD010000157.1 GCA_029780695.1 Pseudomonadota bacterium
GGCGATGTCCCGAGTTCTGTTGAACGCTTGAGCTGAAGGTGGCGGCTCCTTTCGCCTGGATGAGACCATCCAGGTGCCTAGCAAGCAAAGAAAGGAACCACCGAAATGAAGTCTCGCATGAAGCCCGCGCTGCGGGCATTGCAGGCTGCGCAAGTGCAGATCTCGTTGCCCATGCAGGGCGTGCTGCGCGATGTGCGCCACGCCTTCCTGGGCCTTTGCATCGATGCGGGCCAGAAGGTGCTGGCCGCGCTGATGGAGTCCGATCGCATCGCGCTGTGCGGGCCCAAAGGCGTGCCTGACGCCGGGCGGCGTGCGGTGCGCGGCGGCAGCACTGCAGCTCAAGTCGTGCTCGGTGGCCAGCGCATTGCGGTGCGCCGGCCGCGGGCGCGCTCGATGACCGATGGAGAACTGGCCTTGCCTAGCTTCGAGTGGGCTGCCCACGACGACCCGTTGGACGCGGCCACGATGGCTGCCATCGCCGCGGGCGTGTCCACCCGCCGCTACGCCAGCACCCAGGAGCCGGTGCCGGCGGCGCACCGGCCGCGCGCTGCCTCCAAGAGCGCCGTCTCGCGCCGCTTCGTGCAACTCAGCCAGGAACAACTGGCGCAGTGGCTGGCGCGGCCCATTGGTGAGCTGGATCTGCCGGTGGTGATGATCGACGGCATCCACTTCCGCGAGCGCGTGATCTTGCTGGCGATCGGCATCGACGCCCAGGGCAACAAGCACGTTCTGGGGCTGCGCGAGGGCTCCACCGAGGCCGCCCGGGTGGTGGCCTCGCTGTTGTCGGACCTGATCGATCGCGGGCTGGACGCACAGCGCATGCGGCTGTGGGTCATCGACGGCGGCAAGGCGCTGCGAAAGGCCATCGTCCAGACCTTCGGGGCCGCGGCACTGATCCAGCGTTGCCAGGAGCACAAGCGCCGCAACGTCCTGGAGCATCTGCCCGACGACATGCACGCCAGCGTGAAACGGGTGCTCAAGGACGCCTGGTCGGCATCGGACGCCGAACTGGGTCGGCGCCAGCTTCAACGCCTGGCGACCTCGCTGCAGGCCAAGCACCCGGGCGCAGCGGCCAGCCTGCGCGAAGGCCTCGAGGAGACGCTGACCGCGCAGGAGCTGGGCATCACGGGTGCGCTATACCGCACGCTGCGGACAACCAACCCGATCGAGAATCTCAACGGCTCGGTGGCCCGCTACTGCCGCAACGTCAAGCGCTGGGGCGACGGACAGATGGTGCTGCGCTGGGTGGCCAGCGCGCTCAGTGATGCCGCTCATCGCATGCGCAAGCTGCGTGGCTGCAGCCAAATGCGCAGCCTGCTCAACGCCCTCGACGCTCGCTGTCCA
>JAKOYD010000166.1 GCA_029780695.1 Pseudomonadota bacterium
TGATGCCATGCGCCATTGCGATCTTGGCTACTGACGCGCCCGGCTGTGCGCATTCGAGCAGGATCTGCTCTTTCAATTCGGCGCTGTAGTGCCTGCGCCTTCTGACTATCTGCGTTGCCATCGTGTCCAGCTTCTCCTTACTGGACAGGATCGTTACAGCCTACTGCAGCAGATTCAAGATGGGTTCGCCGCGCGCATACGCTACAACCGCTGCGCAAGGATGCGGATCGGCTGGATTAGTGTAGCTATCCGGGGTGAGAGAGGGAGCTACAACTGTCCGCGCAGGACATGCACGACAGCGGCCAGTGTAGCTATCCGGGGTGAGAGAGGGAGCTACAACCGGTGCTGTAGCTCATGCTGCACCGCCTTCAGTGTAGCTATCCGGGGTGAGAGAGGGAGCTACAACGATCATGACAAACCCCACAGCCTCCAGCGCAGTGTAGCTATCCGGGGTGAGAGAGGGAGCTACAACCCTGTACGAGCTGGACTCTGGCGACACCCGAGTGTAGCTATCCGGGGTGAGAGAGGGAGCTACAACTTTCAGGAGCCGAGTCATGAGCATCACCAAAGTGTAGCTATCCGGGGTGAGAGAGGGAGCTACAACGGTGGTGGCGTGATCCCGCTGCCCCTGATCAGTGTAGCTATCCGGGGTGAGAGAGGGAGCTACAACGCCTGACACGGCGCCGCGAGACATGGCGCTAGTGTAGCTATCCGGGGTGAGAGAGGGAGCTACAACTGACACCAGCGTGGGGTTTTTCGCCAGCATAGTGTAGCTATCCGGGGTGAGAGAGGGAGCTACAACGGTGGCCGATCAGTAGCTCGGCGCGGGCGGAGTGTAGCTATCCGGGGTGAGAGAGGGAGAACGGAATCGTGCTGGCGGGCAAACCCGCCATCACGATCCCGGCGCTTCGCGCATGTTAGCCATGGGTTTGTGCGAACGTCACCGCACTTACACACTCCCGCATTCCAATCGTCACATGCAAAGGCGCACATCCAGCGTCCGATGACGCGGGGCATCGGGTTTCTGATCGCGGCACAGTTCGTGTCGGGGCTGGCCGACAACGCGCTGCTCATCGTGGCCATGGCGCGGCTGGCTGAGTTGGGGCAGAGCGCGTGGTTGGCACCGCTGCTGAAGGCGGTGTTCACGCTGGCTTATGTGCTGCTGGCGCCTTTCGTGGGTGCGCTGGCCGACCGCTGGCCCAAGGCGCGGGTCATGTTGGTAGCCAATGGGCTGAAGGCGCTGGCCTGCGCGCTGATGGCGCTGGCGGTCGATCCGCTGCTGGCGTTTGCGCTGGCGGGCGTGGGCGCGGCGGTGTATTCGCCCGCCAAGTACGGGCTGGTGACGGAGCTGTCACCGCGCGACCAACTGGTGCACGCCAACGGCTGGCTGGAGGTGACGACGGTGGGCGCCATCATCCTGGGCACGGCGCTGGGCGGCGCGCTGGTGGGGCCGCTGTTGCAGTGGGATGCAGCGCGGGCGCTGGGCCATGCGCTGCCCGTCGGCACGGCGCTGGGCGCGGCGCTGCTGGTGGTGCTGGGGCTGTACGCGGTGGCGGGTGCGCTGAACCTGCTGATTCCGGCCAGCGGCACGCCGCTGCACGCGATGCAAGCTTCGTTCAGCGCGCTGCTGGCGCGCTTTGGCCACGCGCAGCGCACGCTGTGGCGTGATGCGTTGGGCAGTGTGTCGTTGGGGGTGACCACGCTGTTTTGGGGCGCGGGCGCCACGTTGCAGTTCGTGGTGCTGGCCTGGGCGCAGCACAACCTGGGCTTGAGCCTGTCGGGCGCCGCCTATCTGCAGGGCGTGGTGGCGATCGGCATTGGCGTTGGGGCGCTGGCGGCGGGGCGATGGGTGCGGCTGCAACAGGCGCCGCGCGTGCTGGCGCTGGGCGTGCTGATGGGGCTGGCGGTGCCGCTGCTGACGCTGGTGCACAGCGTGCCGGTGGCGGCGCCGCTGTTGGCCACGGTGGGCGCGCTGGCGGGCTTTTTTGTGGTGCCGATGAACGCGCTGCTGCAGCACCGCGGCCAGCAACTGCTGGGCGCGGGCGAATCGATTGCGGTGCAGAACTTCAACGAAAACCTGTGCGTGCTGGCCATGTTGGGCGCCTACGCGGGTTTGCAGGCCGCGGGCTGGCCGCTGCACCGGCTGGCGTTTGGGCTGGGCGCCTTCGTGGCGGGCGGCGTGGGGCTGGTGATGTGGCGCTACCGCAAGTCGCAAGGACATTCATTGCTATTGAAAGAGAAGCAGACATGAAGATCATGATCGTCACCGACGCGTGGGAGCCGCAGGTCAACGGCGTGGTGCGCACGCTGAAGATGACCACGCGCCACCTGCACGAGATGGGGCACAGCACACACATCCTGTCGCCGCTCGACTTCAAGTCGATGCCCTGCCCCACTTACCCCGAGATTTCGCTGGCGCTGGCCACGCGCGGCGCGGTGGCGCGGCACATCGACCGCGTGGCGCCCGATTGCCTGCACATCGCCACCGAGGGGCCGCTGGGCTGGGCCGCGCGCGGCGTGGCGCTGCGGCGCGGCTGGCCGTTTACCACGGCGTACCACAGCCGCTTTCCCGAATACGTGCAAGCGCGCGTGCGGGTGCCGCTGGGCTTCAGCTATGCGCTGCTGCGCAAGTTTCACAACGCCGGCCGCGCGACGCTGGCGCCCACGCCGGCCATCGTTCAGGATTTGCGCGCGCGCGGCTTCACGCAGGCGCGGCTGTGGTCGCGCGGGGTTAATCTGGAGGCGTTTTCGCCTGACGGCGCGCGGCTGGAGCGCACGAACAGCCCCGTGTTTCTGTACGTCGGCCGGCTGGCGGTGGAAAAGCAGGTGCACAAGTTTCTGGAGCTGGACCTGCCGGGCGAGAAATGGGTCGCCGGCACCGGGCCGGCCGAGGCCCGGTTGAAAGCGCAATACCCCCACGCGCGCTGGTTCGGCGTGCTCGGCGGTGACGATCTGGCCACCGTGTACCGCAGCGCCGACGTGATGGTGTTCCCCAGCGTGACCGACACGTTTGGGCTGGTGATGGCCGAATCCATGGCCTGCGGCACGCCGGTGGCCGCCTACCCGGTGCCGGGGCCGATTGACGTGGTGGGGCGCGATTCGCCCGGTGGCGCGCTGGACGATGACTTGCGCGCCGCCTGCCTGGCAGCTTTGGCGAAGTCGCGCGATGGTGTGCGGCGCCACGCCGAGCAGTTCAACTGGCCGGCCGCCACGCGGCAGTTTGAGCAGGCGCTGGTGCGGCTGACGACGCAGCCGGGCGCCACGTCCGCGCGCAGCGAATCGATGGCGTGACTACAGATTGGCTTGACTATCCAAAAATCTCAGAAATGTGCGTTTTGCTCTCTCCCCCGCCGGGGGAAGGAGTCAAAGCAAATTCTGAGACTTCTTGCTGATCATGCAAATTTGATAGCTGCTCGCGCTTGATCTACCGCGACTCGCGGCCTGTTTGGCTTGAAATCAGTCGCTGACCAGCGCGCGAATCCACTCCGGCAGCGCCACCGCCTTTTGCTGCGGAAAGTTGACCCAGATGGTGGTCGCGCCGCCCGCCGCGCAGACCACGCCCGGTTGCGCCACCTTCTCCATCGTCGCCCAGCTTTCGAAGGTGGTGCGGCCGGGGTCGCTGACGTACATCTTCAGCAGCACCTCGTCGGGGTATTCAAACTGGCGGTAGAAGTTGCAGAACGCGTTGACGATCACCGGGCCTTCGCCCTGCGCGTCGGGCACACAGCCGATGGAGCGGAACCAGTCGATGCGCGCCGTTTCCATGTAGCGGAAATAGGTGGTGTTGTTCAGGTGGCCCATGGCGTCCATGTCGCCCCAGCGCACGGGGATGCGGGTTTCGAACACCAGTTTTTTCTGCTCAGGAATATCAATACGCATGGGTTGCCTTCAGATTGGGGGCACGGCTTCCAGCGGGCAGCCGCGGAGCGGGCTTGGCCCGGCCGCTGGCTGCGCCCCCTTGAGGGGGAGAGCGCCGCAGGCGCTTTCGGGGGTGGGTGGTTGTCATTGGTGTGCCTTGATGGATGCCAGGATGCCGGCGGTGAACAACGCCGCTGCCGCCCATTGGGTAAGCGTGGGCCAGCGATGGTCCCACAAGAAGGAATAGACCAGCGCGAACAGGGTTTCGCTGACGATGAGTTGGCCGCAAAGGCTTGCGGAGAGTCGCTGGCTGGCCATGTTCCACAAGATGGTGGCCAGCCAGCTGCTGCCAAAGCCGATGGCCACCACGATCAGCGCGAACAGCGGCCAGCCCGGCTGCGCGGCCAGTTGCGGCAGCGGCGTGCCCAGGCCCAGCGCCAGCAGCAGCCCGCCCGCGCCGGTGGCCACGCCCAGCCAGTTGGCCCAGTCGGTGGCGCCGACCTCGGGGTGCCGACGCAGCCACGCGGCGTTGAGCAGCGCAAACGCCGTCCAGCACGCCATGGCGGCCACGGACAAGCCGATGCCGCGCCAGTAGGTGGATTGATCCACTACTGTATTGATAGCTGCCTGCGCTTGCCCAGTGTGCGCCAGCGTGCTTTTTGCCATGAAAACCAGGCCCGCCAGCGTCAGCAGCAGCCCCGGCACCAGCGCCGCCCAGCGCAGGCCTTGCGGCTTGCCCAGCAGCATCACCCAGATCGGAATGGTGCCGACGATGAGCGCCGGCATCTCGGTGCCCGCGTCGCGGATCGCCAGCACCAGAATCCAGTAGTAACCCGTGAACCCCAGCACCGACAGCCACAGCGCCTCCCACGCCTGCCCCCACGTCGGCCTGCGCGCGCGGTGCCACGACACGGCCAGCACCGCCACCGACACCAGCCCGTAAACGACGAAGCGCCCCGCCGTCAGGTCGATGCCCGCAAAGCCCGCCACCATGCGCGGCGCCACGAACACCAGGCCCCACAGGGCGCCAGCGGCCAAGCCGGCGAGGATGCCGGTCATCATCGGTTGACTCCCTCTCCCGCTGGCGGGAGAGGGTTGGGGTGAGGGTCAGCGCGCGTCATGTGCCGGCGTGGGTTGCCCTCACCCCTGCCCTCTCCCAGAGGGAGAGGGAGCCATGGCCCACCATCTTCGATGGCACTGTCGGCATCACTGCCAATCCGACGGTCGCGGAGCAGACCATGCAAGCGACAGCCGTGCCCGGACCTGCGCCGGGCACTGGCTGTGTCCCCCCTCGCGCAGCAGCGGGGGGAAGGCGCGCAGCGACTCAGGGGGGTGTTTCACTTCACACCGCAAACCCATCATCCGCCGCGATCACCGCCCCATTCACGAAATGGCTCTGGTCGCTGGCCAGCATCATCAGCACCGCGTCCAGGTCTTTCGGCTCGCCCACGCGCTTGCGCGGCAGCATGTTGATGAGCTTCTGGCCCTGCTCGGTGCTCCAGTGGTGGTGGTTGATCTCGGTGTCGATGTAGCCGGGGCAGATGGCGTTGACGTTGATGCCAAAGCGGCCCCACTCCAGCGCCATGGCCTTGGTCATCTGGATCACGGCCGCCTTGCTCATGCAGTACACGCCGATCTGCGGCAGCACCTTCAGCCCCGCCATCGACGCGATGTTGATGATGCGCCCGCCCGTGAAGCTGCCCGGCGCCGCGCCCTTGGCACGCGCGATCATGCGCTTGCCCACTTCTTGCGCGACAAAGAAGGCGCCGCGCACGTTGGTGTTGAAGACGAAGTCGTAATCGTCCTCGCCCACGTCCTGGATGCGCTGCGTGGTGCTGACGCCCGAGTTGTTGATGAGGATGTCGATCGAGCCCATCTCGGTCTCGGCATGCGCCACGGCGCCCTTGATGGACTGCACGTCGGTCACGTCGCACTCCACCACATGCGCGTCGCCGCCTTCGCCTTCGATGCGGGCGCGCAAATCCTTCAGCTTCTCGACGCGGCGGCTGGCCAGCACCACGCCAGCGCCGGCGCGCGCCAGCGTGCGGGCAAATTCGGCGCCCAGGCCGCCCGAGGCGCCGGTGACAAAGGCCACGCGGCCGGACAAATCGATGCTGTAGGTCATGGTTCTTTTCCTGTGAAGATGGCGGCGGGGCCGACAGGCGCCGATGATGCCCGAGGCGTGCCTAAAATCGGTCACGCATCCGACACGGCCGCCCGCGCGCGCCGAAGACAATGTCGGCCATTATTTCAAACACGATGAGAGGCGCCCCATGACCCCCGAGGAAATCATCCAGCAATACGGCCCGCGCGAGGCCATGGAGTACGACGTGGTCATCGTCGGCGCCGGCCCGGCCGGCCTGTCGGCGGCGATCCGCATCAAGCAGCTCGCGGCTGAAAAAGGCAACGACGTGTCGGTGGTGGTGCTGGAAAAGGGCTCCGAGCCCGGCGCACACATCCTCTCTGGCGCGGTGATGGACCCGAAGGCACTGACCGAGCTGATCCCCGACTGGAAGGAGAAAGGCGCGCCGCTCAACCAACTGGTGACCGACGACGCCTACGTCTTCCTGAGCGAGACCGGCGGCGCGCGCGTGCCGGGCCTGGCGCTGCCGCCCTTTGCCGACAACCACGGCAACTACATCGTCAGCCTGGGCAACGTGGTGCGCTGGCTGGCCGCGCAGGCCGAAGAGCTGGGCGTGGAAATCTTCCCCGGCTTTGCCGCCGCCGAAGTGCTTTACAACGAGGACGGCAGCGTCAAGGGCGTGGCCACCGGCAACATGGGTGTGGGCAAGGACGGCCAGCCGACCGAGAACTTTCAGCTCGGCATGGAACTGCACGGCAAGTACACCATCTTTGCCGAGGGTTCGCGCGGCCACCTGGGCCGGCGCTTGATCGAGCGCTTCAAGCTCGATGCGAACAGCGACCCGCAAAGCTACGCCATCGGCATCAAGGAGTTGTGGGAGATCGACCCCAGCCGCCACACGCCCGGCTTGGTGATGCACACCGCCGGCTGGCCCATGGACGAGCACACCTATGGCGGCGCGTTTCTGTACCACGCCGAAAACAACCAGGTGTATTGCGGCTACGTGATCGGGCTGAACTACAAGAACCCGTACATGAGCCCGTTCGAGGAGTTCCAGCGCTGGAAGACGCACCCGCGCGTGAAGTGGTATTTCACCGATGACCAAGGCAACGTGAACGCCAAGCGCATCAGCTACGGCGCGCGCGCCATCACGGCGGGTGGGGTGCTGGCGCTGCCCAAGACCATCTTCCCCGGCGGAGCGCTGGTGGGCTGCGAGGCCGGCTACCTGAACGTCAGCCGCATCAAGGGCAGCCACGCCGCCATCAAGACCGGCGCGCTGGCCGGCGAAGCCGCGTTTGACGCCGTGGCGGCCGGCCGCCAGCACGACGAGCTGACGGCCTACCCCGACGCGTTTGAGCACAGCTGGCTGGCCGCCGAATTGAACAAGGACCGCAACTTCAAGAACTGGTTCAAAAAGGGCCTGACCACCGGCACGCTGATGAACGGGCTGGAGCAAATGGTCTTCCGCGGCCACGCGCCCTGGACGCTGCACCGCCATGAGCCCGACCACGTGCAGCTAAAAGCCGCCGCCGAGTGCCAGCCCATTGCCTACCCCAAGCCCGATGGCAAGCTGACCTTCGACCGCCTCAGCAGCGTGTTCATCAGCAACACCAACCACGAAGAAAACCAGCCCGCGCACCTGACGCTGAAAGACCCGACGGTGCCCGTCAACATCAACCTGGCCAAGTTTGCCGGGCCCGAGGGACGTTACTGCCCGGCCGGTGTGTACGAGTTCGTGCCTGATGAAGCCAAGGGCGGCAACGCCCAGCGCCTGCAGATCAACGCGCAAAACTGCGTGCACTGCAAGACCTGCGACATCAAAGACCCGACACAGAACATCGTGTGGGTCACGCCCGAAGGCGGCGGCGGGCCGAACTATTCAGGCATGTGACCCGTTCTTCGGGATAAACGAAGGCGCAGCGCTTGACAGAGCTGCGCCTTCAGCTATTTATACGATAGCAATCGAGCGACGCCGAAGCCGGCGCCACGCCATGCGCCGAAGCGTTTGACGCCACCACCACACCGCTTGAAAGCAGCGGTCTTCACGCCTGCGTCATGAGGTGCCAACGTGGTGCCAGCGGCACGCGCGTGCGCGACTCTTCATGCGCGAAAACCCCAAGGCGCAGGCTCGTACGAGCGCCCATAATGGCCCGCTTTCAGGCCTCGACAGGCGGCCTTTCGTTGTCCACGATTTCAGGAGCTTCACGATGAAATTGCACCAACTTGTGCTTGGCATGGGCTTTGCGTTCGGTCTGATGGCCAGCGCCGCGGCGCAAACCACGATGAAGATCAGCATCTCCACCTCGCAAAACTCGCACCAGGGCGTGGCCATCGACACCTTCGCCAAAGAGGTGGAAAAGCGCACCGCCGGTCGCTACAAGGTGCAGACCTTCTACAACGGCGCCCTGGGCGGCGAGCGCGAATCCATCGAGGCGGTGCAGCTGGGCACGCAAGAATTGGCCTTCAGCTCGACCGGCCCGGTGCCCAACTTCGTGCCCGAATCCAAGATTTTGGATGTGCCCTTCCTGTTCCGCGACAAGGCGCACGCGCGCGCCGTGCTCGACGGCCCCATCGGGCAAGAGCTGCTGACCAAGTTCGAGCCCAAGGGCTTCAAGGCGCTGGCCTGGGCCGAGAACGGCTTTCGCCACATGACCAACAGCAAGCGCGCTGTCAACGCGCCAGAAGACCTGAAAGGCTTGAAGATGCGCACCATGGAAAACCCGGTGCACATTGCCGCCTACAAGGCGCTGGGCATCATCACCACGCCGATGGCCTTCCCCGAGGTGTTCACCGCGCTGCAGCAGGGCACGGTGGACGGGCAGGAGAACCCGCTGTCGGTCATCATCTCGGCCAAGTTCGACCAGGTGCAGAAAAACCTGTCGCTCACTGGCCACGTGTATTCGCCCTGCATCTTCGTCATGAACAAGGCGGTGTTCGACAAGCTCTCGGCCGCCGACAAGCAGGCCTTCATCGACGCCGCCAAGGAAGGCACCAAGGCCAACCGCGCCCGCGTGGATGAGGACGACGCGAAGGGCGTGGCCGACCTGCGCGGCAAGGGCATGAACGTGGTGGACAACGTGGACAAGGCCAAGTTCGTGGCCGCGCTCGCCAGCGCCAACGCCCAGTTCGAGAAGGATTTTGGCAAGGCCAACCTGGACCGCATCCGCAACTTCAAGTGATGCTGGCCGATGCGTGATTTGCTATTTTAAAAATAGCATGTTGTGCCCGTCCGCCCTGCGCGACGGGCATTTTTTATTTCAAGGCAATTGGACATGAAGGCCCTGATCCTGAGCTTAGAAAGCTGGACGACCCGCATCGCCATGGCGCTGGCCTGCGCCATGCTGGTGATCGCCTCCGCGCTGGGCGTGTTTCAGATCATCACCCGTTTCGTGCTGGAACAACCCGCCGAATGGAGCGAGGTGCTGATCCGTTTCAGCCTGATCTGGATGGTGTTCCTGGGCATTCCCATGGCGTTTCGCCAGGGCGCGATGGTGAGCGTGGACGCGCTCTACCGTGCCGTGCCGACGCACATCAAGCGCGTGCTCGATCTGCTGGTGGCGCTGGCCGCGCTGGCGTTGATGTGCATCATTTTGTGGTGGGGCTACGACTACGCGGTGCGCGGCAGCGTGCAGACCATGGCGGGGTTGGAAGCGCTGTCGATGTTCTGGGCCTACATCGCCATGCCGGTAGGCGCGGTGTTCTCGATCCTCGGCATCGTGGCCAATTACCTCGACCCGCGCCGCATGGAACTGGAGACCGCACAGTGACTTCAGCCATGCTCATCACCATGGTGCTGGGTTTCGCGCTCAGCGTCTCGGTCGCCGTCTCGATTGGCTTGGCCGCGATCGTCGGCATCCAGGTCAGCAACGCCAACATGCTGCTCTCCGCCAAGGAGATGTTCAACGCCATCAACAAGTTTCCCCTGGCCGCCATCCCGTTCTTCATCCTTGCCGGCAACCTGATGGAAACCGGCGGCATTTCGCGCCGGCTGGTCGAGTTCGCCAAGAGCATCGTCGGCGGCGTGCAGGGCGGGCTGCCCATGACCTGCGTGCTTACCTGCATGATCTTCGCGGCGGTGTCGGGCTCGTCGGTGGCCACCACGTTTGCCATCGGCGCCATCCTGATCCCGGCGCTCATCAAGCATGGCTACCCCACCACCTGGGCCGCCGCGCTGCAGGCCACCAGCGCCGAACTGGGCGTGATCATTCCGCCCTCGATCCCCATGATCCTGTACGGGGTGTCGGCCGAGGTGTCGATTGGCGAGCTGTTCATCGCCGGCTTTGGCCCCGGCATCCTGATCAGCCTGGCGCTGATGGCCTTCGTGTGGGCTTACTGCAAGTGGAACGGCTGGGGCAAGAACGACGGCGACGGGCGCCTGGGCTTTCTGACGGCCACGCGCCAGGCGGCCTGGGCGCTGCTCATGCCCGTGATCATCTTGGGCGGCATCTACGGCGGCATCTTCACGCCGACCGAGGCGTCGGCCGTGGCGGTGCTGTACGCGCTGGTGGTGGGCATGCTGGTGTACCGCGAAATCAGCCTGAAGGACTTGTACGCCGTGCTGCGCAAGTCGGTGGTGTCGTCGTCGGTGATCATGTTCATCATCGCCAACGCGGGGCTGTTCGCCTTCCTCATCACGCGCGCGGGTGTGCCCGAGGCCATCGGTCACTGGCTCGAAGACGTGCTCAAGAACCCGGCGATGTTCCTGCTGGGCGTGAACGCGGCGCTGTTCATCATCGGCATGTTCATCGAGACCAGCGCGGCCATCATCGTGCTGGCGCCGATCCTGGCGCCGGTGGCGGTGCACTTCGGCATCGACCCAGTGCATTTCGGGCTGGTCATGGTGGTCAACCTGGCGCTGGGCATGATCACGCCGCCCTTTGGCGTGAACCTGTTCGCGGCCTGCACGGTGGCGCGCATCTCGCTCGACAAGATCATCCGGCACCTGCTGCCCTTTGTGGCGGTGATTCTGGTGTGCTTGATGGTCATCACCTATGTGCCGGCGCTGTCCCTGGGTTTGCGCGACCTGGTTTATCGGTGAAGGCAAGCTAGAATATTTTGGTCAGGAGAGAGCGCCTTAAACGCGCCGCCGAAGGCTGAACGCTCAGGCAAAAGGACTGATACAAAAGATTCTGCTGGAGAGAGGCCGCACACCGATGCGGCCCACCGAAGGGGCAAGACCGGCGTGCCAGCCAAGCAGCCGGTTGAATCTCTCAGGTAAAGGGGACAGCAGGGTTCCGCGCCCGCCGCACGTCGGCTGGGCAATGCATTTCAACAACGCATTCGAGGAGCCCTGCGCATGTCCGCTGCCCACACCGAACTTCAAAAAACCCCGTTGCACGATCTGCACGTCGAACTCGGCGCGCGCATGGTGCCGTTTGCCGGCTATTCGATGCCGGTGCAGTATCCCGCCGGCTTGATGGCCGAGCACAAGCACACGCGCGAAGCGGCTGGCCTGTTCGACGTATCGCACATGGGGCAGCTCAAGTTGGTGGGCGCCGATGCGGCCGCCGCGCTGGAATCGCTGATGCCGGTGGATGTGATCGGCCTGGGCGTGGACAAGCAGCGCTACGGCCTGCTGCTGACCGACGAGGGCACGATCATCGACGACCTGATGTTCGTCAATTGGGGCGACCCGGCACAGACCACGGGTGAAAGCCGCCCGCGCGCCGCGGGCGAGCGCGAGGGGCCGCAGCTGTTTTTGATCGTCAACGGCGCCTGCAAGGCGGGCGACATCGCGCACCTGCAAGCCAGAATCGGCGACCGCTGCCAGGTGCTGCCCATGCCGGAGCGCGGCCTGCTTGCCTTGCAAGGCCCCAAGGCCGTCGATGCCTTGAAGCGCCTGGTACCGGGTGTTGAAAAGCTGGTGTTCATGACCGGCGGCGCCTTCGCGTGGAACGGCACCGACCTGTACATCACCCGCAGCGGCTACACGGGTGAGGATGGCTTCGAGATTTCCATCCACGGCTCGCAGGCCGAAGCCTTCGCGCGCGCGTTGCTGGCGCAGCCCGAGGTTGCGCCCATTGGCCTGGGCGCGCGCAACAGCCTGCGGCTCGAAGCCGGCCTGTGCCTGTACGGCAACGACATCGACACCACCACCACGCCGGTGGAAGCCGCGCTCAACTGGGCCATGCAAAAGGTGCGCCGCACAGGCGGCGAGCGCGCGGGGGGCTTCCCTGGTGCCGACGTGGTGCTGGCGCAGTTGGACGGCAGCCAGCCTGCCACCCGCAAGCGCGTCGCACTCATCGCCAAGGAGCGCGTGCCAGTGCGCGAGCCCGCGCCACTGGAAAACATGGACGGCCAGACCATCGGCCAGGTCACCAGCGGCCTCATCAGCCCCACGCTGAACCAGGCCATCGCCATGGGCTACGTGCAACCCGACTGCGCCGCCGTCGGCACCGAGCTTTTCGCCATGGTGCGCGGCAAGCCGGTGCCCATGGTCGTCAGCCCCACGCCCTTCGTGCCCACCCGTTATTACCGCGGTTGACCTCCAGCCAATGGCATAGCCCCATCGGCTTGCAGCGCCCGCCCCACTTGCGCAATCCACTCTTATTTTTGGAGCAACCATGAGCATCAAGTACACCGAAGACCACGAATGGGTCAAAGTCGAAGGCGACATCGCCACCGTCGGCATCACGCAGCACGCACAGGATGCGCTGGGCGACGTGGTGTTTGTCGAGCTGCCTGAAGTCGGCAAGACCTACGTGCAAAAAGATACCGCCGGCGTGGTCGAAAGCGTGAAAGCCGCCGCCGACGTGTACATGCCCGTCAGCGGCGAAGTGGTCGAAGTGAACCAGGCGCTGGCCGACGAGCCCAGCCTGGCCAACAGCGACCCGATGGGCGCCGGCTGGTTCTTCAAGGTCAAGCTGGCCCAGCCCGACGAAGTCGCCGCGCTGATGGACGAAGCCGCCTACACGGCCTTCGCGGCCTGATCGCCCCGCAGAGCATTGCGTGAGGCGCATCGCGCAATGCGGTGCGCCTTGCCCACGGTTTTGTCTGGAGCGCCCGTCATGTCCCAAGCCCCCACCCTCGCCCAACTCGAAAACCCCGGTGAGTTCGTTGCCCGCCACATCGGCATCACGCCGGCCGATGAACGCAAGATGCTCGCCGTCATCGGTGAACAGTCGCGCCAGTCGCTGATCGATTCCATCGTGCCGCGCAGCATCGCGCGCCAGAGCGAGATGAAGCTGCCGCCCGCCATCAGCGAGGCCGACGCGCTCTCAGAATTGAAGCAGATGGCGGGCAAGAACAAGCTGCTCAAGAGCTTCATCGGCCAGGGCTATTACCCCAACCACCTGCCCGGGGTGATCCTGCGCAACGTGCTGGAGAACCCGGCCTGGTACACCTCATACACGCCTTATCAGGCCGAAATCAGCCAGGGCCGCATGGAAGCGTTGCTCAACTTCCAGACCCTGGTGGCCGACCTGACGGGCATGGACATTGCCAATGCCTCGATGCTGGACGAGGCCACCGCCGCCGCCGAGGCCATGACGCTGGCCAAGCGCAGCGTCAAGGCCAAGGGCGACGTGATCGTGGTCAGCGGCGACGCGCATCCACAGACCATCGAAGTGATGCAGACGCGCGCGGCGCCGCTGGGCCTCACGGTCAAGCTGGCCAACTCGCGCGAAGAATGGGACGCGGCCATTGCCGCCGACGATTACTTCGCCGCCCTCATCCAGTACCCCTGCAGCAGCGGCTGGCTGATGGACTGGAGCGGCGAGTCGGACAAGATCCACGCCAAGGGCGCGGCCGTCATCATGGCCAGCGACCTGCTGGCGCTGACGCTGCTGAAGTCGCCCGGCGAAATGGGCGCCGACATTGTGGTCGGCAACTCGCAGCGCTTTGGCATGCCGATGGGCGCGGGCGGCCCGCACGCCGCCTTCATGGCCTGCAAGGACGCGTTCAAGCGCAGCCTGCCCGGGCGCCTGGTGGGCGTCAGCGTGGACGTGCACGGCAAGCCGGCGTACCGCCTGGCGCTGCAAACGCGCGAGCAGCACATCCGCCGCGAAAAAGCCACCAGCAACATCTGCACCGCGCAGGCGCTGCCGGCCATCGTCGCCAGCATGTATGCGGTCTATCACGGACCGGCGGGCCTCAAGCGCATTGCCGAACGGGTGACGCGCCTGGCCAGCATCTTCACCGCCGGCATGAAGGCGCTGGGCTTCACCGCCACGCACCACGATTCGGGCTTCGATACGGTTTGCTTCAAGACCGATGATGCTACCGATACTATAGCTGCTCGCGCAGTACAGATGGGCGCCAACCTGCGAAAAGCCTGGGGCGTGTACCTGTGCGTCTCGCTTGACGAAACCAGCACGCGCGGCGACGTCGAACTGCTGTGGCGGATTTTTGCCGGCGACAAGGCGCTGCCCGACTTCGCCGCGCTGGAAAAGTCCGCGCCCGACCTGATCCCTGCCGCGCTGCGCCGCACATCGGCCTTCATGACGCACCCGGTGTTCAACAGCCACCACAGCGAAACCGGCATGCTGCGCTACCTCCGCCAGTTGGCAGACAAGGACCTGGCGCTTGATCGCAGCATGATCCCGCTGGGCAGCTGCACCATGAAGCTGAACGCCACCAGCGAGATGATTCCCATCACCTGGCCCGAATTCGCCAACGTGCACCCCTTTGCGCCGGCCGACCAGCTGCAGGGCTACCGCGAGCTGGATGAGCAGCTGCGCCGCTGGCTGAGTGCCATCACCGGCTATGCCGACGTCAGCCTGCAGCCCAACGCCGGCAGCCAGGGCGAATACGCCGGCCTGCTGGCCATCCGCGCGTGGCAGCAGGCGCGCGGCCAGGGCCAGCGCGATGTGTGCCTGATCCCCAGCAGCGCGCATGGCACCAACCCGGCCAGCGCGCAGATGGTGGGCATGAAGGTTGTAGTCACCAAGTGCGACGACAACGGCAACGTCGACCTGGCCGACCTGAAGGTCAAGTGCGAGCAGCACGCCGACAAGCTGGCCTGCATCATGATCACCTACCCCAGCACGCACGGCGTGTTCGAGACGCACGTCAAAGAAGTCTGCCAGCTGGTGCACCAGCATGGCGGCCGCGTGTACCTGGACGGCGCCAACATGAACGCCATGGTCGGCGTGGCCGCGCCGGGCGAATTTGGCGGCGACGTGAGCCACCTGAACCTGCACAAGACCTTCTGCATCCCGCACGGCGGCGGCGGCCCCGGCGTCGGACCGGTGTGCGTGGTCGAAGACCTCGTTCCCTATCTGCCCGGCCACCAGACGGCAGGCGATGCTCGCAAAATCGGAGCAGTCAGCGCAGCGCCCCTGGGCAACGCCGCCGTATTACCTATCAGCTGGATGTACGTCCGCATGATGGGCGGCGCGGGCCTGACGCACGCCACCGAGGCGGCCATCCTGTCGGCCAACTACATCAGCAAGCGGCTGAAGGACCACTACCCCACGCTGTACGCCAGCGCCAACGGACATGTCGCGCACGAGTGCATCCTGGACCTGCGCGGCCTGAAGGACACCAGCGGCGTGATGGCCGAAGACGTCGCCAAGCGCCTGGCCGACTACGGCTTTCATGCGCCGACGCTCAGCTTCCCGGTCGCCAACACGCTGATGGTGGAGCCGACCGAAAGCGAGACGCTCGAAGAAATCGACCGCTTCGTCGACGCCATGATCGCCATCCGCGAGGAGATTCGCCGCGTCGAGCGCAGCGAGTGGCCGCAGGACGACAACCCGCTGAAGAACGCCCCGCACACCGCCGACAGCCTGCTCACCGCCGACTGGCCACACCCCTATCCGCGCGAAGTCGGCGGCGCGCTGGCCGGCCGGCTGCCGGGCAGCGTGAAGTACTGGCCGCCGGTCGGCCGTGTCGACAACGTGTACGGCGACCGCAACCTGTTCTGCAGCTGCGTGCCGGTCGAGGCGTTTGCCGACGAGGCGGTCGACGCCGCCGCATGAGCGCGGCGCCGCCGGTCGTCCGCGCGGTCGACTACCGCGACGAAGCCCATCGCACGGCGCTCGTCGCGTTGCTTCAGGCTTATGCGCGAGACCCCATGGGCGGCGGCGTGCCGTTGCCGGACGACGTGCGGTCGCGCCTGTGCGACGACCTGGCGGCCCTGCCCGCGGCCGCCAGCTTCATCGCCTGGCAAGGCGATGCGGCCGTCGGCCTGGCCAACACCTTCGAGAGCTATTCCACCTTCAAGGCGCGGCCGCTGCTCAATGTGCACGACCTGGTGGTGCTGCCGGCCCACCGCGCGCGCGGCGTGGGCCAGGCCCTGCTGTCGGCGTGCGAAGCCCACGCGCGGGCGCGCGGCTGCTGCAAGCTCACGCTGGAAGTGCTGAGCGGTAACCAGCGCGCGCTGCGCAGCTACCAGCGCTTCGGCTTCGCCCCCTATGTGCTGGACCCCGCCGAAGGCGAAGCCGTGCTGATGCAAAAGTGGCTGTAGAGCCCCTGCAGCGCTACTTGTCCCGCGGCGGCGGCGGCGGCGGCTGCGGCTGCAGCCGATAAAACCGGGGATAGCGGCGGGCCACCACCGGCCCGTTGAAGTCCCAGGTCACGCACTTGCCCAGGTGCGGCGGCGGGTGCTCGGGGTCGATCGGCACCACGCTCTGCACCATGGTCTGGAACGCGGCGGTGGCCATGTTGAACAGCAGCTCGCGCAGGTGGGCGCAGCCTTCGATGCCGCCCAGGTGCTGCTCGATCGAACGGCGCCAGCCGCGCGCCAGCTGGCAGCCCACCATGCGCTGCATCGGCGCCATGGCCTTGGGGCACGGGTCATGCGGCACATGGTCCATGGCCACTTCGATGGCGTGCACCACGGTGTCGTCGTCCACCGTCAGCCGGATCGCCATGCCGTGGATCGGCTCGCCCGGCGCCCAGTCGCCCTCGCCGGCAATGGTGAAGGGCGCGGTCTTGCTGTCGTGCAGTTCGGCCTCGATGTCCCACAGGCCGTCGGCGCGGCGATAACCGCGAAAGACGGTACAACGATCATGCAGGTGGGTGCGCGGAGCAGGTGAAGAAAGCGGCACGGCGTAAACCCCGCGACGAAACGCGGGCAAGAAGCTGACCCGCCCATTGTCGCGGCTTCGCGCGCACGTTGCCGGGGCGGGCGCAGGCACCACGCCAGCGGGCGCTAACATGCCGCATCACCACTTCGCACGACACGCATGCCCCGCAAATCCGCTTCGCCCGCCGCCGCGCGCGCCGCCCTGCCCTACCCAGGCAGCATCACCCAGGTGCGCGGCATCGAGGTCGGTCACTTCACCGACACGCGCCGCCCCACCGGCTGTTCCGTGGTGCTGGCCCGCGCGGGGGCGTCGGGCGGCGTGGACGTGCGTGGGGCGGCACCCGGCACGCGCGAGACCGATCTGCTCGACCCGGCCAACCTGGTGGGCGTGGTGCACGCGGTGCTGCTGTCGGGCGGCAGCGCATGGGGGCTGGACGCCGCCGGCGGCGTGATGCGCTGGCTTGAGGAACAAGGGGTGGGCCTCTACGTCGGCAGCGCGCCGGGCCAGGTGGTGCCCATCGTGCCGGCGGCCGTGCTGTTCGACCTGCACCTGGGCGACGCCCGCATCCGCCCTGGCGACGCGGCGGGCTACGCGGCCTGCGAAGCCGCCAGCGATGAGCCGCTGCAGGGCAACGTCGGCGCGGGCGCGGGCGCCACGGTGGGCAAGCTGTTCGGCATGCCCTTCGCGATGAAGGGCGGCATCGGCACCGCCTCGGTCACGCTGGACGGCGTGACCGTGGGCGCGCTGATCGCCGTCAACGCGTTGGGCGACGTGGTCGACCCCGCCACGGGCGCCCCGATTGCCGGCGCGCGCACCGAAGACGGGCAAGGGCTGCGCGGCAGCGTATCGGCGGTGCTGACGGGCGACGCGCCGCTGTCGCTGCTGGCGGGCGTCAACACCACCATCGGCGTGATCGCCACCGATGCGCCGCTGGGCAAGGCCCAGTGCCAGCGCCTGGCCGGCGCGGGCCACGACGGGCTGGCCAGGGCCATTCGCCCGGTGCACACCATGAGCGACGGCGACACGCTGTTCGCGCTGGCCACCGGCATGTCGGGCGGGCTGGATTTCAACGTGCTGTGCACGATGGCGGGCGAAGCCGTGGCACGCGCCTGCGTCAATGCCGTGCGCGCGGCGCAGGGCGTGGCGATCGACACGCTGCTGCTGCCATCGGCCGCCGACCTGACGGTGCGCGGCACGCACACGCCAGCGCGCACGCAGAAAGGCGCCGTGTCCCGATGATCGGCCCCATCCGTCGCACCCTCACGCTGGTCGTGCTGTCGATCCGCGACATGCTGGTGTCGGCCGGCCCGGTGGCGTTGATTGCCATTGGCGTGCTGGTGGGCGCCTATTGGTGGCTCGACCCCCAGCCGCCCAAGACCCTTACGCTGGCCACCGGCCCCGCCGGCAGCGCCTATGCCGAATTCGGCCAGCGCTACGCACAGGCCCTGGCCAGAAACGGCATCACGGTCACGCTGGTGCCCACCGAAGGCTCGCTGGCCAATCTGCAGGCGCTGCGCCAGGGCACGGCCGGCGCCGCCTTCGTGCGCGGCGGCAGCGCCGATGCGCAGGCCGACGGCGAAGCCGGCATCACGTCGCTGGGCGCGCTGTTCTACGAGCCGCTTTGGGTATTCCACAGGGCCGACGCGCTTGCCCCGCCTGCACATAAAGCTATCAAAAATGAAGCGACAAAGCGTCCAACCGCCAGCGCGCCGACCCCGCCGCCTCCGCTGACGACGCTGCCGCCCCTCAAGGGTCTGCGCGTCAACATCGACCAGCCGGGCAGCGGCGTGCCCGACATGCTGCAGCGGCTGCTGCAAGCCAACGGCCTGAACGCCGACGACCTGGTGCTGAGCCAGTTGCCACCTGAAGCCGCCGCCGAGGCGCTGCAAGGCGGCTTGATCGACGCCATGGCGCTGGTGACCGCGCCTGAATCGCCGGTGGTGGGCCGGTTGCTGCGCGCGCCTGGCATCGCGCTGATGGACGCGGCGCAACCCGACGCCTATGCGCGGCGCTTTCCGTTCCTGCAGCCGGTCACGCTGCCGCGCGGCGTGGTCGATCTGGCGGCCGACCTGCCGCCGCGCGACATCAGCCTGCTGGCCACCACCACATCGCTGCTGACGCGCGAAGACACCCACCCGGCACTGCGCCAATTGCTGGCACAGGCCGCGCAGGGCATGCACGGCGGCGCCGGCTGGTTCAACCGGGCACGCGACTTTCCCAACACGCGCACCAGCGAGCTGCCGGTCAGCCCCGAAGGCGACCGCGCCATCAACGGCACACCGCCTTTCTGGCAGCGCTACCTGCCGTTCTGGGCCAGCAACCTGCTGGAACGCATGTGGCTGGTCATCGGCGGTCTGATCGTGCTGCTGCTGCCCTTGTCGCGCGTGGTGCCGCCGCTGTACACCTACCGCGTGCGCCAACGCGTGTTTCGCTGGTACGCGCGGCTGCGCGACGTGGAGGCACGGCTGGACGAAGGCATCGGCGAGCGCACCGATTTGCTGAACGAACTGGACGAACTTGACCGCGTGGCCAACGGCATCACGGTGCCGCTGGCCCATGCCGAAGAACTGTTCGCGCTGCGCAACAACATCGACGCCGTGCGGCGGCGCTTGCTGGCCAGGCGGCCAGTGGCTTCGTAGGGTGGGTGCTCGCACCCACGCCGGGAATCAATAACGCCAAAACACCTGCTGCATCGCGGCGGCATCCGCCCCGCACGTGAGCGCCAGCGCCGCCAACAGCCGCGCGCGCGGCGGGTTCTGGTCATCCGTCACCACGCTGCCGCAGGCGTCGTCGTCGAAGTTGGCGTTGCGGATGACAGGGCCGGCACCCACGCGCGAGGCGCGCACCATCAGCACGCCTTGCGCGCACAGCTCGGCCAGCACGGGCTTCAGGTAGGCGGGCACCGTGCCACCACCAAAGCCCGCATGCACGATGGCGCGCGCGCCGGCGGTCACCCAGGCGTCGTACAACTCGCGCCGCATGTGGCCGTGGCTGGTAACGACGCCGACCAGCGGCAACGTGTCAATGGCGGCGATGTCGAATTCACTCGACGTCGTGTGCGGCCGCGCCACCGCGCGCCACCAGCGCGGCGCACCTTCCACCACCGCGCCCAGCGGGCCATGCGGCGAGGCAAATGCATCCAGCCGCATGGCGTGCACCTTGGCCACGTCGCGCGCGCTGTGGATTTCCTCGTTCATCACCACCAGCACGCCGCGCCCGGCCGACGAGGCGTGCGCCGCCACCGCCACGGCGTGCAGCAGGTTGACGGGGCCATCGGCCGCCAGCGCGGTGCCGGGCCGCATGGCGCCGGTCAGCACAATAGGCTTGGCGCTTTTCACGGTGAGATGCAGGAAGTAGGCGCTTTCCTCCATCGTGTCGGTGCCGTGCGTGACGACCACGCCGTCCACGTCGTCGCGCACGCACAGCGCGGCCACGCGGCGCGCCAGCGCCAGCAGAAGGTCATCGGTGAAGTCGGCCGAATCGATCTGCAGCAACTGCTCGGCCTGCAACTCAGCCACGCGCGCCAGTGGCGGCACGCGCTCGATCAGGTCGGCCGCCGTCACCACGGCCGACTGGTAGGCCGCCGAAGTGTCGCCAGCCTGCGCCGGCGCGGCGCCGGCAATGGTGCCGCCGGTGCCCACCAGGGCGATGCGGGGGCGCGCTTGGGGTTGGGTCATGCGGCGCATTGTCGTGCAACCACCAGCGCGCGGCGCGTGGCCCGGTGCGGCCCGGGCTGGTTACACTCAGGCACACATTGGCTTTCAGGCCCTGCGATGAAAAACCTTGCCCCCACCGCCTTGCTCATCACCGGCCTGTTGCTGGGCGCAACCGTGCTGGCCGCGCCCAGCGCGCACAATTCCGACCTGGCGCCCCCCAATTCGCCGCTGAAGGACCGCAGCTTTCCCGACGCCGGCAAGTTCAACCCCAACGACGATGCCGCGCAGCAGGCCGCTGACCGGCAAGCTGTCGCGCCCGCGGCCATCACCTACTACCCACCGGCCATCGTGACCGACGCGCCGCCGCCGCGCCCCTATGCGCTGGTGGCCGCACCCACGCTGCCCTGCGCGCCGGCCTACTGCCCACGCCTGCGGCCACGCCCCGACCGCCACTGACGCGTTTGCCGCCGCTGCCCGCATCTTGCAACCACGTGGGCGGCTGACGCGCCGCGCCCTCGACGCTTTCTGCCCGCGCACTCAACGCCAGCGCCGCCCCTGCTCATGGGCGGCCCCGCGTGACGCCGTAACGGTCTGACTCGGCTTTTTCGCCTACGTGGCGCGACGGCGGTTTGCCGACAACCGTCACCACAGCGCTTGCTTAAGCTCAGTGACATTCAGTCACACCGCTGCCGCACCGGCGTCCCGTGCCCGCCATGAGCCATATTGAACACAACCCCGACGCCACGCCGCAGAACCCCGCGGCCCCGGTTCAGACCGGCACCGCGGCGCCCGCGCGCGACCGCCAGCGCCCCAGCTTCGACTTCTTCGCGCCCGACGTGTGGCGCCGTTTCTGGGCCATCGCCTCGCCGTACTGGCGCGAGGGCGAACGCCGCAAGGCCTGGGGCTTTCTGATCGTGCTGATCGTCATGCTGCTGGCCGAAACGCAGATTTCCGTCATGCTCAACAACCAGGCCGGCGAGATGACGTCGGCCCTGGCCGCGCGCGACAGCGACCGCTTCTGGCACGCCATCATGATCTGCCTGATCGTGGTGGCGGTGTTCGTGCCCACGCGCTCGCTCTACTACTTTGTGCGCGACACGCTGGGCAACCACTGGCGGCGCTGGCTGTCCGAGCGGCTGCTGGGACGCTACTTCCACGACCGCCGCTTCTATGAACTGACGGCCGAAGCCAGTATCGACAACCCCGACCAACGCATCGCCGAAGACGTGAACACCTTCACGCAGCGTTCGCTGTACTTCCTGCTGATCGGGTTGGGCTCGCTGATGCAGCTGGTGGCCTTCAGCTGGGTGCTGTGGCAAATCTCGCACATGCTGGTGTACGTGCTGGTGGCCTATACCGCCGTCGGTACCTGGCTCACGGTCAAAGTGTTCGGCGCGCCGTTGATGCGGCTGAACTTCTTTCAGCTCAAGCGCGAAGCCGACTTTCGTTTCAGCCTGGTGCGCGTGCGCGAAAACGCCGAATCCATCGCCTTTCACCGCGGCGAGCAGGCCGAGCTGAAGCAGGTGCGCGGCCGCTTCAAGGGCGCGCTGCGCAACTACCAGCGCCTGCTGCGCCAGCAGCTCAACCTCAACTTCTTCCAGCAGGCGTACAACCAGATCGCCATCATCCTGCCCAACATCCTGATCGCCAACCTGGTGCTGTCGGGCGAGCTGGAAGTGGGCCAGGCTATCAAGGCGGCCGGCGCCTTTCTGGCGGTGCTGGGCGCGGTATCCATCATCATCGACAACTTCGAGGGCCTCTCTCGCTTCACTGCCGGCATCGAGCGCATCCATGGCCTGCTGAGCGCGCTGCCGGCCAAGCCCGGCGAAGCCGGTGACAGCGCCCAAGCCGAACCCGCGCCGGTGCCGCGCCGACGCCGCGCCACCATCGCCACCAGCGAAGCGCCCGAGCTGAGCCTGCAAGGCGTCACCCTGAAGACGCCCGACGGCAAACGCGAACTGGTGCGCGACCTCAGCTTCACGCTGCAAAAAGGCGACGGGCTGCTGATCGTGGGCGAAAGCGGCAGCGGCAAGAGTTCGCTGCTGCGCGCCATCGCGGGCCTGTGGCGCGCCGGTCACGGCAGCATTCGGCGCCCGCCGGTGGCCGACAGCATGTTCTTGCCGCAGCGCCCGTACATGCAGGTGGGCAGCCTGCGCAGCCAGCTGCTGTATCCGCAGTTCGACCGCGAAGTCGAAGACGCCGTGCTGCTGCAAGCGCTGCACGACGTGAACCTGCCCGATCTGGCCGAACGCAGCGGCGGCCTGGACGCCGAGGTGGACTGGGCCAAGACCCTGTCACTGGGCGAACAGCAGCGCCTGGCGTTCGCGCGCGTGCTCATCACGCAGCCGCGCTTCGTCATCCTGGACGAAGCCACCAGCGCGCTCGACCGCGCCAACGAGGCGCGGCTGTACCAACGCCTGCTGGACGCCGACGTCACCCTCATCAGCATCGCCCACCGCGCCGCCGTGCTGGCTTGGCACACGCACGTGCTGGAGCTGACCGGCGCGGGCCGCTGGCAATTGCATGAAGCGGACGGCTTCAGCTTCGACGGCGAAATCCCGGCACGGCACGCCGACCCGAACACCGTGGCGCTGACGGCCGCCCCCGCCTGACGCTGCCGGCAACGCGCGGCGCGCCGCATCGCTACCATGGCGCCAACGCTTTTACGCTGGAGCTTTGACCATGAAACGCCTGCCCACCGCCCTGCTGCTGGCCGCCACGTTGGCGCCGCCTGCCACCGTGCTGGCCGCGCTGAAGCCGGGCGACCCGGCACCCGCTTTCAGCACGCCGGCCGCGCTGGCGGGCGAAAGCTTCGACTTCGACCTGGCTCAGGCGCTTAAAAAAGGGCCGGTAGTGCTCTACTTCTATCCCAAGGCCTTTACGCGCGGCTGCACGGTGGAAGCCAATGCCTTTGCCGAAGCCACGCCTCAATTTGCCGCGCTGGGCGCCACCGTCATTGGCCTGTCGCACGACGACATTGACACGCTCAGGAAGTTCTCGCGCCAGGAATGCCGCGACCGCTTTGCCGTCGCGTCCGACCCCAAGGGGCACACCATCCGGGCCTACGACGCCGGTTCGCTGCTGCCCGGCATGGCCAGCCGCATTTCGTACGTCATCGCACAGGACGGCAAGGTCGCCTTTACCCACGAAGGCAGCAACCCGCTGCGCCACGTGGACGAAACGCTGAAAGCGGTGCGGCAGCTGGCGACGCGGCGCTGATCAAGCCAAAACAAAGCCGCAGCGCACGACACGATTGCGTGCGCTGCTATGTATTTGATAGTTTAAGCACCATGGCCTGCAGGCGCGGGCGGCGCCGCGCCGCTCGGTGATTCGCGGTTGCGCAGCACCACGGTGATCTGGCCGTTGGTCTCGATGGTGGCGCGCTCCACCTCGTGCGTGTGCAGACAGCCAGCGGCGCGCAGCGCGGCGTGCACGTCGTCGGGGGTCAGGCGCTCGGCGCGCATCAACGGCTCGTCCAGCACGCCGGTGCGGATCAGCACCTGCGGCTTGCCGTCAATCAGCCGCGCCAGTCGCGGATAGCGCCACGTCAGCCGCGCCACCACGCCGTGGCAGCCAATCAACGTCAGCGCCGATACCAGGCCGCCGATCAGCGAGTTGTCGCCCGCGTTCATCGAGTTCTGCACCGCGTTGGACAAGATCAGCAACAGAATCAGGTCGAACGGGTCGTACTGCCCGATCTGCCGCCGCCCCGTGATGCGCAGAAAGAACAGCAGAAACACATACACCACGACGCCGCGCACGACGAATTCCCACCAAGGGACGGAAAGTTGCAGCATGTTCCGAGACTCCGCAAGTTGTCGCGGCGATTGTGACCGGTTGCCCAGCCCTGATCAGCGCTGCCCCGCGTCTGACGATGAGCGTCGGCGGGCGCCGACATCGCCGCTAAGCGGCACCGCATGAAGATGGGTGCAGGGCCGGTGCGCCATCGGCCCTTTACGCCGCATGCGTTGCTGCAACGCATGCGCGATTTGCAGGAGATTCGCCATGACCCAACTTCAACGTCAACTCGCGCCTCTACTGATCGCCACCGCCGCCCTGCTGGCAGCGTGCGGCCAGAAGGATGCCGGCACGCCGCAAACACCGGCACCCGCGGGTGAAGCCATCAACAAGGCCATTGACGCCGAAGCCGCCGCGCAGCGCGCCGCGGCCGCCACCGCATCGGCTGCCAGTGCCGCCGCCGCGGCCAACAGCAGCGCCGCCGCGGCGGGTACCTCCAGCGCTGATTCGCAAGCCGCGGCCGATGCCGCGGCCCGCGCCGCCACCCTCGCGGCGTCGGCCGCCCACCGCGCCGAATCGGCCGCCAATTCGATTGCGCCGCCGCCTGTCGGCACTGCCAGCCAGTAAGCCGCCGGGCTTACTTCAACGCCTTGTAGCGCACCCGGTGCGGCCGCGCGCCGTCTTCACCCAGGCGCTTGATCTTGTCGGCCTCGTATTCGTGGAAGTTGCCGTCGAAGAAGACCCACTTGCCTTCGTCCTCGGCCGCCAGGATGTGCGTGCAGATGCGGTCGAGGAACCAGCGGTCGTGGCTGATGACCATCACGCTGCCGGCGAATTCGAGCAGCGCGTCTTCCAGCGCGCGCAGGGTTTCGACGTCGAGGTCGTTCGACGGTTCGTCCAGCAGCAGCACGTTGCCGCCCTGCATCAGCGTCTTGGCCAGGTGCAGGCGGCCGCGTTCGCCGCCTGACAGCATGCCGACCTTCTTCTGCTGGTCCTGCCCGTTGAAGTTGAAGCGTCCGGCGTAGGCGCGGCTCGGCATCTGGAACTTGCCGACGGTGATGATGTCCAGCCCGCCCGAGATGTCTTCCCACACCGTCTTGTCGGACGCCAGCGCGTCGCGGCTCTGGTCGACGAAGGCCATGCGCACGGTCTGGCCGACCTTGATTTCGCCGCTGTCGGGCTGCTCCTTGCCGGCGATCAGCTTGAACAGCGTGGACTTGCCGGCGCCGTTGGGGCCGATGATGCCGACGATGGCACCGGCCGGCACCTTGAAGCTGAGGTCGTCGATGAGCACGCGGTCGCCGAAGCTCTTGCTGACGTTCTTGAACTCGAACACTTCGTGGCCCAGGCGCTCACCGACGGGGATGAAGATCTCCTGCGTTTCGTTGCGCTTCTGGTATTCGTAGTCGCTCAGTTCCTCAAAGCGGGCCAGGCGCGCCTTGCTCTTGGCCTGGCGGCCCTTGGGGTTGGCGCGCGCCCACTCCAGTTCCTTCTTCATGGCCTTGGCGCGGGCGTCTTCGGTTTTCTGTTCCTGCTTCAGGCGCGCCTCTTTCTGCTCCAGCCAGCTGGAGTAGTTGCCCTTGTACGGAATGCCGTGGCCGCGGTCCAGTTCCAAAATCCACTCGGCCGCGTTGTCCAGGAAGTAGCGGTCGTGCGTGATGGCGACCACGGTGCCGGTGAAGCGCTTCAGGAAGATTTCCAGCCACTCGACGGATTCGGCATCCAGGTGGTTGGTGGGTTCGTCCAGCAGCAGCATGTCGGGCTTGGACAGCAGCAGCTTGCACAGCGCCACGCGGCGCTTTTCGCCGCCCGACAGCTTGCCGATGACGGCGTCCCACGGCGGCAGGCGCAGCGCGTCGGCGGCAATTTCCAGCTGGTGCTCGCTGTCGGTGCCGGCGGCGGCAATGATGGCTTCGAGCTTGCCCTGCTCTTCGCTCAGGGCGTCGAAGTCGGCGTCTTCTTCGGCATAGGCGGCGTAGATTTCTTCCAGCCGCGACTTGGCGGCGTTGACTTCGCCCATCGCCAGTTCCACTTCCTGGCGCACCGTGTTGTCGGGGTTGAGCTGCGGCTCCTGCGGCAGGTAGCCGATGTCCAGGCCGGGCATGGGGATGGCCTCGCCCTCGATCTCCTTGTCGATGCCGGCCATGATCTTCAGCAGCGTGGATTTGCCCGAGCCGTTGAGGCCCAGCACGCCGATCTTGGCGCCCGGAAAGAAACTGAGCGAAATGTCCTTCAGGATCGCGCGCTTGGGCGGCACGATCTTGCTGACATGGTTCATGGAAAAGACGTACTGGGCCATTCGTTTACTCTTGAATTGATAGCTGTCCACGCAGCAGCAACCAGCGCTGCAGGCCGAATAGACATGAAAAACGGGAGCGGTGGCGGCGTCCATGCCCGCGGGGGCGGGCGGCGCGCCGGTCAGCAGCGATTATCGGCGCTTGCCGCGGCGCACGGCGCGCGGCCCTTCAGGCGCCGGGCGGCGGCGCGGGCGCATCGCCCCCATCGCCCGCGGCGGGCGGCACCACCAGCAACGCGCCCAGGGCCGGCGGCAGGTAGCTGCGCGTCAGCCAGTCGGGCAGCGGCGCCCACTCGGCCCAATCGGTGGTGCCCAGCACTATGTGCAGCCCGCGCAGCCAGCGGTGCAGGCCCACGCGGCTGAGCAGCAACGGGCGCTGCCCCGCCGACGTGTGAAACGCCAGCACCGCCTGCACGCCGTCGTCGCGCAGATCGACCTGCGTGCACAGCACGGCGCTGGCCAGTTCCGGCGCGTCGCTGGCTTCGCGCCCCATCTGCAGCGCACGCGCCGGCTCGCCGGGCTGCACACGGTTGAGCGATGCGTCGTGGTCGGCCGCGGCCCGCTCGGCGGGCGGGCGCGTGTCGGCGTCGGGCGCGCCGGGTGGCGCTTTTTCCAGCGCGGTGGCCACCAGTTGCACGATGCCGCGCGCCATGCGCCGGGTGATCCAGATGCGCTGCGGCCAGGCGGTGCAGCTGATCCACACGCGGTCTTCGCCCGCGTGATAGCCGAAAGTGGTCGAAGCGGTCATGGGGCCCATCAAAAAAAGGTGTCGGCGCCTTAGGAGTGTGGGCGGCAGAAGGTGCGTCGGCTGCAACGCGCGAGAAAACGGTCTATCGCGGCGCTACCGCCTGCGCCCATAGCTCGGCTATGGGCTTGTCGGCACCACCACGCTATCCTCGTTTTTCGCACGTTTCGCTTCGACGCCTTCTGCCGCCCACACTCCTAGCCGGCTGCGTGCGATAATAGGCTGGCTTGCGGGCCACCAGTTTTCCGCAAGCCAGCCCTTCCGCTGGGGCGCCGCCGGCCACCCTTGGCCCACACGCCCACCCAAAGAAGAACCCGCTGCAGCCTTCAACTGGCCCGGCCCTTGCCGGATCAGGCCCGCAGCTCAGGCGCCGACGAGAGACCGGCGCATCCACTTTGATGAACTTTGACCAACTGAACCTGGCCCCCGCCATTCTGCGGGCTGTGCAAGAGCAGGGCTACACGACGCCCACCCCCATTCAGGCGCAAGCCATTCCCGTGGTGCTGGAAGGCCACGACCTGCTGGCCGGCGCACAGACCGGCACCGGCAAGACGGCCGGCTTCACGCTGCCGATGTTGCAGCTGCTGTCGAGCCGGCCGGCGCGCCAGCCCGGCGCCATCCGCGCGTTGGTGCTGACGCCCACGCGCGAGCTGGCGGCGCAGGTCGAGGAATCGATCCGCGTCTACGGCAAATACCTCGACCTGACCTCGACCGTGATCTTCGGCGGCGTCGGCATGAACCCGCAGATCAACCGCATCGCGCGCGGCGTCGACATCCTGGTGGCCACGCCGGGCCGCCTGCTGGACCTGGAAGGCCAGAACCACATCGACCTGTCGAACGTCGAGATACTGGTGCTGGACGAAGCCGACCGCATGCTGGACATGGGCTTCATCCACGACGTGAAGAAAGTGCTGGCCCTGCTGCCCAAGGACAAGCAGAGCCTGCTGTTCAGCGCCACCTTCAGCGACGAAATCCGCGAGCTGGCCAACGGCCTGCTGAAGTCGCCCAAGAGCGTGCAGGTCACGCCGCCCAACACCACCGTCGAGCGCATCGCGCAGGTGATCTACCCCGTGGGCCGCAACCGCAAGAAAGACGTGCTGGCGCACCTGATCGGCGAAAACGACTGGAGCCAGGTGCTGGTCTTCACCCGCACCAAGTTCGGCGCCAACAAGGTCGCCGACTTCCTGAACGACAAGGGCATCAAGGCCATGGCGCTGCACGGCAACAAGAGCCAGAGCGCCCGCACCCAGGCACTGGCCGAGTTCAAGACCGGCGACCTGCGTGCCCTGGTTGCTACGGATATTGCAGCGCGCGGCATCGATATCGACGA
Organism: Pseudomonadota bacterium; assembly: GCA_029780695.1. Lineage (GTDB taxonomy): Bacteria > Pseudomonadota > Gammaproteobacteria > Burkholderiales > Burkholderiaceae_C > Ottowia. Next base: position 28,677 of record JAKOYD010000166.1, read on the forward strand.
GCTGCCGCACGTCGTCAACTTCGACATTCCCAACGTGTCGGAAGACTACGTGCACCGTATTGGCCGCACCGGCCGCGCCGGCGCCAGCGGCGAAGCCGTGAGCCTGGTGTGCATGGACGAGGAAGGCTTCATGCACGAGATCGAGCGCTTCACCAAGCAGCAAATCCCCGTGCGCGTGCTCGACGGCTTTGGCCCCGAAGAGGGCGAGCGCGCCGAGCCCATCGCCATGGGCCGCCAGACGCTGTGGGGCGGCTTGGGCAAGCCCCCCAGCCGCGAGGTAATGGCCGCCGCGGCCCGCGCCGCGCGCCAGGAAATGATGCAGCGCATCCGCGAGAACAAAGCCGGCCAGGGCCCGCGCGGCGCAGGCCGTGGCCCGCAGCCGGCGCGCAAGCCCCAGCCGCAGCGTGCCGCTGCCGATGGCCTGCCGCCGGTGGACGGCGCGGTCGAACTGGGCGCCGACGGCCTGCCGATGAACGGCGGGGCCGCGCAAGGCGATCGCCCGTCCGGCGAACGCAACGGCCGCAACCGCAACCGCCGCCGTGGCCGCGGCAATGGCGCCGGCCAGGGCGGACCGGGCGCCGGCCAGCAGCCGCGCCCACAGGCGTCGGCCCAGCCACGGCCCACGCGCGAATTCGGCTTTGACGACGAGGACGAGCGCGACATCGACCACCTGCCGCGCCACATCGACCCGCTTCAGACCAACCTGCACGGCCGCCGCAACCGGCCGCAAGGCCCCAGCCACGGCGCCGTCGGCCAGCCCGACCCGATGCGCACCAGCATCGACCTGATGGGCAAGGGCGGTGGCGGTGGCGGTGGCGGACGCAATCGCAACCGTGGCGGTGGCGGCGGCGGTGGTGGCTACGGCGGCAACCGCAGCGGCGGTGGCGGTGGTGGCAACCGGCGCGGCGGCGGCTACGGCCGCTGATGCCGTCCGTTCGAGCCTTGACCTGATCGACGCGCAGCCGTGACGGGCAAGACCGTGCTGCTGGCCGGCGCGACCGGCCTGGTCGGCCGTGAGTTGCTGGCCGCCCTGCTGGCCGACCCGGCCGTCGCGGCCGTGCATGCACTGGGGCGCCGCGCGTTGGACGTGCAGCACCCCAAGCTGACGTCGCATGGGGTGGATTTTGCGGCGCTGCCGTCCTTGCCCCGCATCGACGAAGCCTATGTCGCGCTGGGCACCACCATCAAGGTGGCGGGCAGCCAGGCGGCCTTCCGCGCCATCGATCTCGATGCTGTTGCCGCGGTGGCGCGCGCTGCACAAGGCGCGGGCGCTACCAAATTAGGAATCGTCAGCGCCATGGGCGCCGACCCGTCGTCGCGCGTGTTCTACAACCGCGTCAAGGGCGAGATGGAGCAGGCGGTGCGTGCGCTGGGTATCGACACCGTGGTGTTCGCGCGGCCCTCACTGCTGGAAGGCGACCGCGGCTCGTTGCAGCAGCCCCGTCGCCCGGCCGAGCGCTGGCTGCAGGCGGCCATGCGCGCGCTGCGTCCTATCACGCCCGCCAACCTGCGCGCCATTGCCGCACGCGATGTGGCGCTCGGCCTGATCGAAGCGCTGCGCACGCGGGGGCCGGGCGCGCACGTGCTGCTGTCGGGCGCGCTGCAGCGCCGCTGAGCTGCCGCAGAAATCGCGTCGTCAGGCGCGCACGAACAGCGTCACCAGCGGCTCGTCGCCCAGCAGACGGCTGCGGTGGCCGTGCCGCGCGGCGTCGAAGGTCGCGCCCGCCGGCAGCGTGTCGTTGGAATAAAAGCCCTCCCCCGGCCCGAACACGCGCACGCTGCCGTCGCGCAGGCCGATTTCCATGCGCCCCTGCAGCACCAGCAGCCATTGCGGCGTGGTGGTGCAGTGAAAGTCGCTGACAAAGCCCGGCGGGCTGCGCCGCATCTGCCATCCGCCGGAAGGCGCCAGCGCCGACAGCCGCGTCATCGGCGTGCCTTCGGTCAAGGCCACCGGCCGGTCGCGAAAGCGCGCCACGCCATCGACGTCGGTGTACAGCTCAGGCAGAGTCAGCGCGGTGTCGGTCGAAGCAATCATGGCGGCGGATACAGGGCGGAAGGCGCCGAGCGTAGCGCACCGCGCGCCCTGTGCGCCGCTCAACATGGCAGCGCAGGGGCTGCAAGGGTGCGATGATGGCGGCTCTGCGTCTGTCTGCAGCGCGCCCATCGCTTCAATTTTGATAGCTAAAGGCGCTGATGGATAGCGCGCACCGACCGTTTTTGACATTCATTTTTCTTTTGCCGAATGAACGCCTCACCCTCCCCCATCTCCTTCGGCCTGCAGGACCGTGTCGTCATCGTCACCGGCGGCTCGCAGGGCATTGGTGAAGCCTGCGCGCGCCGCTTTGCGCGCGAAGGCGCGCACGTGGTCATCGCCGACGTGGCCGACGAGCGCGGCCGCGCGCTGGCGGGCGAACTGGGCGCCCTCTACGTGCATTGCGACGTGGGCGACAAGGCGCAGGTCAACGCGCTGGTGGCCGACGTGCTGCAGGCGCATGGCCGCATCGACGTGCTGGTGAACAACGCGGGCATCTTCCGTGCGGCGGATTTCCTCGACGTGACCGAGGAAGACTTCGACGCCGTGCTGCGCGTCAACCTGAAGGGTGCCTTCCTGGTGGGCCAGGCGGTGGCGCGCGAAATGGCGCGCACGGGCGGCGGCAGCATCGTCAACATGAGCAGCGTGAACAGCGTGCTGGCCATTCCCAACATCGCCAGCTACAACGTCAGCAAGGGCGGCATCAACCAGCTGACGCGCGCCATGGCGCTGGCCCTGGCGGACCAGGACGTGCGCGTCAACGCCGTCGGGCCCGGCACCATCGGCACCGAACTGGCGGCCAAGGCCGTGCTGACCAGCGAGGAAGCCCGAAACAAGATCATGATGCGCACGCCCCTCAAGCGCCTGGGCGAGCCGAGCGAGATCGCCGATGTGGTCGCCTTTCTGGCCAGCGACGCGGCCAGCTACATCACGGGCGAGATCATCATGGTGGACGGCGGCCGCATGGCGCTGAACTACACGGTGCCGGTGTAAGCGCGGGCCAGGCCACCGTACGCCGGCCATGGCGGTGATTCAGCCCGCCGTGCTGGCCTGCCGGTGGCCGGCCAAGGCAATTCCCGGCGCTTCAGCGAGAACTTTTGCACAATATCAGCCACTGCCAAAATGGCAGTCGGCGTCAGCGCCACCCACAATCGCACCGTCATGCTGATTGCCCACCTTACCGACCCGCACATCGGGCTGAACCCCGGCGCGCTGGTCGGGCGCCTGCAACCCGACGCCGCGCTGCGCCGTGCACTGGCCCACGTGCGCGGCCTGGGCACGCCGCCCGACGTACTGCTGCTGTCGGGTGACCTGACCGAGGCGGGCCAAGAAGCCGATTACCACACGCTGCGCGCGCTGTTCGACCAAGAATTGCCCGGCCACCGCCAGGGCCGCCCACGCGTGCTGGCCGTGGCCGGCAACCACGACCGGCCGGGCCTGGCGCGCCAACTGCTGGGCGACTGGATGCCGGTGCCGGCCGACGCGCCCGCCGGAGTTTTTTGCGTGCGGGCCGAGGTGGGCGGCGTGCATTTCATCGGTCTGGACACCGTGGTGCCGCTGCAGCCGCACGGCGAACTGGGCGCCGCCCAGCTTGACTGGGTGGCGCGCACGCTGGCTGCGCTGGCGGGCCAGCCGGTGATGATTTTTCTGCATCACCCGCCGCTGGTGGCCGGCATGGCCGCCATGGACGAGTGCGGCCTGCGCACCGGCCGCGACGCGCTGGCGCGGCTGGTGGCCGCGCATGGAAGCGTGCTGCTGGTCGCTGGCGGCCACCTGCATCGGCCCATTCTGGGCGCGCTGGGCGGCGCGCCGGTGGTGGTGGCGCCGTCCACCTCGCACCAACTGGCGCTGGACCTTCGGCCCGACGCACCGCTGGCGCTGCAGCTGGAGCCGCCGATGATCGGCCTGTACCGCTGGACGCCACAGGACGGGCTGGCTTGCCACTTCAGCCACGTGCTGCCGTTCGACGGCCCCTACCCCATCTGACGGCGGCGCGGCCGCCCGCGCTAGCGCCACGCCCGCCGCGCGCGGGGGCGCGGCTTCCCTCAGAATGGCGCACGCCCCAAGCACCCCAAGGAGACCGCATGAGCCTGGCCCATCTGTTGCTGCGCCAAGCCCGCCAGCGCGCCGATTCGCCCGCCATCCTCAACGGCACGGCCCTGCACGCCACCCACGGCCAATGGGCCGCGCGCTGCGCGGGCATGGCGGCGCGCCTGCGCGACGCGGGGCTGCAGCCCGGTGACCGCGTTCTCATCTTCGCCCGCAACCACCCGCGCTATCTGGAGGCGCTGTGGGGCCTGTGGTGGGCCGGAGTGGTGGCCGTGCCCGTCAACGCCAAACTGCACCCGCGCGAAGTGGAATGGATCGCCGCCGACTGCGGCGCGCGCTGGGCCTTCGTGACGGCCGATGTGGCGCCCGCACCGCTGGCGGGCATCGAGCGGCAGATCGACCTCGAATCGCACGAGGCAACCGCGCTGCTGGCCGAAGCGCCCGACGCCTTCGCCGTGCCGGTGACCGAGCGAAGCTTGAGTGACACCGCGTGGTTGTTCTACACCAGCGGCACCACCGGCCGCCCCAAGGGCGTGATGCTGACGCATCGCAACCTGATGACCATGGGCCTGGGCTACCACGTCGACGTCGACGCTGTGTCGCGCGACGACGCCATCGTGTACGCCGCGCCCATTTCGCACGGCGCAGGCATCTACGCCATACCGCACCTGATGGCGGGCGCGCGCCACGTGGTGCCCGCGTCGGGCGGGGTCGATCCGGCCGAGCTGTTCGCGCTGGGGCGCGCCATCGGCCCGCTGTCGCTGTTCGCGGCACCCACCATCGTCGGCCGGCTGGTGGACGAGGCAGAGCGGCAAGCCCTGTCGCCTGATGACTGCGCGCAGTCCTTCAAGACCATCGTCTACGGCGGCGCGCCGATGTACGTGGCCGACATCCAGCGCGCGCTGCGCGTGATGGGCCCGCGCTTCGTGCAGATCTACGGCCAGGGCGAAACGCCGATGGTCGGCACCTTCCTGTCGCGCGCCGACCTGGCCGATGCGGCGCACCCGCGCTACCTGCAGCGCATCGCCAGCGTGGGCGTAGCGCAGACCCCGGTGCGCGTGCGCGTCGCCGACGCCGAAGGGCGCGACATGCCGCTGGGCGAGGTCGGCGAAATCGTCGTCAAGGGCGACAGCGTGATGGCCGGCTACTGGGGCAACCCCGAGGCGACCGCGGCGGCCGTGAAAGACGGCTGGCTGTTCACCGGCGACATGGGCGCGCTGGACGCCGACGGCTACCTGACGCTGAAGGACCGGAGCAAGGACCTGATCATCAGCGGCGGCAGCAACGTCTACCCGCGCGAGGTGGAAGAAGCCCTGCTGCACGCCCCCGGCGTGGCCGAGGTGGCGGTGGTCGGTGAGCCGGACGCCGAATGGGGCGAAAACGTCGTCGCCTTCGTCGTCGCCCAGACAGGCGCGGCGTTGGTCGAATCGGCGTTGGACGCACACTGTCTGGCCCACATCGCCCGCTTCAAGCGCCCCAAGCGCTATGTGTTTGTGAGCGCGCTGCCCAAGAACAACTACGGCAAGGTGCTTAAGACCGAGTTGCGCGCGCGACTGCACGCCGGCTGAAGGCCGCCCACAATGCGCGCTTTGCCAGACCCACCCTTATCCGAAAACGACATGACCCACAACCATCTCGACCAATGGCTCGCCGACGAAAAGGCTGTGCTGGAGCGCATTGAAAAAGGCCCCGGCCCGGGCGTTGCCCGCATGGACCAGATCGCCGGCATGACCGGGCTGGAGTTGATGCAAGCCACCCTGGACGGAACGCTGCCCTATGCGCCAATCGCCAAGACGCTGGATTTCGGGCTGGTGGAGGTCGGCAAGGGCCGGGCGGTGTTCCAGGGCACGCCGGGGCCGCAGCTGTTCAACCCCATGGGAACCGTGCACGGCGGCTGGTTTGCCACGCTGCTGGATTCGGCGCTGGGCTGCGCCGTGCACACCATGATGCCGGCCGGCCGCGCCTACACCACGGCCGAACTGGGCGTGAACCTGGTGAAGGCCCTGACGCCCAAGGTGCCGCGCGTGCGCGCCGAAGGCAAGGTGATCCACTGCGGGCGCCAGCTGGCCACGGCCGAAGCGCGGCTGGTCGGGCCGGACGGCACGCTGTACGCGCACGCCACCACCACCTGCCTGGTGTTCGATCTGCCGACGGCCTGAGCGCGACGCTTTTTTGCTACATTTACGATAGCTACTCGCGCTTTTCAGGCTTGCGCTGCAGGCCGCAAAGGCACAAAAAAGCCGCTGCACCCGCAGCGGCTTTTTCTTGCGCGGGCACTTAGCCCGTCAATTACTTGGGCGCGTATTTCTTCAGCAGCGCCTTGGCATCCTCAATCAGCTTCTTGCCGTCGCCGCCCTTGGCGGCCACGTCCTTCAGCCAAATGTCGTCGACGTTGGCGGTGGTCTTTTCCCAGCGCGCCAGTTCGTCCTTGCTGATGACGGCGATCGTGTTGCCGCGATCGCGCGCCAGCTTGGAGTAGGGTTCGACGATTTTGTCGAAGCCTTCTTCGCCCGCCCAGGCCGAAGCGGCCAGGCCCGAGTTGTCGTCAATCACTTTCTTCAGCTTGGGAGAAAGGCTGTCGTACTTGGCCTGATTCATGCCGAAAATGAAGATGGTGTTGGCAAAGCGCGGCGAGCCCACCGGCGCATCCAGGTGGTATTTGACGATTTCGTGCAGCTTGGTGGCGGGCAGCGCTTCCCACGGCACCAGCACGCCGTCGACCACGCCCTTGGACAGCGCGTCGGCCACCTGCGGGAGCGGCATCTGCACCGGCGTGCCGCCCATGGCGGCCATCATGCGGGCGCTGATGCGGGTGGCGGTGCGGATTTTCTTGCCCTTCATGTCCTCCAGCTTGGTGATGGGCATGTTGGAATGCAGCACGTAGCCTTCGGTGGTGTGCATGAACAGGGGCTTGATGCCCTTGAATTCGTCCAGCGCGTGCTTCTGCGTGTATTCCCACAGTGCCTGCGAACCTTGCTTGGCGTTGACGGCCATGAAAGGCAGCTCGAACACCTCGGTCTTGGTGTAGCGGCCGGCCGAATACGTGGGCACCGACCACACGATGTCGGCCACGCCGTCGCGCACCTGGTCCAGCAGCTGCGGCGGCGTGCCACCCAACTGCATGGCGGGGTAGATCTGGCATTTCAGCTCGCCCCCGGATTCCTTCTCGACCTTGGCGCACCAGGGCGCGATGATCTTCTGGTGCGAGCTGGAGCCCGAGGGCAGGAAGTGATGCACCTTGAGAATGGTTTGGGCCGAAGCGGCGCTGCCGGCAAAAGCCAGCGCGGCGGCCACGGTCAGTCGGGTCAGGATGGATTTCATGTCAGTACGTCTCCTAGAAAAAACCGGAATCAGGTCAACAGCCGCACCAGCCACAGCGTGATGCCGGGGAACAGGATCAGCAGCGCCAGGCGAATGAAGTCCCAGGCCAGGAAGATCATCACGCCCTTGTAGGTCTCGATCATGGGCACGTCCTTGGCCAGGCCGTTCATGATGTAGACGTTCAGGCCCACGGGCGGAAAGATCATGCCGATGGCACATACGGTGAGGATCAGCACGCCGAACCACAGCGCCTTGTCGGACACGTTCAGGCCGTAGAAGTCCAGCCCCATGATGACCGGAAACAGCACCGGCACCGTCAGCAGGATCATCGACATTTCGTCCATCACGCAGCCGAGGATGACGTAGAAGATCATGATCGCGCCCATCACCACCACCGGCGGAATGGCAGCGTGCGCGATGACGTCGGCCAGCTGGTTGGGCAACTGCGACAGCGCCAACGAGGCGTTGATCATGTCGGCGCCGATGAAGATCATGAAAATCATGCCGCTGGTCACCGCCGTGGTGCGGATCGACTCGATGGTTTTTTGCAGCGTCAGCTGGCGCTTGAGCAGCGAGATGATGAAGGTCAGCGTGGCGCCAATGGCCGCGCCCTCGGTGGGCGTGAAGATGCCGCCATAGATGCCGCCGAACACCGCCACGAAGATCAGCGCGATGGGCCACACGCCGCCAGCGGCCTGGGCAATTTCGCTGGCGCTGGCGGCCCGCGCGTCGGGCGCATGCTCGGGCCTCAGGCGCACATAGATGGCCACCACCGCGATGTAGCCCGCGGCCGCCAGAAACGCTGGCACGTAGGCGGCCAGAAAGGTCTTGGTGATGTTCTGCTCGGTCAGGATGGCATACACCATCAAGGTAACCGAAGGCGGCAGCAGAACGCCCATGGTGCCGCCGGTGGCCAGTGCCGCCGTGGCCAGCCTGCCCGAATACGAGATGCGCCGCATTTCGGGATACGCCACCTGCGCGATGGTTGCCGTGGTGGCGACGGTGGAGCCCGAAATGGCGCCGAACGCCGCGCAGGCCAGAATGCCGGCCATCGCCATGCCGCCCCTGAAGCGCCCGAGCAGCGCGTTGGCAAAGTCGAACAGCGCCTTCGACAGGCCGCCGTTGACGGCGAAGGCACCCATCAGCATGAACAGCGGGATGACCGACAGGTCGTACACCGACACGCGCCCGTACACCGCGCCGCGCAGGTGCGCCAGCAACGGGTCCCAGCCGGACAGCAGCACGTAACCCACCGCCCCGGGCACGAACATGGCGATCGCGATGGGCACGCGAATCGCCATCAGCACCAGCATGGCGCCGAACAACGAAAGACCGATGGCCATGGTGCTCATGCCACGCCCTCCGCTTCGGCATCGCTGCCCGTCCAGTAGACGAAGGCCTGGTACAGCCCCACCAAGGTGCACAGAACGAAGCCTGGCACCATCAGCGCGTAGGGAATCCACAGCGGCAGGTTCATCAGCATCGATGCTTCCTGGTTCTCATGACTCATCACGCTGCCAGCATAGACGCGCCAGGCGATCAGCGCGGTGCAGCACGCGTACAGCAAGGCCCCCAGGCCGTCCATCCAGCGCTGGGTGCGCGGCGCCGCGTTGGCGGTGAAGAAGTCGACAATGATGTTGGCGCTGCGAAACTGCGTGTAGGGCAGGAACGTGGCCACGCACACCGCCAGGCCCAGTTGCACCAGCTCGACGTCGCCGAGGATGGGCGAGTTGAAGAAAGTGCGGCCAATGACACTGACCACCGTCATGCCGGCCATGGCGATCAGCACCGCGCCGCCAATGACGGCGCACACGTCGCACAACACGTTCAGAAGGCGCCCGACGGCGCCGCGGCGCATTTGCAGGTCGGCGCTCATGGCTGGTCCTCCCGCCGCGCGCTGGGCGCAACATGGCGCGGCGCAGGCACGTCAGCGCCCGTGCCGCGCGGCACCTTGGATTTCACATGCATGGGGTTGTTCTCCTCTTTCCTCTGTTCATGGTGCCGACATGCCGATCACCCGAGTCTAGTCACCGCGAGGTCGCGCCAGCTACGGGGGTTCCCTGAATGCACCATGATGCATCTTTTGGCAAGAAAAATGCATTATATTGCACGACGTTGCGTGCCATGCCCGATTGTCACACGCTAGCGGCACAATGGAGCGCATGAGAATCCTGCACAGCATGCTGCGCGTGGGCAACCTCCAGCGCTCGATCGACTTCTACACCCAGGTGCTGGGCATGCAGTTGCTGCGTCGGTCGGAGAACCCTGAGTACAGGTACTCGCTGGCTTTCCTCGGCTTTGACGGCGGCAACCCGGGTCAGGCCGAAATCGAGCTGACTTACAACTGGGACACCCAAAGCTACGAAATGGGCAGCGCCTACGGCCACATCGCCATCGGCGTGCCCGACGCGTATGCCGCCTGCGACAAGATCAAGGCCGCGGGTGGCCACGTGACGCGCGAAGCCGGCCCCGTCAAGGGCGGCAGTACCGTGATCGCTTTCGTGACCGACCCCGACGGCTACAAGATCGAATTAATACAAACAAAATCAACAACTTACGATGAAGGCCGCCATTCGAACGCCAAAAACACTGATCCGCTGCGCAGCGCGTAGCAGAAAGACAACAAACAAAAGCCCGCTCGTGCGGGCTTTTGTTTGTCCGGTGATGGCACGCAGCATGGCTACCAAATTCCGCTCAAGCGAATAGGCCGTCAAATACTCTCAGCCTGATAGACAGCACAGGCAAGGGCTCCAGTCGCGCGACCAACGTCTGCGAATCAACAAAAAAAGGCCTCAGAGTTTCACCGCCGGATTGCGAGCAACCGACGCACCGCTTTGGCACCTGCGGCAGCGAAAACTCGGACACAACACCCCCAAGAGTTGCCACTCGATTCCTAGATCGCGCAGGAGTACCTGCTGTTGCAACTGGTTGAGTCGCTCGCGAACGTGGCACTTGCGCATCTTTGGCACCTCCCGTACGGCGCCGCCAACGATTCGCAGCCATATGTTGATTGCAGACTCCGGGAGTGGCGCCTAGTCCCATGGACAACCGTCATGGTCGGTTGCCTCCAACGTATGGATTTACATATCGTATGTTTAACCATATTATGAAGGCAAATGTTATGGGGCAACATCATCATGTCTATCGAGGGCCGTCAGGAAAGAGATGCCAAAGTGGGCCGAATCCTTCTCTGGGAAGGTCGGGTCAGTCGTGGTCGTCTCGTCTCCGAGTACGGACTGAGCCCCATACGGGCCAGCGAGTGGCTGCGCGATTTCCGGGAGTCGTACCCGGAGTGGGTGGCCTGGGACAGCAAGCTCAAGGCGGATGTGG
>JAKOYD010000167.1 GCA_029780695.1 Pseudomonadota bacterium
TGATGCCATGCGCCATTGCGATCTTGGCTACTGACGCGCCCGGCTGTGCGCATTCGAGCAGGATCTGCTCTTTCAATTCGGCGCTGTAGTGCCTGCGCCTTCTGACTATCTGCGTTGCCATCGTGTCCAGCTTCTCCTTACTGGACAGGATCGTTACAGCCTACTGCAGCAGATTCAAGATGGGTTCGCCGCGCGCATACCGATGGGGCACGCGGGCAGCAGCCCAAAGGTGTGACGCGCGAGGCTCGGCCCGGCATGCGCGCGCCAACGCAAAGCCGTGCCTTCATAGACGCCGTTGGCGTCGCCCGCGGCGCGGGACATCACTTGCTCGGGGATGGTGGGCCGCCAGTCGACCCGCCGTTGCGCTGCTGGGCCGACGTTGCGCTCAGCCCATGGCCCCCATCAGGCGCTCAGCTGACGCAACTTGATGAACGCCATGGCCGCCATCACGGCGTCGTTCAGCGCATCGTGCGCATCGCGCATCGGCAGGGCCAGGTCGGCCATGAGGGTGGCAAAGCGCAGGTCGATTTCGACGTTGCCCTGCTGGTGCGAGGGCGGCAGCTGCTTGAATTTGTGGTCGTAATACAGCGCCGACACCTCGATCTTGGGCTGCGGCAGGCCGATGCCGATCAGCGGCTTGATGGCGCGGTTGAGCATCGCCACGTCAAATTCAAGGTAGTAGCCCACCAGCGGCCGCGCGCCGATGAAGTGCAGCAGCTGGCGCATGGCGTCAGCGGCCGGCAAGCCGGCCTGCACGTCCTGCGCGCGCAGGCGGTGCACGCGGATGCTCTCGGCGGAAACGCCTTTTTCGGGCCGGATCAGCAACTCCAGTCGCTCGCTGCTCAAGATGCGCTGACCACGAATCTTGACCGCGCCGACCGAAATGATCTCGTCGGTGCGGGTGTTCAACCCCGTCGTCTCGCAGTCCAGCGACACCCATTCGTCCTTGGGTGGCGGCTCGAACAGAAACGCCCATTCGGTGCCCTTCAACTGGCGCTGCTGCCAGCCCGAGCGCAGTGTGTCGATCAGGCCCATGGCGACCCCACGTGACGGTGTTTCTCCTTGCCCCGGTGGGGTAAGGCGGGGATGGGGGCCAACGGCGGTTGCGCTAACAGCGGCGCGGCGACCCCCCCGCCGTCCCCCAGCGGGGGAGGAAAAGAAAACCCAAGCACCGCGCCGCTCATAGGTTGTTCAGCTTGAAGCGATGCCGCAGCTGCCCCTTGAAGCGCTTGACCACGCCCAGCGCGTCCTTCAGCAAGTCGCGGTCCAGTGTGGACAGGCCCGGCACGTCGACCGCGCCCGACACCGGCAGCCCCTTGTCCATTTCGGCCAAACCGGCCTTGAGCTTGAGGCCCATGAAAAAGTGCAGCGCGTCGGTCAGCTCCTGGCCCATTTCGGCGCTCAACGCCCGCGCGCCCACCAGCGCGGCGATGCGCTCGGCCGTGCCGGTGTTCGGTAGGCGGTGCGCCAGCGCCAGGCTGCGCACACCATGCACCAAGGGGAAGATGCCCTCTTTCTTGAGGTTCATGCGGTTGTCGGCATCGCCCAGCAGGCGGTTCCACCAGCCGGTGGTGTTGCCGAAGGCGTCGATGGCGGCGGCAAAGCGCGCCAGCATGGCGTCGTTGTCGGTGGCCAGCTCCATCAGGCTGGCGCGCACGGCGTCCAGCAGGCGCGCGTCGCCGCTGACGGCGTGCGCGTCCATGAAAATAGCCAGGTTCATCAGGCTGTCGCCGTCGGGCTGCAGCAGCCACTGGCGCACCGTCTGGCTGAATTCGGTCACCGTTTTGCACCACGCCGGGTTGTTGAGCATGATGCGGCCCGGGCACTCCGGGTAGCCAAAGCGCATCAGCGCGTCGGAAAACCGCTGGCAAACGGCCGCCAGATCGGCCGGCGGGGCATAGCCGTCGCGCACGATCAGTCCGTTGTCCTGGTCGGTTTTCAGCAGCTGTTCGCCGCGCCCTTCGCTGCCCATGACAAACAGGCAGCTGTTGGCGACCAGCTCCGCCGGCGCGATCAGTTGCCAGGCGCGCTCGAACAGCCGGGCGTTCAAATCGCGCACCAGTTGCGCGATCAGCGGCACGCGCGTGCCCGACCGGTACTGCCGCGCGATCATGCCGGTGATCTGGCCAGCGGCCTTTTCCAGCTCGTCCAGGCTGCCCGCGTTGTCGATCTGCATGGTGATCAGATGCGAGTGGTTGGACAGGAAGCTGAACACGTCCAGCGATTCCAGCACGCCGGCGATGCGCTCGCCGTCCATCACCACCACGCGGTGAATGTTGTTGCGCAACATCAGCGCCAGCGCGTCGCCCACCTGGTCCGACGCCGCCACGCTGATCAGCTTGTAGTTGGCCAGCAAACCCACCGGCAGCTCGTGCAGCGGCGTGCCGCGCAGCACCGCTTTTTGCAGCGCGGTGGCGGTAAACATGCCGATGCGCGGCGGGTCGGTGGAAGTGTCGCGCACCAGCACGTTGGTGCTCTTCTGCTCCTGGAAGATATGCACCACCGAAACGATGTCGGTCGCGGCATCGACCACGATGGCCGGTCGCAAAAAGGCCTCGTCCACGCGCGACAAATTCAGCGACTGCAATTCGCTGCCGGTCTGCCGGTCGCTCATGGCGCTCAGCTTGGCGCCCAAGTCTGAAAACAGCAGCGCGCCGAAGGTGGCGTTGGCGGCGATCAAATCCTTCACGGTCTGGCGCGCCAATCCGTAAGTGACCACTTCCTCGGTGGCGACAAAGCGGCTGCTGGTCTTGCCGGCCACCAGGCCGCGGCCGTCGAAGCAGTCATCGGGGCCGTAGGTGGCCACCACTTCGTCGCCGTCCAGCTGCGTGACCAGCCCCTTGATCAGCACGAAAAGATCAGCCGGCGCGTCCCCCACGTTCAGGATGACCGCGTCGCGCGGGAAATAGGCCACATCCACGCTGTCGCGCACCAGGCGCTGTTGCTCCTGCGTCAGGCAGTCGAAGGGCGAGGCGGAAAAATTGAAGGCGTTGGGCATGGCGGTGGCCGGTCGGTCAACCCTTTATTCAGCGCCGCACGCCTTGCGCCACGCTTGCAGGGGCCGCCCAGGCGCTGTCGAGCGCGGCGCTGCCCTCCAGGTGCGCGCGCAACATGGGCAGCGCGTCAAAGCCCCACAGCAGGCGATCGTCGACCACGAAGCTGGGTACGCCGAACACGCCGGCGGCGATGGCGGCGTCGGTGGCGACCTTCAACTCATGCTTGACGGCATCGCTGGCCGCATCGCGCGCGGGCGCCAGCTGCCGGGTGAGCGCGGCCAGCCGCTGCGCATCGTCGGCGGGCGCGCCGCCGACCCACACATGCCGAAAAATCGCCTCGCACACGCAGCGATTCGGCGCCCCCTGGCGCGCGCCCGCCCAAGCCAGGCGCAGCAGGCCCAGCGGGTTGAAGGGGTGCGCGGCGGGCAGCTCCAGCGGCACGCCGTGTTGCGCCGCCAGCCAGGCCACCTGGCGATAGGTCCAGTCGCGCTTGGGACCGATCTCCGCCGGCCCAAGCTGGCCATGGTGCTTCAGCAAGCCGGCAAACAGGATCGGGCGGTACGCCACTTCGTAGCTCAAGCCCTGCAGCGCCTGCGGCAGGCGCTCGAAGGCCAGATAGGCGTAGGGCGAAATGAAGTCCAGGTAAAAGGTGATGCGCTTCATGATTGCCCCTGCGCGCGCCGGCGCTCGATGCGTTGCCACACGTCCCACCGGGCCGCTTCGTCCATGTGCAGCCAGTTGCCGATTTCTTCCAGCCGCCTGAAACACCCTTCGCACCAGCCGGTGCGCGCGTCGATGCGGCAGACCTGGACGCAGGGCGAAGGCAGTTTTTGGCCGTCAGCCCTTGCCTGGAAAGCGCGGGCAGCTATGATTTCGAGAGTATCCGGCGTTGCCATGGCACCAGCTTAGTCGATTGCCGCCAGCGCGCGCTGCAGCGCCCGCGCGTCGGGCAAGGCGTGCCCCGCGGCGGTGTTGTCGAAGATGCACCACACGTCGGCCTGATCGCGCGCCTGGGCGATGCGCGCGGCCAGCACCTGCAGCCAGTCGGCCGCATAGCCGCTGTAATACACGCGCGGCGAGCCGTGCAGCCGCAGGTAAATCCTGCGCGCGCTGCCGCCGGGTGCTGCGCCGCCCGGGTGCAGCACCGGATCGGCCAGCACGCGCGCCACCCCATGCGCGGCCAGCAGCGCGTCGGCCGCGGGCGCAAACCAGCTGGCGTGGCGCGGCTCCAGCGCCACCGCGCCCCCGTGGCGCGCCCGCAGCGCCAGCAGAAAGGCGCCGACCACCGCTTCGTCGAAAGCCAGGCTGGGCGGCAGTTGCACCAGCAGGCAACCCAGCCGGTCACCCAGCCCGCCGACCTGCTGCAGAAATGCGTCCAGCGCCGGCGCTGCGCCGCGCAGTCTGGCGACGTGCGTGATGGCCTTGGGCAGCTTCACCGCGAAGCGAAAGCCGGGCGGCGTCTGCGCGGCCCATTTTTCATACGTGGCGCGGGCGTGCGGGCGGTAGAACGAGGTATTGATCTCACACGCCGTCATGTGCGCGGCGTAGCGCGCCAGATGCGTGCCGGCGCCCGCGAATTCGTCCGCCAGCGCACGTGGCACTTGCCAGCCGGCGGTGCCGACGCGCAGATCAAAAGCGCGCACCGGCATGGGTGTCTGTGCGCCGGTCAACCGTCAACCAGCGGTTCGGCGCCGACCACATGGGCGACGATAGCTACCATTTTTGCAGCAACAGGGTCAGGGCTCGACCACCACATCCGCCACGGCGGCGCCCGTCAGGTGTTCCAGGTCGGCCGGCGTCAGCTTGAACACGCCGTGCGGGTGGCCGGCGGCCGCCCAAATGTCGGCAAAGCGGAACAGCTCGCGATCGATCAAGGTCACGGGTGGCTCGGCGTGCGCGACGGGCGACACGCCACCAATCGAGAAGCCGGTCTTGGCCTTCACGAATTCGGCGTCGGCGCGGCCCAGCTTGCCGCCGCTCGCGGCGCACACCAGCGCCTCGACCTTTTTTTCGTCCACCCGCCGGTCGCCGCTGGTGATGACCAGCACCGCCGCGTCGTCGGCCTTGCGGCGGAAGATGATGCTCTTGGCGATCTGGCCCACGTCAATGCCCAGCGCGTCGGCGGCCTGCTGTGCGGTGCGCGCGGCGTCGTCCAGCATGACCGGCATGTGGGCGTGGCCGGCCTGGCGCAGCGCCTGGGCCACGCGCTGCACGCCGTCGGGAAGCGATTTTTCCGTGTTCATCGTCGTCATGTCACATCAGCTGGTGTGCGCCGCGCGCCCCACCATCAGCAGGCTGGCGCCCATGCCCATCAGCACGCCGCCAAACACGCGGTTCTGCGCCCGCCGCGCGCTGGCCGAGCGCAGGGCCGCCCGCAGGCGCGCAGCGATGAAGGCGTACCCGTGCATCACCACCGTGTCCACGGCCAGCGTGGTGACCAGCAGAATGGCCAGTTGCAGTGCCAGCGGGCGCTTGGGGTCGATGAACTGCGGCAGCACCGCCACCATGAAGACGATGCCCTTGGGGTTGGTGGCATTGGTCAGCGCGCCGGTTGCCACGCGCTGGCGCAGGCTCAGGGTCGGCGCCGCGGCTGGCATGCCGTCCAGCGCCTGGCCGCCATGCACGGGCGCGCGCCATTGCCTGACGCCCAGCCACACCAGATAGGCCGCGCCCAGCACCTTGACCACGGTGAACGCGGTGGCCGAAGCCACCAGCAACGCGCCCACGCCGACGCCCGCCACCAGCAGGATGAACGCCAGCCCGATCTGCAGCCCGGCGATGGTGGCGCTGGTCTGGCGCACGCCGTATTGCAGCCCGTGGCTCATCGACAGCACCGCGCCCGAGCCTGGCGACAGCGCGATCAGCCACGACGCCACGAAATATGCCAGCCAGACACGAGCATCCATTTCAAAAAACCTTCAGCGTCCCCGACGACAGCCCCACGCCATCAAGACAGGCGGTCGCGCCGCAGGCCATGGCTCACCCCGCGCGCTTGTTCAGCACCGCCGTGGCCACGCGCGAATTCGATTTGCGGCCCAGGAAGTCGCTGATGTACTGCCCGGCGTCGATCAGCTGGTCGAGGTCGATGCCGGTGTCGATGCCCATGCCGTGCAGCATGTACACCACGTCTTCGGTTGCTACGTTTCCGGTAGCGCCCTTGGCATACGGGCAGCCGCCCAGGCCGGCCACCGAGGTGTCGTACTGCCACACGCCCAGCTCCAGCGCGGCCAGCGTGTTGGCCAGCGCCTGGCCGTAGGTGTCGTGGAAGTGGCCCGAAACGTCGTCGACGGCGTAGTGCCGCAGGGTCGCCTCGATGGCCGCCTGCACCTTGAGCGGCGTGCCGACGCCGATGGTGTCGGCCACGCCCACGTGCTGCACGCCGATGCCCTTCATCAGCCCCGCCAGGTAACCGACGCGCTCGGGCGAAATGTCGCCTTCGTACGGGCAACCCACGGTGCAGCTCATGGCGCCGCGCACGTAAATGCCCTGGTCGCGCGCGGCCTGCGCCACGGGGGCGAAGCGCTCGATGCTTTCGGCGATGCTGCAGTTGATGTTCTTCTGGCTGAAGGCCTCGCTGGCGGCGCCGAACACCACGATCTCGTCGGGCCAGGTGGCGCGCGGGCCGGCAATGGCCGCCTCGAAGCCCTTCAGGTTGGGCGTCAGCACGCTGTAGCGCACGCCGGGCTGGCGGCGGATGCCGGCCATGACCTCGGCGTTGTCGCCCATCTGCGGCACCCACTTGGGTGACACATAGCTGGTGACCTCGATTTCCTTCAGGCCCGCATCCTGCAGGCGATGGACCAGCTCGATCTTGACGGCGGCGGGCACCGCCTGTTTTTCATTCTGCAGCCCGTCGCGCGGGCCGACGTCGACGATCTTGACACGGGAGGGCAAAGGCATGGCGGTTCTCGCGGTGGGCGACTGAAAAGTGGGGCAATGCGCGCTCGTCGCAGTGTAGCGGCAGGCGCCGCGCCGCGTGCGGGCGGAATGCGGGTGAAGGGACGCATCCGAGGCAGGCACCGAGTGGCATCTGCGCGCCGGCCGGACGACTTCGATTCAAAGAAAAAATGCTTGCAGCGCTTACCCATAAAGCGCAAGGCGCTGCGTAATTAATAGCAAGCAGGGCGGGCACTCGTGCCCAAGAGCAGCGCGCGCCACATCCACGCGGGCACAAGTGCCCGCCCGACAGCTCAGGCCGACGTCCCCAAGCGCAGCAGTTCCGCGCCGTCCATCACCTGGTCGCCCGGCGCGTACAGCAGCTCCTGCACCACGCCGTCCAGCGGTGCGGCAATGGTGTGTTCCATCTTCATGGCTTCCATCACCGCCAGCGGCTGGCCCTTGGTGACCTTGTCGCCGGGCTTCACCGCGAAGCTGACGACCTTGCCGGGCATCGGCGCCGTCAGGCGGCCGCCCTCGCCCGCGCCTTCGAGCGCGTGCGACAGCACGTCCAGCTCGGTGATCTGCGCCGCGCCGCGCGTGCCGAACACGTGCATGGCCTCGCCCAGCGGGTACACGCGCACCACCTGCCGGTCGGTGCCGGCGCGTACGTCGATGCGGCCGTCGGGCTGGGCAGTGAAGCCGATGGAAACTGGCTCGGCCTCGCCCACCTTCAGCTGAAGCCCGTCGTGCAGGTAGCGCAGCTTGGCAATGACCGGCTCGCCCGCGTACTGGAAGTCGATGCGGCGCGACGCGATGCCGTGCGAGCGGAAGCCGTCCGTGCGGCTGAACGGGTCGGCGCCCTCGCCGCCGCGCTCGGCCAGCACGGTCTGCGCCACGGCAGCGGCGACGACCATGTCGATGCCCAGTTTGTCCTGCTTGAACAGGCGGTCGGCCTCGCGCTGGATCAGCGCGGTGTCGAGCCTGGCCTGCGCGAACGACGGCGTGGCCAGCACGTGCCGCAGAAACTGCACGTTGGTCTGCAAGCCGGCGATGTGGGTGGCGGCCAGCGCCGCGTCCAGCTTGGCCAGCGCTTCTTCGCGCGTTTCGCCCCACACGATGAGCTTGGCGATCATCGAGTCGTAGAACGGGCTGATGGCGTCGCCCTCGCGCACGCCGTCGTCCACCCGCACCTCGTCCACCTCGAAGGCGCTGTGCGGCGGCTTGCGGTACACGTGCAGCGTGCCGGTGGCGGGCAGGAAGTTGTTGTCGGGGTTTTCGGCGCAGATGCGCGCTTCGATGGCGTGGCCCTGGATGTCCAGGTCTTCCTGCGCCAGCGGCAACGGCTCGCCGCTGGCCACGCGCAGTTGCCACTCGACCAGGTCAAGGCCGGTGATCGCCTCGGTCACCGGGTGCTCGACCTGCAGGCGCGTGTTCATCTCCATGAAGTAGAACTTCATCTGCTCGGGCGCGTCGTAGCCGCCCGGCTGCTCGACGATGAATTCCACGGTGCCGGCGCCCACGTAGTTGACGGCGCGCGCGGCGTTGATGGCGGCCTGGCCCATGGCGTCGCGAATGCTTTCGGGCATGCCGGGTGCGGGCGCTTCTTCCAGCACCTTCTGATGGCGGCGCTGCACCGAACAGTCGCGCTCGAACAGGTAGACGTAGTTGCCGTGGCTGTCGCCAAACACCTGGATCTCGATGTGGCGCGGACGCTGCACGTATTTTTCGACCAGCACGGCGTCGCTGCCAAAGCTGTTGATGGCCTCGCGCTTGCACGAATCGAGCATGGCGGCAAAGTCTTCGGTCTTTTCGACGATGCGCATGCCCTTGCCGCCGCCGCCCGCGCTGGCCTTGATCAGCACCGGGTAGCCAATGCGATCGGCCTCGCGTTGCAGCAGCGCCGGGTCTTGATCCGCGCCGTGATAGCCCGGCACCAGCGGCACGTTGGCCGCTTCCATCAGGCGCTTGGATTCGGCCTTCAGCCCCATCGCGTTGATGGCACTGGCGGGCGGGCCGATGAAGACCAGGCCGGCCTCTAGACAGGCCTGGGCGAAGTCCTCGTTCTCGCTCAAAAAGCCGTAGCCGGGGTGGATGGCCTGCGCGCCCGTGGCCTTGGCGGCGTCGATGATGCGCTGCCACTGCAGGTAGCTTTCCTTCGGCGCGCTGCCGCCCACGTGCACCGCCTCGTCGCACGCCATGACGTGCTTGGCATGCGCGTCGGCGTCGGAATACACGGCCACGGTCTGCACGCCCATGCGGCGCGCGGTGGCCGCCACGCGGCAGGCGATTTCGCCACGGTTGGCGATCAAAATCTTCTTGAACAAGCGAGTCTCCTCAACAAATTGGGACGGGGCGCGGCTACGCGCCGCTGGGCGCCGGCGCACCGCCGGCGAAGAACGCCTTCAGCTTCCGGATCACGATCTTCAAAAACTTCAACAGCACGACCAGCAGCAGCACCGACACCACCAGCATCACGGCCAGCGCCACGCCAAAGGCCAGCGGGTGCTGCGTCGCCAGCCACATCACGCCCACCGCCAGGCCGTCCTCGAAGAACGAGGCCAGCCAGTTCGAAAACGGCTCGGGGCTGGTGTTGATGGCCGCGCGCGTGGTGGCCTTGGTGGCAAACGAAGTGGCCGCCAGCGAACCGCCCAGCAGGCCGGCCACCAGGCCCATGGTGCCGCTGTCGGCGCCGAACACGCTGGCCGCCAGCAGCGCGCCGCCGGGGATGCGGATGACGCTGTTGATCGAGTCCCACACGCTGTCGAGCCAGGGAATCTTGTCGGCAAAGAATTCGACCAGCAGCATGAAGCCGCTGGCGCCCAGCACGGCCGGGTGCATCAGCAGCTTCAGCCCCTCGGGCAGCGGAATCCACCCCGCGTAGCCCATGGCGCCGGTCAGAAACACCACCGCGTACAACCGGAAGCCGCTGGCCCAGCCGAGCGCCGCCGCCAGCGCCATGAGCGAGGGCATGTCCATCTTGGCCACGGCGGGCGCGATGGCGCCGCCCACGGCCACGCCCGCCTGTCCCACGGCATTGCCCACCGCGGCGGCGGTTTCGCCATTGGGGTGGATGCCCATGCCGTGCAACCACTGGACGACGGATTGAATGAGTTCCTGCATGTGCGCGACCTCGCCTGTTGTCAGCGGCAGGCGCCCCGCGCCCGCCCGCGCACGCACAACGCGCGCGCCAGGGGCAAGGCTGACGCGTTGGCCGGCCGGTGGGCGTAGGACGCGGCCGCCATCCGGGCACTGAAAGCTACATTATTCATAGCTAGCTGCGCTTGTCTGGTGTGCGCCAAAGGCCAAAAACACATCAAAACCACCTCATCCCGCCAGCCATGCGGGCTTGCGCTTGTGCAGGAAGGACTGCACGCCTTCCTTGCCTTCGTCCGACGCGCGGATGTCGGCAATGCCTTCCACGGTGCGCTCGATCAGCAAGCGCGTGATGTCGCGTTCGGCCACGTCCTGCACCAGCTTCTTGCATTCGCGCACGGCGTTGGGGCTGGCGCTGGTGAGGGCGCTGACCAGCTCGCCCACCTTGGCGTCCAGCGCGTCGGCCGCCACCACCTCGTGCACAAAGCCGATGCGATGCGCCTCCTGCGCGCTGAAGCGCT
Organism: Pseudomonadota bacterium; assembly: GCA_029780695.1. Classification (GTDB taxonomy): domain Bacteria; phylum Pseudomonadota; class Gammaproteobacteria; order Burkholderiales; family Burkholderiaceae_C; genus Ottowia. The sequence goes on from JAKOYD010000167.1 coordinate 10,490, forward strand.
CGGCCGTCAGAAAGTAGCGGTGCGCCGCGCGCGGGCCCATGGCGCGGATCACGTAGGGGCTGATGGTGGCGGGGATCAGGCCGAGCTTGACTTCGCTCAGGCAGTAATTCGCCGTGTCCACGCTCACCGCCATGTCGCACGCCGCCACCAGGCCCATGCCGCCGGCGTAGACATCACCCTGCACGCGCGCGATGGTCGGCTTGGGGCACTCGTAGATGGCGCGCAGCATGAAGGCCAGCTTGCCGGCGTCCTCCAGGTTCTGATCGCGCGTGTAGTCGGCCATGCGGCGCATCCAGTTCAGGTCGGCGCCGGCGCAGAAGGCGGGGCCTTCGGCCATCAGCACGACGGCGCGCACGTCGGGGGCGTCGCCCAGTTGCACGAAGGCCTGCGACAGCTCGGCAATCACCTCGTCGTTGAAGGCGTTGCGCACTTCGGGGCGGCTCAGCACCACGGTGGCGACGTGGCCCTGGGTGGCGATGCGGATGGCTTGGGTCATGGCTTGGCTTGTTCCTGTTGCAGCATGTAGACCAGATCGAGTTCGGGGCAAGGCTGGCCCAGCGCCGTCAGCGCGGCGGTGATCTGCCCGCGGTGATGCGTGCTGTGGTTGAAGACGTGCGTCAGCGTGGCGGCAAAAGGCAGCGTGGCGGGCTGGCCGCGCATGGTGGTGTAGCTGAGCACGCCGTCAAAACGCTCGGCCGGCCAGCTTTCAACGAGCGGCTGCCAGCGCGCGGCGCCTTGCAGCAAGCGATCGGCGAGGCGCGCGCGATCGGGCTCGGCCTCGTCGTCCAGCGCCAGCCGGGGCGACACGCCTTCGGCGAAGCGGCGGAACCAAAGCAGCTGTTCGCCCACCAGCAGGTGGTTGAGCGTGCCGTGGATGCTTTTGAAAAACAGGCCGATGTCGCGCCGGTAGTCGTCCTCGTCCACCGCCGCCACCGCATCCAGAAGGCGTGCGGTGGCCCAGGCGTTGTAGCGGGCCAGGGTGACGAAATGGCGTGTCGGGTTCATGGCGTCAATGGCCTTCGGCGCCCAGCACCCGGGCCAGAAATCGATCCAGTTCCGCCAGCGCCTGCGCACGCGCCGCGGGGTCGCCGCCCTGGTGCACGCCGGCACGGTGGACGCCGTTGGGCACGTCGGCCCGAAAACGCACGGGCGCCGTGCCGTCGAAGCCGTGGTAGGCGCCTTCGTAGGCGCGCAGCGTCACATCGGCGTGGCCCCTGGCCTGCTGCGCGGCGACGAAGCGCTGGCACGGCTCGGGCGGCGTCCAGTCGTCGGCGGCGCCCAGTTGCACGAGCAGCGGCACCTGGGGCGCCAGCACCGCGTTGCGCTTCACGAACGCGCCGCAGCCGGGGTAGAACACCGCCGCGCCGGCCAGCGCGGGCACGTCGCCCTGCGCGGGGTCGAGCACGGTGAGTGCTGTGGTGGCGCCGTTCGACCAGCCCAGCAGCGCCACGCGCGAAACATCCACCTGCTGCGCCTTCAGCCACGCCAGCGCGGCCAGCACATCCTGGCGGCGCGTGGACACGCCGATCTGCCGGTCGCCATAACGCGTGCCGCACTGGCTGCCCAAGCCGCGTGAGCCAAAGCTGTCGGGCATCAGCACCTGGTAGCCGCGCTGGCCGAGCCACCGCACGTACTCGCGGTCGCGTGCCGACAGCTGCCCCTGCCGGTTGTGCAGGCCGCCGCAACCGTGCAACGCCAGCACCACAGGCTGCGCAGCGCCGGATGCATTCGTGGCCGGGAACCAGTGCGCCCGGAGCGCCACGCCATCCGGCCCCGGCAGCACGACGTCGGCCGCGTGCGCGGCCAGCGCGCCGGCGGCCAGCAGCGCGGCCGCGCCCCCGCGCAACACGCGGGCGCACGCCAGGCGCAGTTGGGCCAGCACCGCTGTCACCTTACATCCGGAACACGCCGAACTTCACGTCCGGCACCGGCGCGTTCTGCGCCGCCGACAGGCCCAGCGCCAGCACGCGGCGCGTGTCGGCGGGGTCGATCACGCCGTCGTCCCACAGGCGGGCGGTGGCGTAGTAGGGGTGGCCCTGCACTTCGTACTGCTGGCGGATGGGTGCCTTGAAGGCTTCTTCCTCTTCGGCAGACCACTGTCCACCCTTGGACTCGATGCCGTCGCGCCGCACCGTGGCCAGCACGCTGGCCGCCTGCTCGCCACCCATCACGCTGATGCGCGCGTTGGGCCACATCCACAAAAAGCGCGGCGAATACGCGCGGCCGCACATGCCGTAGTTGCCGGCGCCGAAGCTGCCGCCAATGATGATGGTGAACTTGGGCACGTTGGCGGTGGCCACGGCCGTCACCATCTTGGCGCCGTCGCGGGCGATGCCTTCGTTCTCGTACTTGCGGCCGACCATGAAGCCGGTGATGTTCTGCAGGAACACCAGCGGAATCTTGCGCTGGCAGCACAGTTCGATGAAGTGCGCGCCCTTGCGCGCCGACTCGGCAAACAGGATGCCGTTGTTGGCGATGATGCCGACCGGCATGCCCTCGATGTGCGCGAAGCCGCATACCAGCGTGGTGCCGTAGCGCGACTTGAATTCGTGCATCTCGGAGTTGTCGACGACGCGGGCGATGATCTCGCGCACGTCGAAAGGCTTGCGCGTGTCGGTGGGGATCACGCCGTACAGCTCGTCTGCTGCATATTTAGGAGCCACCGGCGCTTGCAGGGCGCCGGCGTAGGCCTTTTTGGCATTGAGCCGCGCGACGGCTTCACGCGCCAGCGCCAGCGCGTGCATGTCGTTCTGCGCCAGGTGGTCGGCCACGCCCGACAGGCGCGTGTGCACGTCGCCGCCGCCCAGGTCTTCGGCGCTGACGACCTCGCCCGTGGCGGCCTTCACCAGCGGCGGGCCGCCCAGGAAGATGGTGCCCTGGTTCTTGACGATGATGGTTTCGTCGCTCATGGCCGGCACGTAGGCGCCGCCGGCCGTGCAGCTGCCCATGACCACCGCGATCTGCGCGATGCCCTTGGCGCTCATGTTGGCCTGGTTGAAGAAGATGCGGCCGAAGTGGTCGCGGTCGGGGAACACGTCGTCCTGGTTGGGCAGGTTGGCGCCGCCCGAATCGACCAGGTAGCTGCAGGGCAGGCGGTTGGCTTCAGCGATTTCCTGCGCGCGCAGGTGCTTCTTGACGGTGAGCGGGTAGTAGGTGCCGCCCTTCACCGTGGCGTCGTTGCACACGATCATGCAGTCGACGCCCGACACGCGGCCGATGCCGGTGATGACGCCGGCGGCGGGCGCGGCGTCGTTGCCGTCTTTCTCTTTGTACATGCCCAATGCGGCGAGCGGCGCCACTTCGAGAAAGGGCGTGCCGGGATCGAGCAGCATCTGCACGCGCACGCGCGGCAGCAGCTTGCCGCGGTCCATGTGCTTCTTGCGCGCGGCTTCGCCGCCGCCCAGGCCGACCTTGTCGACCTGGGCCTTCAGGTCATCGACCAGCGCGCGCATGGCGGCAGCGTTGGCCTGAAAGTCCGCCGAGCGGGCGTTGAGTTTGGTTTCGATGATGGGCATGGGGTGGTCTCGAAAATTTCAAATACAGGACGCGAAGGACGCAAAGGTTTCGCGAAGGGCGCGAAGGAAAACCTTTAAAAATCTGCTGGTTGTTTTTTTGCGTCCTTGGCGTTCTTTCGCGTTCTTCGCGTCCAGTCAAGTTCGGATGTTCAGGCGGTCTTGACTTCCTGCAGCCCCAACTCCTGCTGCATCTGCTCGCGGATCTTGAACTTCTGGATCTTGCCGGTCACCGTCATGGGGAACTCGGTGACGAAGCGCAGGTACTTGGGCACCTTGTAGTGCGCGATCTTGCCCTTGCAGAAGTCGCGCACCTCGTCTTCGTTGAGCGTCTGGCCGGGCTTGACGACGATCCAGGCGCACAGTTCTTCGCCGAAGCGCTGGTCGGGCACGCCGACCACCTGCACGTCCTGGATCTTGGGGTGGCGGTACAAAAATTCCTCGATCTCGCGGGGGTACACGTTCTCGCCGCCGCGGATCACCATGTCCTTGCTGCGGCCAACGATGTTGACGTAGCCCTCTTCGTCCATGGTGGCCAGGTCGCCCGTGTGCATGAAGCCTTCGGCGTCGATGGCTTCGCGCGTGCGTGCATCGTCGCCCCAGTAGCCCTGCATCACCGAATAGCCCTTGGTGCACAGCTCGCCGGTGGCGCCGCGCGGCACGGTTTCGCCGGTTTCGGGGTCGATGATCTTCACCTCCAGGTGCGGCTGCACCAGGCCGACGGTGGACACGCGCTTGTCCAGCGGCGTGTCGGTACTGCTCTGGCAGCTGACGGGCGAGGTCTCGGTCATGCCGTAGGCAATCGTCACCTCGCCCATGTTCATGTCGCGCTGCACGCGCTTCATCACCTCGATGGGGCACGGGCTGCCGGCCATGATGCCGGTGCGCAGGGTGCTCAGGTCGTACTTGGCGAAATCCGGGTGGTCCAGCTCGGCGATGAACATGGTGGGCACGCCGTGCAGGCCGGTGCATTTTTCCTTCTGCACCGTTTCCAGCACGGTGAGCGGGTCGAACGCATCGTTGGGGTAGACGATGCAGCCGCCGTGCGTCAGCACCGCCAGGTTGCCCAGCACCATGCCGAAGCAGTGGTACAGCGGCACGGGGATGCACAGGCGATCCGCTTCGGTCAGCTTCATCGCCTCGCCGATGAAAAAGCCGTTGTTGAGGATGTTGCGGTGCGTCAGCGTGGCGCCCTTGGGGAAACCCGTGGTGCCGCTGGTGAACTGGATGTTGATCGGGTCGGTGTTGTGCAGCAGCCGCGCCACCTGGGCCAGGCGCGCATCCTGCGGGTCGCCGGTCTTCATCAGGTCGGAAAAGCGCGTGAAGCCCGGTTCGTCGGCGCCCTCACCTGCCACGTCGATCCAGATCGCGTGCTGCAGGTGCGGCAGCGTCTGCGATTCGAGCGGCTGGCCCGGCCTGGCGTGCGCCCACTCGGGCGCCAGCTCGCGCAGCATGCCCAGGTAGTCGCTGGTCTTGAAGCGCGGCATGACGACCAGCGCCTTGCAGTCGACCTTGTTCAGCGCGTATTCGACCTCGGCCGTGCGGTAGGCCGGGTTGATGTTAACCAGCACCAGCCCGGTCATCGCCGTGGCCAGCTGCATCAGCACCCATTCGGCGTTGTTGTGCGACCAGATGCCGATGCGGTCGCCGGGCTTGAGCCCCAGTCCCAGCAGCGCGCTGGCCAGACGGCGGCTTTCCGTCTGCAACTGGCGGTAGGTGTAGCGGCGCTGCTGGTGCGCCACCACCAGCGCCTCGCGCTCGGGCACTTGCTCGACCATGGCGTCGAAAAAGGCGCCCAGCGTCTGTTCGATCAGCGGCGGCGTGGTGGCGCCACGGGCGTGGCTGGCGGCGAGTACGGTGCTCATCGCGCTTGTCTCCTGGGTCTGTGCTTGGGTTGCGGGGCGCGGGCTGGCATCGTACCGCGCGCATGGGGGCGAGCATAGGTGCAAGCCGCGCGCATGGGGCGACAGGCGGGTTGCAAATTGCGCCACGTTGGCCTAGGCTTAGGCCCATGCCCGCCGACCGCCCCACCGCCGCGCCTGACTCCGGCCCGGCGCACACCCCGGCCGCCTTCGTGCAGGCGGTCATGCGGGCCTACGCGCTGCGTGGCATGAAGCCCGACGGCGCGTTGCTCAAGGCACAAATCAAGCCATCCGATGCGGCTGACCCCGCCCACCGCGTCACCGCCCAGCAGTTCGAGCGCCTGTGCGCCGCAGCCATGCAGGAGCTGGACGACGAAGCGCCCGGCTGGTTCAGCCGCCGCCTGCCCTGGGGCAGCTACGGCATGCTGGCGCGCGCGTCCACCGGCGCGCCCACGCTGGGTGTGGCACTGCGCCGCTGGTGCCGCCACCACGGCCTGCTGACCGACGACGTGACGCTGAGCCTGCGCGTGGCCGGCGCCCAGGCGCGCATCGAGATCGCCGCGCACCGCACGGTGCCCGAACTGCGCGAATTTGCCCTGCTGTCGCTGCTGCGCAACCTGCACGGCCTGGCCTGCTGGTGGATAGACGCTCCCATCGCCCTGCGCGGCGTGCAGTTTCCGTTCGACGCGCCGCCGCACGCCGACGTCCACGCGCGGCTGTTTGCCAGCCCGGTGCGCTTTGGCGCGCCGCAGGCGGCGCTGCACTTCGACGCCAGCGTGCTGAACCTGCCGCTGCGCCGCGACGCCGCCGCACTCGACCAGATGCTGCGCCGCGCGCTGCCCATCATGGTCTGGCCCTATCGGCGCGACCCGGGGCTGTCACGCCGCGTGCGCCAGTTGCTGCAACGCCCGCAGGCCGCGCACACCGCCGAGTCGCTGGCCGCGCAGCTGGCGCTGTCGCCCCGCACGCTGCACCGCCAGCTGCGCAGCGAAGGCACGACCTTGCAGGCGCTGAAGGACGAGGTGCGGCGCGCCCATGCCGCCGACCTGCTGCTGCGCACGCGCCAGCCGCTGGCGCGCGTGGCACGGGCGGTGGGCTTTCACAACGACAAGAGCTTCATTCGCGCCTTCCGCCACTGGACGGGGCGCACGCCCGAGCAGTACCGTCAGGCGCGCGGCGGCGACCCCGCGCCCTGACGCCAGCGCCGCCGCGCCTTGCTACAGTGCACCGCATGAAGCCCGCCCCCCGCCCCCTTTTCAGCCCCGAACACGACGCCTTCCGCGAACAGGTGCGGCGCTTCTGCGAACGCGAAATCGCCCCGCACCACGCCGCCTGGGAAGACGCCCACGGCGTGCCGCGCGCGGTGTGGCGGCAAGCGGGCGCGGGCGGGCTGCTGTGCTGCTGGCTGCCCGAACACCTGGGCGGGCCGGGCGCCGACCTGCTGTTCGACTTCATCGTGGCCGAGGAGCTGGGCCGCATCGGCGCCACCGGGCCAGGCTTTGCGCTGCACTCCGTCATCGTCGCGCCGTATCTGGTGGCGCACGGCACGCCTGCGCTGCAGCAGGCGCTGCTGCCCGCCATGGTGCGCGGCGAGAAGATCGCCGCCATCGCCATGACCGAGCCCGGCACCGGCAGCGACGTGGCCGCCATCCGCACGCAGGCGCGGCGCGACGGTGAACACTACGTGCTGAACGGCCAGAAGACCTTCGTCACCAACGGCCACAACGCCGACGTCGTGGTGGTGGCCTGCAAGACCGAGCCCGACAAGGGCGCGCACGGCGTGTCGCTGCTGGTGGTCGAAGAGGGCATGCCCGGCTTCACCCGCGGGCGCAACCTGCGCAAGATCGGCCAGCACGCGCAGGACACGGCCGAGCTGTTCTTCGACAACGTGCGCGTACCCGCCACGCACCTGCTGGGCAGCGAAGCGCAGGGCTTCAAGTACCTGATGCAGAAGCTGGCGCAAGAGCGCCTGCTGGTCAGCGTAGGCTGCCAGGCGCGCGCCGAAGCCGCCCTGCAGTGGACGGTGGACTACGTGCAGCAACGCCAGGCCTTCCGCCAGCGCGTGGCCGACTTTCAGAACACCCGCTTCAAGCTGGCCGCCCTGGCCACCGACATCGCCGCCGGCCGCGCCTACTGCGACCAGCTGATCGAGCGGCACCTGGTGGGCGAACTGGACGCCGTGGGCGCCGCCGCCGGCAAGCTGTGGCACAGCGAACTGCTGGGCCGCGTGACCGACGAGTGCCTGCAACTGTTCGGCGGCTACGGCTACATGGCCGAATACCCCATTGCCCGCGCCTGGACCGACGCGCGCATCGAACGCATCTATGCCGGCACGTCCGAGATCATGAAAGAAATTGTCGCCCGCGATCTGCTCGACGCTCCCAAATCATGAGCACGCCGCGCTTTACCAACCCCGACCAGGCGCTGATTCACCGCTTCATCGATGGCGGCGCGCGGCCGATCCCGTTCGACGCCAACCCGATGGCGCGCGCGCTGGGTGCCGAGCTGCGCGCGGCCGACCTGCAGGCCGGCCGGGTGGAACTGGCCTTCGCGCCCGACCCGCTGTTCATCCAGGGCACCGGCGTGCTGCAGGGCGGGGCGGTGACGGCGATGCTGGACTTCGCCATGGCCTTCGCCACGCTGGCGCACCTGCCGGTGGGCGCCTCGTGCGCCACCGTGAACCTGAACACCGCCTTCCTGCGCCCCGCGCCGCAGGGCCACTACCTGGCCACCGGCGAAGTGGAGCGGCGCGGCAGGCAACTGGCCTTCACCCACGCGCGCCTGATGCGCCTGGAAGACCGCATCGTCGTCGCCACCGCCACGTCGACCTTGGCCGTGATGCTGCCCGAACCGAAGTAAAAATCGCCCCCAGCGCTTGCTGGACAAGCGCAAGTAGCTCACATTTACATAGCATTGAGTGAGAGGGCGGCCACCACCCTCACCCCAGCCCTCTCCCGCCAGCGGGAGAGGGCGCAAAGCCCAGGGCTGCGCAGCAAGCCCAAAACAGGCCGCGGAGCAGGCCAAGCGCGAACGCCGCGGAGCGGGCTTGGCCCGGCCGCCAGCGTTGTCCCCCTTTGGGGGAAGGCGCGTCAGCGCCACAGGGGAAGGGTCACCCCGGGGAAGGCGCGTCAGCGCCACAGGGGGAACCTATAACGGATGCGTCACCAACCGGAAGTCCGGATCGTCCGGATACGCCTTGACCTCGAAACCCAGGCTGCGCATCAGCTTGAGCATGCCGTTGTTCTGCGTCAGCACCAGGCCGATGATCTCCTGCAGGCCTTTTTCGCGCGCCACGTCCATGATGCTGAGCATCAGCCGCGTGCCCAGGCCCTGGCCGCCGTAGGCGTCGTCCACCACCAGCGAGAACTCGCAGCTGTTCTGGTCGGGGTTGGTGATGTAGCGCGACACGCCGATGATCTTTTCCTTGGTCTGCTTTTCGCCGGTCTCGCTCACGCTTTCTTCCTGCACCACGGCGCACAGCGCCATTTCGCGGTCATAGTCGATCAGCGTGAAGCGCGACAGCATGCCCGGCGGCAGTTCGGCCATGTTGGAGACGAAGCGGAAGTAGCGGCTTTCGGGCGACAGGCGCTTCATCAGGTCCTGCAGCATCTGCGCGTCGTCGGGGTGGATCGGGCGCACGGTGTATTCACCGCCGCCGCGCAGCGGCCACAGCTGCTCGTAGCGCTGCGGGTACGGCAGGATCGACAGGTGGCCGTACTTGCCGGCGCGGCCGGGCGAGGTCTGCGCCGCCGGGCCGATGACGATGCGCGCGTCCACGGCCAGCGCGCCGCGCTCGTCCACGATGATGGGGTTGATGTCCATCTCGCGCAGCTGCGGCAGCTCGCACACCATCTCGGACACGCGCAGCAGCACCTGCTCCAGCGCCGCCATGTCGACCGGCGGCGCGCCGCGCCAGGCGCCCAGCGTCTCGGCCACGCGCGAACGCTCGATCAGGCGGCGCGCCAGAAACTGGTTGAGCGGCGGCAGTTCCATGGCGTGGTCGTTCATCAGCTCGATCATGGTGCCGCCGGCGCCAAAGGCGATGACGGGGCCGAACGGGTCGTCGGTGACCACGCCGATGTACAGCTCGCGTCCCTGCGCCTTGCGCGCCATGGCTTGCACGGTGACGCCGTTGATCTGCGCGTCGGGCTGCTTGGCGCGCACGGCTTCCATCATGTCCTGCCAGATGTCGCGCACGGCGGTGGCGTTCATCACGTTCAGCGCCACGCCGCCGACGTCGCTCTTGTGGCTGATGTCGGGCGAATCGATCTTCAGCGCCACCGGAAAGCCGATTTGCGCCGCGATCATCATGGCCTCGTTGGCGCTGCGCGCCAGCAGCGTCTGCGTCACCGGGATGTGGAAGGCCGACAGCAGCGCCTTCGATTCCATCTCGGTCAGCACCTTGCGGCGCTCGGTCAGCACGCTTTCGATCAGCAGGCGCGCGCCTTCCACGTCGGGCGGCGCGCCGGGCGACAGCGGCGGCGGCGTCTGCTGCAGCAGTTGCTGGTTCTGATAGAAGCTGGCGATGTTGCCAAAGGCGCCCACGGCCGCCTCGGGCGTGCGAAAGCTCGGAATGGTCGCGTCGGCCAGCGCGTGGCGCGCCGTACCCACCGACGAATCGCCCATCCAGCAGGCCACCAGCGGCTTGCTCATGTGGGGGCGCACCTGCACCAGCTCGTGCGCCACGGCGTCGGCGTCGCCGTCGAATTTGGGCGAATAGATGACCAGCACGCCGTCCACCTGGCGGTCCTTGGCGGCCACTTCGAGCGCGGCGCGGTAGTGTTCGGCGGTGGCGTCCTCGCTCAGGTCTATCAGGTCGGCCAGCGCCGCGGTCTTGGCCACGCGGGGCGCCAGCGCGCGCTGGCTGTCTTCGCCCAACACGCCCAGTTGCAGGCCCAGCTCGTTCACGTAGTCGGCCGCCAGCACGCCGGGGCCGCCGCCGTTGGTGATGATGCCCAGCCGCTTGCCCACCGGCCGGTAGCGCGAGGCCAGGCACTTGGCGGCCGAAAACAGCTCGACGAACGAGCGCACGCGCACCGCGCCGGCGCGGCGCAGCACGGCGTCGAACACTTCGTCGCTGCCGACGATGGCGCCCGAATGCGTCTGCGCCGCCGTGTTGCCGTCTTGTCGGCGGCCGGCCTTGAGCACCACCACCGGCTTGCTGTTGGCCGCCGCGCGCAGCGCGCTGGTAAAGCGCCGCGCGTTGGCAATGCCTTCCATGTAGACCACGATGCCTTGCGTGTGACGGTCGTTGGCCAGGTAGTCCAGCACGCCGGCCAGCCCTACCTGCGTGTGCGCGCCCAGCGCGATGACGTTGGAAAAGCCCACGCGGTTCTGGCGCGCCCAGTCGAGGATCGACGCCGTCAGAGCGCCCGACTGCGACACCAGCGCCAGTTGTCCGGGCGCGGCCAACTCGCCGGCCGAACTGGCGTTGAGCTGCAGCATCGGCCGCTGAAAGCCCTGGCTGTTGGGCCCCAGCAGCCACATGCCGTGGCGCTTGGCCACGCGGTGCATTTCTTGCGCGCGGGCCTGGCTGACGCCGCTGGACAGCACCACCGCCGCCCGCACCTTGATGCGGCCGGCCAATTCCAGCGCGGGCAAAATTTCGTCCTCGGCCAGCGCGATGATGGCCAGGTCGGCGCGCGCCTGCGCCAAGTCGCCCAGGGTGCCGGTGGTGTGGATGTCGAGCGGCAGCACCTGCCCCTTGAAGGGCTGCGCCGCCATGTGCGCCAGCAGCGCGCGCGCCTGTGGCGTCTGCTGTTCGGGCGCGCCCTGCGGGCCGGTGAACAGGACAACGGACTTGGGCTCGAACAGGGGAGTCAGGTAGTGCTGGTCCATGGGGTGGTGGGCGCCGCAGCGCCACAAAATTGAGGGTTAACCCGTATTTTGAACGCGATTTCCCCACAATCTATCCGGTCTTGATGACGAACCGCCGCCAAGCGTGCAATTGCACCGCTGCCGAGCCTGCAGCGATGCGCCGTGACAACACCGCGCTGCCATGATAGCTATTGAATCGATAGCTACAATCGCTGTTCTGTCAAGCGCTGGCGCCGCATACCATGCCTGCGTGTCGACGCATCGACAATCCACGTTCGCGCGCCCCATGAAAACCACGTTCCTTCACCCCATCCAAGGACAAGCCTTGGTCAGCACGCTGCCCGCGCTCGTCGTTCGCGCCGCCGCTGCGGCGTTGCTGCTGGCGCTGATCGCCGGGCCTGCCCACGCGCGCCGCAACGGGCCGCCGCGCGCGCAACCGGTGGACATGGTGGTCATCCACTCCACCGGCGGCCCGACCTGCGACGCGCATGGCCGCCCCATCTGGGTGCCGGGCGGTGAGCTGCAAGACAACTTGCGCACCATCGAGGCGCACCCGCGGCTGGGCATTCACTGGATGATCGACCGCGATGGCGGCGTGCACGCCAGCGTGCCCGAGCAACAGGTGGCGCACCACGTGCTGACGCACAGCCGCCGCTCCATCGCCATTGAGCTGATCAACGACGGCGACGGGCGCGACGCGTTCGCGCCGGCGCAAATCGACGCGCTGGTGGCGCTGCTACAAGCCATTGCCCACCGCCACCCGGCATTGACGCTTGCCGGCATCCAGCGCCATTCGGACCTGGACCGCGGCCGCCTGCCCTGCGCGCCCGAACGGCGGCGCAAGGTGGACCCGGGGCCGGCGTATCCGCACGATGCGGTGATAGAGCGCGTATTCGGTCCGCGTTGAGACCGTTGCCCGCATGCCACGGCGGGCACCAGCCTGTCGTCCGCCCGCGCGTGCGGCGCGTTAGGTAGGGCACTCATTCACCCGATGCACCGCCGAGGACTGACCCCATGCCCCGCCCTGCCCCCGCATTGATGGCCACGCTGGCCCTGGCCGCCGGCTTGACCAGCCTGCCCGCCCACGCCGACCCCGGCGATGTGCTGGACCGCATGTTGGACGGCGGCGTGGTCGAATCACTGGTGGCGCGCGCCTTGTCGGGCATGGATTTCGACGCCCTGCTGGGCGGTTTTGAGCAGTCGGCCCGCGCCGCCGCCGAGGGCCGCGCGGTAGACCCGTCGGTGCTGGCGCAGTCACAGGCGCGCGTCGACCAGCGCATGGCCCAGGTCGGCCCGGCACTGGGGCGCGACGCAGCCGCCGTGTTGGCGCCCCTGCTGCGTGAGCTGCGGTTTGAACTGACGCGCGAACTGACGGCGCCTGGCCGCGAATGACGACGCGTTGAATCTAAGTAAGGGACTGCCAAGCTGACGTCGCGGCGGCGACGAATTGATGTCGCGGCGGCGACGAGTCGCGCCTGAGCACCCCAACGCCACCCAACGCTCGCTGTCGCGGACGTTGTTGTTGAGAGTCGCCGGGACGCAGCTCGGTCGATTAACCAACGACGCCGCTCATCGCTTTCGCATGGCGCCGCCAATCAGCGAGGCGACCGCCAGCACCAGGAAGACGACGAACAGGATTTTGGCAATGCCCGCCGCGCCAGCGGCAATACCACCGAAGCCCAGCACGGCGGCGATCAGGGCGATGACGAAAAAGACGACGGCGTAGTGCAGCATGGTGTTTCTCCGTTGTGCGTGCGTTGGAAGATCGCCGCCCGCCCACCGGCATGCGGCGCCGCGCGAACCGATTGGCATGACCGATGCAACCATGGCGTCCGGTGCGCGCGTCATCGCTTCGCCGATGTGTTCAATGTGCCGCGCGGGCCAGCGCCAGGGCATCGGCGCGCGACGCCGGCGTGTGTCAGCCGCGCCACGCGGCACGCTGTAGGACGTGCGCCAGCGCACCGCCGGGCCTGAGACAATGCAGGCCATGAGCTTCGCCCCCCTGCAAAACGATTCCTTCCTGCGCGCCTGCCTGGGCCAGGCCACCGAACACACGCCCGTGTGGCTGATGCGCCAGGCCGGCCGCTATCTGCCCGAATACTGCGCCACGCGCGCGCGCGCGGGCAGCTTCATGGGCCTGGCGACCCACGTCGACTACGCCACCGAAGTCACGCTGCAGCCGCTGGCGCGCTATCCGCTGGACGCGGCCATCCTGTTTTCGGACATCCTCACCGTGCCCGACGCGATGGGCCTGGGCCTGTCGTTCCAGCAGGGCGAAGGCCCCAAGTTCGAAAGAGTGGTGCGCGACGAAGCGGCGGTGGCGCAACTCGCCGTGCCCGACATGGCCAAGCTGCGCTACGTGTTCGACGCCGTCGCGTCGATCCGCCGCGCCCTGAACGGCCGCGTGCCGCTGATCGGCTTTTCGGGCAGCCCATGGACGCTGGCTTGCTACATGGTTGAAGGCGGCGGCAGTTCGGACTACCGCCACGTCAAGACGCTGATGTACGCGCGGCCCGACTTGATGCACCGCGTGCTGGCGGTCAACGCCGACGCCGTGGCGCAATACCTGAACGCGCAAATCGACGCCGGCGCGCAGGCGGTAATGATTTTCGACAGCTGGGGCGGCGTGCTGGCCGACGGCGCTTTCCAACCCTTCAGCCTGGCGTACACCGCGAGGGTGTTGGCGCAGCTCAAGCGCACCGGGGCCGACGGCGCGGTGGTGCCGCGCATCGTGTTCACCAAGGGCGGCGGCCTGTGGCTGCCCGAAATGACCGCGCTCGACTGCGACGTGCTGGGCCTGGACTGGACCATGAACCTGGGCGCGGCGCGGCGCATCGTGATCGACGCCGCACAGCAGAATACTCCTGAATTCATAGCTGGACGCGCAATACAGTCAAGCGCTGACGGGCAAAATAGCTTGAAATCGCTGGCCCCCAAGGCGCTGCAAGGCAACATCGACCCCAACGTGCTGTTCGCCCCGCCCGAGGCGGTGCGCGCCGAGGTGCGCCGCGTGCTCGACAGCTTTGGTCGCCCGCACACGTACGCCGCCGCGCCGGGCAGCACGCACATCTTCAACCTGGGCCACGGCATCAGCCAGTTCACCCCGCCCGAGCACGTGGCGCACCTGGTGGACGAAGTGCACCAGTATTCGCGGCGCCTGCGCCGCGCCTGACACCGCGCGCAGGACGGCCCTTACGCCGCGCGCGGCAGCTCGTCAAGGGCTGGCGCCACATTTATTTGGCCTGAGCAGGCATTCCGGGGCTTGACTTATGCACAAAACGAGAAGCGATCCGACGCGGCGGCGCACACCACCACCAGCCCCGCTACAAAACGCGAAGCGCTTGCAAGTGCTTGATTTCATTGGCCTTCAACTTCTGCTCTTTTCGTGGGCACTGCAACAAAAGCCTTGATTTTCAAGGGCTGCGACCGTTCATCCGTGAATTGTCAACAAAGTTATCCACAAAAATTGGGTATGACTCGGGTTGCGCTTGCAAAACAACGACTTAAGGATGAAAGTGCAAGTGGTTTGAGTGCTTTTGGCCGCGTGGGCTGGGGCGCATGACGCATTGGCTCGCCGTCGCCGTGCCCACGCCCGCGCACAGCGGCGTGGGCGAGCCGCTCACCTACCGCGCCGACGCGGCGGTGCCCGCCGGCAGCATCGTGCGCGTGCCGCTGGGCCGGCGCGAAGTGCTGGGCGTGGTGTGGGGCGATGCGCCCGCGCCGTCGCCCGCCCTGGAGCCGCAGGTGCGCGCCCTGGCGGGCCGCTTTGACGGGCTGCCCCCGCTGTCGGCCGACTGGCGGGCGCTGGTGGCTTTTACCGCGCGCTATTACCAGCGCGCCTTGGGCGAGGTGGCGCTGGCTGCGCTGCCACCGCAACTGCGCACCTTGAGCGGCATGCAACTGGCGCGGCGCCTGAAGCGGTTGCCCGGCCCTTCGGCCAGCGACGGCGCAGCGGCTGCGGCGCCGGCGCCGAACCTGACGCCGGAACAGGCCACGGCGCTGGCGCGCATCGAAGCCGGGGGCGGGCCGTTCTTGCTGTTTGGCGCCACCGGCAGCGGAAAGACCGAGGTTTACCTGCGCGCCACGGCGGGCGCGCTGGCGCAGGGCGCGGCGGCTCAAGTGCTGGTGCTGGTGCCCGAAATCAATCTGACACCGCAGCTGCTGGCGCGCTTTGCCGACCGCTTCGGCGCCAGTGCGGTGGTGGCCATGCACAGTGGCCTGACGCCAGCGCAGCGCCTGGCCGCCTGGCTGGCCGCGCACCTGGGGCAGGCGCGCATCGTGCTGGGAACGCGCGTGGCGGTGCTGGCGTCGCTGCCGGGCCTGAAGCTGATCGTGGTGGACGAAGAGCATGACCCCAGCTACAAGCAACAGGAAGGCGCGCGCTATTCGGCGCGCGATCTGGCGGTGTACCGCGGCAAGCTGACCGGGGCGACGGTGGTGCTGGGATCGGCCACGCCGTCGCTGGAGAGTTGGCACGCCAGCACGCCCGCGCCCGACGGGCCCGGGCGCTATCAGCGCCTGGCGATGCCGCGCCGCGTGGGGCTGGGCCCGAACGACCGCCCCACCGACGGGTTGCCCCGGGTGCGCCGCGTCGACATGGGCCGCCAGCCACGCGGCACGCTGATCGCCCCGCCGCTGATGGCGGCCATCGGCGAACGCGCGGCGCGCGGCGAACAGTCGCTGTTGCTGCTCAATCGCCGCGGCTGGGCGCCGGTGCTGCACTGCGCCGACTGCGGCTGGAAGAGCGAGTGCCCACACTGCAGCGCCTACCGCGTGTTCCACAAGATCGACCGCACCCTGCGCTGCCACCATTGCGGGTTGACCGAGCGCGTGCCCCGCGCCTGCCCGGCGTGCGGCAACCTGGACATTGGCACGCTGGGCCGGGGCACCGAGCAGCTGGAAGAGCGCCTGATCGAATGTCTGGCCAACACCGCGCGGCCCGATGGCACGCCCGTGCGCGTGGCCCGCATCGACGCCGATTCGACGCGCGGCCAGGGCCAGCTCGAAGCCAGCCTGGCCCGGGTGCACGCGGGCGAGGTGGACGTACTGGTCGGCACGCAAATGATCGCCAAGGGGCACGACTTTCGGCGCGTCACGCTGGTAGCGGCGGTCAACCCCGACGCGGCGCTGTTTTCCAGCGACTTTCGCGCGCCAGAGCGGCTGTTCGCCCTGCTGATGCAGGCGGCGGGGCGCGCCGGGCGCGACACCACGGGCGGCGGCGGCGCCGAAATGTGGGTGCAAACGCACCACGCGCAACACCCGCTGTTCGAAGCGCTGAAGGCGCACGACTACCCCGGCTTCGCGGCGCGCGAATTGGCGGAACGCGCGCAGGCGGGCCTGCCACCCCATGCCCATTTGGCGCTGTTGCGCGCCGAAGCCCGCACGCAGGACGCGGCGCAGGGCTTTCTTGCCGCCGTGGCCCACGCAGCGCAGGGCGCGCTGGCCGCCGACCCGGCGTTGGCGCAGGTGCGGTGGTACCCCGCGGTGCCGTTGTCGGTGCAACGCGTGGCCGGCATCGAGCGCGCCCAGATGCTGCTGGAAAGCCCCGCGCGCGGCGCCCTGCAGCGCGTGCTGGCCAGCTGCCAGCCGCTGCTGCACCAGCTGCGCGCACGGCCCGCCCACCGGGCCGTGGTGCGCTGGGCCATCGACGTCGACCCGTTGGCGGTCTGAAAGCGCGTGCGCCAAATGGCCGCCCTGGTTTGCGGTCTTGTCCGACGCGCCGCGCGGGGCGCGGTGGATAAAGTGCAGTCGTTGTTCGCTCCCGTCCGGCCCGCGCAGCGTGCAGTGGCCGGCCATGACACCGTCGGCGGCCCTGCAGTCGCCGCAGCCAGATCAGAAAGGATTTGACGATGAAAAAGCTGTTTGCCCTGTTGGCGCTGTCCGGCGCCGTGGCCCTGCCCGCCGTGGCGCAGATGAGCCCCACCCAAACCAACCTGGACCAGAGCGCGGCCCGCAAGGAAAGCCGCAACGCGCGCGGCAGCCAGCTGAGCGCCGTGTCGGCCGATCAGGCCCGGGCCAATGCCCTGGCGCGCTGCGCCGCCCTGCCAGCCTTTTACAAGAGCGACTGCGAAGCGCGCGTGAATGGCCAGGGCGAAGTATCCGGCAGCGTGATCGGTGGCGGTCTGGTGAAGGAAAGCGTGACCACGCTGCCCAAGGCCGACCTGGACGCCGCCATTCGCGCGCAGCAGCCGATGACGTTGCCGCCGCAGCGCTGATCGACCGCTTGCCGGCGTCGCGTCAGCGCAGCAGCGCCACCGCGGCCGAAAACGTCACGAAGGCCAGCGCCGTCGACCACAGAATGATGCGCGCCACGCGGCCGTTGTCGGCGCTATAGCGCTCGGCCAGCAGCGACACGTTGCTGGCCGATGGCAGCGCTGCCGTCAGAACCAGCGGCAACAGCGCCGCGCCCGGCAGCGCGCCGGCTTGCACCGCCAGGGTGCCCAGACCCCACACCACCAGTGGGTGCAGCGCCAGCTTGGCGCCCGTGATCCAGCCCACGTCGCTCTGGCCCGGCTGCGGGCGCGTGGCGGCGCCGGCTTGGATTTGCGAGCGCGCCAGCACCGCCCCGATGGTGAACAGCGCGACCGGTGAGGCTGCGTCAGCCAGCAGCTGCACGGCGCGGTTCAGCGGCGCCCACGGCACCCAACCCAGCGCGCCCACCAACGCCCCCAGCAGGATCGACCACGGCATGGGGTTGCGCAGCACCCCCTTGAGCGTGCGCACGACGGCTTGCGCCGGCCCCTGTGGTTGAACGGCGTCGCTGCCCAGGTGGGCCAGGCCGATGCACAGCGAGGTGGTTGCCACCAAATCCACCAGCAGGGTGGCCATCACCGGCCCGACGGCACCCGCGCCCAGCAGCGCCAAAATCAGCGGCACGCCCATGAAGCCCGAGTTGGGAAACGCGGCCACCAGCGCGCCCAGCGCCGCGTCGGCCCAGCCGGCGCCACGGCGGCGCGCCAGTGCGGCTGCGGCGGCCACGACGAGCGCGGCCGCCGCCAGCCACACAGCGGCGATCATCGGGTTGAACAGCTGCAGCAGGGGCGTGGTGCTGCCAAAGCGCCACAGCATGCACGGCAGGGCGAAATACAGCACGAACATGTTCAGCCCCGGTACCGCGTCGAGCGGCAACAGGCGCGAGCGCGCGGCCAGGTAGCCGCACAGCACCAGGGCAAAAAACGGAAACGTGACGGAAAAGATGTCGGCCAAGGCGAGCGGTCGGTCAGCGGCAAGCGCCGCCGTGCACGATACCAAACCGGCGCCCGCCTGCGGGGCGCGGAGTGCGTGGGTCGCGCGTCAACCTTGATGCAGCGCGTCGGCGGCCTTGCGCGGCGCGCCCAGCAGCGCGTCCTTCAGCCGGCTGTCCACCGGGTGGGGCCCCACCCAGATGCGCAGCATGGCCTCGATGAAGCCGGCGTCGGTCACCGCTTCGCCTTTCTGCACGTTGTCGACAAAGAACGTGGTGCCCTTGCCCGGCACGTAGTCGAAGCGGAAGGTTTGGCCTGCGGCCAGTTTCTTTTCGGTGCTGAAGATGCGCGAGAGCTTGTCCATGAACCCGGCGACGGCGGCCTGGCGGCTCGGGTCGGAGTTTTCGCGCATGCCGCGCACCATGGCAATGCCCAGCTGGTCGCTGGGAATGTCGCGCGACGCCACGAAGCTCACGCGCTTGGCACCGGGCTGCGCCAGCAATTGCTCGGCCGTGGTGGCCTTGACGGGGGTGTAGAAGGCAATTTCGTACAGCGCGATCACCGCGCGGTAGCGCACGCCTTGTCCGTTGAGCTGCAGCGTCTGCCCAGCGACCTGGGCAGTGGGCTCGAACCGCCCCTCGGCCGCGGCCAGCAGCGGCGTGGTAGCCAGCGCCGACGCCAGCAGCGCGCTTTTCATCCATCTCACGGTCAGCACGATGAGCTCCCTCTCTCCCTTAGAACCTGCGTTGTTGCGGCGCGCTTGCGCGGCAGCCGCGATTAAAACGCGTTTATGACGAATTTGTGAACCGACACGCCTGCCGACGGTGAAAAATCGCACA
This sequence comes from Pseudomonadota bacterium, assembly GCA_029780695.1. Taxonomy (GTDB): domain Bacteria; phylum Pseudomonadota; class Gammaproteobacteria; order Burkholderiales; family Burkholderiaceae_C; genus Ottowia. Next base: position 29,704 of record JAKOYD010000167.1, read on the forward strand.
CCGCCGTCAACTGATCGCACCACGGCCACGCAGGCGCCAGCGCGGCCAGACAGGTATCATTTCACGCCTTCCCTTCGCAGTATTGACGGCGCGACCCACGCGTGCGCCCGTGTCCTTCATGACCGCATCCCTGAACCTGGCCCAGCAAGATGCCGTCAACCACTTGCGAGGCCCTTGCCTGGTGCTGGCCGGCGCCGGGTCGGGCAAGACGCGTGTCATCACACACAAGATTGCGCGGCTGATCCAGACCGGGGTGGAAGGCCGGCGCATTGCCGCGATCACCTTCACCAACAAGGCCGCCACCGAGATGCGCGAGCGTGCGCGTCAGCTGGTCGGCAAACCGGCGGGCGAGGTGCTGATCTGCACCTTTCACGCCCTGGGCGTGCGCCTGCTGCGCGAGGACGGCGCTGCCCTGGGCCTGAAGCCGCAATTCAGCATCCTCGACAGCGACGACGTGCTCAGCCTGCTCAAGGACTGCGGCGCCACCACCGACGCCGCCACCGCGCGGCAATGGCAATGGACGATCAGCGGCTGGAAGAACGCCGGCCTGAACGCCGCCGCCGCGCTGGCGCAGGCCACCAGCGAGGGCGAGCGCCAGACCGCGCGGCTGATGGCGCGCTACGAAGAGCGCCTGGCCGCCTACCAGAGCGTTGACTTCGACGACCTGATTGGCCTGCCCCTGCGCTTGCTACAACAAAATGAGCAAACAATGCAGAAGTGGCAAGCGCGGCTGGCCCATGTGCTGGTCGATGAGTACCAGGACACCAACGCCACGCAATACGAGCTGATGAAGCTGCTGGTGGGTGCGCAGGGCAGCTTCACCGCCGTGGGCGACGACGACCAGAGCATCTACGGCTGGCGTGGCGCGACGCTGGACAACCTGCGGCGGCTGCCGCTGGACTTTCCGCGCCTGAAGGTCATCAAGCTGGAGCAGAACTACCGCTCCACCGGCGCCATCCTGCGCGCGGCCAACAACGTGATCGGGCCCAACCCGAAGCTGTTTCCCAAGCGGCTGTATTCCGAATTGGGCGAGGGCGAGCCGGTGCGCGTGGTCGATTGCGACCATGAGGCGCACGAGGCCGAGCGCGCGGTGGCGCGCATCCAGTCGCTGCGCCAGACTTCGCCGCACAAGGAGTGGCGTGATTTCGCCATCCTTTATCGCGCCAACCACCAGGCGCGCGTGTTCGAGCAGGCGCTGCGGCGCGCGCAAATTCCGTACAAGGTGTCGGGCGGGCAAAGTTTTTTTGACCGCGTCGAAATCAAGGACTTGTGCGCCTGGCTGCGGCTGTGGATCAACGAGGACGACGACCCAGCCTTTCTGCGCGCCGTCACCACGCCCAAGCGCGGCATCGGGCACCAGACCCTGGCCCAGCTGGGCGAATTCGCTGCCAAGGCACATCTGTCGCTGTTCGGCGCGCTGTACGCACATTCGCTGGGCGCGGCGCTGCCGGCGCGCGCCGTCGCCGGCCTGCACGAATTCGGGCGCGAGCTGAACGAGCTGCGCCATCGTGCCCGACACACCGTCGGCCGCGAGGCGGCGCGCGCCTTTCTGGACGAGTGGCTGCAGGCCATTCATTACGAAAAGCATCTGCACGACAGCAGCGACACGGCCCCTCAGGCCACGGCGCGCTGGGGCAACGTGCTGGAATTCTGCGACTGGATGGCCGACCGCTGTGGCGGACAGATCACCGACGCAGCGGGCGTCAGCCTGTCGCTGGAGCCTAAAACACTGCTGGACGTGGCGCAGACCATTTCGCTAATTTCGACGCTGAACGAGCGCGATCAGGACCCGAACGTGGTGACACTCTCCACCCTGCACGCCGCCAAGGGCCTGGAGTGGCCGCACGTGGTGCTGGCCGGCGTGATCGAGGGCCTGCTGCCGTTTCGCCCCGATGAAGACGCCGGCGCCGCCGCGCAGGCCGCGCGCATCGAGGAAGAGCGGCGCCTGATGTACGTCGGCATCACGCGCGCGCAACGCACCCTGGCCGTCAGCTGGACGCGCCGGCGCAAGAAGGGCCGCGAAATCGTGGCCGCGCGGCCCAGCCGCTTCATCGCCGAAATGGCGCTCGACCAGGCCACCGTGCGCGAAGATCCGCGCGAAAAACTCAAGGCACTGCGGGCCGAATTCGCCCAGCGCGCGTCAGCGCAAAGCGCCGCGCCCACCCACACCACCCCATGACCACGCACCACATCCTTCGCCTTGCCCTGTGCGCCGGCGCGTTCGCGCTGCTGGCGGCCTGCGCGGCCCCGCCGCCAGATCGGCACGCCAGCGCGACCAGCACGCCATCGACCGTTGACTGCCCCGACGTCACTCGGCTGCACGCCGCGCAGCTTTACGGCAGCTGGAACGTCGAACTGGTGCAAGCCGGTCTGCGCGGCCAGCTGACCCTGCGCGAACACCCCGAATACACTGCCAGCCTGCGCGGCGAATTCAGCTATGGCGGCCGACACTCCATCGCCTCAGGCGACGTCGAGGACGGAGAGTTCAATCTGGACGAATCGCGTGACGGCAAAGCCCTGCACGCCTTCTGGAGCGGCAAACTGGTGCCCGCCGCTTGCGGCGCCGAGATCCGCGGCACCTGGCAACCCCTTGCGCAGCCCGGGCAACCGCCGCTGCCCGAAAGCGATTTTGTCCTGCGGCGCGCCTCCACCCTCGTCAACTGGTAGCGCGGGCGTTTGTGCCCGCGTCTTGCACCGCGCCGCAGCATGAACCCCAGCTATCCACCATCGGGCTGGAGACAAAAAAAAGCCCGCTGAATCAGCGGGCTTTTTGGCTATTTGGTTGCGCGAGAAGGATTCTCCGATGCGGTCTAACGCGTTGAATTCGTTGGAAATTTTTCTGACGTGTCTCAAACATACCAACAAAAATACCAACAAATCGCAATCCGACCCCACAAAATGACCCACGGGTCATCAGGGCGATGGCAACATGCCGACCGCGCCGGTGAAGTGCCGGCGGGGAGCACAACATGGATTGGTTTCAGCGCCTGACCGGATTCCGGGAGGCGGGCCACGCGGACACCCAGCGGCAGTTGGTGGTCGAGGGTGATCGGCTACGGTCGCTGGTGAACGGAAAGACCTACGGCATCGGCCGGTTCGAGCAGCCGTCGCTCGGAGAACTTAGGGCGCGGGTCAAGCCGGCGCCCGGTCGCCTGAAAGTGTCCATCGTGACTGGCGACGTCCGCAAGCTGCACCAGCAGCCCGAATACGCTGGTGCGCTGTTTCAGGTGGCGAGCCAGTTCAACGTGCTGGAGATGCCTTCCCCGTCCGTCACGCCGGAGGCTGGCGTCACTGGCTACCAGCATGACCGCACGCAAGGCCCCGCGTGTGCGCTGGCCGCTGGCGCCGCCACGATCTACCGGAACTACTTCGTGCCCTGTCATGGCGGGGTCGGCCAGACCGGCGCGCGCCAATTGGACGGGCTGGCCGATTTGGGCGCCGCGTTGAGCGAGCTGACCGGGTTGCCGGCGCCCGACCTGTGGCGCATGCAGAACGGCTATGCGCTGGCGAGCAACGAAGGTCTGCAGGCCATCTCCGCCGTGCTGGGCACGATGGACGCTGATCGGCTGGATGGCCTGCGGGCGCGCCTGCGCATAGGCGTTCACGCAGGCGTCGAAGTCACCGACGTGGATGATCATCCCGGCCCTTTGGTGTCGCAGGCGTATTGCTCAGCGTTGCCGGTGGCCTACACGCGCGTCCCGCCGGCATTGTGGGCGCCATTCGCTTCGCTGGTGCTGGAGGGCGCCTACGAGGCAACACTGCTGGCCGCCGCAGAAAACGCGCAAGCCGGAGGCAGCAACGTCGTGCTGCTGACCCACTTGGGCGGCGGCGTGTTCGGCAATGACGACGGCTGGATTCACGGCGCCATGGACCGGGCGCTGGAGTTGGCGCGCGACTGGGCGCTGGACGTGCGGATCGTCTGCTACAGCTCGCCGTCGCGTGCGACGCGGGATTTGGCGGCTGCCTTCGGCTGACGGCGCAGGCCCGCGCTGTACGGCCCGCCCGGTTGCAGCTTGCCGAAGGCATGCCATGCACCCATGTAGGCGTCGTGCAGCTCGTCGTCCCGGGTCGAGCCCTTGAAGTTGCTGTAGTCGATGCCCATCAACCGCTGGGAGATAGCGGCAGCCACGTCGGCACGCTTCACCCGCGCCCGGCAGCGGTAGTCGTTCCCGAGCGTGACCTCGACCTTGGCGCCGGGAAACACGCGCTCGATGTCGCCATCACGCCGCGCGCGCACCAGCAACTCGTCGGGCTCGCAGTCCTTGTCGACGATGGACAAAAACGCGTCGTTCAGGCAAAGCCACATGTTCAGGCTCCCTTCTGGCCGATGTGCGCCAGCAGCGCTTTCACGATGGGTTGGTCGTTCTGGTGGTTGGTGGTCGATGCCAGCGTGTCGGCCGGCACCAGCATGACTGCTTGCGACTCCCAGCCCATGTCCGCAGGGTTGCCCCCGAGGCGCCGGGCCAAGTAGTAGCGCGTCACGCTGGTCGTGCGCACGCTGTCGCACAGGTAGCCTGTCAGCTCAACCTGCAGACCCGATTCCTCCCATGCCTCCTTGATGGCTGATGCGCGGGTGCTGACGCCGTCGAGCTTGCCTTTGGGATAGCTGCGCGTGTAGCCGCCATAGCCGTCGGTGGGCGCGACGACCCACACCCGCCCGTCCGGCTCGACCGTCACCACGCCGGCGGCGGGCTTCTTCCCGGGCGCGGTCGGCATCGGTGGTTCGTCGAAGGTGGCGCGTGCGCCAAGCGCTTCCCAGCCGGCGTCATCGGTGGGCGCGGCCGGCCATGGGGCGACCGGTACGCCGTTGACGTCGCTCGGCATTCGGCAGTCGGGTGTGGCGGTTGCAATGGCGCTGCTGTCGGCCCAAGCGTCGGTGGCGCTGGGCGTGCTGGGCTTCTTGATGGTGACGGGCTGGCCCTTGTCGTTCAGGCGCGGGTGCTGCATGTGATTCCTCCTGCTTTCTTCCTGATTTCGTCAGTATCGCGCCACCCCGATGGCTCGCCTCATCTTTCTTGAGGATCAAGCAGGCGCTGCGTCACGCGAGAGCGTGCCGCACCTTGAGCGGTGATTTTTTCACGGCCTGCCGGGCCTGCCACAGGTCATAGGCGCCCTGCATGGACAGCCACAAGCTGGCACGCCCGCCCCGCTCTGCACCAAGCCATGCCTCTATGCGCAGCGCCATTTCAGGTGACACGGCCGCGCGGCCGTTCAGCACGCGCGACAGCGCCACACGCGACACGCCCAACTGTTCGGCGGCATCCGTCACGGTCAGTCCCAACTCGGGTAGCACATCATCGCGCAGCGCCAGCCCGGGATGGGGCGGATTGAACATCTCTGCCATTGAAATCGCTCCTAGTGGTAGTCCTGATAGTTCACCAGCACGGCATCCTCGCCCTCAAACGCGAAGGTCAGGCGCCAATTCCCATTCACCCACACCGACCAATGCCCGGCCAGTTCGCGCGTCAGCGGGTGCAGGCGCCAACCCGGAAGGTTCATATCCTCGGGTGTGGTTGCCGCGTTCAACTGCGCCAGTTGCCTGCCCAGCTTGGCAGCGTGGCTTGGCTGGATGCCCGCCTTGTTGCCGCGCTCAAAGAACGCTTGCAGCCCCTTGTGCTGGAATGACTTAATCACGGCATAAGTGTATCGTGATGCGTTACGGAATGCAATGGGGCCGTGCCACTGCAGCGCCATCCGCTTGCTCGGCGTTGTCGACCCGCAGGCATCGCCGGCAAACGTGCTGGCGTAGAGATGCGGGGGCGGTATGCCCGGAGGTTTCCATGCAGGGCAAGTTTGGAAACCAAGTTTCCACAAAAAAGGAAACGGCCACATGCACGCTGGCGGCGAGGGAATCTGCGCAGGCTGATTCTGCGCACCGGCCATGAATTCTGCGCACTGCGCGGTTTGAGCGGCTGGGACGTAGTGTCCGCCGCTGTCCGCCGCTGAAAGCGGACGGTCGGTCGAACAAAGCGGACGCCTGAACGGCAAAAAAGCGGACGCGCCCAAGGCCCCTTCGGCGACGCGCCGCTGAACCCGTCGCTGACCGGCGTGTGGATGCAGCTCAAGCAAGCCGAGCAGCCGCAGGACTTCGGCCAGCCGCCCGGCGGCCCGGATGGTGGCGCGCCGGGCGATGAGCAGGGCGGCGATCAGGACGGTGAGCCGGATGATGGTGGCGGCGGCGACGAGTCGGACGACATGGCCGCCCAAAACCCGCCGCAGCAGGACGACGGCGGTCAGGCGCCGGCGGCCGGGCCGGAGCAGGGCGGCGGCGCGCCGGGGGGCGACGAGCAGCAGTTCGGGAAGGCCGAAGGCGGCGGCAACCCAAACCACGACCCAAAGAACGGGCGATTCACGTCAGGCGCCGGTGGCGGCGTCATTTTCAGCCCGCGCTACGGAGGTGTGACGCTCTACCACGGCACGACACCCGAGGCCAAGGCTGCCATCGACCAGCAGGGCGTCATGCGTGGCCCGGTGTTCTTTTCGCCGAGCAAGAGTGCCGCGACGGACTACGCGTCGGACGGCGAGAGCGTGGTTGAAGTGAATGTCCCCGCCGACGCGCTGTGCGTCGATTTCGACCTGCCGGGCGCGCGCCTGCTCACGGTCGATGATGCCAACGAGTACACCGGCAACGACTGGACGCTGGACGACTACATCGACGCCGGCTACAGCGTTGGCATCAACGAGTCGCTTGTGGTCGACAAGGCGGCGTATGAGGCTGCCGGTGGCGATGCCATGGCAAAAGCCTCTCACGGCGGCAACCCCAACCATGACCCCGAGACTGGCCGGTTCACTAGCCGAGCGCGCGCCATCCTACTTGGCGCTCCTGTTGCTGTGGTCGAAATGGGGACGATTCAGGCCCGCGAAGGCGAAAAGGCCAGCGATGCGGCGCTTCGTTGGTTGGCTGAGAACCCGCAGGACGACCTCTCGCGCGAAGGGATTGGCAAGGTGGTTTTCGACCGCAAGTCTGTTTTTGACACGCTCGGTCACGGCTTCAGCGGGCCGAAGTTGAATGCGCTGGCGGCCGTCCCGGACGTCGTTCGTCACGGCGTCGAACTGGATTCGGATATGGATTGGGACGAGCGTCCGCTCATGAACCGCATTCTCGCGGCGCCAATCGAGTTGAGCGGCAACCGTTACACCATGTTCGTGCGGCTCTTGCGCGATACGTCAAACCCGAAGTTGCCATCTCGTTTTTACGTTCACGAGGCCGTCATCGAGAAGGTCGTCACAAATGAAGAAGCCAGTCCCTTGCTCAAGTTTGGCTCCGATCCTGAAAGCTACAGGGGTAGGAAATCCGGCGGGACTGGCTTCTATGTAAGTCTCGCACGCCGCGCTCTCGGAGTCAATGATGGCAGCGAATCGGCCGGTGAAACCGAAATCACGAAGTCAGAGGCGGAGAGATTCGGCCCCATCATCAAAGCCATCGGCATGCCGCCGGTGATCCGCATCCAGCTCCCGGAGGTCGAATGAAGCCCGCCAGCAAGCACCCCGCCGTCACGGGCGGCAAGATCGGCGCCCGCATGGCGCGGCTGGGCGGTGAGCCCAACAAGCCCACCACGCCGGGCGGTCGGGGCGGCTACGACGTGGACGACGAGGTGTTCTTCACCCACGCCAGCGGCGGCCCCGGCTCCGGTCGCGTGGTCTGCCACGGCCAGCACGGCTGCACGGTGGATGACGCCGGCGGCGCGCGGCATCAGGTCACGTGGGATCGGGTGCTGGTCGGTTGGGCGGTGTGATCGGACGCGTCCGCTCACTATCGGACGCCTGTCGACCCAAAAAAGCCCGTCCTCTCATCGCCCGGCGCACACCGCGTGCGGAATGCCCAACTGCCCGCCGCAGTAGCTCTGTTTCGCGCCTGAAGTCGCTGGTTATTCGCTGCTGCCCGGTGGCATGCCGGCAAGCAAAAAGGGCGTGTGTTCTGCACGCCCCCACCAGAATTCGGAACAGCGTGCAGATTCAGCCGGCCAGCTTGGCGGTCTTGGCTTCCCCAGCAAAGTCGCCCAGCAGGCCGAGCACGGCGGCGAGCGCGACGGCATCGCCCGTCAGGGCCTGCTCGACGGCGCGCTGGATCAGCTCCGTGGCGTGCGGCGCCGCGTATGTGGCCACTGCCCGGCGCAACGCCGCCGCGTTGATCGTCGTGCGCCCACGCGGCCGGCCGCCGGGGTTGCCGCTGCGGCCTTTGGCGAACCGACTCACTGGCGCACCCCGAGCCCGGTGAACGAATTGAACCGCGCGAGATTCAACAGCGTCTGGTGCAAGGGAAACACTTCGCCGAACGTCCGCACGTGGCCTCGTTCCCGTACTGCCTCCCAGACCTGGCCCAGCGCCTGAACGTAGGCGGCTTCGACTTCGCGCGTGCGCTCGATGAGCGCGTCGAACTCGGCCTGCTGCTGGTGCTCCTGCAGAGCCGCTTCGGCGCGCGCCAAGGCATTGCGCTGCTCACCGGGGAACAACTGGTCGGCCTTCGCCTGCGCATCGGCCAGCAGTTCGCGGAGCACATCGAGGTCGCCGGCCAGCGCCACGAACTCAGTTGCCTCCGCCTCGCTGGATTCGCCAGCCAGACGGCGGTGCGTGATCTCGCTGCGGCGGCTTTCGCAGTCGGCAATCCGCTGCTGCAGGCGGCCAACCTCGCCGACGGCGGCGGTGTGGACCGCCTGCGCTTCCTCCAGCGCGAGGCGGGCGCGGGCGATGCTGCGGGCGTGGTGGTCAATGATGGCTGTGCTCATGCGTGCTCCTGCGGGGTGGCGGGGAAAGTGGCAGCCGCTGCGTCCACGGCTGCCTGAAACTGCTGGCGGATCGGTGCGGCGATCTGCTCGATGGCCTGCTCGCGCACGTCGGCGGCCAGCGACTCGATCTCGCTCATACGCTTGCCTGCCCCGGCCATGTCCGCCTGTAGGCGCGTCACATCCGCACGGGCCTGCGTCGGGTTGCGGCCGGCGCCGATGGCGGCACGGACGGCGTGTTCGGCATCGCCCAGCTCGCGCTGCAGTTGGCGATGCCGGGCCTGCTCGGCTTCGAGGGCTTCGCGCAGCAGCGCCAGCGTGGCGAGTGCTGGGCCGGTGCGGGTCTGGCCGTCCGGGCGGGTGAGCTTGAACATCGGCGTACTGCCGACGATGACGGATTCGACCTTCATGTCTCAACCTCCCGGAGCGCGCTGGAAACGATGCCGCTGGCGTACAGCGCGGCGGCTTGGTCGAACTGATTGGCTGTGCCACCGCCGGCGGCGCGGATCGCGCATGCCCGGGTCATCAGTTCACTCCATTTCCGGCGAGTGGCTTCGGCGAGGGCGCGACGGCGGATGCGGGCGATGAGGCCGTCAACCACCTGCGCCACCGGCGCGCGCGGCAGCGGGGCGCGCTTGACCGTCGTGGCGCCCAGAGGGCGAACGCCGGGCGTCACAGGAACTTCCCCGGATGGGCGAGGCGTTCCCGCAGTTCCGCGTCGAGCTGCGCGGCGCGGTCGAGTGCGCTGAAGCTCTTGAACATCAGCTCCGGCGCGGCATTCGTGATCGGCGCCGCCGGCGTCATGGCCTTCGCCATCGGCTGGGCGGCGTGGCGCGCCGGGGCGCTGACAGCGGGCCGTACGGCGCGTTTGGCGGCGAGTGGCGGGGTAGGTGCCACCTTGGCCCGTGCGAGGCGCGCTGCGGTCTTCTTTGCCGCCGCAGTGGGCTTGGCAGCGGGGACGCCTTCGCCGACGAACTGCAGCACGTGGCCGGCGACGACCGTGGCGAGCGACGACTGATTTTCGGCCTTGGTGATGGTGTTCGCCGCAGTGGCGATGGCGGCGCCCCAATCTCGGGGAAGAACAGCTTGCATTGATGCTCCTGATTTGGGCCGGTTTTCGGCCTGAATCAGTGTGCTGTCACGACACTTCGCAAGGGGTCGCGGCACGGCCATGTGCGGCACGCCGGCGGCAACGCCGGGGAGACGGCGGCCAGCCGTAGGCCACGGCCAGGTTCGGCCCGACCTCGATGTCGACGAGCCGCGTGCCCGGCTGTGCAGCGGCGAGCCAGCGCTCGACCTCCGCGCGGCCGGTGGCGACCGTCTGGATCAGCGCCCCGCCCGCCACGCGTCTGATCTCCGGTGCCAACACGGAAGACCCGACTTGCATGGTCACTTGGCCTTCAACCAGCGCCGTGACGCGGTGCAGCCCCGACGCGACCTCACAGGGCTTGGTGCCCTTGGCGTTCACGCCGCTCAGTGTCTCCCTCTGCCGGTTGAAGCAGCTCGCGCACAGGTGCGGCCCGATCAGTCGCCGTGCGGGCCTTTCGCACCGGACGCAGCGCAGCCGCAGCAGCGGTGCCGGGCTGGTGTCAGTGGATTCCCGGGCTACCCTGCGCGTCGGCTGCTGCAGCCCGAATGTCTTGGCGTGAGCGGCGCCAATGGGACATTCGACGCACGGGTCGTAGCGTGCTGCCGAGTGGAATTTGGCGCAGCTCTGGGGGGTGATGGCTGCCCGCAGCCGACTGCATTGGAAAACCGGCGGTGTGCCCGGCAGGATTTCGAACAGCGTGACGCCCATCCCGCCAGTGGGCAATCACGACTGGTGCTCTCGCAAAAAGAAGGCCCGCTCCAAAAGGGCGGGCCTCCACCGTCTTCGCCGATCTTCGAGGCTCCACTGAGCCGGGGTTCTCCCATCGGTGGCTACCACCCCAAAGGGGCCGGTAACGGCATGCACGCAATCAGTGTACCCCAGCCCGCGCGCCCTGATGGGCAGCTACCGACGCCCCGTCACGCCAGACCGTGCCGCTTGAGGATCGCGCCCAGCTTGCCGTCGGGGATGGTTCCGACGAACTCACCGGCTGCCGCCAGACGCTCTGCGTCGGTGCCTTTGAACAGGTGCGTTTCCCGCAAATCATTGCGCTCCAGTCCGGCGTCCCAAGCTGCCGCCAACAGCTCCGCCGTGAGCAGCATCGCTGCTTGCTGTCGGTCGCTCCAATCGGCCAGGGCATCTTTGGCTGCCGTGGCGAGGATTCCTGCAGGGTCGAAGTGGAACATCCGGTGATCATGCCAGCGGCGTGGGCGCGGCGATCAGCGAACAAGTCTGCAACGATCTGGGGGAGTGAACATGAGCAGCATCATCAACATCGCCGCCGCGCCGCTGACGATGACCAGCCGCGAGATTGCGGAGCTGACTGGCAAGCAGCATGCCCACGTCATGCGCGACATACGTGCCATGATGGAGGCGCTTGAGCAGAATCCAGATTTGGATTCGGTCTGTCGGACAACGACTTACGCCGGATCGAACGGGCAAGCCTACGATCAGTACGAACTGGACAAGGACACCTGCCTGACCCTGCTGCTTGGGTACGACGCGGTGGCACGCATGAAGGTGGTCAAGCGCTGGCAGGAGCTGGAAGCCAAGGCGGCTCGCCCAGCCATCCCGCCCACCTATGCGGAGGCGCTGCGTCTGGCGGCAGACTTGAAATGGGCCGTTCCGGGAATTCCCGGAACGAGGGAAATCGAGTTGGAGAAACTGCCCATCCGCGTCGTCGCCATCGACGGCGAGGTCTGGTTTGTGGGCAAGGATGTGGCCGAGGTGCTGGGTTACAAGGACGCCACCAATGCCATGAAGCAACATTGCCGTGGGGTGGCGAAACACCACCCCATCCTCGACAGCCTCGGCCGCACGCAGGAAGCCCGCATCCTCTCCGAGCCCGACGTGCTGCGCCTCATCGTCAGCAGCAAGCTCCCGGCCGCCGCGCGGTTCGAGAGCTGGGTGTTCGATGAAGTCCTGCCGACCCTCCTAGAATCGGCTGCGGAGAAGGAGACGACATGAAAAACAAAGCGCGATCCATCGCGATTTTCCTGCTTGACGGAGAGCCGGACGGCGTCCGCACCGCTGAGATTCCGATGTCCACCATCATTGCCTTGGCGTTCCGCAGCAATCAAATGGCGCGGGTGCGCAAGGAGTTCGAGGGCCTAATTGATAGAGCCGGGGTCTACGTGCGCGTCGGGTTCGACGATGACAACAGGCAGAGGGCCTACATCGGTGAATCAGAAAACGTCCTGAGACGGTTGCAGAGATGGGGCGTTGGCAAGGACGAAGAAACCGACGACAAGTTCTCCGAGGTGTTGGTGTTCGTCTCAAAAGACCAAGCCATGACTGGGTCGCATGCCCGGTATGCCGAAGCCGAACTCATCAAGGCCGCGAAGGACAACCCGCACTGGGTTGTGCCAAACAAACAGAACCCCGCCTCCACAGGCAAGCTGCCAAAGCCAGACGAGTTCTTCATGGACGAGTTTGTCGATCAGGCGAAAACTCTAGCCGGCGCACTGGGGTGCAACGTATTCAAAACGCTGCCACAAAAGCAAGCCACCACGGCAGCACCCTCATCCTCTGGCGCGGAGTCCGTATACAGCCCCACGTTTCAGATGGTCGGCTCCGAGTATTCAGCCACAGCCGCCGTTCTGCTGACCACCGGGGAGATCGTCGTTCGAGCTGGTTCGTTCATCAAACCGCAAGCTGCCCCCAGCACTCCCAAGGGCGCACAGAAGCTACGAGAGTCAATGCTCGCGGACGGTGTGTTGGTAAACCAGAATCAGCAAATCGTGTTCGCCATGGACTACCCGTTCCCGTCAGCCAGCGCGGCTGCGGCTGTCGTGGCAGGTAACAGCGTCGCAGGCACGTCGTCTTGGCGCCTCATGGACAACCCGGCCATCTCCTATGGCGACTGGAAGGAAGCCGAAGAGGCGAAGGCGGCTGCTCCTGCAGAGGATGGGGCCGACGTCGAAGCCGACCCCGACCCCACATAACCCCTGCCGACCGCCCTACGGCTTGCACAGCGGCCCTACGCTGGGCGTTCGGGGCAGGGCTGGTGGTAGGGGTGCTACCCGGCGCGCAAACCCCTCACAGCTCGAAACGCTCGACCTTCTTCTGCATCGGCCGCTCGGTGGTTTCCTCCCAACGCTGGAACGCACCTTCGAAGCGCAGGTGACACGGGCCTGTCACGCCGCCCCGCGCCTTCGCCACGTCCGCCAGAATCGCCATGGCGCCGTCGCTCAGTTCGCCCTCGCGGGAAAGCAGTACGACGCTGTCGGCGTCTTCCTCGATGCTGCCGGATTCTTTCAAGTCGGCCATGACCGGACGGCCGCCGGTGCGCTTCTCGACCTCGCGATTGAGCTGCGACAGCACGACGGTGGACACTCCCAGCTCCATGGCCAGCGCCTTCAGGCCCCGGCTCAGTTCTTCGAGCTGATGGTGTCGGTTGCTGTCGCGTTTGCCGGCACTCGCGGCACAGAGCTGCAAGTAGTCCAACACCACCACGCGGACGCCGTGGCGTCGCACCATGCGGCGCGCGATGGAGCGGATAGCTGCGAGGCTCAAGCCGCCTTCGCTGTGCAAATACAGCGGCAGGTCTTTCAGGCGCTGCGCGCCCTCCGTCACCCGTGCCCAGCCGTCCTGTGACAGTTGCCCCGTCGAGATGCCACCCATGTCGGCGCGGCCGAGATTCGCCACGATGCGATCCATCAACTCGGGCTGCTCCATCTCTTGGCTGACGAACAGCACCGGCTCGCCGCGCGCAGCCACGTTCAGCAGAACTTGCATTGCCAAGCTGCTCTTGCCCACTGAGGGGCGCGCGGCGATGACGATCTGGCGCCCCGGCTTCAGGCCACCCCCCAACCGGCGATCAATGGCTGGGAAACCCGTGCTGATGCCTGCTTGGATGCGTCCCTCTGCGAGGTCGTTTACCCGGTCGAGGAACGCCACCGCGAGGCTGTCCACGCGCTGCGGCTCGCGGTCGCCGTGACGCACTTCGATGCCGCTGAACAGGCCCAGAGCCTGCTCGATGGCGTGGGCGGGCGCCGTGTTCGACAGCGCCAACGCGCGCGCCTGCTCGGCCGCGCCAACGATCTGGCGCAGGATCGACTTCTCGCGCACGATCTCGGCATAGCGGCGGATGTTGTGGGTGCTGGGGAGGTACTGGGCCAGCGAGTTGAGGTAGACCAAGCCGCCGATCTCGTCACCCTTGCCTTGGCGCTGCAGTGCTTCGTGAACCGTGATCACGTCGGCCGGCTTTCCGGCGTGGATCAGCTTGGCGATTGCCGCGAAGACGAGGCGATGCTCGCGGCGATAGAAATCGCCTTCGGTCAGCAGGTCGTCGACGCGCTCGTATGCACGGTTGTCGAGCAGCAGGCCGCCGAGCAGGCTGGCTTCCGATTCGGCCGAGTGGGGCGGCACTTGGAGGTGCAGGGTGTCGGTCATGTCGCTCATGTCGGGGCGCCTGTTTTTTCGATCACCTGCGTCAGGCCTCGGTCGCTCAGCAGGTAGTCGAAGTCGGCGCGCCAGCTTTCGTGTCCGATACCCCTTGCGGTGCGCCCCATGATGAAGTCGTTTTCTTGGGCACGGCGGAAGAAATTTTTGAACCACTGGAGGCCTTCATCGGCCGTGGTCGCGCGGCGGGTACCGTCGTCGCGCTTGTCGGTCAGCACCCATTGCCAGCGGCGGCGGATCAGGCGCTCGCGCTTGCCGGTGGTCAACCTGACGCGCGGCAGTTCCGGCAATACATCGTTGTAGGTCTCAGCGATTTTCTGAACAGGGCACGGCGGCAGTCGGTCAGGCTTGGCCTGATCGACCTTGCTATCGCCTCCGCCTCCGCCTCCGCCTCCGTCTAAGTGAGCATTTGATTGCGCCTGCTCGGCAGATGCCGAGCTGCTGCCATGCACCTGCGTAGCAGGTGCTACGCATGCGCCAACGGGGTCCGGGTACTTGCAAACTTTTGCGCGCAACTGCTGCCGAAAGTCGAGCAGCTCCAAATACCGCTTGCCGTCGACCTCGTAGACGTGGATGAGCCCGGCCTGTTCGCAGGCGGACAGCCACGTCTGGATGTCTGCCTCGGTCACCCGATCCAGATGCAGCGGGTAGCAGGCCGAGCGCAACAGCGCGGGTCGGGCGTAGTAGCGGCCGTAGTCATCCACCACGGACATCACGCGCCGATAGAAAACCTCCTGCGCCCAATCCAAGCGCTCGATGCGCTCGCTGGTCAGGATGCCCTCGCGCAAAATTCTGTTAGGCATGGCTGCCTCCGTCTCTCGCGCGCTCAGAATTGCACCGATCCTCGCGCCAGCGCGCTGTTGCTTCTGCCAGCATCTCAGCGGCGTCGACCAGCAGGCCGGGCCACTTCATGTCTTCGGCCGTCTGCAGCATGAAGTCGAGCCGGTTTGCCAGCCGAGCCAACGCGAGCGGCTTGTGCTCATCCAGTTCGCAGCGGATGCGCAGTAGGGCGATGCGGTTAGTGAGCGCCGCGATGGTCATCGGCGGCGGGTCGTCGAACAACTGCGGCTGCAGGGCTGGGACGCTCGATGTGTTGGCGTGGTGGATGTTTGTGCTCATCGCGTCTTTCGGTGCGATGCGCGGCCCCAGCAGGCGCGGCGTGGGGCCGCGCGCTGGCGTTTTAGATGAACGGGGTCTCGTCGAGACCTTCGAAGATATTGCGCGCGTTGCCGAGGCGTCCGGCGTGGCCGGCGACGAGGGCGACCCTGACTTCGTCCGGGCAATCGATCAGCCACTGGATCGCGTCCGGGTCGGACATCATGTCAGCGACGGCCTGTGCTTCATGCACGTAGCTGATCGCGGCGAGGAGCGCATCGGTGGCGAGCTCATTGAAGCCCCCCTGCTCGACGGCGGCGTCGATTTGAGCAACGATGCTCTTCAGGTGATCAGCGTGATGCGCGAACAGCGCCACGCGCATGCAGTCGTCGAGTTGTTCCAGCGCCGTCATGCCGGCCGGGCTGGTCAGCAGTGCGGCGAGCGCCTGAGCGCGGAAAATCTCCGAGCTGACGGCTTGAATTGCCTTGCAATTTGTCTGACCTACAGGTAAAGTTTGGGTAATCATTGGGCTAGTCCTTATGTTGAGCCTGATGGGGGTCGGAGCGTTGGCGCGCTACCGACCCATTCTTTTGTCCGAATACAATGCGCTCGAACGTCGCGATCACCACGATTGCTCATTTTTTGAGAGCAGTCAAGCGAGTGTTTGACACCTTTGCGGGGGTTTAGGCGCTGTTTTGCGCGTGAACCTTGCCAGCGGCCGGCGCCGGCTCGGCGGTCTGGTCGTTGGCGGCGACGACCTTGCTGTCGCGCCATGCCAGCAACTCGCCGACGTCAAAGACCGTGCAGCGCGGCGACAGCTTTCGCGGCCGGGGAAAGGTGCTGTCGTTTTTGATCATTCGCCATACGGTGCTTTTGCTAGTGCCCAAGATGGCGGCAGCTTGGCCGATACGGACGGATGCGTGCACTTGGCGCACAAGTTCTTGATTTACCATTTTTCACTGAGGCTTCGCCCTTTAAACCACCTCAACCGACAGCGGAATCGTGGTTTGTGGGTGAATTAAATTTGATAGCAGCCCACAGTGTGTCAGCGCGGCCTAGAGCGTGTCAACGAACCTGCAAGCCTCGCTAGCCTTGATAATGACCTTGAGGTCATATTAATCAGCGGAAGCATTTGCTCAATATCGCTCAACTCCCCTTGGCGGGAGTGTACTTGCGGCGAGCTGAGATTACCTCGCGGCGATATTGCTGCCCATGCGCTTTTCGCTAAATAATATTTTTCTATTTCGAAGCCGGCCCGGCAGGTCGGTTGCGCATAAGGCAGGCAGGCGCTTGCTTTGCGCATGGCGGCTGCGCAAGTTGAGCCCGCTCGCATCAGAACGAGAGAGGGTCACGCAGGTGTCGCCCATCTGCGCGGGTGTCGCCCGTCTGGAGCGGGCATGCCATGAGCCTCGCCGCAGTGGGCGACAGGCAACCTGACGCCCGCCGTCAGGCAGCCTTGGTGAACGGAATGACCTCTGCGCCGGCGCGATAGGTGTCAAGCAGGTCGGCCCACGCCTGCGTCATGGCGAGCCGTTCCTCCAGAAACCGCGCGCGGTCGTATGCGCCGCCGTGCTTCACGTGGCCCTTGTGGGCAAGCTGGGTTTCCAGCACGTCGGGGTCGATCTTCAATCGCTCCCGGATAAGCGTCCTGCCCGTCGCGCGGAAACCGTGCCACGACTGGATGCCCTTGTAGCCGAGCGCTTGCAGCGCCGCAGTCACCGCCACCTCGCTCATCGGCCGTTTGCGATCCCGGAAGCCGGGAAACACCCACGGCGTATCGCCTGTGAGCGGCAGCATGGCCTTCAAAAGCGCAACGGCTTGGGTGGGAAGTGGCACCAAGTGCGGCTGCCCTGTCGCCTTCTGCTGGAGGGTGCCCTTGAGGTCTTCTGCGGGGATCGTCCACAGTGCGCCGGCGAGGTCGATATCGGCCCATCGCATGGTGCGCAGGTTCCCGGGCCGCTGGAACAGGATGGGTGCGAGCAGCATTGCTGTTCGGACGACCGGCCCGCCGGTGTAGTTGTCAATAGCCCGCAGAAGCTGGCCGAGCTGCGCCGGGTCGGTAATGGCAGGGTAGTTGGTCTTGATGCGCGGCGCCAAGCCCTTGCTCAGGCCGCTGGTGATGTCGTAAGGCGCCTTCCCATGCAGTACCGCGCGCAGCCAGACGCCACGCGCGGTGAAAATCATGCGCTGGGCCACGGACGCCGCCCCGCGCGCCTCGACCTTTTTGGTCACTGCCAGCAGCTCCATGGGCTGAATCGTGCCGATCACGCGCTTGCCGAGTGCGGGGATGAGGTCTTTTTCGACATTGCGCTCCTCCCGCTCGTAGTGGGTCGGACTCCAGCCGGGCTTCTTATGCGCGAGCCATTCCCGCGCCACGATCTCGAATGTGTTGCTGGCTGCAGTCGCAGCCTGCGCTTTCGCCGCCTTCTTGGCTTGGCTGGGGTCTTCACCGGCCGCCAGCAGCTCCTTGGCATGCTCACGGGCCTTGCGGGCTGCCGCCAGACTGGTCGCTGGGTAAGGGCCAATGGACAGCAGGCGCTGGACGCCATGCATGCGGTAGGCCATGCGCCACAGCTTGGAGCCGGACGGGGCGACGTGGAGGAAAAGGCCGCCCCCGTCAGAATATTTTGCAACGCGGTCGGTGGGCTTGACCGTCTTGCAGAAGGTGTCGGTTAACGGCACTGAGCCTCCCGTTGTTGGTATCGGAATCGCGGACGCTGGAAGATACCAACCGATCTACCAGCAATTTGATGCGACGCCATGCTACCAACGGGGACTCACACAGGCAACA
Organism: Pseudomonadota bacterium; assembly: GCA_029780695.1. GTDB lineage: Bacteria > Pseudomonadota > Gammaproteobacteria > Burkholderiales > Burkholderiaceae_C > Ottowia. The sequence goes on from JAKOYD010000167.1 coordinate 47,804, forward strand.
AAAAGCCCGCAATGCTAGGAAGCATGCGGGCTTTGAGAGGGTTAGGGGAGCCTAAAAAACTACCTGACCCTATTAGATGGTTGCGCGAGAAGGATTTGAACCTCCGACCTTTGGGTTATGAGCCCAACGAGCTACCAGACTGCTCCATCGCGCGGTAAGCCTTGAATTATAGCCGATTATTCAGCGGCTTGCACGCCGTCAGCCGCCGCCGGGCGATCGACCAGTTCCACGAAGGCCATGGGGGCGTTGTCGCCCACGCGGAAGCCCATCTTGAGGATGCGGGTGTAGCCGCCCGGACGCGCGTTGTAGCGCGGGCCCAGGTCGGTGAACAGCTTGGTCACGCTGGCATCGTCGCGCAGCCGAGCGAAGGCCAAGCGGCGGTTGGCGACGCTGTCCTTCTTGGCCAGGGTGATCATGGGCTCGACGACGCGGCGCAGTTCCTTGGCCTTGGGGACGGTGGTTTTGATCGCTTCGTGTTCGATCAACGAGTTCATCATGTTGCGCAGCATCGCCTGGCGGTGCGCGCTGGTGCGGTTGAGTTTGCGAAGGCCGTTGCCGTGACGCATGGTGCTTTTCCTTTCAAAGGTTTCTTTATTAACAGAGCCGCCGGATCAGGTACGGCCCTTGCACGGGGTGCCCTGAATCAGGGCGGTTACTTCAAAAACAATAGCTAGAAGCGCTTATCTGGCAAGCGCCAAAACGCGATTTAGCTTGAAATCAACGTTTGTCCAGGCCAGAAGGCGGCCAGTTCTCCAGCTTCATGCCCAGGGTCAGGCCACGCGAGGCCAGCACTTCCTTGATCTCGTTGAGCGACTTGCGGCCCAGGTTGGGGGTCTTGAGCAGCTCGTTTTCGGTGCGCTGGATTAGGTCGCCGATGTAATAGATGTTCTCGGCCTTCAGGCAGTTGGCGGAACGCACCGTCAACTCCAGCTCGTCCACCGGACGCAGCAGGATCGGATCGAAGCTGGCGGCACCCCCGCGTTGGGCGGATTGCGCGCCGAACACTTCTTCGACGCTGCCCTCGAGCTGCGCAAAAACGGCCAGCTGCTCCACCAGGATTTTGGCGGAGGCGCGCACCGCGTCTTCGGCGTTGACCGCTCCGTTGGTCTCGATTTCCATGACCAGCTTGTCGAGGTCGGTGCGCTGCTCGACGCGCGCGTTCTCCACGGCGTAGCTGACGCGCTTGACGGGCGAGAAGGACGCGTCCAGCACGATGCGGCCGATGGACTTGGTCGGCTCGTCGGCATAGCGGCGCAGCGTGCCAGGCACGTAACCACGGCCTTTTTCAACCTTGATCTGCATGTCGAGCTTGCCGCCCTGCGACAGGTTGGCAATGACGTGTTCGGGGTTGATGATTTCAACGTCGTGCGGCGTTTGAATGTCGGCAGCGGTCACCACGCCTTCGCCGTCCTTGCGCAGGCTCAACGTGACTTCGTCGCGGTTGTGCAGCTTGAACACCACGCCCTTCAGGTTGAGCAGGATGTTGACCACGTCTTCCTGCACGCCGTCGATGGACGAGTATTCATGCAGCACGCCGGCGATCGTTACCTCGGTCGGCGCATAGCCGATCATGGACGACAGCAGCACGCGACGCAGCGCGTTGCCCAAGGTGTGGCCATAGCCACGCTCGAACGGCTCGAGCGTGACCTTCGCCTTGTTGTGGCCCAGGGGCTCGACGTTGATCGCTTTGGGTTTCAGCAGTTGGGTTTGCATATTTCCTAGACTTCCTCTCAATACCCCCGGCTCGTTACACCGGTAAGGCTGGTGAAGCGCCAAACCCGCCAAGGCGGCGGGTCGGATGAGACGGCGCGCTGAAATTCAAGGATCAGCGCGAATACAGTTCGACGATCAGCGATTCGTTGATATCGGCACCGAATTCATCGCGATCAGGCACTTTCTTGAACGTGCCTTCGGCCTTGTCGGCATTGACTTCGACCCATGCCGGGAAACCCACCTGGCCGGCCAGCTGCAGCGCTTCCTGCACGCGGGTCTGCTTTTTGGATTTTTCGCGCACGGCCACCACGTCTCCGGTCTTGACCAGGTACGACGGGATGTTGACCGGCTGGCCATTCACGGTGACGGCCTTGTGCGACACCAGCTGGCGCGCTTCGGCGCGCGTCGAGCCAAAACCCATGCGATACACGACGTTGTCCAAGCGCGATTCCAGCAGGAACAGCAGGTTGGCGCCGGTGTTGCCACGGCGGCGGTCGGCTTCGGCGAAGTAGCGGCGGAACTGCTTTTCGAGCACGCCGTACATGCGCTTGACCTTCTGCTTTTCGCGCAGTTGCAGACCGTAGTCGGAGGTGCGCTGGCCCGAAGTGCGGCCGTGCTGGCCGGGCTTGACGTCGAACTTGGCCTTGTCGCTGATCGAGCGGCGCGCGCTCTTCAGGAACAGGTCGGTGCCTTCACGGCGGGAGAGTTTGGCCTTGGGGCCGAGGTAACGTGCCACTTGGATTTTCCTTGGTTTGATCTGCCCCGGCCAGATTACCGGGGGAGCCAGCAATCGCGTGCGATGCCGGCGGTGGGCTTAACAAAAACGAGAAAACCGACAAAAGAACAAGGCGTGCCCAGCAACGCCTTGTTGGTCCGTCGTGATCAGATCCTGCGGCGCTTCTGCGGACGGCAGCCGTTGTGTGGCACCGGGGTCACGTCCGAAATCGACGTGATGCGAATGCCCAGCGCGGCCAGTGCACGCACCGACGACTCGCGACCGGGGCCGGGGCCCTTAATCTCGACGTCCAGGTTCTTGATACCCTGTTCCATGGCGGCACGGCCAGCCACTTCAGACGCCACCTGCGCCGCGAAAGGCGTGGACTTGCGCGAGCCCTTGAAGCCCTGGCCACCCGACGACGCCCACGACAGGGCGTTGCCCTGGCGGTCGCTGATGGTGATGATGGTGTTGTTGAACGACGCGTGCACGTGGGCAATGCCGTCCGAAATGTTCTTGCGGACTTTCTTGCGCACGCGCTGGGCGGCGTTGCTGGCGGGAGATTTGGCCATGTCTTTACCGTTCCTTGATTACTTCTTCAACGCCTGCGCGGCCTTGCGCGGGCCCTTGCGGGTGCGGGCGTTGGTGCGGGTGCGCTGACCGCGCATCGGCAGACCGCGGCGATGACGGAAACCGCGGTAGCAGCCGATGTCCATCAGGCGCTTGATGTTCATGGTGGTCTCGCGGCGCAGGTCACCCTCGATGATGAACTGTGCGATCGCATCGCGGATCTTTTCCTGATCGGCGTCCGTCAGGTCCTTGACCTTCTTGGAATACGGAATGCCGCAGGCTTCGCAGATCTTGCGTGCGCGCGTGCGGCCAATGCCGTAGATCGCCGTCAGGCCGATTTCGGCGTGCTTGTGCGGCGGAATGTTGATACCAGCAATACGTGCCATGGTCTTCTAGTCCTCTGAACTCTGTGGCCAGCGCTGGCGATCAGCCCTGGCGCTGCTTGTGGCGCGGGTCGGTGCAGATCACGCGCACCACGCCCTTGCGGCGAATGATCTTGCAGTTGCGGCAGATCTTCTTGACCGAAGCTGAAACTCTCATTTCACTCTCCTAAAACTCTCTCGTTGCGACCGTGGACCGGACCCCGCCCACCACGGCCGATGCGCATCACAGCGCAGTCTTGAAATTGGCCTTCTTGAGCAATGACTCGTACTGCTGGCTCATCAAGTAGTTCTGCACCTGTGCCATGAAGTCCATCGTCACCACCACCAGGATCAGCAGCGACGTGCCACCGAAGTAGAACGGCACGTTGTAGCGCAGGATCAGGAATTCCGGCAGCAGGCACACGGCCGTGATGTAGATCGCGCCCGCCAGCGTCAGCCGCATCAGGATCTTGTCGATGTAACGCGCCGTCTGATCGCCCGGACGAATGCCCGGAATGAACGCACCGCTCTTCTTCAGGTTGTCGGCCGTCTCACGGCTGTTGAACACCAGGCCCGTGTAGAAGAAGCAGAAGAAGATGATGGCCGCCGCATACAGCATGACGTAAATAGGTTGCCCCGGCGTCAGCGTCGATGCGATGTCCTTCAGCCAGCGCATCGAATCGCCCGCGCTGAACCAACCTACGATGGTAGCCGGCAGCAGGATGATCGACGACGCGAAGATCGGCGGAATCACGCCAGCCATGTTCAGCTTGAGCGGCAGGTGCGACGACTGACCGCCATACACCTTGTTACCCACCTGACGGCGTGCGTAGTTCACCAGGATCTTGCGCTGGCCGCGTTCGACGAACACGACGAAGTAGGTCACCAGGCACACCAGGGCCACGATGAACAGCGCCACGATAATGCTCATCGCGCCGGTGCGCACCAGCTCCAGCAGCCCGCCCACGGCATTCGGCAGACCGGCGGCAATGCCGGCGAAGATCAGGATCGAGATGCCGTTGCCCAGACCGCGCTCGGTGATCTGTTCGCCCAGCCACATCAGGAACATGGTGCCGGCCGTCAGGCTGACCACCGCGGTCAGGCGGAAACCCCAGCCCGGAGCGATGACCAGGCCTTGCGATGCTTCCAGCGCCACGGCGATGCCGAACGACTGGAACAGCGCCAGGGCCAGCGTGCCATAGCGGGTGTACTGGGTGATCCTGCGACGGCCCGCCTCGCCTTCCTTCTTCATCTGCTCGAAGGTCGGCACGACGTAGGTCATCAACTGCATGATGATCGACGCCGAGATGTACGGCATGATGCCCAGCGCGAACACCGTGAAGCGCGACAGCGCGCCACCCGAGAACATGTTGAACAGGTTCAGGATACCGCCCTGCTGGCCCTGGAACAGCTGACGCAGCTGATCCGGGTTGATGCCGGGCACGGGAATGTGCGCGCCGATGCGGTACACGACCAGCGCGAGCAGCAGAAACACCAGCCGGCGACGCAGGTCGCCGTACTTGCCGGTTTTCGCGATTTGCGGTCCGCTGGTGGCCACTACTCAATCACTTTCAAGAATCTGAACGCTTCAGGCCAGCGCACCGCCAGCGGCCTCGATGGCAGCCTTGGCACCCGCAGTCGCGCCGACGCCCGTCAGCTTGACGGCCTTGGTCAGTTCGCCCGACTTGATGACCTTCACCACCTTGACAATTTCACGCACGACGCCAGCCTTCTTGAGGGCGAGCAGATCCACCTCGGCAGCGCCCAGACGCTCCAGGTCGGACAGGGTTACTTCGGCGTTGTACTTGAGCGAGGCCGACTTGAAGCCACGCTTGGGCAGGCGACGCTGCAGCGGCATCTGGCCGCCTTCGAAGCCGACCTTGTGATAGCCACCGGCACGCGATTTCTGACCCTTGTGGCCGCGACCGGCCGTCTTGCCCAGGCCGGAGCCAATGCCGCGACCCACGCGGCGGCGCGCCTTCTTGGCGCCGTCGGCGGGCTTGATGCTGTTGAGTTCCATGATCCGGTTCCTCAGACGATCTTGACCAGATAGTCGATCTTGTTGATCATGCCGCGCACCGCAGGCGTGTCCTGCAGTTCGCGCACGCTGTTCAGTTTGCGCAGGCCCAGGCCGCGCACGGTGGCGCGGTGCGATTCCTTGCAGCCGATGGGGCTGCGAACCAGCTGAACCTTGACGGTTTTCTGCTCGGTTGCCATGTCTTGACTCCTGCTTTAGGCGGCGAAGATGTCTTCGACCGACTTGCCGCGCTTGGCCGCCACTTCGGCCGGCGTGGTGCTGTGGCGCAGCGCATCCAGCGTCGCGCGCACCATGTTGTAGGGGTTCGACGTGCCGTGGCTCTTGGCCACGATGTCGGTGATGCCCAGCACCTCGAACACGGCGCGCATCGGGCCGCCGGCGATGATGCCGGTACCGCGCGGGGCGGGCGCCATCATCACGACAGCGGCGCCGTGGTGGCCGGTCACGTTGTGGTGGATGGTGCCATCCTTGAGCGACACCTTCAGCATGTTGCGGCGGGCCTCTTCCATGGCCTTCTGCACGGCGGCGGGCACTTCCTTGGACTTGCCCTTGCCCATGCCGACGCGGCCGTCGCCGTCGCCCACCACGGTCAGCGCGGCGAAACCGAGGATACGGCCACCCTTGACCACCTTGGTCACGCGGTTGACCGCGATCATCTTCTCGCGCAGGCCGTCCTCCGGACCGTCACCTTGCGTTCTTGCCTGAAACTTTGCCATTTGTCTGTCCTGCCTTCTTAGAACTGCAGACCCGCTTCACGGGCGGCGTCGGCCAGAGCCTTGACGCGGCCGTGATACGCGAAACCTGCGCGATCGAAAGCCACTTTTTCGACACCGGCGGCCTTGGCACGCTCGGCGATGCGCTTGCCGATCTGCTGCGCGGCAGCGACGTTGCCGCCCTTGCCCGCCGCGCCCAGTTCCTTGCGCATGTCGGCTTCGGCGGTGGAGGCGCTGGCCAGCACGCGGCACCCGTCTTCGGACACCACGGTGGCGTAGATGTGCAGGTTGGTGCGGTTCACGCTCAGACGGGCAACGCCCTTGTCTGCGATGCGGATGCGCGTCTGACGTGCACGACGAAGACGCTGCTCTTTCTTGGTCATCATGATGCAGGTCCTTATTTCTTCTTGGTTTCCTTGATGACGACGCGTTCGTCGGCATACCGGATACCCTTGCCCTTGTAGGGCTCGGGCGGACGGGCGTCGCGGATGTTGGCGGCCAGCTGGCCCACCACCTGACGATCAGCGCCCTTGACGATGATTTCGGTCGGCGTCGGCGTGGCCACGGTAACGCCCGCCGGCATTTCGAAATTCACCGGGTGCGAATAACCGATGTTCAGGTTCAGCTTGTTGCCGCTGGCCTGAGCACGGAAACCCACGCCTACCAGGGTCAGCTTCTTCTCGAAGCCCTTGCTGACACCCACCACCATGTTGTTCACCAGCTGGCGCATGGTGCCGCTCATGGCATTGGCTTCGCGCGACTCATTGGCCGGCTCGAACGACAGCTTGCCGTCGTTGGCCACGACTTTCACCAGGTCGTTGACGGCGAGCTTGAGCTCACCACCGCTGCCCTTGACGGTGATCTGGTCTTCCTTGATCTGAACGTCGACGCCCTGAGGAACGGCGACGCCCATCTTTGCAATGCGGGACATGTTCGCTTCTCCTTACGCGACGTAGCAGAGCACTTCGCCGCCGACACCGGTGGCACGCGCCTTGCGATCGGTCATCACGCCCTTGGGCGTGGTCACGATGGCCACGCCCAGGCCGTTCATGACCTGGGGAATGGCGTCGCGGCCCTTGTACACGCGCAGGCCGGGGCGGCTGACGCGCTCGATGCGCTCGATGACCGGGCGACCGGCGTAGTACTTGAGGGCAATTTCCAGCTCGGACTTGCCGCCGTCGGACTTGACTTCGAAACCGTCGATGTAGCCCTCGTCCTTCAGGACCTGGGCAATGGCCACCTTGACCTTGGACGACGGCACCGACACGGTCTGCTTGGCCACCATCTGCGCGTTGCGGATGCGGGTCAACAGATCGGCGATGGGATCACTCATGCTCATGATTGTTCTCTCCTGCCTTCCGACTCGGTTTACCAGCTCGCCTTGGTGATGCCGGGAATCTGGCCTTCGAAGGCGAGTTCGCGGATCTTGGCGCGGCCGAGGCCGAACTGGCGGAACGTGCCGCGCGGGCGGCCGGTCATCTCGCAGCGGTTGCGCTGGCGAGTCGGGTTGGCGTTGCGCGGGAGCTTTTGCAGCGCCAGGCGGGCCTGCGCGCGCTCGTCGTCGCTGCGCTTGGCGTCGCCCGCGATGCTTTTCAACTCGGCGTGTTTCTTGGCGAATTTGGCAACGAGCTGCTCACGCTTGAGCTCGCGTTCGATCAAAGCTTTCTTGGCCACGTCGCTACCTCAGTTCTTGAACGGGAAACGGAAGGCCTGCAGAAGCGCCTTGGCTTCCTCGTCGTTCTTGGCCGTCGTCGTGATGCTGATGTTCAGGCCGCGCAGGGCGTCGACCTTGTCGTATTCGATCTCGGGGAAGATGATTTGTTCTTTGACGCCGACGTTGTAGTTGCCGCGACCGTCGAAAGAGCGACCCGAAATACCGCGGAAGTCACGCACGCGGGGCAGCGCGACGGTGACGAAGCGGTCCAGGAATTCGTACATGCGCACGCCACGCAGCGTGACCATGGTGCCGATGGGCTGCTGCTCGCGGATCTTGAAGCCGGCGATGGCTTTCTTGGCCTTGGTGACCACGGGCTTCTGGCCGGCGATCTTGGTCAGGTCGGCCACGGCGTTGTCCATGACCTTCTTGTCCGCCACGGCCTCGCTCACACCCATGTTGAGCGTGATCTTGGTGATGCGCGGCACCTCCATGGGCGACTTGTAGCCGAACTTCTTCATCAGCTCGGGCGCCACTTTTTCGCGGTAGTGTTGTTGCAGTCGTGCCATGATGATCCTCAGGCCTTGATCTCTTCGCCGCTGGACTTGAACACGCGCACGCGGCTGCCGTCCTGCAGGGTCTTGACGCCGACGCGGTCGGCCTTGCCGGTGGCCTTGTTGTAGATGGCCACGTTGGACTGGTGAATGGGCATGGCCCTCTCGATGATGCCACCCGTCACCCCCTTCATGGGGTTCGGCTTGGCATGCTTCTTGACCATGTTGATGCCGTCCACCACGATGCGCTCTTCGCACACACGCAGGCTGACGGTGCCACGCTTACCCTTGTCGCGGCCGGCGAGCACGATGACCTCGTCGCCCTTGCGAATCTTGTTCATGTCGCGCCTTCCTTCTTAAAGGACTTCAGGGGCCAGCGACACGATCTTCATGAAGCGCTCGGTGCGCAGCTCGCGCGTGACCGGGCCGAAGATGCGGGTGCCGATGGGCTCCAGCTTGTTGTTGAGCAGCACGGCGGCGTTGCCGTCGAACTTGACGAGCGAGCCGTCGCCACGGCGAATGCCCTTGGCGGTACGCACCACCACGGCGCTATAGACCTCGCCCTTCTTGACGCGGCCACGCGGCGCGGCTTCCTTGATGCTCACCTTGATGATGTCGCCGACGCTGGCGTAGCGACGCTTGGAGCCGCCCAGCACCTTGATGCAAAGGACGGACTTGGCGCCAGTGTTGTCGGCGACCTCGAGTCGAGATTCAGTCTGGATCATTTCAATGTTTCCCAACTTGCATCCCGCCAGCCTGGCCAGCGGGATCAGTCTTGGGCCCGCGCCCTGGATAAGCCTTAGGCCACCAGGACGGTTTTTGGGGCAGATTCCTCACCCAAAATGGGCGAAGCTCTCGATTTTGTCAGGCTGCGGAGAGCTTGTCAAGCGCTATGGCCGGCCTTCAGGGGACGCGTAGCTGCCCGCCAAAGCCTCGAAGGCGGCCAGACCCGGGACGGCGCCCGGTGATTCAGCCAGTTCGTCGGCCAGCACGCTGGCGACGGCGGGGGCAGCGCGCGCGGCTTCGCGGGCGTCCAGGAACAACAGGCGCGAGCGGCGCGCCAGCACGTCCTCGACGTTGCGGGCGTATTCGTGCCGCACGGCAAAGCGCACCATGGCTTCACTCAGTCCGGGCGCCAGCCAGCGGTCGGCGCCAGGTAGGCTGGCCACGATGTCGGCTTCGCTTCCGTACAGGTGCAGGCCCGGCGCCTGGCTCAGCGCCAACGGGGCGCCGCCCGGCGCGGGTGCGCCGACCATCCGCAGGCCCGCCGTGTGCGACGCCCCGCGCGGCAGCAGCACGCCGGCCTGCGTGCAGCGCGCTAGTACGTCTTCGGCCATGGCGCGGTAGGTGGTCCACTTGCCGCCCGTCACCGTGACCAGGCCGGAGCGCGCCACCAGCACCGTGTGCTCGCGGCTGATGGCCTTGGTGTCGTCGCCCTCGCCGCTGGACTTGACCAGCGGGCGCAGGCCGGCCCAGGTGCTGAGGATGTCGGCGCGCTCGGGCGCCCGCCGCAGGTATTGGCCCGCTTCGCGCAGGATGAAGGCGATCTCGTCGTCGGCCGGCCGCGGCTCCAGCGGCAGGTCGGGGCGGGGCGAGTCGGTGGTGCCCAGGATCAGCTTGCCCAGCCAGGGCACGGCAAACAGCACGCGCCCGTCGGCGGTGCTGGGCACCAGCAGCGCGTGTTCGCCGGGAAGAAACGACGGGTCGACCACCACATGCACGCCCTGGCTCGGCGCCACAATGGGGTTGATGCCCTGTCCGGCGGCGCGCGCGTCCAGCGTGCGCAGGCCGTCCACCCAGACGCCGGTGGCGTTGACGATGCAGCCGGTCTGGATGCGGAAGTCGCGCCCCGTTTCGGCGTCCCGCGCCACCAGACCGACGGCGCGGCCGCCGTCGTGCAGCACCGCCGTGGCCGCCACGTAGTTGATCAGCAGCGCCCCGTGCGCCGCCGCGGTGCGCGCGATGGCCAGCGCCAGCCGGGCGTCGTCGAACTGGCCGTCCCAGTACTTCACGCCGCCTTTCAGCCCGCGCGGCTGCGCGCCCGGCAGCATCTGCAGCGTTTCGCGCGCCGACAGCCATTCGGTGCGGCCCAGGCCGGCGCTGCCAGCCAGCAGGTCGTACATCTTGAGGCCCGTGCCGTAGAACGGCGTGTCCCACAGGCGGTACGAGGGCATGACGAAAGGCAGCGGCTGCGCCAGGTGCGGCGCGCTGTTCAGGATGTGCACGCGCTCGTGCAGCGCCTCTCGCACCAGGCCGATGTTGCCCTGCGCCAGGTAGCGCACGCCGCCGTGCACCAGCTTGGTGGCGCGCGACGACGTGCCCTTGGCGAAGTCGTGCGCCTCGATCAGCACCACGCTGTGGCCGCGCTGGGCCGCGTCCAGCGCCACGCCCAGGCCGGTGGCGCCGCCGCCGACGATGGCGATGTCGACTTTGCGCGGCTCGGCAAGGCGCGCCAGCAGCGCGGAGCGGTCGGTCGGCAGGGGCGTGGGGGTCATCGGGCGGTGGATTTATACAAAAACCATAGCAGCGTGCGCGCTTCTGGCGTGCGCCACGGGCTTATTTTGACCTGATTTCTGGGACACTGCTGCCCGCCTGCGCACGGCGCGCCTTACGCCACGTCGTCGCGCGCCCAGCCGCGTGCGCGGTCCACGGCTTCGCGCCAGCGGGCGATGCGCTGGCGGCGCGCCGGCTCGGGCAGGCGCGGCTCAAAGCGCCGGTCCATCGCCCATTGCTCGGCAATGTCGGCGCCGCCAGCCCACACGCCGGTCGCCAGGCCCGCCAGGTAGGCGGCGCCCAGCGCCGTGGTTTCGGTCACGCGCGGGCGCACCACCGGCACACCGGCCAGGTCGGCTTGCAGTTGCATCAGCAGGTCGTTGCGGCTGGCGCCGCCGTCGACGCGCAGCTCGGTCAGCGCGATGCCCGAATCGCGGCTCATGGCGCCAAACAGATCGGCCGATTGCAGCGCAATCGCCTCCAGCGCGGCGCGGGCGATGTGCGCGCGCGTGGTGCCGCGCGTCAGCCCCACCAGCGTGCCACGCGCGCGGCCGTCCCAGTCCGGCGCGCCCAGGCCGGCGAAGGCGGGCACAAGAAATACGTCACCACTGTTTTCGACGCTGGCCGCCAGCGCTTCGACTTCGGGCGCGCTCCGGATCATCTGCAGGCCGTCGCGCAGCCACTGCACGGTGGCGCCGGCCATGAATACCGAGCCTTCCAGGCAGTACGCCGTACGCGCCCCCCACTCGGCCGTCGGCCCCTGCCAACCCACGGTGGTAAGCAGGCGATTGCGGCTGGCCACCGGCACGCTGCCGGTGTTCATCAGCATGAAGCAGCCGGTGCCGTAGGTGTTCTTGGCCATGCCGGGGGCAAAGCAGGCCTGGCCGAAGGTGGCCGCCTGCTGGTCGCCCGCCACGCCGGCGATGGGAATCGGCGCCTCACCCAGCACGCCCGGCGCGGTTTCGCCCAGCACGCCGCTGGACGGCACGATGCGCGGCAGCACCGCACGCGGGATGTGGAACAGGCGCAGCAGCTCGTCGTCCCAGTCCAGCGTGTGCAGGTTCATCAGCAGCGTGCGCGACGCATTGCTGGGGTCGGTGGCGTGCACGCCGCCGCACGGGCCGCCGGTCAGGTTCCAGATCAGCCAGCTGTCGACGGTGCCGAAGGCCAGTTCGCCCGCCTCGGCGCGCGCGCGGGCGCCGGGCGTCTGGTCCAGCAGCCATTCGAGCTTGGTGGCGGAAAAGTAGGCGTCCAGCACCAGCCCCGTCTTGCGTTGAATCAGGCCCGCCTTGCCCTGGTGCCGCAGCGCTTCGCAGCGCGCGGTGGTACGGCGGTCCTGCCAGACGATGGCGCGCGCCACCGGCTCGCCCGTGGCGCGGTCCCACAGCACGGTGGTCTCGCGCTGGTTGGTGATGCCGATGGCTACAATTTCAATAGCTGACTGCGCTTGCCCTGCTTGCGCTGCAGCCAGTTTTTGCATGCATTCTCGCGCCACGGCCCATTGCGTCGCCCAGATCTCGGCCGCGTCGTGCTCGACCCAGCCGGGCTGCGGAAAGTGCTGCGTGAATTCGCGCTGCGCCACCGCCGCCACGCGCCCCCGCTCGTCAAACGCAATGGCGCGGCTGCTGGTGGTGCCTTGGTCGAGGGCGAGGAGGTAGCGCATGACAGCAAGCGTAGCCGATGGATCGACGCCTTTCCAGCACCGCGTGGGTCGCTCAGGACGGCTCGAATTCGCCCTGCATGTAGATGCGCGCCAGCCCGCGCGTGATGGCATCCACCACCTGCTCGCGCCGCAGCGCGATGTGCTCGCCCAGGCAATGCTGGGCGGCGGTGGCATCGCCGCGCGCCAGGGCGTCGAGCAGCGCCTGGTGCTCGCGCTGGGTCGAATCGCGCCCCACGGCCTCCATGTCAAGCCAGCGGACGAAGCGGATGCGCTCGTTCAGGTTGGCCAGCAGGCGGCGGAGTTCGGCGTTGCGCGCCATGTCGGCCATGCGCAGGTGAAAGCCCTCGTCCAGCGCCACCAGCTCCCGCACCGGCGTTTCTGGCGGCACCGATTTGCTGCCGGCGAGGAAGTCCTGCGCCTCGGCCAGCTGGTCGGGCGTGGCGCGTTCCAGCGCCAGGCGCAGGCATTCGCGCTCGACGGCCAGGCGCGCTTCGTACAGGTCCAGCGTCTCCTGCACGTCGAGCGGGCGACGCACGTAGCCACGGCTGGCGGGTTCGAGGAAACCGTCCGTCACCAGCCGCGCCAGCGCCTCGCGCACCGGCGTGCGGCTGACGCCCAGGCGCGCCGCCAGGTCGATCTCGGACAGGCGCTCGCCGGGCTTCAGTTCGTAGGCGATGGCCATGTCGCGCAGGCGCGCCAACACGTCGGAGCCGCGCGCGCGCCGCGTGGCGGAAATGTCGGGCTGCGCCGGCTTGGCCGCTGCGCCGGGCGGCGACGCGCGGCCGCCGGCAGGCCGCGCCGCGCCGTGCGCCCGCTGGCCCGTGGCGCCGGACGACGCGCCTGAAAGATCGCCGTGCTTGTCTTGTCGTGTCATCGAAGTTTCAGTATACTGAATTGCATGCTGAACGCGAATGGGCCGCGCCAGCGCTTGACCTGATCGCCCTCGCCCTTCCTGAAAGCGCCCCGCATGACGACCCCCTTCACCGGCGCCGACGCGCTGATCCGCATGTTGCAGCTGAACGGCGTGCAGCACATTTTCGGCTTGTGCGGCGACACCAGCCTGCCTTATTACGACGCGCTGGCGCGGCTGGACCACGGCATGACGCACATCCTGACGCGCGATGAACGCAGCGCCGCCTACATGGCCGACGGCTACGCGCGCGTCACCGGCCGCGTGGGCGTCTGCGAAGGGCCGAGCGGCGGCGGCGCCACCTACCTGCTGCCGGGACTGGTGGAAGCCAATGAATCGTCCGTCGCCGTGCTGGGCATCACGTCCGACGTGTCGGTGACGGCGCGCGGGCGCTTTCCGCTGACCGAGCTGGACCAGAAAGCGCTGTACGCGCCGCTGACCAAGTGGAACACCGTCATCAACCGCGTGGAGGAAATCCCCTCCGCCGTGCGCGCCGCCTTCCGCGCCATGACCACCGGCCGCCCCGGCGCCGCGCACATCGGCCTGCCCTACGACGTGCAGAAGCGCGCGATCGCCGAATCCGACGTGTGGGCGCAGCCCGGCCACCAGACCTTTCCGGCGCTGCGCAGCGCGCCCGGCGCGGCAGCGGTGCAGGACGCCGCCGAGCGCCTGCTGGCCGCCAGGTGCCCCGTGCTCATCGTCGGCGGCGGCGTGATCCAGGCCGGCGCCTGCGCCGAGCTGGCCGCGCTGGCCGAAGCCCTGGGCGCGCCGGTGTGCACCACCGTCAGCGGCCACGGCAGCCTGCCCGCCGCGCACCCGCTGCTGGTGGGCGTGGTCGGCACCAACGGCGGCGTGCCCGCCACGCGCGAAGTGCTGGTGCAGGCCGACCTGGTGCTGTTCATCGGCTGCCGCGCCGGCTCCACCACCACCGAGCACTGGAAGCTGCCCGGCCCCGGCGTCACCATCCTGCACCTGGACGTGGACGCCGCCACCATCGGCACCAACTACCGCACCGACGTGGCGCTGGTGGGCGACGCGCGGCTGGGCCTGCAGGCGCTGCTGAACGACATTAAAAACCATAGCAACAAAGCGTTGCGTGATCAGGGCTGGGGCCAAAAAATGGCCGCCCAGGCACGCGCCGACAAGCAGGCCTTCTTCGCCCCGCTGGCCGCTTCCACCCAGACCCCCATCCGGCCCGAGGTGGTGCTGGCCGCGCTCAACAAGCTGCTGCCGCCCAAGGCCATCGCCGTGGCCGACCCCGGCACGCCCTGCCCGTATTTCTCGGCCTATTTCCAGGCGCCCGAGGCCGGCCGCCACTTCATCACCAACCGCGCTCACGGCGCACTGGGCTATTCGATGGCCGCGGCCTTCGGCGCGCAGGTCGGCGCGCCCGATTCGGTGGTCGTCTCGGCCATGGGCGACGGCAGCTTCGGCTTTACCTGTGGCGAGCTGGAAACCATCGTGCGCTACGGCGTGCCGCTGAAGATGATCGTGTTCTCCAACAGCGTCTACGGCTGGATCAAGGCCAGCCAGAAGACCGGCTATGGCGAGCGCTACTTCTCGGTCGACTTCAACCGCACCGACCACGCCCGCGTGGCCGAAGCCTTCGGCGTCAAGGCCTTCCGCGTGCAGGACCCGCGCGACGTGGAGAGCACGCTGAAGGCCGCGCTGATGCATGATGGGCCGGCGCTGGTGGATGTGATCTCGCAGGAGTTGCAGGACACGGCGGTGCCGGTGAGCCAGTGGATGGGGTAGAACAAATATGCACCGCCCTGTGGCGCTGCGCGCCTTCCCCCGAAGGGGGACGCCGCCGGTGGCCGGGCCAAGCCCGCTCCACGGCGGCCGCTGGTGTGGCCTGCTCCGCGGCCGTTTGGGGTTGGACGGCCGTCAATCGTTTTTTTGAGTATTCATGATGTCAAGAGGACTCACGATGAACCAGCGCGCCAATCGCCGCCAGCTTCTGCAAACCACTTCAGCCACCGCCCTGCTCAGCCTGCTCGGCCTGCCCGCGCAGGCGCAGGAAGGGCCGCCGCTCAAGCTGGTGGTCACGTTTCCGCCCGGCGGCAGCACCGACATCACGGCGCGCATCATGCAGCCGCGCCTGTCAGAGCTGGCCAGGCGCCCGGTGATCGTCGACAACAAGCCCGGCGCGGCCAGCCAGATCGGCACCCACTACGTGGCCAAGGCCGCGCCCGACGGCAACACGGTGCTGGTGTGCTTCGACACGCACGCCATCAACCCCATCGCCAAGCCGCGGCTGCCCTATGACACCTTCAAGGACTTTGTCGGCGTCAGCCTGGCGGTGCGCTTTCCGCTCGTCATCGGCGCGTCGCCCAGCGTGCCGGGCGCCCACCTGCGCGAATTCCTGGACGCCGCGCGCAAGGCGCCGGGCAAGTTCAGCTATGCGTCGACCGGCGTCGGTTCGATGAACCATCTGGTGATGGAAGACATCAAGCGCAAGTCCAACACCTTCGTGCTGCACGTGCCGTATGGCGGTGGCGGGCCAGCCGTGGCCGCCGTGGTCAGCGACCAGGCCAGCCTGACGCTGCTGTCCTACGCCGCGCTCAAGGGCCAGATTGCCGCCGGCAAGGTCAAGCCGCTGGCCGTGACGGGCGCCAAGCGCCTGCCCGACCTGCCCAATGTGCCGACGGTGGCCGAGTCGGGCTTTCCCGGCTTCGAAGCCTATTCGTGGATCGGCATCTTTGCGCCCAGCGCCACGCCGCCGGCCATCGTCAAGCGGCTGACCGACGAGTTCCAGGCCACGCTGCACACGCCCGACGTGGCCAGCAAGCTCACGGCCGCCGGCTTCGAGGTGATGGCCACCGACGGCCCGTCGCTTGACCGTTACGCGCGCGAGCAGCACGACCGCTGGGACAAGTTCATCAAGCAGACCAGGCTGAAGCTGGACGAGTGAGATGGCGCCCCCACGCTCCGCCACTGCGTGTGCTGCGCTGCCCCCCGAGGGGGCCGCAACCACCTTGGGAGCGGCCCGGCGGCGGCTGACCATGCCCCCACGCTTCGCCACTGCGTGTGCTGCGCTGCCCCCCGAGGGGGCCGCAGCCGCCTTGGGAGCGGCCCGGCGGCGGCTGATCCTCGCGTCAAATGAGCCATAGGCCCCAACTCGACCACGTCGTGCTGGCGGTGAACGACCTGGCCGCGGCTGCCGACGATTTCCGCGCGCTGGGCTTCACGGTCACGCCCGGCGGCGAACACAGGGGCCGTTCTTCGCACAACGCGCTGATCGTGTTCGACGACGGCGCCTACCTGGAACTCAAGGCCTGGCGCGCCCCGGCGCCCGACGAGGCCTGGTGGCGCACGCTCGACGCACATGGCGACGGGCTGGTCGACTGCGCGCTGTGGCCGGCCAGCGTGCCTGCCGCGCTGGCGGACGCGCACGCGCGCGGCCTGCACACCTTGCGCGGCCCCGTTCCCGGCCGTCGCGCGCGGCCCGACGGCGCCGACGTGCGCTGGGAAACCGCGCGCCACGACACGCCCGACGTGCCCTTTCTGTGCGCCGACCTGACCCCGCGCGCGCTGCGCGTGCCCGAGGGCGCGGCGCGGCAGCATGCCAATGCCGCTACGGGCGTTGCCTGCGTGCAGATGGCCACGCACGACCTGGCGCAGACCGCCCGCCGCCACCAGGCGCTGCTGGGCACGGGGCTGTCTTGGCAGTGGGCGGGGCGCGACGGCGACATGGCCGGCCTGCGCTACCGCCTGGGCGGCGCCGATTTCGAGCTTTTCGGGCCACTGGCGCTGGCGGATCAAGCGGATATAGCTATTCAATTAATAGCAATCGATGCGTCGCCCCACAGCGCTTTCGACGCCGCCCGCGCACGTTTGATCGGGCACGGCGAAGGCCCATTTGCCTGCCGCCTGCGCGCAGCCGAGGGTACGCCGGCCCGCGTGCTGGATCCCGCGCGAACGCACGGCGCGCGCCTGGTGCTGGGCCAAGCTAGGGCCTGTTCACGCTATTTTTAGCCTTGCGTTGCGAGTCAAAAAGGCCACGCGCCAAGGCGCCAGCCGCCGCCAAGGTAGGTACCTTGGCAAGGATGGCAACGCTGGCGATGGCCTTTTTGATCGCAACCCGGAGGGAACATGCTTGAAAAACCGCCACTCGTCGTTGCGCTCCTAGCGCAGACGCCCGGTCTGGGCGTCGTCGCGCGCCTGGATTGGCGCTTTTTCAAGCATGTTCGCATGGCTAAAAATAGCGTGAACAGGCCCTAGACGAGTGCGCTAGCATGCGCGCCGGCTTAGACTCCCGCGCCATGGCGCATCCCAACCCCACCGCTTTTCGTCTGCGTCGCCGCCAGTGGCTCGGCATGGCGCTGTCCGCCGCCGGCCTGCTGGCCGCCTCGGCCAGTGAAGCCCGCACTCCCGCGCCGCGCGCCGCCGCGCCCGCCCTGCGCCTGCTGGCGCATGGCAGCCTGCCCACGGGCACCGAGTTCAAGGGCACGCTGGTCGGCGGCCTGTCGGGCCTGGCGTACGACGCGCAGGACGACCTGTGGTACGCCCTGTCGGACGACCGCAGCCGCCACGCGCCGGCGCGCTGCTACGTGTTTCGCCTGCCGCCGCTCACCACGCAGCCGCTGCTGCCGCAGTGGGTCGACGTGATCACCCTGCTGGGCGCCGACGGCAAGCCGTTTGCCCGCCACGCGGTCGACCCCGAAGGCCTGGCGCTGCGGCGCGACCCGGCGACCGGCAGCGCCACGCTGCTGTGGACGAGCGAGGGCGACATCCGCGCGCAGATCGCGCCGGCGCTGTACGAATCGGCGCTGGACGGGCGGCTGCTGCGCACCTTCACCCTGCCCGATGCGCTGCGCGAGCTGGGACGCATCGGCCGCGGCCCGCGCCACAACGAAACGCTGGAAGGCCTGGCGCTGACGCCCAATGGCCAGCACGCCTGGACCGCGATGGAGGGCGCGCTGGCGCAGGACCGCAACGGCCTGACGCCCGGCGCACCGCCCGGCCCGTGCCGGCTGACGCGCTTCGACGTGGCCAGCGGGCGCGCCGACCGCCAGGTGGCCTACCTGCCCGAGGCGCGGCCTTTCGGGCCGCTGATGCCGATGGGCGGCGTGGGCGAAAGCGGCATTTCCGAGATCATCGTGCGCGACAACGACCACCTGTGGGTGCTGGAGCGCGCCTGGACGCCCGCCACCGGCGTGTCGGCGCGGCTGTACGAGGCCGACCTGCGCCACGCCAGCGACACCCTGGCCGTTGACGCGCTGACCGGCCGGCGCTACCGCCCCTGCGCCAAGCGCCTGCTGCTGGATTTGCGCCAGTGCGGCCTGCCGCACGTCGACAACTTCGAAGCCATGGCCTGGGGCCCGCGCCTGCCCAACGGCCACCGCACGCTGGTGATGTGCACCGACGACAACTTCAACCCGCTGCAGGTGACGCAATTTATCGCGCTGGAAGCGCTACCCCCCTGAGTCGCTGACGCGCCGTCACCCCCTCTGCTGCGCGAGGGGGGACAACGCCAGTGCTCGGTGCAGGTCCGGGCACGGCGTTCGTCGCATGGCCTGCTCCGCGGCCGCCGGCGTCACGAACCGGGAAGCCGTGACCGACCTACACTGCCACATCACTGACACGACTGCATCACCCGCCATGAATCAGCCCACATTGCCTTCCACCACCCGCATCGCCTTCATCGGCGGCGGCAACATGGCCAGCGCCATCATCGGCGGCTTGATCCGGCAGGGTGTACCTGCGGCGCAGATCGCGGTGGTGGAGCCGTTCGAGGCGACGCGCGAGGCACTGCGCGCGCAGCACGGCGTCGTCGCCCAGCCGGCCGCTGGTCCCGCGTTGGACGGCGCCGACTTGCTGGTGTGGGCGGTCAAGCCGCAGAGTTTTCGTGAAGCGGCTGCGCCCGTGGCCGCGCACATCGGCGGTGCGCTGCAGCTGTCGGTGATGGCCGGCATCCGCTGCGCCGACATCGCGTCGGCCACTGGCGGCGCGCGCATCGTGCGCTGCATGCCCAACACGCCGGCGCTGGTGGGGCGCGGCATGACGGGGCTGTTTGCCGCCCAAGGCAGCGACGCCGACCGCGCGCTGGCCGAGGCCGTGATCCGCACCACCAGCGACGTGCTGTGGGTGCAGCGCGAGGAGCAACTGGACGCGGTGACCGCGCTGTCCGGCTCGGGTCCCGCCTACGTGTTCTATTTTCTCGAAGCCATGCAGCAGGCGGGCACCGAGCTGGGCCTGTCGCCCGAACAGGCGCGCCAGCTGGCGGTGGGCACCTTCGCCGGCGGCAGCGCGCTGGCGGCGGCGTCCACCGAGCCGCTGTCGCTGCTGCGCGAGCGCGTCACCAGCAAGGGCGGCACCACCTACGCCGCGCTGACCGCGATGGAGCAGGCCGGCATCCAGCCCGCCTTCGTGCAGGCGATGCACGCGGCGTGCAGGCGCGCGCATGAGCTGGGCGACGAGTTCGGGCGCTGAGCCGGTTGCGTGCCGCCCGCGCGTGATGGGCCGGGGGGCACGGTGTAAGCGTTTCGTGGCCACACGCCGTCTAGACTGCGCGGCGGCCCGCGCTGTGCGAGGCCGCCAGAATCACACCGAAAGACATCGCACGATGCAACGCCGCCATTTCTCTGCCCTGGGTCTTGGACTGCTGCTGGCGCCCGCGTGGGCCCAGGTCAGCGACATCAACGACGCCATCAACAAGGCGGGGCGGCAACGCATGCTGTCGCAGCGCGTGGCCAAGGCGTATCTGGCGACGGTGCTGCGCGCCCAGGCCGGCCAGGCCGAGAAGATCCTCGACCAGTCGATGGCGCTGTTCGACCGGCAGCTGGTGGAGCTGAAGGCCTTTGCGCCGTCCAGCGCCATCCGCGACACCTATGTCCAGCTGGAAGTAGCCTGGGCCACCTACAAAGAGAATCTGGTGGGCAAGACGCCGTCCCTGGGCGGCGCGCCCGCCGTGATCGCGCAGTCCGAAGCGGTGCTGGCGCTGGCGCACAAGGGCACGGGCCAGCTGGAGCAGGAATCGGGCAAGTCGCTGGGCCGCCTGGTCAACGTGGCGGGCCGCCAGCGCATGCTGTCGCAGCGGCTGGCCAAGTATGCGTACGCCAGCGCCGCCGGCATCGACCGTGCCGTGGCGCAGGCCGAAATTGCCAAGGCGCGCACCGAATTCCTGGCCGGCATGAAGACGCTGACCGACGCGCCCGAAGCCACGCCGCGCATCCAGGAGCAGTTGCGCCTGGGCGAACAGCAGTGGGTGTTCTTCGACGCCGCCCTTCAGGCGTCGCAAAAAGGCACGGCCACGCCCGAGGCGCTGTCGCACGTGATGACGACCAGCGAGAACATCCTGGCCGTGCTGAACGAGGTGACCGGGTTGTACGCAAAACTCTGACGCCACCCCCTGTGGCGCCTGCGGCGCCTTCCCCCAAGGGTGACGCCGCTGGTCGCCGGGGAGACTCCGGCTCGGGCGGCCGCTGGGATGGCCTGCTCCGCGGCCGCTGGATGCATGGTACGAGGCGGCGCAGCACTCATCGAAGGCTTTACCCTTCTCTCGACGACCACACGAGCCATCGAGCATGAGACTCCCTCGCCCTGGTCAATAACCTGCCCCCGCGAACGGGGCTGGGTGAAGGCCCGCGACGGCTCGTCCGGCAGAAGCTCAATACCCCGCACGCCCCACCGCAAACGCCGCGGCAATGCCCGCAAACACCGCCGCGCCGATCCAGTGGCTTTGCTTGAAGGCGACAAAGCAGCCCTCGCGCGTGCGGGTGCGGATAAGCGTGTAGTGCCACGCCACCTGGGCCGCCGCCACCGCAAAGCCCAGCGCCAGCGGCCACAGCGCCGGCACGCGCGCGGCGCTCACGCTCCACCAGATGGCCAGGTAGAGCGCAAAGAAACCCATCACCGCCGCCACGTCGGCGCGCCCCAGCGTGATGGCCGAGGTCTTCATGCCGATCTTCAGGTCGTCGTCGCGGTCGACCATGGCGTATTCGGTGTCGTAGGCCAGCACCAGCGCGATCTTGCCGAGAAACAGCCACAGCGCCTCCAGCGGCACGCTGCCGCGCACCGCCGCGTAGGCCATCGGAATGCCGAAGCCAAAGGCAATGCCCAGCACCGCCTGCGGCATGGCGAAAAAGCGCTTGGTGAACGGGTAGACGATGGTGACCAGCAGCGCCGGCACCGACCAGGCGATGACGGCCCAATTGGTGGTGAGCGCCAGCGCAAATGCGATCAACGCTAGCACGGCACCGAGCGTCAGCGCTTCGCGCACGCTGACCAGGCCACTGGTAATCGGCCGCTGCGCGGTACGCTTGACGTAGCGGTCGAAGTTGCGGTCGGCCACGTCGTTGATGCAGCAGCCGGCCGACCGCATCAGCACCGTGCCCAACGTGAACACGATGAACAGATGCCAGCCTGGCCAGCCGCCCGCCGCCAGCCACAGCGCGCCCATCGTCGGCCAGTACAGCACCAGCCAGCCCGCGGGGCGGTCCCAGCGGATCAGGTCGAGATACAGCGAAAGCCGGCTGCGCGGCGGCGCGGAAGGAGGGGTGCTGACCATGGCCTATTTTGCGTTAGCGCGGTGTGTGCAGGAGGGCATGTGCGCAATCGCTTAGAGCTATCCATTTTATAGCTGTCAGCGCTTTATGCATCAGCGCTAGCGGCCCATTTCTCTCCGAATAAGCATTGCGACTTGCCACGGGGAATCCAACAGCCGGACGCAGAGGACGCAAAGATTCCGCAGAGGACGCAGAAAAAAACCAAAAAAATCTTTTGGCTGTTTCTTTTGCGTCCTCTGCGAATCCTTTGCGGCCTCTGCGTCCGGTATTCGGTATTCGGTGTTCGGTATTCAACTACGCCGCACGCCGCGCCCACTGCAGAATGCCCACCGTCACCGCCAGCACCATGCCCGCCCACAGCAGCCCGCCCAGCACGTCGCTCAGGTAATGCACGCCCAGCAGCACGCGGCTGGCGGCAATGGCGGCGATCAGCAGTGCGGCGGCCACGCCGATCAGCCAGCGCCCGCGGGGGCTGGCGCGCTGGCACAGCAGCCAGGCCAGCAGGCCGTAGACCATCAGCGCGCCCGCCGCGTGGCCGCTGGGAAAGCTGTAGCCCGAGGTGACCAACCCCGGCACCGGATCGGGCCGGGCGCGCTCGAACAGGTTCTTCAGCACCCGCACCGCCAGGCTGTTGGCGGTGATCGACAGCAGCCAGACCGTGGCCACCCCATGCCGCCGGCGCCACAGCAGCACGGCGGTGACGGTGAGCGTCAGCAACGTCAGCGCGACGATGTCGCCCATGTCGCTGAGGCGCACCGCCAGCGTGCGCAGCCACGGCGTGGCCACCGCCTGCGCCCCGTGCGCGGCCCACGCGTCCATGGCGCGCACAAACGGCAGCGGGCCGGCATGTACCGCCCAGGCCAGCGCAGCCCACACGACCGCCAACGTCGCCGCCACCCAGGCTGTGGCCACAAGGCGCGCGTCGTCGGACGCCGCGCCGCCGGCCGGCCGGTTGCGCTGCCGGTAGCGCGCCAGCGCCCACGCCCCGCACAGCAGCACGGCGGCTAAGGCCCAGGGCGCGAACGGGTCGAGCGCGGTTTGCGTGCGTGAAATGCTGGCCGTCACCTCGAGCGGGACCACCGGCACCGCCGGCGCCGCCGATTCCACGGCCGTCAGCGCGCTCACGACAGCCGCTGCACGCCCGGCAATTCACACGCGTAGATCGCGTTGCGCAGTGCGGCGATGGCTTCGTATCGGGTGAAGCTGCGGCGCCACGCCAGCACCACGCGGCGCAGGGGCGGCGCGCCGTCGTCGTCGCGCACGGGCAGGTAGCGCACGGCGCCGGGTTCGTGCGGGTCGCGCGCAGCGGCATGCTCATCCAGCGCCTGCGGCGGCACCGCCAGGCGCGGCACCAGCGTCACGCCCATGCCGGCGGCCACCATGTGCTTGATGGTCTCCAGCGACGAACCTTCAAAGCTTTTGCGAATGCCTTCGGTGTGGCTGGAAAAGCGCGCAAATTCGGGGCACACCTGCAGCACGTGGTCGCGAAAGCAGTGCCCCGTGCCCAGCAGCAACATGTGCTCGCGCTTGAGCT
The DNA here is from genome assembly GCA_029780695.1 of Pseudomonadota bacterium. Lineage (GTDB taxonomy): Bacteria > Pseudomonadota > Gammaproteobacteria > Burkholderiales > Burkholderiaceae_C > Ottowia. The sequence goes on from JAKOYD010000167.1 coordinate 71,233, forward strand.
GTTCGCTGGTCACGCCGTCGCCCTGTGCCAGCGGGTGGCTGGCGGGCAGTGCCGCCATGAAGGGTTCGTCGTACAGCGGCGCCATCGCCAGCCCGGTGTCCGGGAAGGGCTCTGCCAGCACGGCGGCGTCGATCTCGCCGGTGCGCAGCATCTCCAGCAGGCGCACGGTAAAGTTTTCCTGCAGCATCAGCGGCATCTGCGGCGTCAGCCGGATGTTCTGCCGCACCAGGTCGGGCAGCAGGTAGGGGCCAATGGTGTAGATCACGCCCAACCGCAGCGGCCCGCCAAGCGGGTCCTTGCCGCGCTGGGCGATTTCCTTGATCTCGGCCGCCTGCTCCAGCACGCTCTGCGCCTGGCGAATGATTTCTTCGCCCAGCGGCGTCACCGTGACTTCGCCGCTGCTGCGCTCGAACAGCTTCAGCTCCAGCTCGTCTTCCAGCTTCTTCACCGCCACCGACAGCGTCGGCTGCGACACGAAGCAGGCCTCGGCGGCCTTGCCGAAGTGTTTTTCTCTTGCGACGGCGACGATGTATTTCAGCTCGGTCAGGGTCATGCTTGCGCTTCGCCTTCTTTCAATGCCCACGCCGTCGCAACGATCACGCTACAGGGTCGATCCCCGCTGCGCGGGGCCCCTCGCCCTATCCTCCGCATGATCACGGCGACGATGTATTTCAACTCGGTCAGGGTCATGCGCACATCATGCCTTCAGGAAGTCGGCTCGGCCACCCAGCCAGCGGTCCACGTGCTGCTGTGCCAGCGCGGGCTGCTCGTCCAGCAGGCGCGGCGCCGCGCGGCGCGCCCATTGCAGCAGCGCGCTGTCTTCGGCCAGGTCGGCAAAACGCAGCAGCGCCGCGCCGCTTTGGCGCGCGCCCAAAAATTCGCCAGGACCGCGAATGTCCAAGTCGCGGCGGGCGATTTCGAAACCATCGCTGGTTTCGGCCATGGCCTTCAGGCGCGCGCGCGCGGTTTCGCCCAGGCGGCCGCCTTCGGGCGCCTCGTACAGCAGCACGCAAGCCGACGCCGCCGCGCCGCGGCCGACGCGGCCGCGCAGTTGGTGCAATTGCGACAGCCCGAAGCGCTCGGCATGCTCGATCACCATCAGGCTGGCGTTGGGCACGTCGACGCCGACCTCGATCACTGTGGTGCTGACCAGCACCGGCATGGCGCCGCTGCAGAACAGCGCCATCACCGCCTTCTTTTCGGCCGGCGGCATGCGTGAATGCAGCAGCCCGATCATCGGGCCGGACGCGTTTCCGCCGTCCGGTCCCCGCAAGGCGGGAACCGCCCCCTCGGGGGGCAGCGGCTGCGCGTGGGCGCCCAAGGCGGCGCTGAGCTCCGCATGCGTCTCGGTGGCGTTGCGCAGGTCCAGCGCCTCACTTTCCTCGATGAGTGGGCAGACCCAGTACACCTGCCGTCCTTCGGCGATCTGCGCGCGGATGCGCTCGATGACCTCGGCGCGGCGGTGCGACGCCACCAGCTTGGTGACGACGGGCGTGCGGCCGGGCGGCAGCTCGTCGAGCGTGGACACGTCCAGGTCGGCGTAATAGCTCATGGCCAGCGTGCGCGGGATGGGCGTGGCGCTCATCATGAGCAGATGGGGTTCGTGACTTGCCCCTTCCCCCTCTGGGGGAAGGTGGGGATGGGGGCTTGCGGCGTTGGCTGCTTCGGCGGTTTGGCCCCCACCCCTGCCCTCTCCCAGCGGGAGAGGGAGTGAAGACGCCATCTTCTGGCGCAATGCCAGACGCTGCGCCACCCCAAACCGATGCTGCTCGTCGATGATCGCCAGCCCCAGCCGCGCAAAGCGCACCTGCTCCTGAATCACGGCGTGCGTGCCGATCACCAGCGCGGCCTGGCCGGATTCGATCAAGGCCAGCATCTCGGCGCGCGCCTTTTTCTTCTGGCTACCGGTCAGCCAGGCCACGCGCTGGCCGCGCGGCGCCAGCAAGGGCTCCAGCCATTCGACCAGCTTGGCAAAGTGCTGCTCCGCCAGGATCTCGGTCGGCGCCATCAGCGCGCATTGCCAGCCTGCGTCGATGGCGGTGCAGGCCGCCAGCGCCGCGACCACCGTCTTGCCGCTGCCCACGTCGCCCTGCAGCAACCGGTGCATCGGTTGCGTGGCGCCCAGGTCGCGCGCAATTTCTTCGCCCACGCGGCGCTGCGCGCCGGTCAACGCAAACGGCAGCGCGGCCAGCAGTTGGTCAACCAGGCCGCCGCGCACCGCCGCCAGCACCGGCGCGCGCAAATGCTCACGCGCGCGGCGCGCCTGCAGTTGCGACAGCTGCTGCGCCAGCAGCTCCTCGGCCTTCAGGCGCTGCCACGCCGGATGGGTGTGGTCTTGCAGCTGCGCCAGCGCCACGTCGGGCGCGGGTTGGTGCAAAAATGATAGCGATCGACGCAGATCCCACAAGCGCAGGGAGCCCATCTGATCCAGAAATGCGTCCGGCACCGTCTCGCTCAGATCGGCGCGCGCCAGCCCGGCCAGCACCGCCTTGCGCAGGTACGGCTGCGGCAGTTGCGCCACCGTGGGGTACACGGGCGTCAGCGCGGCGGGCAACGCGCCACCGGCCGCGCGCACGGTGGGGTGCATCATCGTCAGGCCGGCAAAACCCCCGCGCAGTTCGCCGCGCGCACGGATGCGCGTGCCCACCGCCATCTGCTTTTGCTGCGACGGATAGAAGTTGAAGAAGCGCAGCACGCAGGTGTCGCTGCCATCGTCCACGCCGACCAGCAGCTGCCGCCGCGGGCGATAGGCGATCTCCTGGTGCGTCACCGTGCCTTCGATCTGCACCGTGTCACCGTCGCGCGCGTCGCTCAAGCGCACGATGCGCGTCTCGTCCTCGTAGCGCAGCGGCAGGTGCAGCGCCAGGTCGATGTCGCGCGTGAGGCCGAGCTTGCGCAGCGCCTTCTGGGGCGCGGACAGCGGGGCGGCAGCGGCCGGGGCGGCGTCGGGCATGTGACAATTCTGCCCTGTCCCACTTCTTGGAACGGGTCCGTCCGGCCCTCAAGCATGTCCCCGCGCGCCTTCACCACGAGCGACTTCGATTTCGCGCTGCCCCCCGACCTGATTGCCCAGCATCCGGCCCCCGAGCGCACGGGCTCGCGCCTGCTCGACGGCAGTGGCGATGCGCCGCTCGATCGCCGCTTCACCGATTTGCCCGCGCTGCTGCGCGACGGCGACTTGCTCATCTTCAACGACACGCAGGTCGTCAAGGCGCGCCTGTTTGGAGAAAAGCCCAGCGGCGGCAAGCTGGAACTGCTGATCGAGCGCGTGCTGCCCGACGGCACCGTCGCCGCGCACATGAAGGTCAGCAAGAAGCCAGCACCCGGCACCGTGCTCCGCATGGCCGGCGGCTTCGAGGCCGAACTGCTCGGGCGCTGGCCCGACGCGCATGGCCCGCTGTTCCACCTGCGCCTGTCGGGCGACGCGTATGCGCTGATGGCTGCGCACGGCCACGTGCCGCTGCCGCCGTACATTGAGCGCCCTGCCGGTAGCGGCATCACCCACGCGGATCAGCCCGAGGACGAATCGCGCTACCAGACGGTCTTTGCCCGCCACCCCGGCGCCGTGGCCGCGCCCACGGCGGCGCTTCACTTTGACGAGCCGCTGCTGGCCGAGCTGGACGCACGCGGCGTGCGGCGCGCCTTCGTCACGCTGCACGTGGGCGCCGGCACCTTCCAGCCCGTCAAGACCGAAAGCCTGGCCGACCATGTGATGCACCGCGAGCGCTACCACGTGCCGCCCGACACGGCGCGGGCCATTGCCGACTGCCGCGCGCGCGGCGGCCGCGTGGTGGCCGTGGGCACCACCAGCGTGCGCACGCTGGAAAGTTGGGCCCACAGCGGCGAGGCCAGCGGCGACACCGGCATCTTCATCACACCGGGCTTCGACTTTCAGGTGGTCGATGCGCTGATCACCAACTTCCATCTACCCCGCAGCACGCTGATGATGCTGGTCAGCGCGCTGGCCGGCCACGACCGCGTGATGGCGCTGTACGCGCACGCCGTGGCGCAGCACTACCGCTTCTTCAGCTATGGCGATGCGATGTGGCTGGTACGCCGGGATTTCTGATCCTTATCGAGCTCTACCGCTTTTTCACACAGCGTTTTCAGCTACGCAAATCATAGCAGTCAGACGACCAATTTGAGCCACACCTTGCCGTCCTCGACCTTGGCCGGGTAGCTCCGGATCGCATCCACGCACGGCGCCAAGGTGGCCTCACCGCTGCGGATGTCGAAGCGGCCCTGGTGCAGTGGGCATTCGATCTCGTGCCCCTCCAGAAAGCCGTCGCACAGCCGTCCGTGGCCGTCGTGGGTGCAGAGGTTGTCGGTGGCGAAGACCTCGCCCGCCTCGGTCTTGTAGATGGCAATCTCGTCGTCGATCGGGCGCACGGCGATGCCCGCGCCTTCAAACAGGTCGGCCTCGGTGGCCACGGCGATCCATTGCGGCATGTCGGCCCTTTCAGATGGGATAAATGATGGAATTGGGGATCATCTCGCTGTCGTAGATGGCCAGTCGCTCGGCAAACTTCAGGCCGCCGGGCGTCTGCACCACGCGGTCCAGGTAGCGGCCGACGTTGAACACCGTCGACAGGCCATTCAGCTTGGTACGAAACACCGCATAGTGGCTCTCGCAGCGGATGCCGTCGTCGCCCACGCTGCGGATCACCGGCGCGCCGACGACGTGGCGCTGGTAGTACGGGTCGTGAAACAGCGTTTCGCGGATGCCGTAGACGCGGTCGCGCAGGCTGGCCTGGCTGTCGAACGACAGGGTGGCCAGCGGAAAGCCGCGCTCGTGGTTTTCGCGCGGCTGCAGCTTGTACACGCAGTCGTCGGTGAAGAAGGTGGGCCACAGATCCCAGTCGCCGCTGTCGACGGCGGCAGCGTAGTCGGCGTGCAGTTGCACCAAGGCCTGCCAGGTGGCGAAGTCGAGGGTGGGCGCGGTCATACGGCGGCTCCCGACGTGTCGCTTTCCATCACTTTGCGCCAGTAGCTGTACATGCCGCGAATCAGCGTTTCGGTCACCATGTGATCGGTTTCCTCCACGCCGCGCCCGCCCAGCTCGGCCAGCGCGCGGTGGCCGGGCTTTTGCGTGAAGCCGCATTGCGACAGCTCGATGGCCTCGCCGTCGTCGGCGCTCACAAAGCCCGCCGGGCCGAACAGGTTGGCCTGGCGCAAGCGGCGCGCCGTCATCTCGGGCGTGTCGTCGACAAAGCCGAAGTGCGTCCACACGAAGTCGAAGTAGCCGTGCCCGTCGGGCTGGATGTGGCGCGTGGACACGCTGTTGACCTGCTGCTGAAAAATGACGCTGGGGAAGATGGTGGTCATCACCGCCGTCGGCTCGCCCCACCAGTCCTCGTGCACGATGTCGAGAAAGCGCGGGTCTTCCAACTCCATGCTCGACTTGAAGCTGGACACCTGCGACACATCGGACTGCTTGCCCGCGTTGCCGCGGGTCGAGATCATGGCCGCGTGGCGATGGTGCGCATCCATCTTCAGCGCCGCCTTGTTGTCGGCGCGCCAGAGGCCAAAGGTGACGAACCAGGTGTGCAGCAGGCCGGGGTGGTACGGGTCCTTGATGTTCTCCTGCATCAGCTTCCAGTTGCCCGGGATGCGCTGGCGGTTGTAGCCCAGGAGGGTGAGCGTGCGGCCGTTGAACAGGCGGTCGAAGTACGCCAGGATGGTGGGGCCGAGGTAGTCCTCCAGCGGCTCCACGTCGTGATCGAACGATGCAAACACCACGCCGCCGCGCGTGGCGACCTTCAACCGGGTCAAGCCGTGGTCCTTCGTATTGAAGTCGGCCGGCATGCCGCCCTTGACCTGCCCGTCCTGCCGCACGCCGCGCCGCAGCGGCACGCCCTGCAAATCGCCACTGAGCGTGTAGCTCCACTGGTGGTACGGGCAGACGAATTCTTTCACGCCACTGCCGTGGCGCTTGCGGCAGAACTGCATGCCGCGGTGCGCGCACACGTTTTCAAAGCAATGCAGCGTGCCGTCGGCCGCGCGGCTAAGGATCACGCTGCGCTCGCCCACCACGGTGCGCTTGAAGTCGCCGGGGTTCGGCACCTCGGCCTCCAGCCCCACATAGCACCAGTGGCCACGGTAAAAGAAGCGCTCCAGCTCCTGGCGGTGCAGCGCGTCGTCGGTGTAGACGGCAAACGGGATGCGGCTGGTGTCGCCGGCCGGCCATCGGACGGTGGAAAGGGTAGTGGTCATGCAGCGGGCTTTCGCGGTTGATCGGGCAATGATGCCGCGCGGCCGCGCCTTCATCAATGCAGAATGGGTGATATTCATTATTTCCATTGAAAATACCTGGGCATGGATATCTCACGCATTGACTTGAACCTGTTGCGCGTGCTGCACCGGCTGCTGCAGGATCGGCATGTGTCGCAGGCGGCGCTGGCGCTGGGTTTGTCGCAGCCCGCGGTGAGCAACGCGCTGCGCCGGCTCAGGCAGCTGCTGGGTGACGAATTGCTGGTGCGCACGGGCGCCGGCATGCGGCCCACGCCATACGCCGAACGCCTGGCGCAACCGATCGCGCAGGCGCTCTCGTTGATCGACGGCGCGCTGCGCGCCGAGCCCGCATTCGACCCCGCCCTGAGCGAGCGGCGCTTCACCATCGCCATGTCGGATGTGGGCGAAATCTATTTCCTGCCCGTGCTCATGCGCGCGCTGGCGCAAGCGGCGCCGCGCGTCACGCTGCGCACGGTTTCCACCGCCGGCAGCGCGCTGGGCCAGGGCATGGCAACCGGCCAGATCGATCTGGCGCTGGGCTCGCTGCCCACGCTGCAAGCAGGGTTTTACCAACAGGGCCTGTTTCACCAGACCTATGTCTGCCTGATGCGCCGCGCACACCCCGCGACGCTGAATGCCTGGAGCCGCGCCGCCTTTCTCGCGCTGGATCACGTTCACGTCGAGGCGCCGGGCACCGGGCATGGCCAGTTGGACACCGAATTGGCGCGCAAGGGTCTGCAACGGCGCATTCGCCTGGCGGTGCCCAACTATGTCGCGCTGGGGCATGTGTTGTCCAGCACCGACCTGGTGGCCACCGTGCCCGAGCGCTTTGCCGAGCGCGTCGTGGCGCCGCTGGATTTGCTCGTTCGGCCGCTGCCCGTGCGCATCGCGCGCACCGGCATTCATCAGTTCTGGCACGCCAGCACGCACCGCGACCGGGCTCACCGTTGGCTGCGTGCGCTCATTGCCGCCACCTTCGGCGACAACGCCGCCACCGCGCCCGTTAACCCCGCCGCATGACCGATGCCGGATAATTGAATGTTTTATGCACATTGGTCACGCGTTCGGCCATTCGCCCTCGACGTGCCAACCGCCGTTTGCCATGAGCGACCACACCCCACCGAAAGACGCGTTCACCCTTGAGTTGCGGCGCATCGACAACCTGCTGACCGTCGGCCAGCTACCGCAAGCGGCGCAAGCCCTGAACCAGGCCCAGGCGCGGCACCCGGGCGACGCACGCATTTATCTGTTGGGCATGCGGTTGGCTGAAATGGCCGGCAACGGCCCCGGCGCGCTTGTGGCCGCCGAGCGTGCCGTGAATGCCGCGCCGCAATGGACCGCGGGCCTCATGGAGGCGGCACTGATGCTGATGCGCCAGGGCCGGCATGCCGACGCTCTGCCACTGGCACAGCGTGCCATGACCATCGCGCCGGACGACCTGAAAGTGGTGCGGCGGGCCGTGCTGGTGGCGCTGAAGGCCGGTCACGCGGAAGCGGCGACGGCTTGGTTGCGCAAGCTGGTGGTGCTGGCTCCCTACGAGCGGCAATTTCGTGACCTATTCGCCAAGCAGTTGCTGGCCAACCGCGATGCCGCCCAATCCAAGGCGGTGTATGACAAGCTGCTGGACGAGCAGCCCGCGGACGCCATGGCCCTGTCCGGTCGGATTCAGGCGGCGCTGGCGCTGGGCGACTTGCCGACCGCCGAGGCCGACGCCCGGGCACTGCTGGCGCAAGATCCCGCCAACCCGCAATACCAGTACTGGCTGGCATTGGCGCGCGGCGAAACCCCCGATTCACAACCGGACGCGCTGGTGCAATCGCTGTTCGACGGTTTCGCCGACCGTTTCGACGTCACGCTGTGGCGCCAGCTTGAATACCGCGTGCCGCAACTGGTGGCCGATTTCCTGCTCAAGACGCATCCCGACCGCCGATTCAATGTGCTCGACCTGGGTTGCGGCACGGGCTTGGTGGGGGTTTGCCTGGGCCCGCTGGACGGCTTCATCATCGGCGTCGACTTGTCAGAGGCCATGATTGAAAAGGCCGCGCAGCATGGCGTTTATGCGCGCTTTCATCGCGTCAGCGTGCTGGACGCCCTGCGCGAGACACCGGCTGACCACTACGAAGCCATCACTTGCTGCGACGTGCTGGTGTACGTGGGCGATTTGTCCGAGGTCATACCGAACGCGCTGCGCATCCTCAAGCCGGGCGGCCACTTCCTGTTTTCTTGCGAAACCGCGCAAGAAGACGAGCCCGACATGGTGCTGCGCGCCACTGGCCGCTACGCCCACAAGGCGTCCGCCGTGCAGCGCTGGTGCGAACAAGCGGGGTTTGAAAACACGCAGATCGACCACTTGCCCAAGCTGCGCATGGAAGCCGGCGCGCCGCTGCCCGGTTTTTTGGTGACGGCGCGCAAGGCGGGCGCGCCGGACTGATCGCGCCGCACGCATGCTGGCATTCGACGTCCTCGCCACCGACCCCGCCAGCCACGCCCGGCGCGGGCGGCTCACGCTCAACCACGGCGTGGTCGAAACGCCGATCTTCATGCCCGTGGGCACCTACGGCACCGTCAAGGGCGTGATGCCGCGCAGCCTGCACGAGATGGGCGCGCAGATCATCCTGGGCAACACCTTCCATCTGTGGATGCGGCCCGGGATGGACGTGGTGCAGCCCTTCGGCGGCCTGCACGCGTTTGAGCAGTGGCACAAGCCGATCCTGACCGACTCGGGCGGCTTCCAGGTCTGGTCGCTGGGCGAGATGCGCAAGATCAGCGAGGAAGGCGTGAAGTTCGCCAGCCCCGTCAACGGCGACAAGCTGTTTCTCACGCCCGAGATCAGCATGCAGATCCAGACCACGCTGAACAGCGACATCGTCATGCAGTTTGACGAATGCACGCCGTACGAAACCAAGGGCCACATCACGACCGAGCGCGAGGCGCGCGCGTCGATGGAACTGAGCCTGCGCTGGGCCAAACGCTGCCAGGCCGAGTTTGCGCGGCTGGGCAACCCCAACGCGCTGTTTGGCATCGTGCAGGGTGGCATGTTCGAGCACCTGCGCGATGAATCGCTGCAGCAGTTGGTCGAGATGGACTTTCCGGGCTACGCCGTGGGCGGCGTCAGCGTGGGCGAGCCCAAGGAAGACATGCTGCGCATCACCGCGCACACGCCGCACCGCCTGCCCGCCCACAAGCCGCGCTACCTGATGGGCGTGGGCACGCCCGAAGACCTGGTCTATGGCGTGCAACAGGGCGTGGACATGTTCGACTGCGTGATGCCCACGCGCAATGCGCGCAACGGCCACTACTTCACGCGCTTTGGCGACCTGAAGATCCGCAACGCACGCCACAAGACCGACCCGCGCCCCATCGACGAAACCTGCACCTGCTACGCCTGCGCCGGCAGCTCAGGCGTGTCGTATGCCGATGGCGGGCGCGACGGCTTCAGCCGCGCCTACCTGCACCACCTGGAGCGCTGCGGCGAAATGCTGGCGCCCATGCTGGCCACGGTACACAACCTGCATTACTACCTGCGGCTGATGCAGGAGGTGCGCGACGCGCTGGACGCTGGCCGGCTGGCCGACTTCGCCCAGCGCTTCGCCGCCGACCGCGCACGCGGCGTGTAGCGCGCCGGCCGGCGGCCTGTCTGCCCGCCCGGCGCCTGGCGCGTTGCATGGGTTGAAAGCAAAATACGCGCTCGGCGCTGGTCCTGAAAGCGCCACCAGCTATACATTCATGAGCATCCTGCCGTCCTTTCGCGCCGCGCTGGCCCTGTCGGCCGCGCTGGCGTTCGCCGCCGGGGCGCAGACGCCCGCGCCCGCCGCGGGCGAGCGTTCCATCGCGCCGCCCCCGGCCGCCACGGCCACGCCCGGGCCCGCCAACGCCCCCGCGCCAGCATCCGCCGCCGCACCCACGACCAGCTTGGCGCCGCCCGCCACCCCGCCGCGCCCCGACGCCACCGAAGTCTGGGCCGCGTTCCAGAAAGCCGGCGTCAAGGACGCCGAAGTCGCCCTGCTGGCGCAGCCGCTGGCGCCCGGCGCGCCGCTGCTGCTGTCGCACAACGAGAAGCTGGCCTTCACGCTGGCCTCCACCACCAAGGTCATCACCACCCTGGCCAGCCTGCAGACGCTGCCCACCAGCTTTCGCTGGCGCACGCGCGCGTGGCTGACCGGCGCGCCGGCCGACGGCAAGCTGGCGGGCGACCTGGTGCTGGTCGGCGGCGGTGACGCCACGCTGGACAGCCAGCGCCTCACCGAATGGTTCAAGCGCCTGCACAAGCAGGGGCTGACGCAGGTGCAGGGCCACATCGTGCTGGACCAGAGCCTGTTCCGACTGATCGAGAAAGACCACGCCAACACCCCCGTGCCCGAAGCCGGCAACCCGCACCACGCCTTGCCCGACGCCTTCGTGCTGGACGACAGCCGCTTTCGCGTGACGCTGCGCGCGGGCGACGGCGGCGCGCTGGCCGCTACGTTCGATCCGCCGCTGGGCCAGATTGAGGTGGTCAACCAGACCACCGGCGGCCGCGCGTGCACGGCGCAGGCGCGCTTCGAGCCGGTGGCGGCAGCCGATGCGGCCCGGCCGGCCACCAAGCCCGCGCCCCCCATCGTGCCGGTGTCCACGGCGGCGGAACCAGCGGCCGGCGCGTCGGCCCCCGACGGCGCGACACAGGCGCCAGCCGCCGCGCCCGCGCCCGCGCCCATCGCGCCCATCGCGCCGGTGGGGCGCGTCATCGTCAGCGGCGCCTGGTCGCCCCGCTGCACCGGCACGCTGACCATGGAAGCCGCGCCCGGCCGCGCCCTGACGGCCGCACTCGTGGCCGGCGCCTGGGCCGCCTCGGGCGGGCAGTTGACCGACCGCGTGCTGCACCGCGACGGCGCCACGCCCACCGTGCGCGGCGCCCGGCGCGCCCGCACGCCCGCCAGCCCCTACCCCGGCAAGCCCTGGGCCACGCTGGATTCGCCGCCGCTGCCCGAGCTGGTGCGCGCCATCAACAAGGACAGCAACAACCTGATGGCGCGCAACCTGCTGCTGTCGATGGCGCCCGGCTTTTCGCCCACCACGTCGACCCTGCAGCTGGCCAAGCAGCGCCTGGGCGCCTGGTTCAAGAAGCTGGGCCTGGCGCAGGACGCGCCCAATGTCGACAACGGCTCGGGCCTGGCGCACAGCGAGCGCGGCAGCGTGCTGAGCATGGTGCAGCTGCTGCAGGCGGCGTGGAACGACCCCAAGACGCAGAAGATCTTTGTGGCCTCGCTGCCGGTGGCCGGCGCCGACGGCACGCTGGCCGGTCGCTTCAAGGGCTCGCCCGCGCAGCGCAACGCCTTTCTCAAGACCGGCACGCTGACTGGCGTGCGCTCGCTGGCGGGCTACGTGCGCGCGCGCTCGGGCCGCATGGTGGCGGTGGCCGTGGTGGTCAACAGCGAACGCGCCACCGCCGGCGTGCCGGCGCTGGACGGCTTCATCGAGTGGGTCTGGAAGAACGGCTGAGCCCGCTCAGCCGTCGATGCGCCCCAAGCGCCGCCCCGGCTTGCGGCATGATCGCGCGATGCGATCGACCGCGCCCCGCTTTCTGATGTTCTTCGCCCCCCGCCACGCCCTGGCCGCACGGCTGTGGTTGGCCCTGCTGTTGGCCTGCGTCATGGGCGCGGCGCCCGCGCGGGCGCAAGACGGCGTGACCGAACTGCTGGCCACGCTGAAAGCCCGCGCCAGCGCGCCGGCCTCGGCCGCATCGGACGCCGGCACGCCGCCGGCCGACCCCCAGCTGGTGCAGCGCGCCACGCGCGAAACGCAGAAGGACGACGAGCGCATCCTGGCCGACATCACCGCGCGGCTGTCGCGCAACCCGGCCTTTGCGGGCGTGCGCGCCGCCGTGCAGGCCGGCGTGGCCGAACTCGATGGCCACGTGGCCGACAACGACGCGCGCCAGCTGGCCGCCAAGGTGGTCGGCGCCATCGACGGCGTGGTGGCGGTCGACAACCAGCTCGCGCTGAAGACCGACCTGCGCGCCCGCCTGGGCGAAACGGCCAACATCGCCAAGGAGCGCGCGCTGCGCACCGTGGCCCTGGTGCCGCTGCTGCTGATGGCGGCCGTGGTGGTGTGGCTGGCCAACCTGCTGGGGCGCTGGCTGGCCAACCACCTGCACATCGTGCGGCTGGACAGCCGCAACCCCTACCTGGGCACGCTGGTGCGCCGCGCCATCCGCACCGGCTTCGTGCTGGCTGGCCTGCTGGTGGCGCTGGATCTGCTGGAAGCCACCGCCCTGGTCACCGCCGTGCTCGGATCGGCCGGCGTGGTGGGCATCGTGCTGGGCTTTGCCTTTCGGGACATGGCCGAGAACTACCTCTCGGGCATCCTGCTCAGCCTGCGCCGGCCGTTCGAGCCGGGCGACCACGTGCGCGTGGACGCGCACGAGGGCAAGGTGGTGTCGCTGTCGACCCGCAACACGGTGTTGATGACGCTGGACGGCAACGAGCTGCGCCTGCCCAACGCCACCGTGTTCAAGGCGGTGCTGCTCAATTTCAGCCACAACCCGCGCCGGCGCTTCACCTTCAAGCTGGGCGTGGGCTACGGAGAGGACTTGCGCGCCGCGCAGGACCTGGGCGTATCGACCATGGCGGCCATGCAAGGCGTGCTGGCCGAACCGGGGCCAAGCGCGTCGATCGACATGGTGGGCGATTCGGCCGTCACCATCAACTACTACGCCTGGGTCGATCAGCGGCAGACCGATTTCTTCAAGGCGCGCAGCGAGGCCATTCGCTTGGTCAAGACGGCGCTGGAAGACGCCGGCATGGACTTGCCTGAACCCATTTACCGCGTGCAACTGGCGATGCCAGAAGGCGCGCCGCCCGCCGACGCGCCTGCGTTGCCCGCCGCACTGTCGCCCGTGGCGCCCCCGTCACCATCGCTACCCGAAGCACCCGCGCCCGTCGACCCGCAGGCGCTGGCCCGCACCCAGGCCGACGTGTCGCCCAACACCGAGCTGGACGCCCAGATCGCGCAAGAGCGCGCCCGCAACGCCGCGCGCGACATGCTGCAGTCACCGGGCAGCAAGCCGGACTGAGTTTGTGGCCGAATCGCGCGCCAGCGCTTTGCAGAATTGCGGTGTACGCTATCAATTTGAGAGTATGACAAGCCTGCGACCATGCGGTATTCGCCCCTTCCCCCACTGGGGGAAGGCAGGGATGGGGGCCGCCCCGTTTGCACCGGCAACGGTGTAGCCCCCACCCCTGCCCTCCCCCAGCGGGGGAGGGAGTCACAGCCACCCGAAGCCGCGCTCGCTACGCCCCTGACCCTGCCCCTGCCCCCGCCCCGCACGCATGGCAATAGCGCGCAAAGGCGTTCTTGCGCGTGCTGCAGTGCCCACAGCGGTCGAACAGGCCGATGCCGCAGTGCGGGCAGAAGTCGATCTCGGGGTTTTTCAGGTCCACGGTGCGCTCGCAACCCGGGCACACGCCCTTGGCCATGCGCGCCAGCGCGGTGTCGTAGCCCAGCTCGGCACGGCGCTGCACGTCGGGCTGCGCCTCGACGGCGCGCTGGCGTTCCAGGTAGTTCTGCAGCGCCACGATGGCCCAGCGCCCGACCAGCAGCGTCAGCACGATACCGACGATATAGCGCACGTAGCCGCCATAACTGGGCAGGTACGGCACCAATTCGACGAAGAAGGCGAACAGCGCGAAGAAGATGAAGCCCCACACGAACGGCCACCAGCGGCTTTGCCGGTGGCGCCTGAAGAGCCAGCCCGCCACGCCCAGCAGCGGCAGCGTTAGCGCCAGGCGGTAGCCGAACACGCGCAGTTCCTGCGCGCGCAGCGCCTGCGTGTAGGCGCCTTGCGCGGCCTGCTCCAGGTCGGCCAGCTGGCGGCGGGCGCGCTCGGCCGACTGCTGCGCGTCCAGCAGCGCCTGCTGCTGGCGCTCGACCTCGGCGCGGGCGTTGCGTTCGCGCGCCTGCACGTCGTCCAGCGCCTTGGTGCGGGCGATGACTTCCGGGTCCTGCTCGGCGCGCTCGGTCGCGCGGCGGGTGGCGATCCAGTTGGCAAAGCCCTGGCGCTGCGTGCTCACGTCGGACTGCGCCACCTGCAGCTTCAGGCGCGCCTGCTCCAGCGCGTCGCCCACCTCGCGCGCGCGGCGCTCGCCGGCGGTCACGGTGGCGCGTGCCGACTCGGCCGCGCCCGGCGGCATGAAGTCGTCCAGCGTGCGCACCGCCTCCACCTTGGGCAGGTCGCCCACGATGGTGCTGCCCAGGCCGATCAGAAAGCCCGCGAACACGATGGCGACCAGCCACAGGCCGCGCTGAAACCATTTCTCGGACCACCGAAGTGCCTTGCTCATGGCCTGCTCCTCATTTCGACAACTACCAATTTCATAGCTGATCGCGCTGGTAAATCAAGCGCTGCAACCCCATTTCATTATGAACCGCGTGCCAGACCCGAGGCGCCCGGCCTGGCCCTGGCGCCACGACGGGCGAAAGCACGGTACATGCGTGGCGAGTGTGGGCGCCCGCCGCCCGGCCACGACGTCAAATGGCGCGGGGTGCCATGGGGCGGGCCTTCAGGTATCGCCGGGCAATACCGACGCCGGCGCGCGGCGCCTCAGTCGCGGCACTGAATGCCGCTCAGGCCGCCGTGGTGCAGCAGCTCGCGCAGGATCACCAGGCGCGCCGCGCTGGGCGCGTCCACCGGCAGCGCGTCCTGCGCGGCGGGCCGGCCGGCGGCGCGGGCCGCCAGGCGGTTGAACAGCGCCTCGACGGCGTCAATGCCGAGCCAGCCGCCGGCATCGACACCGGCATGGCGCGCCAGCGCGTGCAGCGCTGCGTCGCGCGTGGCCAGGCGCGCGCCGGCGCCCAGGTGCGTGCGCGCACCCATCACCGCGTCTTCAACGCGCTCGATGGCGTGCTCGATCTGCAGCGGCGTCGGCGGCTCGCCCGCCAGCAGCGTGGCGTGGCCGAAAGGCAGCGCCAGCTCATGAACGTTCTGGGCCGACAGCGCAGGCTGGATCAGCGCAACACGCTCCTGAATCAGAAGCAGCCACGACGGCGCGGCGGCGCTCATGCCGCGCTGCGCGACCAGTTCCAGACGTAGGTTTCGCCGCGCGCCATGCGCTGCGCGTGCTCGGCCACGACCTGCTCGAAGCGCGCCATGTCGGCGTCTGGCGTGCCTTCCAGGCGCACGTCGAGGCGGCCATCGCCCGCTTTCAGCAGGCACTGACCCATCGGCAATTCGATGCGACCCTGCGCGTCGTCGTAGCTCACCGGAAACTTGTGGCCCCAATGCTTGCACAGCCGCAGGATGATGCGCGCGGGTTCGACCGTGGTGATGGTGGTGGTGGAAACCATGACTGGATTGCTCCTGAATCAATAGCCGCCCGCGCTTGATGGGCAAGCGCTGGCGGCCTAAAACATCAAAATCTCAATCGAAGCGGAAGGCCGAGATGTCGACCGCCATCACGCGGTCGGTGAACACCTTGGCGCCGCGGCTGTCGCCCGCCGCGCCGGCCACCACGTGCAGCGGCAGCAGGTGTTCTTCGGCGCGCGGCGGGTGCGACAGTCGGCCGGCCGGGCCGCTGGCGGTGGCCCAGTCGGCCAGGCGCGCGTTGCGTTCGGCGGCGGGCAGCGCCACGGTCTCGCCCAGCCAGCGGTCGAACTCGGCCGCCACCGGCGTCGAGCGTGGGTCGCCATAGCCGCGCATGTGGTGGTAGCTCATGCCGCTGCCGACGATCAGCACGCCTTCGCCCCGCAGCGGCGCCAGGGCTTGGCCGAGCCGGATGTGCTCGGCCGCGTCCAGGCTTTGCAGCAGCGACAGTTGCAGCACCGGGATGTCGGCGTCGGGGAAAGCGACCTTGAGCGGGATGAACGTGCCGTGGTCGTAGCCGCGCGCGCCATCTTGCTGCGGCGCAAAGCCAGCGCCCGCCAGCAGGCCGCTCACGCGATCGGCCAGCGCGGGTGCGCCGGGCGCGGGGTACGTCAGCTCGTAGGTGTGCGGCGGAAAGCCGTAATAGTCGAACAGCATGCCGGGCTGCGCGGCGCTGCTCATGCTGGGCTGCGGCGCCAACCAGTGCGCCGTCACCAGCAGGATGGCCTTGGGCTTGGCCGGCAGGCTGGCCGGAATGCCGCGCAGGTAGGCGGCGGTGTTGTCCCAGGCATCGGCGGGGTTCCAGTCCATGAAAAAGCAGGGGCCGGCGCCGTGCGGGATGAAGATCGTGGGTTGGCGGGGGGTGGAGGGGGTGGTCATGATGAAACGCAGTTTGCACCGTGCCCGCGCGTTATCAAGCGCGGCGGATTCACGACGTCATTCAAAAACGCTGAACCCCCGCCGCGCCTTGACCCTGTGCCGTGTGCTGGCGTTGCGCCCCTGGCTGGCAGGCCCGCCGCCGCGCGGGCACGATGCAAGGCACCGCACAGCCCCAGCTTGGCCGCCCTCATGACACCCGATGCCTCGCCTTCGCCCGCCAGCGCCGCGCCCTGGCGCCACATCCTGGCCGACACGCCAGACGCGCTCATCTTTGCCGACACGCAGGGCGTGATTCGCGCCTGGAACGCTGGCGCCGAGACGGTGTTTGGCTACGGCGCCGTCGAGGCGCTGGGCCAAAGCCTGGACCTGATCATCCCCGAGCGGCTGCGCGCCGCGCACTGGCTGGGCTTCAACCGCGCCATGGCGCGCGGCACCACCAGCCACGGCGCCGAAGTGCGCACCACGCGCGGCGCCCACAAGGACGGCCGCACGCTGTACGTGGACATGAGCTTTGGGGTGGTCAGGGACGACAGCGGCACCGTGCTGGGATCGGTCGCCATGGCGCGCGACGTGACCACGCGGCATTTGCTCGCCAAGGCGTCCACCGCCGCGCCGCCCGGTGGAGATCATCAAAAATCATAGCTGCTGGCGCTTGTCTGGCAAGCGCTGGCGCCGGATTCTTCACTGAAGCTCGTCAGCGTGCCAGCAGGGCCGCCACGCGCTCGTGCAGCGCCGCCGGCGTCACCTGCTCGGGCGCCACCGCCTCGCCCACGTTCAGGCCCACGCGGTTGAACAGGCCGCGCCGAAACGGCCGCACCATGGCGCCTTCTTTTTCGATGCGGCTGAAGTAAGAGCCCCACAGGTTGGTCAGCGCCATCGGCACCACGGGCACCTGCAGGCCGTCGGCTTGCGCGCATTCCAGGATCTTCATGATGCCGCCCTTGAACGGCTGCAGTTGGCCGTCGCGCGTGATGCCGCCTTCGGGGAAGATGCCGAGCAAGTCGCCCTCGCGCAGCACCTGGGCGGCCTGGTCGAAGGCGCGCTGATAGGCTTCGGGGTCTTCCTTTTGCGGCGCCACGGGGATCGCCTTGGCCAACTTGAACAGCCAGCCCAGCAGCGGCACCTTGAAGATGCGGTGGTCCATCAAGAAGCGGATCGGGCGCGGGCTGGCGGCCATCAGCAGCACGGCGTCGACGAAGCTGACGTGGTTGGCCACCAGCACGGCCGGGCCGTCGGTGGGAATGTGCGCCTCGCCCGTGACGCGGTAGCGGTACACCAGCCGCGACAGCACCCAGGCGACAAAGCGCAGCAGGTATTCCGGCACCAGCATGAAGATGTAGAACGCCACCACCGCGTTGGCCAGCCCGACGACGAGGAAGATCTGCGGGATGCTGAAGCCCGCGTGCAGCAGCGCGGCGGCCACGCCGGCGCTGGCGATCATGAACAGCGCGTTCAGGATGTTGTTGGCGGCGATGATGCGTGCGCGGTGCGTGGGCGCGCTGCGCAGCTGGATCAGCGCGTACATCGGCACGCTGTACAGGCCCGCGAACAGCGCCAGCAGCGCCAGGTCGGCCATCACGCGCCAGTGCCCCGGCTGCGCCAGAAAGCTGCCCAGCGTGTGCCCGGCGTGCGGCGGCAGCCCGCGCGAGGCGAAGTACAGATCGACCGCGAACACCGTCATGCCGATGGCGCCCACCGGCACCAGGCCGATCTCGACGTGGCGGTGCGACAGTTTTTCGCACAGCAGCGAACCGGTGCCGATGCCGACCGAGAACACCACCAGCAGCAGCGAGGCCACGTGCTCGTTGCCGTGCAGCACCTCCTTGGCGAAGGCCGGAAAGTTGGACAGGAACACGGCGCCAAAGAACCACATCCACGAGATGCCCAGCATGGAGCGGAACACCACCACGTTGCCGTGCGCCAGCTTGAGGTTGCGCCAGGTTTCGCTGATGGGGTTCCAGTTGATGTGCAGGCCGGGGTCGGTGGCCGGCGCGCGCGGGATGAACTGCGCCACCGCCCGGCCCGCCAGCGCCAGCACCATGCAGGCCACCGCCACCGTGGCGTGCCCCACGCCGGGAATCGCCACCAGCAGCCCGCCCACCACGTTGCCCAGCAGGATGGCGACAAACGTCCCCATCTCGACCATGCCGTTGCCGCCGGTCAGTTCGCGCTCGTTCAAAACCTGCGGCAGGTAGGCAAACTTCACCGGCCCGAACAGCGTGGAATGCAGCCCCATCAAGAACACGCAGCCCAGCAGCACCGGCACGCTGGCGGCCAGGAAGGCCCACGCGGCCAGCGCCATGATGGCGATCTCCAGGTTCTTGACGAAGCGGATCATGCGCGTCTTCTCGAACTTGTCGGTCAACTGGCCGCTGGTGGCCGAAAACAGCAGAAACGGCAGGATGAACAGCGCACCAATCACCAGCCCCGCCATGGCCGGCGGCAGCCAGCCAACGCTGAGCTGGTAGGTCACCATCACGGTGAAGGCGAACTTGAACAGGTTGTCGTTGGCCGCGCCGGCAAACTGCGTCCAGAAAAACGGTGCAAAGCGGCGCTGGCGCAGCAGCGCGAACTGATCGGGCACGGGGTGCGCGGGCGCGTCGGGCGCCATGGCGCCGGGGGGTTGGCTCATGTCGGAAAGCTCTGCAATGCCCGCGGCGGCGCGGCGGTGTGCCGATTGTGCGGCCAGCGCGGCCCGCGCGCGCGGGGCGGCGGCGCATTGCAGCGCCCGCACCACGGGCCAGGCGGCCAGCGCGGCCACCAGGTGCTTGGCGGTGTGGCCGCTGATGGCGTGCTGCGTCAGGGCAAAAACCGGCGCGTCGGCCAGCTCCAGCAGCTTGGCCAGGGCATAGAGCGCAATCACGCCGATGATGGAAAACCCCAGCGCGCGCGGCCGTGGCCGGCGCAGCGCCAGTGTCGCCAGCGCCAGCAGACCGCCGGCCTGCAGCACGACCCAGGGCGTCATGTTGCCGGCCCGCCAGTCGATCAGCGCCGCGCCAGGTGCGGCCACGGCCAGCGCCGCCGCCAGGGCCAGGCCGGCGCGCGCGCTCACGCGGTCGGCCGCGGCCAGCCCCAGCAAGCCGGCAAAGGCCAGGCCCATGCCAGCGCGGTCGAGGCACAGGCCGGCAGGCCCGGGCGCCAGGTGGTAGACGGCCGAACCGGCCGTGGTGGCCACCAGCCCGATGAAGAACAACGCCGCCAGCCGCCGCTGGGCCGCGCCAAGGCGCGCGGCCGGCACGCGGCCCAACCGCAGCCAGCCCCACGCGCCCATGACCGCGAAGGGCAGATTGCTCAACACGTCCAGCGCGTGCGGCAGGCCCGCCAATGCACGCTGGTCGGCAAAGTCGTGGTAACGGGCGGGCAGCCCGGTTGCGGGCAGCCACGCCGCCAGCAGCACCAGCAACGCGGTGGCCACCAGCAGCGCGCCCTCGGCGCGGTGTGGGGACAGTGCGGCGTCGACGCGCGGGTCGATCCAGCGGCAAGAAGTGGCAGTAAGGCGCATGGGCGTGCTGGCGGGGTGAAAGGACGATGGCCGCACTCTGGCGGGCGCGCGCCGCGGTCGCGGCCGGTTTGCGCGCGCGTGCCTTGCGCGTGCGCGCCCGGTACCGTCTGGCAATACCCGCCGCCGACCCATGGCGCTGGCCTGGCCCAACAAGCGCCGCCGCGCGCCCCACGCGCCCGGTTTAGAGTGGCGCCCCATGAGCACCACCGCCGACCTCGTCACCGCGCTGAAGAAAGAGCTGAAGGCCGCGCACATGACCTACGCCGACCTGGCGCGCGAACTGGGCATGGCTGAAAGCAGCGTCAAGCGCATGCTGGCGCGCGGCGACATGCCGCTGTCGCGCATCGACGCCATCTGCCGCGCGCTGAAGATCGACTTTGCCGAACTGGCGCAGCGCGTGGCCGACGCGCAACCGCTGTTGAAGGAACTGACGCTGGAGCAGGAACGCGCCGTCGTCGCCGACGAAAAGCTGCTGCTGGTGGCCACCAACGTGCTCAGCCAGTGGACGCTGGAGCAGATGACCGCCGCCTACCGGCTGACCGAGGCCGAGGTGGTGAAGTACCTGGCGCAGCTGGACCGCATTGGCGTGATCGAGCTGAAGCCACTCAACCGCTATCGGCTGAAGCTGGCCAAGACCTTCCGCTGGCGCCCGCACGGCCCGGTGATGCAGTACGTGCGCGAGCACGCGGTGCTGGACTATTTTTCAGGCGGCTTCGACGGCCCGGCCGAAGGCCTGCTGCTGGTGCACGGCAGCGTCAGCCGCGCGCTGGCGCCCGCGTTTCTGGAGCGGCTGCAGCGCGTGGCGCAGGATTTTGCGCAGCAGCACCAGATGGACCAGAAGTTGAAAGACGCCGACCGCGAGGGCTACACCCTGCTGCTGGGCATGCGCCGCTGGGAGTTCGCGGCTTTTGCGCGCATGCGGCGGTGAGCGGTGAGCGCTGGGCGCCGAGAAACCCCGCGCGGGCGCCAAGCCCCTCGTGGCTTGGCCTTTCAGACACTTCAAACCGTCATTCCCGCGAAGGCGCACTACTGTCCGGGGAATTTTTGCTGCCTGCAGCTAAGTTGTTGCGCTGCTTGGCGTAAGGGGCTATACCCCGAGCGCCAACTCAATTTCCGCCAAGAAAGCGCAACGTGTTCAGCATAAGCCGGATTCACCAACTCATCCAGCCCATCTCGCGCGGGCAGTTCGATCGCCGCGTAAGCG
>JAKOYD010000168.1 GCA_029780695.1 Pseudomonadota bacterium
TGATGCCATGCGCCATTGCGATCTTGGCTACTGACGCGCCCGGCTGTGCGCATTCGAGCAGGATCTGCTCTTTCAATTCGGCGCTGTAGTGCCTGCGCCTTCTGACTATCTGCGTTGCCATCGTGTCCAGCTTCTCCTTACTGGACAGGATCGTTACAGCCTACTGCAGCAGATTCAAGATGGGTTCGCCGCGCGCATACCAAAAAGAACCATCACCACGTGCTGCTGCTGGGCCATCGGCGTTCGCTGTTGCAGCAAATGGCGCAAACCTTGGGGCTGGATTGCTACTTTGAAGTGAGCGAGGCAGAGCCCAGCTCATCGGACAGCAATGAATCTGCGTCGGCAACCGATGTTGTGTTGGGCAAAGACGAGGTGCTGGGCGAAACGACCAATGTCCGATTCCGCGCGGTCGCCCCCACCAACAACTACGCGGTGTGTCTCGACAGCATGGAACGGCTTGATCCAAGCGACAAGGATCGACAGTACCCCATTGTCATCATTGACGAATCCGAGCAGGTGTTTGCGCATCTGGTCGGTAGCACCATGGCGCCTCAGCGACGCGCCATCTTCGCGCGCATTGAGTACTACTTGCGGCGCGCGTTCATGGTGGTGTTGCTGGATGCGGACTTGAACATGATCACGATTCGGGCAGCGCTGGAAATTTTGGACGACGAAACCCCGGTGCGCTTCATCATCAATTATCCGGCGGCGACACAGCAGGACTATCGGTTTTACGGCAGCGCGAACCAGTGGACGACGGCGCTGGTTGACCAGGTGGCGGCAGGCAAAAAAGTGTTTGTGACCACCAACAACAAAGAGAAGGCGCTACAACTTCAAAAGCTGTTGGCGACAGACTGTCCTTCGGCCAGAGTCAATGTGCTGACCTCTGACAACATCAATCAGCGCGAAGCCCAAAAGGTGTTGTCGTCCATCGTGACGCGGTTTGATAGCGACATGGAAGTGCTGATCGGAACACCGGTCATCAGCACAGGGATCGACATCACCTTCAAAAATCCTGACGGCACCCCTCGTCAGGTGGTGGACTGCGTGTTCGGGTACTTCCAAGGGAACATCACAACACACTTTGAGTGCGACCAGCAATTGATGCGCGTGCGGCATCCCAAGGAGGTGCATGTGTGGGTCGATCCGCGCTTCATGCACTACGAGTGCGATCCGGTTTGTCTACGGCGCGAGTTGGAAGGGACGGTGCGCAACACCATATCGCTGATCGGCTACAAGGACAACGGGCAGCCGGTGTTTTCAGCGGATGAGGCGTTGATCAACATTTGGGCAGAAATTCTGGCAGCCGGTCGGGGTTCAAAAAATCAGCTTGCGCAGCGCTTGTTGGAACTGCGCGCAGTCAATGGCTGGCGCGGCGTCCCGGTGGATTCCAACCACGACCAGATCGAAAGCGGCAAGGAAAAAACAGAGCGGGCCACACAACTGCGCGAGGCGGAACGGCAAGAGCGGTTGATGGCGGCGCGTGTGTTGTCGGCGCAGGAAGCCAAAAAGCTGGAACGGCAGGATCGTCAAGGCGCGCTGTCCCTCGATGATCGGTACGCGTTAGAGCGGTACAGGATTGAAAGCTTCTACTGCGACACGCTGTCCGAGGAGTTGATCATGCTGGACAACAGGGGCGCACTCAGACGCTGTGTGGTGAACATGGAGTTTTTGGTAGGGGCGTTGGACTGGATCAAGCAGCGTGATGAGGAAATGGCATCGGGCATTGTTCCTCTACCGGATTGGGCGAATCGCGGCGGCATGAAGACGCCAGAGAGGATTGGCGATATGGGCGCGGTGGCATTTGACCGGCCTAACGGGTTGGCAAAGCGTGCGCTGTTGGAGCGGCTTTTTGTGGCGGCAGGCGTTTTTGACGCGCAGACACGGCAATTCCTGCCCCAAGTTGAG
Organism: Pseudomonadota bacterium; assembly: GCA_029780695.1. Classification (GTDB taxonomy): domain Bacteria; phylum Pseudomonadota; class Gammaproteobacteria; order Burkholderiales; family Burkholderiaceae_C; genus Ottowia. Next base: position 1,909 of record JAKOYD010000168.1, read on the forward strand.
TTCACTGGCGCAGGTCTTAGACACTTCGCGGAAGTGGTTCACGCCAATCGCAAAGAGCTTGACTTTTTGTTCCACAAACCAGTTCACGGTGATGTTCGTAAAAACCCGGTCATGCAGTTGGGTGCGCTGCTGCGGATCGTGGGGCTGTATCACGGCAAAACACGGGAAGTTCAGGCCAATGGCGGAAAAACGCGGTTCTACGCGCTGGACGGCGATATTCTGGCGTTCATGGTGTCGGTGATTCAGCGGCGTGAACAGGCGTTCCACGGCCAAAGCGTGTTGGCGAAAAAGGTGAAGGAAGACAAGGGTCAAACTACTTTTTCTACCCACGGCGACGAACCCTTGTCTGCGGCCAATGACGATCAGGGAGTTGTGGCGGCAAATTCTTGAACATTGATTTGGGCAGGTTGTTTACAACTTATGGTGCATAAATAAAATAAATCATCGGCAACGCACCCATAGGAAAAATGGCCCAGCTTGGTAAAGCAAGGGTTCCCACTGACCCAGAGATCAAAAGACTTTTTTCAGCAGCCAAATTGAGCCAGCATGCGCGACGCAACATCGCGCTGCTGGCTTTTTCGTATCGGCTTGGATTTCGCGCCAAGGAAATTGCAGCCTTGCGCATCAAGGACGTGGTGGACGATTCCGGCAGGCTGCGCGATGAACTGCAACTGTCCGCGTCGATGACCAAGGGCGGTAAACCACGGTTCGCGTACCTCACCAACCCAGCGGTTCGGACGGCCCTCAAGGACTACATCGAGGATCGGCGCGAACGGGAAGGCATTCTGTTCAATCTGGATGCGCCCTTGTTCCGATCCCAAAAAGGCAATCACTTCTCCCCCAACACCATGCAGCAATTGCTGCGGCGTCTGCATGACAGGGCAGGCATCGTGGGCGGTCGCAGTCACTCGGGGCGTAGGTGGTTTGCAACGGAACTCATCAGCAAGGGCATCGACTTGAAAGCGGTGTCGGTGCTGATGGGTCACTCTTCCGTCGCCATGACAGCGCGATACGCGGAAGACAACCCTCAACGGCTGCGACGGATCGCAGCGGAGGTCTGAAGATGACAGTTGACGATAGCGTGCAAGGGCGCGAAATCTACAAAAAGCTGATGAAGCTTGCTCCCTATCTGGGCACAACCCAAAGCATGGCCTTTGGAAATCTGGCGCGCCACGGAATGCGCATCCAACTTGACGTGTTGGATCGTGACGGCCAGCAGATGGTGATGGCGCTGACGCAGACGCGAAGAACTCACGTCAGCGGTTCAAAGCACATCAGCTTTCAGGTCGTGGTCAACTTTGCTGGGCGATGGGCCAAGGCGGTTTCGTACCTCAGCAGCGACCTTCTGCGCGGCGAACCCATTGAAAGCAGCTTTGACACGGTGAGCGCAGACGTGAATGTGGACTCACTGTTCAACCGGCTATTGGATCGGCTGCTTTCACTCGGGTTCGAGATGGAGGCATACGCGTGAAAACAGAAAGCAGCATATCTCAGCCCAACACCGACTTGGAAAAGACGCTTTACTCAAAGTTAATCAAAATCGCGCCTCACATGACGCATATGGAGAAGACCACTTACATCCAATTTCCGATTCAGCGGATTCGCGTGGAAATTCAGGTTATGGAACGCGAGGATCAAAAAATGAAAATCTGCTTGTCGCAGCTTCGCGAATCCCAGATTGGCGACACCAAAGGAATCTTGGTGAATATGGTAGTCGATTTTGAATTGGCACGCGCAAAAACGATGTCGTACTTGAAGTTCAACTTCATCGGTGGGCTGATCGATCAAAACAGTTTCAATGCAGTGGGTAAAAGCGCTGATCGGGATTCATTGGTAAATCGGCTGCTGGATCGGCTAATGATGCGCGGGTGCGTGATGACTGAATACACTTGATGAAAGGCAACCTCTATGAAACAGGTGGCGATTGCGTTCGATACCACGGGTGCGAACCCAAAGGAAGGTCATCGGTTCTCTGAACTGGTGGCGCGGCAGATCGGCAATGACAAGACGTTGCGCTTGAATGCTGGCGCGGATGGCTTGAAGGATCAACTTCAGCGGCTGCTGGTGTTCACGGACGGCGCTCAGGTGGTGGTGTTGGATGCTGCGCGGTGGCGTCGGTTCCTGCGGGCTGAACTGAAAGCTGGCGCGGACGCGAAGGCGCGCAACCTGATGAAAGATGTCTTTGATGTGGGCGCTTGGGCAAAGGAGCGGTTTCCACGTCAGCGCAAGGACGTGGAGGCGATTGGGCGGCAGGTTGGGGTTCGGCTGGACGTTGAGGCAACGGGGCTGGAGCGGGAGGTGATGGTGTTGGCAGCCATCGTATCTACGCAAGTTGATGCGTCAGACACGAGTCCATCGGAGCATAATTTCAACTCACGCGACACATCAACACCAGCCGTAGCGCAACCCACTGCCCAATCAAATTGCGGCCGTTGGTCGGCCATTAAAAAGCTTGGAAGTAGCATGGCATTGAAGATGAAAAAACTGATTCAAGGTCGGTCTTAAATTCGCGCTTAATATACCCCATCAGAAAAGACCAATGCATTCAATTCGTGCGGAAGCGTTATCCGCTTTGCTTAAAACCGATGTCAACTCCAAGCTGGCTGCAACCTTGGGAATTAATGGAAAGTCTGGGCTTGAGTTGTCTTCACTTCTTCAAGCCAATTCAGGACGACTCCCCTGCTCTCCTGCAAAGCCGATACTGGTTCACCCCAGCGAAGTAAAACAACGCTCCGTTCACACCAAAGAAGGGAGAGCGATATTAATCCATGCGTTGGCACACATTGAGTTCAATGCTGTAAATTTAGCCCTCGACATCACTTGGCGTTTTGATAATTTACCAAATCAGTTTTATCTAGATTGGGTAAAAGTCGCAAAAGAAGAGGCTCACCACTTTCGACTTCTAAGAAATCACTTGAATGGCCTTGGCTTTGAATATGGCGACTTTCCTGCTCATAACGGACTTTGGGAAATGGCAGAAAAAACCAAAGATGACGTGCTGGCTAGGCTTGCGCTCGTCCCAAGAACGATGGAAGCGCGCGGTTTGGACGTATCTCCTGGAATTCGAGACAAGCTGCGGTCGGTGGGAGACATCGAAGGTGCAGCAATTTTGGAAATCATTCTTCACGATGAAATAGGACACGTGACCATCGGCAATCACTGGTATCACCGGATATGTGCTGAACGAAAACTTGATCCAACGAAAACAAATACTGAATTAGCGCTGCAATACGGTGCCCCTTCACCACGCGCTCCATTTAACGTCGAGGCACGGAGACAGGCGGGATTTACCGATGATGAACTTACCATGATGGGCGCCTCTTGAAAATGCAAAATAATTCAATATTTTCATCGAAAATTGTTAAAATAATTATATATTAAAGAATTTTTTAATTACATCCAATGAGTAGCTGGCGATTACATGTAGCAAATCAGGAAACTGCGCTGAAATAACCAGAACCACCACAAAAAATAATACCAAATATATTGCTTTATAAATCTGATCTAGGACAGATTTTTGGCGTTCTACCCGTTTCTCAAGTTCTTTGAAAAGAACCAGTACGCCATCAGAAATCTCTCGCGGCTGATCTAAAATCTTTTTTCGGCGTAGCTCAATCTCACCGGCAATAGCATCAATTGAATTTTTTTGATTAAGAATAAGTTGCTTTACCACCCAGGCAAAGATTCCAACACCAATAATTACTGAGCCATTGACCCCCCAACTACCGTCCTTAATGGTTGCGCCTGCAGCCAGCAAGGCAGCAGGCAAGGCCAATAATTGATTTTGGATATCTGAAAATGTTTTATTCAATCTAATAGTATCTTCCCTGTTTTGCTTATCTATCTCTGAACGTAATTTTTCAAACGAAAAATCTTGAGTATATAAAGTATAAGAGCTGCGAACGCGGTCAGAAAAATCATCAAAAGATGAAATCAATTCATAAAAACAGACAACCGGCTTATTTTTGAAAATTTCAAGTAGCGCTGATCGCACTATATTTCTTTTTTGATCCTCGTGATGCTTATCTTCAAAATATTGATTGATAAATTCAGATATTCTTGGAAGATACCGAAGGTCGGTTGCAGTGTATTCTGAGCTTAGCCAAAGTTTCGAATCAAAAGATTTAATGTAGAGCAACTGGCCTCCACTATCCCTATCGTGATCAGCGAATCCCGCCATATGCTTCCATAGCCGCACTGCATCAATATAATTTTGTATTGGCGTAGGAGTATTTTCACTTCGTCCATGGGTATAATCAAACTCTCGTACAGTAAACAGCGATGGAGCGTTTCTCTTACGAGGGCCATCTACCAATTCTTGTAGCGTCTGGTAAACTGATCCATTTTTTGGCTTGAACTCAATTCGTCGAGTCGTTTTATCGACCATTACCTCAAGCTCTGGTGAAATCTCTCGAGAGATTACCTCTAAATCCCAGTCATCAGGCAGTCTACCTTCCCAATTAGGCCCGACGTTTTGAAGGCCATTAAGTTGCTCAAGCAGCCACAGAGCCCAATCATGTGGGTTAGTTGGCAGATTTTGCATTTTCTTTTAAAGCCTCCTTCAACCTATCCGGCGGATTAGCAAGAATTACAGCATTTAATTGCTCATCATATTTGACTCGCTCTTCTCGCACATCCTCAACATCAAAGGCGATTTGTACTGAGCCAAATCTTTCTTTAATGCGATGTAACTTTTGAAAAGTAGGTTTATGTGGTTTAAAACGGTCATCGACGTGGTAGCCACCGTCAACAGCCTTAGCCCTAATATGATCAATAAAATCCTGTGGGTCGTTAGGATAGATGGCGGCTGCAACAGTCGCTAATGGAACCTCTGTTTGATTACTAGACAAGCAGTCATAAAGCCGTTGACGCATTGCAATACGCTCTATTTGCTTCCCCACACTGTCGAGGTCAGCCCTTGAGTCAACAAATTCATCTGCCGCTCGTATTATGGCCTCGGTATGGTGCTTAGAATCTGTATAGCCAGTACATGCCAGCGCATCACGAAAATATTCGCTAACATCATTTGCGCTTGAGCGACCTTTAATGAATGTCAAATAAGGCTGCTGTCCCGCCAACCACCTAGTAACATTGATACGTGCCGCTTCGTGGAGATGGCTAAGGTCAATATTTAAAGTTTTAGTTAGGCTTAGGGTTTCAGCATCAATACCCGCTCCTGCTTTTAATTTCAACATTACCACAAGTAGCATGTCATGAGCATCTGCCGAATATCGTAAAAATAATGCGTAACCCCCCGTTGAAAGAAAAGCTCCTTCCATGCGAGTCTTAAGTAGGTTTAATGCTTCAAGCGTGAAAGGAATGAAGGCGGTTTGTCCATCGACATAAGACCTTAATCGCAAAGGAAATATGTGCTCAATTGGATCTTGACCCAATGTGCCGTTGTTGTTGGCATTCTTTGTATACAAATCAAGAAGTGATTTGCAAAGCTGATCCAACAATTCATCTTTTGGCAGACAGTCTTGCCTTGCATTCAAGGTAACGCTGCCAGAATCCTTTGTTTGAGCAGTTTTATTAATTTGATGGATTATCGCATCAGTTATCTGTATTGACATGGCAATTTATTATCCAACAAAATAAAGAGCACCAACCTATGCACACGGAATCACATGAAGTGCAAAAATGTGCAGCGGCCGTGACGATACGACCAGCCTAATTTTAGCGATTGTGTCCACGCAATTTTCAGCACGGCTTCCTTTTGTCAATTATTTTTTTGGTACATTCATTAAACGCGATCAACCTGGCGCTGGACGCCGTCTGGCGCTTTGACGGCATGCCCGACGCCTTCTACCGCGACTGGCTGCGCGTGGCCCGGGAAGAGGCCTACCACTTCAGCCTGCTGCACGACCATCTGCGCACGCGCCTGGGCCACGCCTACGGCGACTTTCCGGCCCACGACGGCCTGTGGGCCATGTGCGAGAAGACCCAGGGCGACATCACCGCCCGCATGGCACTGGTGCCGCGCACGCTGGAGGCGCGCGGGCTGGACGCCACGCCGCTGATCCAGCGCAAGCTGCGCGCCGCCGGCACGCCCGACGCGCTGGCCGCCTGCGACATTCTCGACATCATCCTACGCGACGAGATCGGCCACGTCGCCATCGGCAACCACTGGTACCGCTGGTTGTGCCAGCGCGATGGCCTGGAGCCGCTGGCGCATTACCGCGTGCTGGCGCGCCAGTACGGCGCCCCGCGGCTGAAAGGCCCGTTCAACACCGCCGCGCGCCAGCAGGCCGGCTTTACCGCCGACGAACTGGCCGCGCTGGCCGAACCCTCCGCGCACTGACACCGTTGTGCGCACGGCTGTGCGATGGCAGGCACTACGATGGCGGTGTTGTCTCATCGCCGAGCGCGCCGCGCCATGGCTTCATTACCCCATCCACAAGGAGTCACGCATGCCCCAGAAACCCGTCGTCAAGGACATTGGCCCCAAGCCCAACGCCTTCGACATAGAAACCGCCACCAAGGACAACGCCAACTACCGCACCGTGGCCTGGAGCGGCCTGTATCTGCAGGTCACGCTCATGTCCATCGAACCCGGCCAGTCCATCGGCCTGGAAGTGCACCCCGAAACCGACCAGTTCTTGCGCCTGGACGCGGGCAAGGGCAAGTGCGTCATGGGGCCGAGCAAGACCAAGCTCACGTTCGAGCAGGAAGTCGAGGACGGCTGGTGCATCACCGTGCCCGCGGGCACCTGGCACGACGTGATCAACACCGGCAAGAAGCCCATGCGGCTGTACGCCATCTACGCGCCCGTGCACCACGCCGCCGGCAAGGTGCACGCCACGCATGAAGACGCCGAGCAGGACGAAGACGCCGGCAACGACGAGCCGCCAGCGTGGTCGTTCCAGCCGGCGTAAGGCGCATCACGCAGCCCAATCCCGACGGCCAATCAACGATGGCCTCGCAGGACGGGCATTGATGCCCTTGCGCCCACCGCGACCCGCAAGAACCGTCCGGCTGAAAGCGGGCTACGCGTCCATGCGGACAGCAATGTCCGCCTTGCTTGCGGCCCCAAACCGCTTCATCAACTCTCCCTGCACCGCCGCCGGCGACAGGTTCTGCCCGGCTTTCTCGCGCGCGAAGGCGTCGGCCGCCGCGGGGTCGTCGTGGAATTTGCGGTACAGCCGGCGCAACTGTTCCTCGTCGGCGTAGCCCAGTTGCACCCGCTCATCGATGCGGCCCGCGCGGATCAGCGCGGGGTCGAGCCGCTCAATGTGATTGGTGGTCATGAACAGCACGGTGCCTTCTTGCGTGGCCACGCCGTCCAGCGCGTTGAGAAAGCCGCTGAACGACAGCTTGACCTGCGCGTGCGCGGCGTCACGCTCGCGGAAGAAGGCGTCGACGTCCTCGATCAGCAGCAGCGAGCGCTGCGGCACCGAGGCCAGCAGGGTGTGGATCTTCTCGTCGGTGACGATGGGGCTGGCCAGGCTGAGGGTGCACACGTTCAGCCGCAGTTCGCTGGCCAGCGCGGTGACGAGCGAGGTCTTGCCCGTGCCGGGCGGGCCGTACAGCAGGTAGCCGCGCCGCCACGGAATGCCCAGCGCGGCATAGCGCTCGCGGCTATGGAAGAAGTTTTCCAGGTCGGCCAGCAGCGCTTCGCCCTGCCCCGCCTTGAGCACCACCGACGCCAGCGGCCGGCGTGACCCGAGGCGCGCGCGCATCCAGTCGCCGCCGTGGAAGGGGTTGGGGATGTAGACCGACAGCGTGTCGGTTTCGCGCGCGGCGCGGGCGTCGATGGCGGCCTGCAGAAAGCCTTCCAGATAGCGCGGCGAGCGGCCCAGCGTGGACAGGCTGACTTTCTCGAACACGCTCTGCGTCACCTGCAGATCGCGGCGCAGCCACAGCCAGCGGCCGTCCGCGCGCAAGATGTGCACGCCCTCGCCCGGCGACAGGTAAGCGCGCGGCGGCTGGCCGTTGCGCAGGTCTTCGGCCAGGCTCTGGTGCTCGGTGCCGCGCCGCACGCTGCGCGCGGTGAACTGGTTGACGCCGCGCAAGCCCGGGTGCTGGTCCATGTATTCGACCAGCGCCGGAAACAGGAAGTCGTCGCGCGAATCGACGGTGAGCGTGCTGACGAAAAAGCGCCGTGCCCAGCGCAACACCAGGCCCGGCACGTCCTTCAGCCAGTAGACCAGCGCGCCGGCGGCGGCCAAAAGCGCGGCCTGCAGCGCCGGTTGCGAGAGCCAGGGAGCGACGGTTTCCATGTCGTGAGTCGCTGAAGTCTTGATGGAACAGGCGCCCTGCGCTTGTCCAGCCTGCGTTATTTGCTATGTTTTATGAATCAAGCCGTCAGTCTGCCTTGATCGACGCCGCCTTGATGATGCGCGCGTTGCTGGCCGATTCGGCGGCGATGAACCTGGCAAAGTCGGCCGCGCTGCCGCCGGTGGGCACGTTGTCGGCGGCTTCGATCTTCTGGCGCACGTCTTTGTCCTTCAGCAGCTTGTTCACCTCGGTGTTCAGGCGCTCGATGACGGCAGGCGGCGTGCCGGCGGGCGCGAACAGGCCGAACACCGACGCCAGGTTGGCGGCGGGCAGGCCCATCTCGGCCAGCGTGGGCACGGCGGGCAATTCCTCCAGCCGCGCGGGGGCGCCCACGGCCAGCGGCTTCAGCTTGCCGGACTTGATGTGTCCCATGACGGCCGGGCCGGCGTTCACGCTCAGCACCTCGAACTGGCCGCCCAGCGCGTCGTTGATCTGCTGGCCGCCCCCTTTGTAGGGCACGTGGGTCATGTCGGCGCCAGCGCCCGACTTGACCTGCTCCAGCACGATGTGGCCCAGCGACGCCGGCCCCGACGTGGCCCAGCGCACGGCGCCTGGGCGGGCCTTGGCCGCAGCGACCAGTTCCTTGAAGTCGCGTGCGGGCAGCGCCGACGTGCCCAGCAACAGCACCGGCGAGGCGATGACGCTGACCACCGGGGCAATGTCCCGGGCCGGATCAAACGGCGACTTGCCCAGGTGCGGGTTGAGCACCAGCGGGCTGATGGCCGAAAAGCCGAAGCTGTAGCCGTCCGGCGGCGCCTTGGCCACGGCGTCCATGCCGATGGTGCCGCTGGCGCCGGCCTTGTTGTCCACCAGCACGCTCTGGCCCAGCACGGGCGCCAGCCGGTCGGCCAGCAGGCGCGCCACGCTGTCGGCCACGCCGCCGGGCGGATAGGCGACGGTGATCTTGATCGGCTTGGCGGGCCAGGCCTGGGCTTGCGTGAGCGCGGGGGTCAGCGCCAGCGCGGCCGCCGCGACCAGGCTGGCGCGGCGTGTGAGGAACGGCATCGAGGCAGTCATGCGCGGATTGTGCGTCAGCGGCCAGCGCGGGCGCCGTTTGCGCGCTGCATGGGCGCTCGCCTCGGCTTTTGCGCATCAGCCACGCGGATGGTGCCGCGCGTGCAAATCCTTCAGCCGCTCGCGCGCGATGTGGGTGTAGATGGTGGTGGTGGAAATGTCGGCATGGCCCAGCAGCATCTGCACCGCGCGCAGGTCGGCGCCGTGGTTGAGCAGGTGCGTGGCGAAGGCGTGGCGCAGCGTGTGCGGTGACAGCGGCGTGGTGATGCCGGCTTGGCGCGCATACCGCTTGACCAGGGTCCAGAACATCACGCGCGACATGGCCGTGCCGGGCGTGCGGCCGGCGCTGGTGACGAACAGCGCCTCGGTCTGGCGCTGGCCCAGCAAGGCAGGCCTGCTCTCTGAAACATAGCGCTGCAGCCAGTCGCGCGCTTCTTCACCAAAGGGCACCAGGCGCTCCTTGCTGCCCTTGCCCAGCACGCGCAGCACGCCGTCGGCCAAGGCGACGTCGAAGGTCTTGAGCGACACCAGTTCGCTGACGCGCAGGCCGCTGGCGTACATCAGCTCCAGCATGGTGCGGTCGCGCACGCCGAGCGGCGTGTCGGTGTCGGGCGCGGCCAGCAGCGCCTCGACCTGGGCTTCGCTCAGCGTCTTGGGCACGCGCAAGGGCTGCCTGGCTGTCAGCAACTTCAGCGTCGGGTCGGCGCTGATCAGCCTTTCGCGCAGCGCCCAGCGGAAGTAGCGCTTGAACACCGTTAGGCGCCGGTTGGCCGACGTGGCCTTGCCCTGGTCGCGTTCATGCCTGACCTTGGCGCGCACGCCCATGTAGGCGTTCAGGTGCGGCTCGGCCGTCTGCGCCAGCGCCACGCCGTGCGTGTCGCACAGCCACTGCGCGTACAGCGTCAGGTCGCGCCGGTAGGCGGCCAGGGTGTTGGGCGACAGGCCGTCCTCCAGCCACAGGGCGTCGATGAAGGCGTCGATGCTGGAGTCGGCGGGGGGAACTGCGGGCACGGGAGGAAGATACCAAAACCGGGGTTGGCGAAGGAGATCAGCATCAAAAATCGGCTCTAGCGCAAGTCCCGAGCGCGTATAGAGCTATTTATTCGGTAGCAATTTAGGGCTCGTCATGCTGGGCCCGCTGCTGGCCCTCACCCCTACCCTCTCCCAGAGGGAGAGGGAGCTGCGTTTCCAATGGAACGCGCTTCTCGATACCTCCACTTCAACAAATAAAAAACCCGCCGGGCGCGGGCCACGGCGGGTTTTTGTGCGAGCGCAGGGTTTACTGCAGCGTCAGCTTCTGCTTGGCCACCACCTGCTTGTAGACGGCCAGTTCGTCCTTGATCTGCTTGGCAAACTCGTCGGGCGAGTTGGCGATGATGAACGAGCCGGTCTCTTCAATGCGCTTTTTCACCGCCGGGTCTTGCAGCACCTTCTTGGCCGCCGCGTTGACCTTGTCGACCACGTCCTTGGGCGTGCCCTTGGGCGCCAGGATGCCGTAGTAGGCCATGCGGTTCACCGGCTCCAGGCCCACTTCCTTGAAGGTGGGCGTGTCGGGCAAGTCCTTCAGGCGCTGCGGCGCGGCCACCACGATGGGCACCAGCTTGCCGGTCTTGATGAAGGGCAGCGACGACGGCACGTTGTCGAAGATGATGGGCACCTGGCCGGCCACCACGTCGTTCAGCGCCGGGCCGGCGCCGCGGTAGGCGATGTGGGTGACGAACATGCCGGTCAGGCTCTTGTACAGCTCCATCTGCAGGTGGCCGATGCCGCCGGTGCCCGACGACGCGTAGCTGAACTTGCCCGGCTGCTGCTTGACCAGCGCGGCAAAGTCCTTGTAGTTCTTGGCCGCGAAGCTGGGGTGCACCGCAATGATGTTGGGCGTGGCGGCGATGTTGATGACCGGCATGAAGTCGTTCACTGGGTCATAGCTGATCTTGGGGTTGATGGCCGGGTTGGCCGCGGTGGTCGACACCGTGGCCACGCTCAGCGTGTAGCCGTCGGCCGCGGCACGCGCGGCTTCGGTCGCGCCAATGGCGCCGCCGGCGCCGCCCTTGTTGTCGACCACCACCGGCTGGCCCAGTTCGCGGCCCAGCGGTTCGGCCACCACGCGGGCGATGATGTCGGTGGTGCCACCGGCCGCAAAGGGCACGATCAGGCGGATGGGCTTGGCGGGCCAGGCCTGGGCAAAGGCACCGCCCGCCGACAGCGTGGCGGCAGCGGCGGCGAGGGCGATCAGGTAACGGCGTTGCATCGGTGCAAAACTCCTTCTTGGTCGTTCCAGAAACAAAACCGGAATTAGACGGGCAAAACACGCCCCGTGTTCCCAGCCAGTCGGGCAGAAAGCCAAGGGAATACCCGCAGCGCCGTTATGCTCTGCCGCCGTGCACTACGCCCAACTGCTCTTTCCGGACTTTTCGCTGATCCTGATCGGATACCTGCTGTGCCGCCACACCGCGCTCAATCGCCCGGTCTGGCAGTCGGCAGAAGCGTTGGTCTATTACTTTCTGTTTCCGGTGCTGCTGTTCCAGTCCATCGTGCGCACGCCGCTGGACGTGCGCGCGGCGTCGAGCCTGATCGGCGCCGGCCTGGGGCTGGTGGGCACCGGCATCATGCTGGCCTATGCGCTGCCGCGCCTGCCGGGCTTGCGCGGGCGCATCGACCTGCGCGACCACGCCGCCAGCGCGCAGGTGGCGTTCCGCTTCAACTCGTTCATCGGCCTGGCGCTGGCCGAGCGACTGGGCGGCGCGCCTGGCCTGCAGCTGATCGCGGTGCTGATTGGCGTGTGCGTGCCGCTGTGCAACATCGGCGCGGTGTGGCCGATGGCGCACCACGCGGGGCGCGGCTTTCTGGGCGAGCTGGCGCGCAACCCGCTGATCCTGGCCACGGCGTCGGGCCTGCTGGCCAACCTGGCCGGGTTCACGCTGCCGGAATGGCTGGTGCCCACGGTCACCCGCATCGGCGCGGCGTCCATCGCGCTGGGGCTGATGTCGGCCGGCGCGGGCATGCAGTTTCAGAGCCTGGCCAGCGGCAAGGCGCTGAGCGTGGGGGTGCTCACCATCCGCCACCTGCTGATGCCGGTGGCCGCGTGGCTGCTGGCGCGCGCCTTCCGGCTGGGCACGGAAGAAACCATGGTGCTGCTCATCTTTTCGGCGCTGCCCACCGCTTCGACCTGCTACGTGCTGGCCGCGCGCATGGGCTACAACGGGCCGTACGTGGCGGGGCTGGTCACGCTGTCGACCGTGCTGGGCATGGTCAGCCTGCCCTTCGCGCTGGGCGTGTTTCGCGCGCTGGCGGGATGACTTTAGCTATCGTTTAAATAGCTTCATACGCTTTCCAGATGAGCGCCAGCGCGTGATTTTACCAAAAAAATAAGCCGCGCGACGCCCGCCGCGCGGCTGTGTGATGCAACCGGCATCAGCGCGCGTCGCGCTTGGCCGTCACCACCTTCTGGCGTCCGCGCGCCGACGCGTGAATCTTCTTGTTGACCGGCTCGGCCTTCAGCGGATTAAAGCGCTGCGCCGCCGCCGGCATACCGGTCGGCACCGCGCCTTGCGCCAGGTCGCTGGCCGAGCCGCCCACGCGGGTGCGGCTGCCGCGCCGCGCGGTCGGCGTGCCTTCGGCCGGCGCGGCCTGCTGCTGGCGCGCCACGGCCGAGCGCACCTGCTTCATCAGCTTGGCGGCCGGCTGGGCCGCGCCGGTGATGGCGTTGGTGGCGGGCATTTTTTTAGCGGACGTTTTCTTGGCCGGCGTCTTGGCCGCCGGACGCTCGGCGCCGTTGGCGGCGCGGGTCGACTTGGCGCCGCGCGCGGTCACCACCGCGTAGCCTAAGTCGTCGGCGGCGCGCTGCTTGCGTGCCACCTGGCGCGGCTTGGTGGTGGTGGCGTTGCGCATGGCCAGGTCAGCGCCCTCGCCCGGCGCGGCATCGCCGGTGGTGCGCCGGCTGCGCTGCGCAGACTTGGGGTTGGTGCGCTTGGCGGGCACGCCCGGCGCGTTGTGCGGACGGGCGCCGCGCGTTGTGGTCGCCTTGGCCAGGCGCGCTTCCAGCTTTTCATGCTGCGCTTCAAAGCGCTGCAACACGTCGGCCAGGATGTCGGCCTTGATTTCGGTGCGGTTGTTCTCACCGCCCATCTGCTTGCGCTCGTTGGCAGGGCCGGTGCGCGTGGCCACGGTCTGGCGGCGGTAGGTGTCGCGGTACTTGTCGCGCAGCGCGCGGGCGCGGGTGACCTTGCTGGCCAGCTGGCGGGCCGTCAGTTCCTTCAAGGCGCCGGCGCGGCTGGCGTGAAACAGCTCCAGTTCGGGCTTGGTCAAGAGGGGTTGGACTTGTCTCAGGGTGTAGCTCACGGCATCTCCTTGTGTGTCGGCCCGCGGCACCCAGGGCGACGGGCGGTGAATGGTGTACCGCCTTCTGAGCGCGGCGGTGCGAGCCATTGATGCTATGCAAACCATGAGCATCGCGGTGTCGGACAAGGCGCCCTCCGTGTGCCCGCCTCAGGTTGACGCGCATCGCCTATGCTATGAAAATAGCAGCTTGCCGCACCGTCGCGGCGCCAGCCCCACGCTTTGAAAATCGCAGCAACGCCGTGACGTTGTCAACGCCCCATCGCCCATTGCACATGCTCGCGCACCAGCGCGTGCGGGTGGTCGGCGCGGGCCTGCAGCGCGGCCAGCAAGGGCGCGCGCCGCGCATCACCGGCGGGCAGCGCGGCCAGCGCGTTGCCCAGCGCCACGGCGATATTGCGCAGCCAGCGCACATGGCCAATGCGGCGGATCGGCCCGCCTTCAGTGCGACGCAGAAACTCTGCTTCGCTCCAGCCGAACAGCGCCGCCAGCTCGCCACCGCGCAGGCCAACGCGTACGTCGAAGTCGGGCAGCGCGCTGCGCTGGGCGTATTTGTTCCAGGGGCAGGCCAGCTGGCAATCGTCGCAGCCGTAGATGCGGTTGCCGATCAGCGGCCGCAGCGCCTCGTCAATCGCGCCGTCGTGCTCGATGGTCAGGTACGAGATGCAGCGCCGCGCGTCCAGCCGGTGCGGCGCCACGATGGCGCGCGTGGGGCAAATATCGATGCAGGCCGTGCATTGCCCGCAATGCTCGCTGGCCGGCGCGGTGCGCGGCAGCGCCAGGTCAATATAGATCTCGCCCAAGAAGAACATCGACCCGCCTGCGCGCGACAGCACCAGCGTGTGCTTGCCGCGCCAGCCCTGGCCGCTGCGCGCGGCCAGTTCGGCCTCCAGCACGGGGGCCGAATCGGTGAACACGCGGTGGCCGAACGGGCCGACGGCGGCCGCGATGTGATCGGCCAGCTTCTGCAGCCGCGCGCGCAGCACCTTGTGGTAGTCGCGGCCGCGGGCGTAGATCGACACGATGCCTTCGCCCGGGCGCTGCAGGCGGTCAAACTCCAGCGCCTGCCAGCCGGGCGGCGTATCGCGCGGCAGGTAGTCCATGCGCGCGGTGATCACGCTCACGGTGCCGGGCACCAGCTCGGCCGGGCGTGCGCGCTTCAGGCCATGCGCCGCCATGTAATCCATGCGACCATGAAAGCCGTTGTTCAGCCAGGCCAGCAGGCCGGGTTCGGCGCTCGACAGGTCCACGTCTGCCACGCCGACGTGCGAAAACCCCAGCGCGCGCGCCGCGTCCTGCACCTGCGTCCACAGTTCAAGGGAATCGAGTTGAGCGCCACTGCCAGCCACGGCCAGATTGTAGAAACCGCACCGTCCGCGTCGTTCACCTGGCGCACCGAGGACGACACCGCCACCTTTGCGCGCCGCCTGGCCGCGCTGCCCGCGCTGCGCGACGCCTTCATCGAACTGCAGGGCGATTTGGGCGCGGGCAAGACCACCTTCGTGCGCCACCTGCTGCGCGCGCTGGGCGTTGAAGGCCGCATCAAGAGCCCGACCTATGCCGTGGTCGAGCCGCACGCCGCGCCCGACGGCCTGGCGGTGTCGCACTTCGACTTCTACCGCTTCAACGACCCGCGCGAATGGGAAGACGCCGGCTTTCGCGACCTGTTTGCCGCGCCCGGCCTGAAGCTGGCCGAATGGCCCGACAAGGCAGCCGGCCTGCTGCCCGTGCCCGACCTGACGCTGCACATCGACTGGCTGGCGCAGGATGACCAACGCACGGTGCGCGCACAGGCCGGCACGGCGCGCGGCGCGCTGCTGCTGCAAGGCCTGCGCGAGGTAAACCCATGACGCCGCCCGCGCCCGCCCCGCGCCTGCCCGGCCGCCGCCGCGCGCTGCTGCAAGGCGGCTCGCTGGTGTTGCTGCTGACGGCGCACCACATCGCGCGCGGCGCCAGCATCGTGGCGGTGCGCATCTGGCCGGCCGAGGACTACAGCCGCGTCACCATCGAATCCGACAGCGCGCTCAAGGCCACGCACCGCATGGTCGGCATGCCGCCGCGCCTGGCGGTCGACATTGAAGGGCTGGAGCTGAACCCCACACTGCGCGAGCTGGTCGCCAAGGTGCGCGCCGACGACCCCAACATCGCCGGCATCCGTGTCGGGCAGCACGCACCCGGCGTGGTGCGCCTGGTGCTGGACCTGAAGCACGACAGCCGCCCGCAGGTGTTTACCCTGGCGCCGGTGGCGGCGTACCGGCACCGGCTGGTGTTTGACCTGTACCCGGCCCACCCGGTCGACCCGCTGGAGCAGCTGATCGCCGAGCGCATGAAGGAATTGGGCGGCCCCGCCGCGCGCGCTCCGGGCGGCGCGGCGCGCGGCATGTCGGCCGAGGCCACCGATTCGCTGGGTGATCTGATCGCGCGGCAGATCGAGCGCTCGAACGAACTGTCGCGCCCGGGCACCGCCGTGGCGCGCGCGCCCAGCCCGCCCGCGCCCCCGCGCCTGACCTTGCGCACGCCGGCACCCACGCCCGCGCCCAGCGCCGTGGCGCAGGCCCCCGCGCGCGCCGGCATCGACCGACTCATCATCGTCGCGCTGGACCCCGGCCACGGCGGCGAAGACCCGGGCGCCATCGGCCCTGGCGGCACTTACGAAAAAGACGTGGTGCTGCAGGTGGCCCTGAAGCTGCGCGACCGCATCAACAACGCCACCGTGGGCGGCAACCCGATGCGCGCGTTTCTGACGCGCGACGGCGACTACTTCGTGCCGCTGGCCACGCGGGTCGAAAAGGCGCGCCGCGTGGGCGCCGACCTGTTCATCAGCATCCACGCCGACGCCTTCATGCGGTCCGAGGCGGCGGGCGCCAGCGTTTACGCGCTGTCCGAGCGCGGCGCGTCCAGCACCGCCGCGCGCTGGCTGGCCGCCAACGAAAACAACGCCGACCGCGTGGGCGGCGTCAACCTGGGCGTGCGCGATTCGCTGGTGCAGCGCGCCCTGCTGGACATGAGCACCACCGCGCAGATCAAGGACAGCCTGATGCTGGGCGATTCGGTGCTGCGCGAGATTGGCAGCGTTGGCCGCCTGCACAAGCCGCGCGTGGAGCGCGCCAACTTTGCCGTGCTGCGCGCGCCCGATATTCCCAGCGTGCTGGTTGAAACCGCGTTCATCAGCAACCCCGACGAAGAACGCAAGCTGCGCAGCGAAAGCTACCAGAACGACCTGGCCAACGCGCTGATCAGCGGGGTGCAGAAATACTTTTCAGCCAACCCGCCGTTGGCGCGCAACCGGCAGGTCTGACCGGGCCGCCGGCCGCCGAACCGCTGGCGAAAAAAGACACCACTGGCGCGTCCGTGCCGCACGCGCCGCGGCCAACGCAGCGCAACCGTTCACGCACAGGCCGTCGCGATGACAGCGTCCGTCAGCCTTGTCCGACAAGCAACGGCCAGTGGGGCGCGTTGAATAGGGGCTGGCGAAAGCCAGTTTCTCTGCAAGTTCTCCTCCAAGACTCTGCGGGCGGTTCCTTCAAAGGATCGCCCGCTTTTTCGTTCTTGCAGGGCGATCAGGCGCGGGCCGCCGCCTTTTCGGCCCGCCCGGCCTTCCAGCCGCCATAGATGGCGATCAGGCCCGGCACCAGGATCAGCGCCCAGATGATCTTGCTCAAGTTGGCCTGCACCCACGGCAGGTTGCCGAACACGTAGCCCGCCGTCACCAGGCCCAGCACCCAGATCAGCGCGCCGGTGACGTTGAAGAAGCTGAACTTGCCGCGGCTCATCTCCGCCACGCCCGCCACAAAGGGCACGAACGTGCGGATGAACGGCATGAAGCGCGCCAGGATCACCGTCACGCCGCCATAGCGCTCGTAAAACGCATGGGCCTTGTCGAAGGCGCGCCGGTTGAAAAAGCGCGAGTCCTCCCACTGAAACACCTTGGGGCCGAAATAGCGGCCAATGCTGTAATTGCACTGGTCGCCCAAAATGGCCGCCGCCAGCAGGATCACGCACGCCAGCGGATAGCTGACCAGCCCCGCGCCGGCCAGCGCGCCGACCACGAAAAGCAGCGAATCGCCCGGCAAAAAAGGCATCACCACCACGCCGGTTTCGACGAAGACGATGACGAACAGCAGCGCGTACACCCACGGGCCGTAGTGCGCCACAAAGGCGCCCAAATGTCTGTCGACGTGCAGGATGAAGTCGACCAGTTGCATCACGATATCCATGGGGGGCGATTATCGGCGCCGCTGCTCGCGCCCCGCAGCTCGCCAGCCGATACCCGCCCACGGCGGCGGGCGGCGCCGTCCGACAGTCACGCCGCGCCCCGCGGCGCACACTGGCCCAACCTTCCGCTCTACCAGGTTGTCACGCATGAACCCCTCCTCTTCCACCGCCCGCCCCGCTACGCCTTCGCCCGACCCTGAAGTGACCATTGAGCTGGGCGACGTGCGCCACGCCCCATCAGACACGCTGCCGCACGAGCGCGATCAGCAGACTGCCAACCAGGCACCCGCCGCCGGTCAGGATCAGACCCGACGCGCCCGCAAGGCGCACGATGATGCCCAGCGGGGCCGCCCTGACACGTCGGCCGCGCCGCTCTTGCAGCAGCCGTCGCCAGCGCAGCAACGCCCACCGCGCCCCTGACCGCCCCGCTTACCGCGCAGCGGCACCCACCCGCGGCCGGCGCAGCGGCGCTGCCTAGAATGACTGGGTGACCGCGTCTCGCCGACCCATCCTCGAACTGCCCGACGAACTCATCAGCCAAATCGCCGCGGGCGAGGTGGTGGAGCGACCCGCATCGGTGGTGCGCGAGCTGCTCGACAATGCGCTGGACGCGGGGGCCACGCAGATCACGCTGCGCCTGCTGGCCGGCGGCGTCCGCCTGATCAGCGTCGAAGACGATGGCGCCGGCATCCCTGCCGACGAGATGGCGACCGCGCTGCGCCGCCACGCCACCAGCAAGATCGCCAGCCTGGCCGAGCTGGAAGCCGTTGGCACCATGGGCTTTCGGGGCGAGGCGCTGGCAGCTATCAACTCCATAGCTGAAGTCTCTTTGTTGTCGCGGGCGGGCGGCCAGTCGTCTGCCCATCTGCTGGACGGCCGCACGGGCGAGATGAAGCCCGTGGCGCGCGCGCAGGGCACCACCGTGGAGGTGAAGGAGCTGTTCTTCAGCGTGCCGGCGCGGCGCAAGTTTCTCAAGACCGACGCGACCGAACTGGCGCACTGCATCGAGGCCGTGCGCCGCCACGCGCTGGCGCGGCCCGACGTCGGCTTCGCCGTCTGGCACGAAGGCAAGCTGATCGAGCAGTGGCGTGCCCACCCCGGCGATGCCGGCCGCGCGCAGCGCCTGGCCGACGTGCTGGGCGAGGACTTTCTGGCCGACTCGGTGGCCATCGATCACCGCGCCGGGCCGGTGCACATCACCGGCCGCGCCGGGCTGCCCGACGTGGCACGGTCGCGCGCCGACCAGCAGTTTGCGTACGTCAACGGCCGCTTCGTGCGCGACAAGGTCATCGCCCACGCCGCGCGCGCCGCCTACGAGGACGTGCTGCACGGCCAGCGCCAGCCGGTGTATGTGCTGCACGTGACGATCGACCCCGCGCGCGTGGACGTCAACGTGCACCCGACCAAGATCGAGGTGCGTTTTCGCGACAGCCGCGAAGTGCACCAGGCCGTGCGCCACGCCATCGAAAACGCGCTGGCCACCCCGCGCGCCGCGCTGGCCGGCCAGGCCCCTGACACGCCCGCCTGGCGCACGCCCGAATCTCCGCCGCTGGACGAGGGTTTCAAGCCTTTCAGGCCGCCAGCGCAAAGCTATACAGCGCAGTCAGCTATTTATTTTGAAGCAAACGCGGGCCGCCACGCGGTCGAAGAACTGCGCGCGCTGTGGCAGCCGTCGGCCACGCCGGCGGAGCCCGCCGCGCCGGTGGAAGCCGGCCACGACTGGCCGCTGGGCCGCGCCATCGCGCAATTGCACGGCGTCTACATCCTGGCCGAGAACCGCGTCGGCCTGGTGCTGGTCGACATGCACGCCGCGCACGAGCGCATCGTCTACGAGCGGCTCAAGACGCAGCTGGACGGCGCGCAGGTGGCCAGCCAGCCGCTGCTGATTCCGGCCACCTTTGCCGCCACGCCGCTTGAAGTGGCCACCGCCGAAGGCTGCGCCGACGTGCTGGCGCGGCTGGGGCTGGAGATCACGCCTTTTTCGCCCAAGACCCTGGCCGTGCGCGCCGTGCCCACCACGCTGGCGGCGGGCGACGCGGTGGCGCTGGCGCGCGGCGTGCTGGCCGAACTGGCGCAGCACGACGCCAGCAGCGTCATCGAACGCGCCCGCGACGAACTGCTGGCCACCATGGCCTGCCACGGCGCCGTGCGCGCCCACCGCCGCCTGACCCACGAGGAAATGAATGCCCTGCTGCGCCAGATGGAAGCCACCGAGCGCAGCGACCAGTGCAACCACGGCCGGCCAACGTGGCGACAGCTGTCGATGAAGGAGCTGGACGGGCTGTTCTTGCGGGGGCGGTAGGGGAGGTTCAGCGTTGATCGTTGAGCGTTGGGCGTTGGGCGTTGGGTGTTGGGTGTTGGGTGTTGGGTGTTGGGGAGTTTCCGCCGCGGCCACAGCACTCCTGCCCCATGGGAGGCCATGGTTCACCAACCACCGTTCGGGCTGAGCCTGTCGAAGCCTCTTGGCCGCGTTTGCACTTTGACAAACCCGATGCGAACGGGGTATCCAATCGGCGCTGGGCGCGCATGGTCGCGACCCGTTCGGGCTGAGTCTGTCGAAACCCCTCGGCCCTGATTGCACTTCGACAAGCTCAGTGCGAACGGGGTATCCAGTCGGCGCCCGGCGCGCATGGTCGCTGCCGGTTCGGGCTGAGCCTGTCGAAGCCCCTTGGCCGCGTTTGCACTTCGACAAGCCCGGTGCGAACGGGGTATCCAATCGGCGCTGGGCGCGCATGGTCGCGACCCGTTCGGGCTGAGCCTGTCGAAGCCCCTTGGCCGTCCAATCGGCGCTGGGCGCGCATGGTTGCAACCCGTTCGGGCTGAGCCTGTCGAAGCCCCTCGGCTCTGATTGCACTTCGATAAGCTCGGTGCGAACGGAGTATCCAGTCGGCGCTCGGCGCGCATGGTCGCTGCCCGTTCGGGCTGAGCCTGTCGAAGCCTATTGGCCGCGTTTGCACTTCGATAAGCTCAGTGCGAACGGAATATCCAATCGGCGCTGGGCGCGCATGGTCGCGACCCGTTCGGGCTGAGCCTGTCGAAGCGCGCGCTCCGCTCGCGCCGCCGTCCGACAGACGCCGCGCGTGCCGCTGTCCACAATGCCGCGTGCCTCATGCCCAAACGCCCCCCGCCGCTGACGCCGACCTGATCGTCGCCACGCCGCGTGGCCTGTATTGCCCGCCGGGTGATTTCTACATCGACCCGTGGCGGCCGGTGGATCGGGCCGTCATCACGCACGCGCATGGCGACCACGCGCGGCGCGGGCATGGCGCGTATCTGGCGCAGACGCAGAGCGAACACGTGCTGCGCTCGCGGCTGGGTGCCGACATCTCGCTGCAGACCCTGCCCTATGGCGAACCGGTCACGCTGAACGGCGTGCGCGTGTCGCTGCACCCGGCGGGGCATGTGCTGGGCTCGGCGCAGGTGCGGGTCGAACACGCGGGCCGCGTGTGGGTCGCCTCGGGCGACTACAAGCTGGACGCCGACCCGACCTGCGCGCCCTTTGAGCCGGTGCGCTGCGACGTGTTCATCACCGAATCGACCTTTGGCCTGCCCATTTACCGCTGGCCCGACGCGGCGCAGCTGTTCGCCGACATCAACGCCTGGTGGCGCGCCCAGGCCGATGCGGGGCGGCCCAGCCTGATCTACGCCTACGCCTTCGGCAAGGCGCAGCGTCTGCTGGGGGGCGTGGACGCGTCCATCGGCCCCATCGTGTGCCACGGCGCCGTCGAGGCGCTGAACGACGCCTACCGCGCCAGCGGCGTCGTGCTGCCGCCCACACAGCGCGTGACCGACGTCGACAAGGCCGCCCTGAAGCGCGCGCTGGTCATCGCCCCGCCGTCCGCCGCCGGCACGCCCTGGCTGCGGCGCTTTGGCGACCACGCCGACGCCTTTGCCAGCGGCTGGATGCAGATCCGCGGCGCGCGCCGCCGGCGCGGCGTCGACCGCGGCTTTGTGCTGAGCGACCACGCCGACTGGCCCAGCCTGCAACGCGCCATCGCCGCCACGCAGGCGCCGCGCGTCATCGTCACGCACGGCAGCATCCCCGTCATGGTGCGCTGGCTGCGCGAGCAGGGGCTGGATGCGGGATCGTTCGACACCGCTTACGGCGGCGATGACGACGATGGGCTGCCGGATTTACCTGTGGAGGCTGCCACATGAAAGCCCGAACAGCCGGACGCAGAGGACGCAAAGGGTTCGCAGAGGACGCAAAAGGACAGCCGAACAGGGTTGGTTGCGTGTGGGGTGCGGCGCGCACTGCGTTGACACGGTGGTTGATTTCAACCGTGGCCGACGATCCCGCGTGCGACCCACCCACCGTCATTCCCGCGAAGGCGCACTACTGTCCGGGGAATTTTTGCTGCCTGCAGCTAAGTTGTTGCGCTGCTTGGCGTAAGGGGCTATACCCCGAGCGCCAACTCAATTTCCGCCAAGAAAGCGCAACGTGTTCAGCATAAGCCGGATTCACCAACTCATCCAGCCCATCTCGCGCGGGCAGTTCGATCGCCGCGTAAGCG
>JAKOYD010000173.1 GCA_029780695.1 Pseudomonadota bacterium
CCACTCCCTCGCCCCTGGGGGGTGTGGGCGGGGGTGTGGGGCAGCCCCCGCCCGACACGCCCCCCCCGCCCCGCCGCACCCCCCCCGCCTGGCTCGACGTACTATCAAAAACAGAGCTGCTCGCGCTGGATAGTCAAGCGCTGGCGGCCGATTTGACCCAATACCGCCATTGGCTGCTGACGCTGCCGCCGCACGACGCACTGCAGGCCCTCTACAGCCACCGCGACGTGCTGGCCCGCTTTGCCGCCGCCGCGCCCGCGCCCGAACGCGCGCACGTCGTGGCGCAGTTGCGCGCGCTGCTCGCCGCCGCGCTGCGCGTGCAGGGCGGGCGTTTTCTCACCGCCTACCAATGGCTGCGCGCGCTACGCCGCCAGCGCCTGCCGGCGCCGCGCCATTCAGCGCCGCAAGCCGTGCAGTTGCTCACCGTGCACGGCGCCAAGGGGCTGGAGGCCGACGAAGTGCTGCTGCTCGACGCCGCCAGCGCCGCCCCGCGCGGTGGCGGCCCGGGCGTGCTGATCGACTGGCCGGGCGACGAAGCCGCGCCGACGCAATTCGTTTTCGTGGCCAGCGAAGGCGCGCCGCCGCCCGGCGTGGCCGATCTGGCGCGCCAGGAAGCCGCGGCCCAGGCGCGCGAGGAACTCAACGCGCTGTACGTGGCCATGACCCGCGCGCGCGGCCGCTTGGTGCTGTCAGGCGTCACGCCGTATGGCCAGCCCGCCAGCAGCTGGTGGCAGCGCATCGAGGCACTGGCCGAGCCGCTGACGGCGCCAGCCAAAGCCGCCGCTGCTCTTGGCGGCGACACAAAATTTTCAATGCTCGAATTGCCGCCAGCGCTTGCCCAACAAGCGCGAGAAGCTATCAAAAGTGAAGTGTCCCGCATAGACCCCACGCCCGAACCCACCGACACTTCGCGCGTTGGCGAGGCCATGCACTGGCTGCTCGAACACGCCGCCGACACGCCGCAAGGCTGGCTGCCCGAGCGCGTGCTGCAAGCGCGGCGCCGCTTTGGCGCTGACGCCGATCAGGCCGCGCGTGCCGAAGCGCTGGCGCGCCGCATCCTGGGCGGCGAGGCGGCCTGGGCCTGGTCGGCCGACGACGTGCTGGAGGCCTTCAACGAAATCGAACTCACGCACCAGGGCCAGCGCCTGCGCATCGACCGTTTGGTGCGCCGCTGCGCGGGTGCGCATGGGGGTGAGGCGTGGTGGGTGCTCGATTACAAGAGTGCCGCGCGGCCGGAGCGCGATCCGCTGTTGGTGGCGCAACTGGCGCGGTATCGGGACGCGGTGGCGTTGATTCATCCAGGGCTGGCGGTGGTGGCGGCGTTCTTGAGTGCGGATGGAAGGGTGGTGATGGTGGAATGAGTTGGGGGCGCTTGTCTGGCATGCGCTGGCAGCTATCGTTTTGATAGTTATCGGTGGCGTGCTGCGGAGGCGCGGCTGGCCGGGATGTGCGCCCGGCGGCGCAGTCACTTTCTTTGTCTCGCCAAAGAAAGTAACCAAAGAAAAGGCGACCCCACTGGCTGCGACCCTTCGCTTCGCTGCGGGCAACCTGCGGTGCTCGCGGGCGGGGTGCCGCTGCCGAACTCGCTTTGTTCGCTTCGCTCTCTCCGCTCAAACAACGGCAGCGAGTCAGAGCACGAGGCGAATGCATGCTGCGCTGCATTCGCGCACCCCACCCACTGCGCGCCTCGGCGCATCCAGAGGGGACTTTGGACGGGCCATCGCTGCGCTCGGCACTCGATTGAAAGGCGCTGCTTTGCGCGCCAACGATTCACTCCCGCTCCCGCGTGCGGGAGAGGGCAGGGGTGAGGGGCCAACGGCCGAGCGCAGCGATGGCCCGAATGCGGACTTCACCCCCCTTCTGGCCGTGCCGAGAAGCGCAGGGCGTGGGGCGGGCGCGCAGCGGAGCATGCGCGCATCGTGCTCTGACTCGCTGCCGCTGTTTGAACGGAGCGCTGCAAGCGCGAAGTGAGTTCGGCAGCGCCGCCCCACGACCGAGCATCGCAGGTTGCCCGCAGCGAAGCGAAGGGACACGGCCAGTGGGGTCGCGTTTGTGTTCGCATAACTTCGCTGCGCGAAGTGAGCGAACCCCGCTTCGCGAACTTTGGTTACTTTCTTTTGGCGAAGCAAAAGAAAGTGACTGCGCCGCCGGGCGCACATCCCGGCCAACAGCGCATCCGAAACCTCAACCTCTCCAACTACCATCCCCCTTTGCCAACCACAAAAAAATGTCAAAACCCCAAACTCTCATCATCGGCGCCGGCCCCGCCGGCCTGATGGCGGCCGAGGTGCTGTCGCGCGCCGGCGTGGCGGTCGACGTGTTCGACGCCATGCCGTCGGTCGGGCGCAAGTTCCTGCTGGCCGGCAAGGGCGGACTGAACCTGACGCATTCCGAGCCGCTTCAGCCCTTCATCGCGCGCTATGGCGATCAGAGCACAACCGTTGCCGGCTGGCTGGGCGACTTCGGGCCGCAAGCCGTGCGCGACTGGGCAGCGGGTTTGGGGGTGAGCACCTTCGTCGGCACCTCGGGTCGGGTGTTTCCGGCCGAGATGAAGGCCGCGCCGCTGCTGCGCGCCTGGCTGCAGCGGCTGCGCCATCCAGCGGACGGCGGCGCGCCGGTGCGCTTTCACATGCGGCACCGCTGGGTCGGTTGGCAGGCGGCGAATACTATGAATTCAGGAGCTGGTGGCGCTGATCAGTCAAGCGCTGGCGGCCGTTTTTTCTTCCAATCGCCAACGGGCGAGGTCAGCGTGCCGGCCCGCGCCGCCGTGCTGGCGCTGGGCGGCGCCAGCTGGCCGCGACTGGGGTCTGACGGCGCCTGGGTGCCCTGGGTGAAACAGATCGGCGCCGAGGTCGCACCGCTGCGCCCGGCCAACTGCGGCTTCGACGCGGCGGGGCGCGCGGGCGAGGGTTGGACGCCTTTTTTCAGCGAACGCTTTGCCGGCCAGCCTTTGAAGAACGTGTCCATCACCTTCACCGGTGGCGCCGGACAACGCTTCGAGCGGCGCGGCGAATTCGTGCTGACGGCCACGGGCGTCGAAGGCAGCCTGATCTACGCCGCCAGCGCCGCGCTGCGCGATGAGATCGCGCGCGCCGGTAACGCGACCTTCATGCTCAACCTGCTGCCCGGCCGCACGGCAGCCGATGTGCAGGCCGCGGTGGCGCACCCGCGCGGCAGCCGCAGCCTATCGTCGCACCTGAAAAGCCGTCTGGGGCTGGCGCCGGTACACACCGCGCTGCTGCACGAGTTGCTGACGCCCGAGCAGTTGAAGGACGCGACGGCGTTGGCGCAGGCCATTCAGACGCTGCCGATCAAGCTGCGCGCCCCGCGCCCAGTGGCCGAAGCCATCAGCACGGCGGGCGGCGTGCGCCTGTCCGCGCTGACCGACGATCTGGAACTGCGTGCCGCGCCCGGTGTGTTCTGCGCCGGCGAGATGCTGGACTGGGAGGCGCCCACCGGCGGCTACCTGCTGACAGCCTGCCTGGCCAGCGGCGTGCGCGCGGCGCAGGGCGTGCGGCGGCGGCTTGGGCAAGATTGAGGTTTGATCAAAAAACGGCGCTGGCGCACGTCCATCAAGCGCGAGCAGCTATCAAAAACGAAGTGACTGCATGCTGACGCAGCGCCGCATCAACCCCAGCTGCGCACGCGGCCGGTGTCGATGTGCACGAAATCGTCCTGAGCGTAGTAGCCCACGCCGCCGGCCTTGAGCGCGATGGCGGCGTCGCGCAGGTCGGTCAGCGCCACGCCGGGCAGGCGCACGTCGATGGCCTTGCCGTCCATGTGCAGGCTGCGCTTGGCCACGCCACCGCCGCGCGTGGTGCGCAGGGTTTCGTTGGTTGCTGAGCTGCGGTAGCCGGAGATGACGTGGAAGGGCAGCTCGGTGCCCAGCTCGCGCCGCACGGCGTGCAGCAGGTGGTACAGCTCGGGGTCCATTTGGCCGACTTCCTGCGTGTAGTGGTCGCGCAGGAAGTGGTTCAGGTGATCCAGCGCGCGCGGCACGAAATCGCCGCCCACGGCATAGACCAGCGCGGTGCGCTCGTTGGTGTGCAGGTGGTTGAACGACAGGCGGCGCGCGTCGGCGGTGCTGGCGGGCGAGAAGGCGCGCGCGGCGCCGGGCAAAAGCACGCTGGCCAGGGCAACGTGGGCCGCGCCCAGGCTGCGGGTGATGAATCGGCGGCGGTGAGGGCTGTTCATGGCAATACAGTTGGATGGCGCGCGGTCAAGCGCCGGATTGTGCCGCTATCGCCTCTGCAGCGCCAGCGCGAGTGTGTAACGCGGGCGCCGACCGGGTGCTCACCGCAGGATCGCGCGGCGGGCGGGGTTGCTTGAGGGCTTGCTCCAGCACCGCGTCTTGCCCGTACAAATCGGGCACGAAGTGCAGCTTGCCGTCGGCGATGACGGCGGTCTGGTAGAGCATCAACACGGGCACCGGCTGGATCAGCTTGGCCGTCACCGGGCGCGGGCGGCCCATGGACTGGCGGATGCGCGCCTCGGTCCAGTCGGGCTGGTCGTGCAGCACCCATTGCGCCAGCGCCACGGGTTCTTCGATGCGCACGCAACCGTGGCTGAAGTCGCGCCGCGTGCGGCCAAACAGGCCGGGCGAGGGCGTGTGGTGCAGGTAGATGTTCTGGTTGTTGGGCAGCATGAACTTGATGTCGCCCAGCGCGTTGCGCGGCCCCGGCCGCTGGCGGATGCGCATCTGGCCGGCCAGCACGGCGTCCAGGTTCTGCGGTGTGACGGCGGTGCTGACGCCGCCGGCGCCGACGAATTCCATGCCCTGCGCGGCCAGGTAGCCGGGGTTGCGGCGCAGGGTGGGCACCGTCTCCTTGCGGGCGATGGAGGGCGGGATGTTCCAGTACGGGCTGAACTCGATCCACCGCATGTCTTCGTCGAACAGCGGCGTGCGCGTGTCGAGCGCCTTGCCGACGATGACGCGCATGTGCAGGTCTTCGCGCACGCTGCCCGCCTCGTGCCGGTGCGCGCGCAGCATGAATTCGGGCACGTTGACGGTGACGAAGCGCGCCGCTTGGGGCAGCGGCGTCAGGCGCAGGCGCTCCATGGACAGGGCGATCTGCTGCGCGCGGGCGGCGGGTGGCACGGCCAGGGCGTCGAGCGTGGATTTTCCCAGCACGCCGTCGGCCGGTAGCGCATGCCGCGTCTGGAAAGATTGCACCGCTTTTTGTAGCGCGGCATCGTAGGTGGTGGCGGCGCCGGGCAGCTCGGGCAGGTCGCCCAGCGCGTGCAGGCGTTCCGCCAGCGTGGGCAAGCCGGCCCAGCGCTGACCGGGCTGCAGCTTGCCGCCGGGCAGGGCGGGCAGGGCGCTGCGCCACGCGGGGTGGTCGGCCAGGCTGCGGTGGTGCAGCAAGGCTTTTTGCAGATCGGGGTATTGCAGCCAGGGCGGCAGGGCGGCGCGCTGGGCGTCCTGCGGCTGGTCACGGGCCACGGCATCGCGCAGCGCGGCGGACAGATCGGGCGCGGGCGCCGTGGTGCTGTCGTAGCGTGCGCCGAGGCGGGCCGGATCCACGCGGCCGCCGCGCAGGTCGCCCAGGTAGGCCAGCACCTGGCGCGTAAGCGATTCGTCGAGTTGCGCAGCGGCATCGGCCGGCGGCGCGGTGCGTTCGGCATCGGCCACGGCGGTGGCCAGGCGGCGGGCGTCGTAATCCTGCGGGCGCAGGCCCTGCTGCTCGGCGTCGGTCAGCCAGCGCACGGCCTCGCGCGCGGCGGGGCGCAGGCGGCCCGTGTCGTCGAGCCACAGCGCCTGGGCCTGCGCCAGCGGCGCGGCCAAGGCGAGCAGGCAGGCGCCGAGCCTCCGGGCGGGACGTGCCCATCGCCAGATCTGAAGGCCGCGGAGCAGGCCATGCGCGAACGCCGCGCTCGGGGTCTCCCCGAGCGCCAGCGTTGTCCCTCTGCGGGGAAGGCGGCCGCAGGCCGACTCAGGGGGGGGCAAGTCCAGGGGGGTCAAATTCCCACGCACAGGTACTTCATCTCCAGGTATTCATCCAGCCCATGGCGCGAGCCTTCGCGCCCCAGCCCCGATTGCTTGACGCCGCCAAACGGCGCCTGCTCGACCGAGATGAGGCCGGTGTTGACGCCGACCATGCCGTATTCGAGCGCCTCGCTCACGCGCGTGATGCGGCCAATGTCGCGCGAGTAAAAATAGCTGGCCAGGCCAAAGATGGTGGCGTTGGCGGCGTCGATGGCCTCTTGCTCGGTCTTGAAGCGGAACACCGGCGCCAGCGGGCCGAATGTTTCCTCGGTGGCGACCAGCATGTCGGGCGTGGCATGGGCGATCACGGTGGGCTGGAAGAACTGGCCCTTCAGCTTTTCGCCGCCGGCCAGCACCTTGCCGCCTTTCTTCACCGCATCGGCCACGTGCTTGGCGACCTTCTTCACCGCCGCGTCCTCGATCAGCGGGCCGATCGCCACGCCCTCGTCAAAGCCGTTGCCGACCTTCATCTTGGCCACCTGGGCGGCCAGCTTCTTGACGAACTTGTCGTAGATGCCGTCTTGCGCATAAATGCGGTTGGTGCACACGCAGGTCTGGCCGGCGTTGCGGTATTTGCTGGCGATGGCGCCTTCCACCGCGGCGTCCAGGTCGGCGTCGTCGAACACGATGAAGGGCGCGTTGCCGCCCAGTTCCAGCCCCAGCTTCTTGATGGTGGGCGCGCACTGCGCCATCAGGATGCGGCCCACTTCGGTGCTGCCGGTGAAGGACAGGTGGCGCACCACTTCGCTTTCGCACAGCACCTTGCCGATGGCGGGTGCGTCGATGCCGGTGATGACGTTGATGACGCCCGCCGGCACGCCCGCGCGCACCGCCAATTCGGCCGCGGCCAGCGCGGTGAGCGGCGTCAGCTCGGCCGGCTTGATGATGACCGGGCAGCCCGCCGCCAGCGCGGGCGCGACCTTGCGCGTGATCATGGCGAGCGGAAAATTCCACGGCGTGATGGCGGCACACACGCCGATCGGCTGGCGCAGCACCATCAGGCGCTTCGTTGGATCGGACGTGGGCAGCGTCTCGCCGCCGGCGCGCTTGGCTTCTTCGGCAAACCATTGAATAAAGCTGGCGCCGTAGGCGACCTCGCCCTTGGCCTCCGGCAGCGGCTTGCCCTGCTCGGCGGTCATCAGGCGACCCAGGTCGTCCTGGTTCGCCATCAGCAGGTCGAACCACTTCATCAGAATGGCGTGGCGCTGCTTGGCGGTCATCTCGCGCCAGGCGGGCCAGGCGGCGTCGGCGGCGGCGATGGCGGCCTTGACGTCCTTCGGCTCCAGGTCGGCCACGTCGGCCAGCAGCTGGCCGGTGGCAGGGTCATGCACCGCAAAGCGCTTTTTGCCCTTGACCCACCGGCCGTTGATCAGGCCGTCGGTTTTCAGCAGGGTGGGGTCGTTCAGCAGGGCGAGGGGGCTGGCTTTGGCGTCCATGGTGTCTCCGGGTTCGTGGTGGCGATGATTGTAGGTAAGGGCGGTGGATGCGTGGCCGCAGGGTTTTCAAGCATTTTGTGGCTCTTGTCCAGGTGCATCAAGCGCGAGCAGCTATATTAAAAATAGCAAACGCGATCTCCGCCCCGCGCTACAACAGCGGTGATGCCAACCGCGCCACCGCCTCAAACGCCTGCTGCCACGGCGGCGCGCGGCGGTCCACCGGCACCAGCTTGCACTGCGACAAATCGTCGTCGAACATCTCGGCCAGGCGCTGGTTGAAGGCGCGGTCCATCACCACCGCCATCACCTCGAAGTTGAGGCGGAAGCTGCGGTTGTCGAAGTTGGCGCTGCCCACCATGCCGTACAACTCGTCCACCAGCAGCGTCTTGGCGTGGAACATGCGCCCGCGGTATTCAAACACCAGCACGCCGGCGTCCTGCAGTTCCTTGAAGTACGAGCGCGCGGCGGCGGTGACCACGCGCGAATCGCTCTTCTCGGGCACCATCAGCTTGACCTGCACGCCGCGCAATGCGGCGTTGGTCAGCGCCGTCAGTGCCGGTTCGGTGGGCACGAAGTAGGGCGTGGCCAGCCAGATGCGCTCATGCGCCATGTTTAGCGCGTCGATCATGGCGCGATGGATCGCCTCCATGTCCGAATCGGGGCCGCTGGGGACGATCTGCACCGGCAGCGCGCCGGGCGCCTGCTCGGGCAGCAGGTCTTCGTCCGGCGCCGGCGGGCGGCCTTCGGCGTAATGCCAGTCCTTTAGAAACACGTACTGCAGCCAGCGCACCGCGCCGCCGCGGATCAGCAAATGCGTGTCGCGGTAGGCGTTGTCGGGGCGAATGTGCTCGTTCTCGTCGTCGGTGACGTTGATGCCGCCCACGAAGCCGGTGCGACCGTCGACCACCACGATCTTGCGGTGCGTGCGCAGGTTGACCAGCGGGCGCAGGCGGTCCAGCCGCGTCGGGTGGAAGACCGCGAATTCACCGCCCGCCGCCTCAAAGTCGGCCAGCAGCTTGCGGTGCCGGCGCGACAGCAGCCGGGGCGAGCCGATGGCGTCGACCAGCAGGCGCACCTTCACGCCCGCGCGGGCCTTGGCCACCAGGGCGCGCAGCAGCAGCGTGCCGGTTTCGTCGGGCTCGAAGATGTAGTACTCGAGGTGGATGTGCTCGCGCGCGTCGTCGATCTCGCGCAGCAGCGCATCCAGGGTGGCGCCGCCGCTGGCCAGCACGTCGACGCTTTGCGCGCTGGCGATCGGCAGGCCGCTGGCGGCTTCGTTCAGCCGCGCGTGCTGGCGCGCCCAGGGGGGCACGTCGGGGCGCTCGGCTAGCAGCGCCTTCACGTCGTCGCGCGACATCAGCGCGGCGCGCTGATGCCAACGTTTGAGCCGCTGGCGCTTGATGCGCTGCGGCCCGAAGTAGGCGTACACCAGCAGGCCCACCACGGGCATCAGGTTCAGCACCATGATCCACGCCAGCGTGGACACCGGCGACTTGCGCTGCCAGATGATCCATGTCGTGAGGACGATGCTGGAGATCGTCCACGTCCAGCCGAACCAGAACGTCAGCGGGTGCCCGGCGACGATGAACTGCTGCAGCCAGTCGAACATGGGCGGGGCAGGTCGGTCAGCCTAGCCGTTGCTGCCAGGCGTCCGGCGCAAAGCCGACGGTGATGGCGCCATCGCCCCACTCGACCACGGGGCGCTTGATGGCGCTGGGCTGCTGCATCAGCAGCTCGGCGGCGCTGGCGGCATCGTGCACGGCGGCCTGCGCGGCCGCGTCCAGCTTGCGCCAGGTCGTGCCCTGGCGGTTCAGCACCTTGTCCCAGCCGGCGGCGGCCAGCCAGCGCGCCAGGTGCTCGGGCGGCACGCCTTGCTTCTTGAAATCGTGAAAGGTGTGGTCCACGCCGCGCTCGGTCAGCCAGGCGCGCGCCTTTTTCACGGTGTCGCAGTTCGGGATGCCATAGAGGGTCATGCCAGCCATGGCGGACGATCATGCCATGGGTGGTTGACAATCCGGGTCGCCATGAAAACGCTGGAAGACTGGCTCGCCCACTGCGAGCAACTGCATCCCCAAACCATCGAGCTGGGCCTGGACCGCGTGCGCGCCGTGTGGCAGCGCATGGGCGTCACGCTGCAGGCGGCGGTGTTCACCGTGGCCGGCACCAACGGCAAGGGCTCGACCTGCGCCATGCTGGAGGCGATCCTGCTGGAGGCGGGTTTTCGCACCGGGGTTTACACGTCGCCGCACCTGGTGCGCTTCGAAGAGCGTTGCCGGGTGCGGGGCGAACCCGCGGGCGCTGCAGATTTGATAGCTGGATTCGCTGCCGTGGAAAGCGTCCGGGGCGATATCAGCCTGACCTACTTCGAATTCACCACGCTCGCCATCCTGCACACGCTGGCGCGCGCCGGGCTGGACGCCGTGGTGCTGGAAGTCGGCCTGGGCGGCCGCCTGGACGCGGTCAACATCATCGACACCGACTGCGCCATCATCACCAGCATCGACATCGACCACACCGCGCTGCTGGGCCACACGCGCGACGCCATCGGGCTGGAAAAGGCCGGCATCCTGCGCACCGGGCGGCCCGCGGTCATCAGCGACCCGGTGCCGCCGCAAAGCGTGATCGACCGCGCCACCGAGATTGGCGCCGACCTGTGGCTGCTGGGGCGCGACTACCACTACAGCGGCGACAAGCAGCAATGGGCCTGGGCCGGCCGCGGGCGGCGCTACGCGGGGCTGGCCTATCCGGCGCTGCGGGGCGCCAACCAGCTCATCAACGCGTCGGGCGTGCTGGCCGCGCTGGAGGCGTTGCGCCCGCGCCTGCCGGTCACCGCGCAGGCGGTGCGCAACGGGCTGGCGCTGGTTGAGTTGCCGGGGCGCTTTCAGGTGGTGCCCGGTCAGCCCGCGCTGGTGCTGGACGTGGCGCACAACCCGCATGCCGCGGCCGCGCTGGCGCTGAACCTGGACGCGATGGGTTTCTACCCAACCACCCACGCAGTGTTCGGCGCCATGGCCGACAAGGACGTCGCGCCCATGCTGCAGCGCCTGGACCCGCTCGTCGACCGCTGGTATTTCACCGACCTGTCGACGGCGCGCGCAGCCAGTGGCGCCGCGCTGCAGTCCGCCTGGCAGGCGCAGACGCAGCGAAAGGACGCCACCAGCGCGGTGTTTGCCAACCCCGCCGAGGCGCTGCGCACCGCCGCGTTGCAGGCACAGCCCACGGATAGAATCGTCGTCTTCGGATCGTTCTACACCGTCGGCGGCGTGCTGGAACATGGCATTCCGCGTTTGCACGCCGGTCGCCCCGGCGCCGATGCCGCCGGCTGATTGCAGGAATTCATGGCATTTTTCAAGTTCCGCCAGCGCGGCCAGCCCCCCGCCGATGTGCCCCGCCGCGCCGGCGCCAAGGAAGCGGCCGCCGCACCCCAGGAAACCATTGACAGCGTGCGCCGGCGCGCCCGCCACCGCCTGGTGGGCGCGGCGGTGCTGGTGCTGCTGGCCATCATCGGCTTTCCGCTGCTGTTCGACACGCAGCCGCGCCCGGTGGCGGTCAACGCGCCCATCACCATCCCCGACAAGGACAAGGCCGCGCCGCTGAAGGCCCCTGACGCCTTGCCCGCCAACGCCAGCCTGGGCGAGCGCGAAGAGGTGGTGGCCTCGGGCGACGGGGGCAACGCCCGCCCGTCGGTGCCGGCGGCGCCCACGCGCAACGCCTTGGCCGACAAGCCCCCCGCGTCGGCGCGCGACGCCCGGCCCGACGCCAGCACCGAGCCGCGCGCCCCGGCCGCCGCCGCGCGCGAAGACGAGGCCCGCGCCAGGAAAGACGAGCAAGCCCGCGCCAAACGCGAACAAGAAGCGCGTGCCAAGCGCGAGGCCGAGCAGCGCGCCAAGCGCGAAGAAGCCGCGCGCGCCCGCGCCCTGCTGGAAGACCGCAACAGCGGCGCGGCCGACAAGCCAGCCGCAGCGGCCGACAAGCCCGGCCGCTTCATCGTGCAGGTCGGTGCCTTTGCCGACGACACCGCCGTGCGCGAAGCGCGGCACAAGGCCGAGCGCACTGGCGTCAAGACCTACACGCAAGTGGTCGATACCAAGGACGGCAAGCGCACCCGCGTGCGCGTCGGCCCGTTCGCCAGCCGCGAAGAGGCCGACAAGGCCGCTGCCGCGCTGAAGAAAGCCGGCCTGGCAGGCTCCGTCCTGTCGCTGTGACGTGAGCTTGTCCGCCATCGACTGGCTGGCGCTGATCGTGGTGGTGGCGTCGCTGCTGCTGGGCTTGTGGCGCGGGCTGCTGTACGAAGTGCTGGCGCTGGCCGGCTGGGTGGTGGCGTTTCTGGCCGCGCGCTGGGCGGCGCCCGTGGTGGGCGGCTGGCTGCCGATGGGCGAATCGCCCGAGCCGCTGCGCTATGCCGTCGGCTTTGCGCTGGTGTTCATTGCCACCGCGTTTGCGTGCGGCATGCTGGCCACGCTGGCGCGCAGCGCGGCCCGGGCGGTGGGGGCGCGGCCGGTGGACCGGCTGTTTGGCGCCGCGTTCGGCGTGCTGCGCGGCGTGCTGTTCTTGCTGGTGCTGGCCGCGCTGGTCACCATGACGCCGCTGCGCGACGAGCCGTGGTGGCGCCAGTCATTGACCGGCCCCTGGCTTGAAATCGCGCTGTCGCACCTGCATCCTTGGTTGCCGGAATCCTTCGGCAAGCATCTGTCGGCCTGAGGCGATGTTCGGCATCGGTCGTCGAAAACTGGGCAGCCATCGGTTTTCGGCCCGACAATCACGGTTTGTTGTTTTTGCTTGAGGACTTGCACCCATGTGCGGCATCGTCGGCGTTGTCAGCAACGCACCCGTCAACCAGCTGATCTACGATGGGCTGCTGCTGTTGCAGCACCGCGGCCAGGATGCGGCCGGCATCGTCACCCAGCAGGACCGCAAGTTCTTCATGCACAAGGCCAAGGGCATGGTGCGCGACGTGTTTCGCACGCGCAACATGCGCGCGCTGCCGGGCAACGCGGGCCTGGGGCAGGTGCGCTACCCCACGGCCGGCAATGCCTTCAGCGAGGAAGAGGCGCAGCCTTTCTACGTCAACGCGCCGTTCGGCGTGGTGCTGGTGCACAACGGCAACCTGACCAACGCGCAGGCGCTGAAGGCCGAGCTGTTCACCACCGACCACCGCCACATCAACACCGAAAGCGATTCCGAGGTGCTGCTCAACGTGCTGGCGCACGAACTGGGCCGCGCCACGCGCGGCGCGGCGCTGGGGCCTGACGAGGTGTTTGCCGCCGTGGCCGCCGTGCACCGCCGCGTGCGCGGCTCGTATGCCGTCATCGCCCACATCGCCGGGCGCGGCATGCTGGCGTTCCGCGACCCGTACGGCATCCGCCCGCTCAGCCTGGGCCGCAGCGCCGAGGGTGGCGTGATGCTGGCCAGCGAAACCGTGGTGCTCGAAGGCACCGGCTTCGCGCCCGAGCGCGACGTGGCGCCGGGCGAGGCGATCTACGTCACGCTCGACGGCGCGGTGCACACGCGCCAGTGCGCGGCGCAGTCGCGGCTGTCGCCCTGCATCTTTGAATACGTGTACCTGGCGCGGCCCGACTCGGTGCTGGACGGCATCTCGGTCTACCAGGCGCGCCTGAACCTGGGCGAGACGCTGGCCAAGCGCGTGGTGTCCACCGTGCCGCCGGACCAGATCGACGTCGTCATCCCGATCCCCGAATCCAGCCGCCCCAGCGCGACCGAACTGGCGCGCCTGCTGGGCAAGCCGTACCGCGAAGGCTTCGTCAAGAACCGCTACGTGGGCCGCACCTTCATCATGCCCGGCCAGGCGGTGCGCAAGCGCTCGGTGCGGCAAAAGCTCGGCCTGATCGCCAGCGAGTTTGCCGGCCGCAACGTGCTGCTGGTCGACGACTCCATCGTGCGCGGCACCACCAGCCAGGAGATCGTGCAGATGGCGCGCGACGCCGGCGCGCGCAAGGTCTACATGGCCAGCGCCGCGCCGCCGGTGCGCCACCCCAACGTCTACGGCATCGACATGCCCACGCGCGAGGAGCTGGTGGCGCACGGGCGCAGCATCGAGGAGGTGCGGAGAATCATCGGCGCCGACGCGCTGATCTACCAGGACGTGCAGGCCATGAAGCAGGCCATTGCCAGCGTCAACCCGCGCGTGACGCGCTTCGACGCCTCGTGCTTCGACGGCGTGTACGTCACCGGCGACATCTCCGAGGGCGACCTGGCGCGCCTGAACGCCGAGCGCCCGCGCGAGTCGGCCGCGCCAGACCATGCCGACTGATGAATGAGCTGACCATGAACGCCCATGAATTGAACGCCCGGGACCTGCCCGAGGGCCTGCACCCCGATACCCTGGCCGTGCGCGTGTCCATCCCGCCCAGCCACTACGGCGAGCACTCCGAGGC
>JAKOYD010000175.1 GCA_029780695.1 Pseudomonadota bacterium
GGCCTCCTCGTCCACCAGCAGCTTCATGGCTTCGCCGATCTTCACGCGCCGCATCTTGCGCCGCCCGGCGTTCATGTTGCCCAGCATGCCCTTGAGCTGCTCGGCCATCTCCTCCATGCCGGGCGGGCCCATGATTTCCATGGTGGGCGCGGGCTGTTGCAGCTCCAGCTCGATTTCCTTGTCGTCCAGCTGGTGCTCGCGCAGCTTCTTGCGGAAGGCCTGGCGCGCCGTGCCGTCGGTGGCCGGCGCGTTGCTGCCGTCGGCGTTGCGCGCGGGCGGCAGCAGCACGTCGAGGATGCGGTCTTCGGCCAGGTCTTCGGCGCGCGTGCGGTGCTGGCGCATGGCCTGCTCGCGCTGCTGCTTGACGGCCATCTCGGCCAGGTCGCGGATGATCGAATCGACGTCCTTGCCGACGTACCCGACCTCGGTGAACTTGGTCGCCTCGACCTTGATGAAAGGCGCATTGGCCAGCTTGGCCAGGCGGCGCGCGATTTCGGTCTTGCCCACGCCCGTGGGGCCGATCATGAGGATGTTCTTGGGCGTGATTTCGGCACGCAGTTTGTCGTCCACTTGCTGGCGCCGCCAGCGGTTGCGCAGCGCGATGGCGACGGCGCGCTTGGCATCCTGCTGGCCGACGATGTGGCGGTCGAGTTCGGAGACGATCTCCTGCGGGGTCATGGATGACATGGCAACGGATTTATAAGAAATCGGCCTGCAGCGCTTGTCTGGCAAGCGCGAGCAGCTATCAATTCAATTGCAACCGGGTCACAGCGTTTCGACGGTGTGGTGCATGTTGGTGTAGATGCACAGCTCGCCGGCGATCTCCAGCGCCTTCTTCACCACCTGGTCGGCCGGCAATTCGGTGTGGTCCAGCAGCGCCTTGGCCGCCGCCTGCGCGTAGGCACCGCCGGAGCCGATGGCGACCAGGCCGTGCTCAGGCTCCAGCACGTCGCCGTTGCCGGTGATGATGAGCGAGGCGTCCTTGTCGGCCACCGCCAGCATGGCTTCGAGCCGGCGCAGCACGCGGTCGGTGCGCCAGTCCTTGGTCAGTTCGATGGCGGCGCGCGTCAGGTGGCCCTGGTGCTTTTCGAGCTTGGCCTCGAAGCGCTCGAACAGAGTGAAGGCGTCGGCCGTGGCGCCGGCAAAACCGGCCAGCACCTTGCCGTGATACAGCTTGCGCACCTTGCGCGCACTGCCCTTGACGACGATGTTGCCCAAAGTAACCTGTCCGTCGCCGCCGATGGCAACTTGCCAGCCCTCAGGCGTTTTGCGCCGCACGCTGACGATGGTGGTGCCGTGAAATGGTTCCATCGCCACGAGATGGGGGCGCGCCCGCTGTTCTTCAAGCCCGGACGCCACCGTCCCTCCATCGGGTGATCGTCAATCCGCTCGCGGCGTCACCCGCGCCGCATCGCTGATGCCGATCACGTCGAAAAGCGTGGCCACCAGCCGGTTGACCTGCAGGAAAGTCACGGGGTGGCCGCGCGCCTGCTGGTCCACCGCCCAGTTGAGCAAATCGCCCGCGGCGCTGAAATCGACCCGCACCAGGTGACGGCAATCCAGCTCGAACACGCGGGCATCGGCCTGCGCGGCCAGATCGCGCACCACGGCGTCGGCCGAGCCGATGAGCTCGCCCGTCAACGTGGCGGCAAACACGCCGCCCGTCAGCACACGCGGCGCGGCGCCATCGGCGCCCGCAAAGGCCGGCAGCCCCCCCGACGGACCACAAGGCGCCGGCCCGCTGTCAGCCGCCACCTGGCTTTCGTCGGCCAGGGCGCGCACGCTGTTCTTCGGCGCCTCCCACGCGGGCGGCGAGACTTCGTAGGTGACGCAAAAATTGAGCGCCACCGAGTCGAATGCTTCCATCTCGCCCAGCACACGCAGCAACGCCAGCCGGGCTTGCCACCACAGCGGGTCGGTGTCAGGCGCATGGGTGGGGGAGTTTTCGGCCAGCAGGCCGAGCAGACGGTCAGCCCCCAGAAAATCAAAGTGCCCCGGCGTGTGGGACCAGTACCGCAGCAGCGCCGTGAATGGCGGCAGTGCCGCTGGCGCGATGGTCTTGACGTGGCGCCAGTCAACGCGCCAGGGCGAGCCATGGCGCGCCAGCGCGGCAGCCAAGGCCGTCACCGACTGTGTGCCCAGCGCCGAGGGACATACCCAATCGAACAGACCCGTGCGCGCCGTGGCGGGCGCCTGGCGCGCTTCAGCCAAAAAGGAGCCGCCCATCAGCGCCCATTGCGGGGCCGAGCGCCCAAAACGCGCCGCGAAATCAGCCGCGGCGGCGTCGAATGCGGCCTCGTCGCCCGTGCAGCGGTACAGATCGAACAGCGTAAGCCAGGTCGCCAGATCGCCGCCGCGGCCACCGCCATCGGCCACCAGCGCGCGCAACACGGCCTCGGCACCGGCGGCGTCGCCGTTGGAAAACCGAATCGCCGCCTCTTCCAGCGCCGGATCGCGCGGGCCGGCGACCGCCGACCCGACGGCAGTCTGCGCGCCGCCGGCCCCGGCCACCGCCGCCGCAACCGGGCGCGGCGCGGGCGCCAGCACCACCTGATCCATGGTCAGTGTGGGCGCGAACGCCTTGGGCGGCGCCATGGCGGGCTGGGCAGCCGCGCGCGGGGCCTGCGCGCTGGGCGGCAACTTGGCGGCCGGCGGGTGCCCGCCCGGGGCCGGCGCGGCAACGGGCGCCGGCGGCCCTTCGGGGCTGATCAACGTGCTGGCGCGCCGCCGCGACCACGCAATCGCCATCTGCGCCTCGATCTCATTGATCTTCCTCAGCGTGTGGGCGCGCTCGCCGGACTGGGTCAAATCGCTGCTTGAAAACAGGGAAGCCCCCTCCGCCGCGACATCGCCGTTGGGCGGCGTTTCGCGTCGGCGCGCCTTGCGCAGCATGTCGAATTCGCGGTTTCGCACGAAGTCGTTGCGGCGCTTGCGCTCGATCATTTCCTTCAGCATCAGCCGCGACTCGCTGCCGCTGTCGCCCGAGGTCGGCCGGTCGAGGTCTGACCAGTGCGTGGTCGGGCTCTTGACGAACTTCACGACCTTGGACAGCAGGCCAGCGCCGCCCGAGCCGGCAGGTTTGCTCATGGACGTCGCCCCCCATGGCCGCGCGGCAATCGCCCCCCCGCGTGCGCCACCTGCCCGGCCTTCGCGCCACCACCGGCCGCGCCACACGCGGGGGCGGCAGGGCTGCGGCAACCGGCGGCAGGCTTCACGTCAATCGCCAAACATCTTCTGCTTCAATTCGCGCCGCTGCTGCGCTTCAAGAGACAAGGTGGCCGTGGGGCGGGCCAGCAGACGCGGCACGCCGATGGGCTCGCCCGTTTCGTCGCAGTAGCCGTAGTCACCGGCGTCGATGCGGGCGATGGACTGCTCGATCTTCTTGAGCAGCTTGCGCTCGCGGTCGCGCGTGCGCAGCTCCAGTGCGTGCTCTTCCTCGATGGTGGCGCGGTCGGCCGGATCGGGCACGACCACGGTGTCGTCGCGCAGGTTTTCGGCCGTCTGGTCGGCGTTGGCCAGCATGTCGTCCTTCAGTCGCACCAGCTTCAGGCGGAAGAACGCCAATTGCTTGTCGTTCATGTACTCGCTGTCCGGCATGGCGATGACTTCGGCATCGCTGAGCTGGTCGACGTCCTTGGTTTTCCAGTTGTTGGCCAGCTTCGGGTCTTTCTTGACCGGCGCCGGCACGGGAGGTGCAGCAACAGTGGGCATGGGCAGATTCTTGGGTGCGGGCATCGGCGGCAGCGCCGATGTGGGCTTGGGTGTGGCAGCGGACTTGCGCGAAGCCGGTGACCTCGCGGGGCTGGCCGAGTCGGCCGCCGTCTTGGCCGAGGCGGGCGCGGGCGCCTTGGCCGCGGCTTTCAACGGCGCCGCGGGCGTGCCGGCAGCCTTGGCCACGGTCTTGGCAGCCGCCTTGTCCACGGGGGCCTTGGCGGGCGTGGCCTTGGGTTTGGCCGGGCTCTTGGCAGCCGCTGTTTTCACTCTACTGTCTCCTGTCGGCTGCGGCGCCCTTGCCGGGCGCGGCCACCGACCGCATAGCCAGCGGATGAAGCATGGTCCTTTTCATCCGATAAGCGCCCTTGTTGTAGACCTTCTTGGGCGAGCGGCAGATCACCCGCTGGGGTGGTCTGTTCAAAGGCGGCGATTGTAGCCACCAATGCGTACAGGGATTAACCCTAGGCCGCGCATGCCGGGGCGCCGCCTTGGCCGGGGGCCTGCGCGGGCGCTCGTGCGCCGGCCATCACGACTGCAGGCATTGCTCCAGCCCCTGGGTGAGGATGTCGCGCGGCAGGTCGATGCCGATGAAGACCATCTTGCTGACACGCGCCTCGCCCGCCTTCCATTCCGGCCCGAGGTCGCTGCCCATCAGCTGGTGCACGCCCTGGAAGATGACCTTGCGCTCGGTGCCCTTCATCCACAGCACGCCCTTGTAGCGCAGCATGCGGGGGCCGTAGATGTTGACGATGGCGCCCAGAAAATCTTCCAGCTTGGCCGGGTCGAAAGCCCGATCGGCGCGGAACACGAAGCTCTTCACATCATCGTCATGATGGTGGTGGTGGCCGTGCGCGTGCTGGTGCGACGGGTGGTCGCAGTGGTCGCCGTCGTGGTCATGGTCGTGGTGGCCGTGGTCGTGGTCGTGGTCGTGGTCGTCATGCTCATGATCGTGATCGTGATCGTGATCGTGATCGTCGGCCTTCAGGAAATCCGGGTCGATGTCCAGCTTGGCGTTCAGGTTGAAGCCGCGCAGGTCGAACACCTCCTGGATCGGCACCTCGCCAAAATGCACCACGCGCTGCGGCGCGCGCGGGTTCATGTGCTTCAGGCGGTGCTGCAGCGCATCCAGCGACTCGGCGTCGACCAGGTCGGCCTTGCTGATGAAGATCTGGTCGGCAAAACCTACCTGGCGCTGCGCC
Organism: Pseudomonadota bacterium; assembly: GCA_029780695.1. Classification (GTDB taxonomy): domain Bacteria; phylum Pseudomonadota; class Gammaproteobacteria; order Burkholderiales; family Burkholderiaceae_C; genus Ottowia. The sequence goes on from JAKOYD010000175.1 coordinate 4,914, forward strand.
TCGACGCGGTCGTTGAGCTGCTGCGCGGCGTGCTTGGCGTCCACCAGCGTCACAATGGCGTCCAGCAGAAACGCTTCGGCGATCTCGTCGTCCATGAAGAAGGTCTGCGCCACCGGGCCGGGGTCGGCCACGCCCGTGGTCTCGATCACCACGCGCTCGAAGTCCAGCTCGCCCTTGCGCTTTTTGGCCGCCAGGTCGCTCAGCGTGGCGCGCAGGTCCTCGCGGATGCTGCAGCAGATGCAGCCGTTGCTCATCTGGATGATCTGCTCGTCGCGGTCGCTGACCAGGATCTCGTTGTCGATGTTTTCCTCGCCGAACTCGTTCTCGATCACGGCAATCTTGTGGCCGTGGGCCTCGGTCAGCACGCGCTTGAGCAGTGTGGTCTTGCCCGAGCCAAGAAAGCCGGTAAGGATGGTGGCGGGAATCAGGGACATGGCGAAATGGCGTGGCGCAGCAGCGCCGCGGTGAAGGGGGTAAACGGTCAGTGTAGCCCGCGCGCGCAGCGCACGTCGGCGCCGGTCATCACTTCTTTTTGGCGCGGGGGTGTGCGGCGTCGTAGGCCCGGGCCAGGTGCTGGAAGTCGAGCCGCGTATAGACCTGCGTGGTGCCGATGCTGGCGTGGCCCAGCAGTTCCTGCACCGCGCGCAGGTCGCCGCTGGACTGCAGCATGTGGCTGGCAAAGCTGTGCCGCAGCATGTGCGGGTGCACCGGCGTCGCCAAGCCGGCCAGCAGGCTGCGGCGCTTCAGGCGCTGCCACACCGACTGCGCCGTGAGGCGCGTGCCGCGGCGGCCCACGAACAGGGCCTGCGCCGCCGGGCCGCCGATGGCCGCCTGGGGCCGTACATACAGCCAGCGCTGCAACGCATCGATGGCCTGCCGGCCCAGCGGCACGGCGCGCCGCTTGCCGCCCTTGCCCTGCACCTGCACCTCGGCGGCGGGCAGGTCGATCCACCCGCGGCCGGCGCGCTGCGCCGCGTCGCTCGGCGTCACGTCCAGCCCCACCAGTTCGCCCACGCGCAGGCCGCTGCCGTACAGCAGTTCGACCATCGCGGCGTCGCGCGCTTCCAGCAGCGGGTCATCGTCTTGCGCCACATGCTCGGCCAGTTGCACGGCCTCGTCGACGCCCAGCGCCTTGGGCAGCGGGCGCGCCTGCCGGGGTGCGCGCACGTCCTGCACCGGGTTGGCGGTGATGAGGTCTTCGCGCCCCAGCCAGGTGTAGAAGCCGCGCCAGCCCGACAGGATGAGCGCGATGCCGCGCCCGCTGCGCCCGCCCGCGTGCATGCGCGCCACCCAGCCGCGCACGTGGTGGCTCTGCACGGCCGTCAGCGCCACCGCGGCCTGCGCGGCGAACGCGGCGAGCTTTTGCAGGTCCAGGCTGTACAGCGTCAGCGTGCGCCCGGCCAGACGCTTCTGCACGCGCGCGTGTTCCAGATAACGCTCGATCAGCGCTTGGTCGGCGTCGGACAGCGATGGCGGTGCAGGCGCGTTCATGCTCTTCAAATCATAGCGTCCATGGGGCTTGTTGACAGCGGCTCGGGGCCAAAATAGTTGAGAATTTCGGCGACGAACACCCGCGCCATCGACGCACGGCTGCATGGCTGCGTCGCATCACCCCCATCGAATGGCCGCGGAGCAGGCCAACGCCGCCGAAGGGCTGGGCCCGCCCGCTGGCGTTGTCCCCCTTGCGCAGCAAAAGGGGGAAGCGGCGTCAGCCGCTCAGGGGGTTCAGTCCCTCACCCTCGACAGCGCCGCGCTGGCCAGCTCGCCAATGCGCTCCAGAAAGTCGGTCGCCATGCCGGCCTGGTAGCGCTGGCTGTCGGGCGAGGCCAGCACCAGCAGCCCAAAGGCGGCACTGGCGGGGCCGGCGGTGAGCGGAATCAACGCCACCGACGCGGCGGCCTCGGGGTCGTCCAGCCACTGCACGGCGTCGAAGCCGGCGTTGACGCCGCAGTAGGGCGCGGTCAGCGAGCGGGCCAGGCTCTTGACGTCGTCGCTGGCGCCCTGGGCGAACGGCTCGCCGGCGTAGACCTCGGCCAGATCCCACAGCTTCATGGCCGACTGCGGCACGCTGAACTGGCTGCGCAGCTCGCTCACCAGCACGGCCGGCAGGTCGGCCGGGCGCGCCACCAGAAACATCTGCCGCGACCAGCGCAGCAGCTTGTCGGCGATCAGCATGTTCTCGTTGCCGTGGCGCATCATTTCCATCAGCCGCTGCTCCAGCAGCTTGATCTTCTCGCGCAGCATCTCGGCCTGCCGCTCCTGCAGGCTGACCGCGCGACCGCCGTGCGGGCTGGTGAGTTGCACCGCGCTCAGCAGGCCCGCATGCCGCTCGAAAAAATCGGGCGTGTGGATCAGGAACTGCGCAATGTCTTCTTCGGTGATGGGCGGAATGGCTGCGTTCATGGCTGGAGCATAGGTCAGAAGGTCAATCGGGCAATTCGATGCTGCCCTCGAACACGGTCACGGCCGGGCCGGTCATGAACACCGGGTCGCGCGCGCCGCCCGCCCATTCGATGGTGAGCCGCCCGCCGCGCGCCTGCACGTCGACACGCTCGTCCAACAGGCCCAGCCGGATGCCCGCCACCACCGCCGCGCAGGCGCCGGTGCCGCAGGCCAGCGTTTCGCCCGCGCCACGCTCGTACACGCGCAGGCGCACGTGGCCGCGATCGACGATCTGCATGAACCCGGCGTTGACCCGGTTCGGAAACGCCGGGTGGCTTTCGATGAGCGGCCCCACGCTGGCCACGGGCGCCGCGTCGACATCGCTCACCAGCTGCACCGCGTGCGGGTTGCCCATGGACAGGACTGCTACATTGACGATAGCATCCTGCGCAGTACCCGTCAGCGCAACGGCCGGATTTCGCTTCAGATCGAGCGGCCACCACTGCCACACGCGGTCGGGCGTGGCGCCCACCGGCACCGGCGTCATGCCGCTGGCGTCGAAGGGCACGCGGTCCAGGTCGAACACCGGCGCGCCCATGTCGACGCGCACGCGGCCATCGGGCTGCTCGATCAGTTCGAGGACGCCGTTCTTCACCTTCACGCGCACGCTGTGCCTGTCTGTCAGGCCACGTTCGCGCACATAACGCACGAAGCAGCGCGAGCCATTGCCGCAGTGCTCGACCTCGCCGCCGTCGGCGCCGTTGTGGATGACGTATTCGAAGTCCACATCGGCCGAAGGCGCTGGCCGCACCGTCAGGATCTGGTCGGCACCCACGCCAAAGTGGCGGTCGCCCAGAAAGCGGTATTGCGCCGGGCTCAGGTTCAGCCGCCCGCGCGTCTCGTCGAGCACGACGAAGTCGTTGCCGGCACCCTGCATCTTGGTGAAGCGGATCTGCATGCGGTGATTATCGCGGCTCGCTCGGCGCCGTGCCCTCGCCGCGGATGGGTTCGTCGCGGTCGATCCGGCCATCGACCAGCTCCACCAGCCGGTCGCAACGCCGCGCCAGACGCGGGTCGTGGGTGACGATGACGAAGGCCGTGCCGCGCTCGTCGTGAATCTGCCGCAGCAGCGCAAACACGGCGTCGGACGCGGCGGTGTCCAGGTTGCCGGTGGGCTCGTCGGCCAGCACCAGCGGCGGGTTTTGCACCAGCGCGCGCGCAATCGCCACCCGCTGCTGCATGCCGCCCGACAGCTCGCCGGGCCGCTTGCCCATGGCCTGGGCCAGACCCACGGCCGCCAGCAGCTCGCGCGCGCGTTCGCGCTGCGCGGCGCTGACGCGGCCCTCGGTCATCAGCGCGGGCAAGGTCACGTTCTCCAGCGCGGTGAAGGCCGGCAGCAGGTGGTGGAACTGGAATACGAAGCCCAGCGCGCGCCGGCGCATCAGCGTCAGCGCCTGGTCATCCATGTCCTGCACCGGCTCGCCCAGCAGGTGGTAGCTGCCCGAGGTCAGGCGCTCCAGCAGGCCGACGATGTTGAGCAGCGTGCTCTTGCCCGAGCCCGAGGGCCCGATCAGCGCCACGAATTCGCCGCGCGCCACCTGCCAGTCGATGCCGTGCAGCACCTCCACCTCGCTCGGCAGGCCGACGTTGTAGCGCTTGCGCACGGCGCGCAACTCAATCAGCGGCCCGGCGGTGCTCATAGCCGGATCGCCTGCGCCGGGTCGAGCCGCGCCGCGCGCCGCGCCGGGGCCACCGCCGCCAGCACGCCGCAGACCACCGCCAGCAGCGCGGTCTGCACCGCGACGTTCAGCGGCAGGTGCAGGTTGAACAGCGGCAGCCCGTCCGAGCCGCGCGCCAACTTCGTAAACAGCCAGACCAGCGCCATCGCCAGCAGCACGCCCAGCGTGGAGCCGGCCGCGCCGACCACCGCGCCTTCGACCAGGAACACCCGCATCACCTGCCCGCGCGTGGCGCCCATGGCGCGCAGGATGCCGATTTCGCGCTGCTTTTGCACCACCGACACCACCAGCACGCTGGCAATGCCCAGCACCACCACGATGGCGACCACGCCGCGGATCACGCCCGTGCTGATGCTTTGCGCCCGCAGCGCCGACACCAGTTGCGCGTTGGTCTCCTGCCAGCTTTCGATCTTGTAGGGCAGCGATGCGCGCAGCTCGCGCGCCACGGCGTCGGCCTGCCACACGTCGCGCACCTTCAGCTCGATCACCGTCGCGCCGCCGGGCAGGCCCAGCAGGCTTTGCGCCGTGCGCAGCGGCACGATGACGGTGCGGCGGTTCAAATCCTTCACGCCCAGGTCGACCAGCGCGGTGACGCGCATCGAGTCCGACACCTTGCCGGTGTTGACCGACAGCCGGTCGCCCACGCGCAGGCCCAGGTCCTTGGCCAGCTCGGTGCCGATGACAGCATCGCCCGGCTCCAGCCGCGCTGCACCACTGACGGCCTTGGCGCGCAGGCCGACGATGCGGTCGTAGCGGTCCAGCTCCACGCCCATCATGGCAATCGCCTGCGAGGCCTCGCCGCGCAGCGCCAGCCCGCTGCCCGACACCATGGGCGACACCGCCGCCACCTCGGCGCGCCGCTCCAGCAGCGGCAGCAGCGCCTGCCAGTTGGCCACCGAGCGCAGGCGTTGCGCGCGCGCCTGCGTGTCCGTCAGCTGCGTCGTGTCGCCCTCGGGCGGCCACGCGGGCGTCACCACGTCGTCGGGCGCGCGCAGGCTGATGTGCGCCTGCGTGCCCAGGGTTTTTTCCACCGTGCTGGCCTGCAGGCCGTTGATCAGCGCGGTGATGTAGGCGATCACCGCCACGCCCGCCGCCACGCCGATGATGATCAGCACCGTCTGCGCCCGCCCCTCGCGCAAAAAGCGCAGCGCCACCTGCCATTCAAAGCCGAGCATGTCAGGACCTGCGCATGGGGTCAGCGCCCCATCGCGTTGGTCAGCGCCGCACCCGCGTCGCCCGCGCGGGCGGCCGCGCCCGGCTGGCCGGGCCGCCACGGCACCGCGCGCGCTTTCACGCGCTGACCGGGCTGGGCGTCGCCCTGCAGCACCACCGGCTCACCTTGTTGGAGGCCGCCGGTGATCTCCACCGCCTCCAGCGTGCGCAGGCCCAGCGTCACGGCGCGCGGCTGGATGCGCCCGCCGTCGACGACCCATACGGTGGCGCCGTCGCGCAGCGCCCGCGTGGGCAGCGCCAGGGCGCGCTCGCGCTGGCCGGTGCGCACCTCGACCGACAGCGTCATGTCCTCGCGCAGGAAGTCGGGCGGCGCCTGGTCGGGCTGCAGCTTGACCTCGACGGCGCCGCGCTGCGCATCCACGCTGGGCGCAATGCTGCGCACCTGGGCCGCAAACGGCTGGTTGGGAAACGCGTCGGCCACCACCCGGGCGCTCTGGCCGGTCTTCAGCTGGTCGAGAAAGCGCTCGTCCACCTGCGCCACCAGCAGCGTCGGCCCGTCCAGCGCCAGGCTCAGCAGCGCGCTGCCGGGCTGCACGATCTGCCCTGGCTCCACGCTGCGCACCAGCACGCGGCCGTCGGACGGCGCGCGCACCGTGGCCTGCGCCAGCCGCACCTGGGCCGCCTGCTGCGCGGCCTGCGCCTGCGCCAGTTGCGCCTGCGCCTGCGCCAGATCGGCGCCGCCGTCACCCAGCGCCTGCAACTGGGCGCGCGCGGCGTCCTGCTGGGCGCGCGCCACCTGCACCGCCTTGCGCGCTTCGTCCAGCCGCGCGGCGCTGACAAAACCCTGCGCCACCAGTTGCTGCGTGCGCGCCAGATCGCGCTCAGCCGCCTGCAGCGTGGCGGCGGCCTGCGCCAGCTGGGCCTGCGCCACGGCGTGGCCGCTGCCGCGTATACCCGCCAGCCGGGCGCGCGCCTGCTGCTCGCTGGCGCGGGCCTGCGTCAGCGCGGTCTGCTGTTCGTCGGCTTCGAGCTGGATGAGCGCATCGCCCTGGCGCACGCGGGCGCCTTCGCGCACCTGCACCGCGGCAACGCGGCCGGTCACCGTGCTGCCCACGTTGACGCGCGAGGTGGTAGCGACCCGCGCCGAAAACTGCAGGCTGCGCACGAGCGGGGCGAACTGCGGCTCGACCACGTCCACCACCGGGGCGCGCTGGCGCCAGAACACCACGGCGGCCACGGCGATCAACGCCGCCAGCCCCAGCCAAAGCGCGGCACGCCACCTCATCGGCATCGACCGGTCTGCGCGGGCAGACGGGGCTGGGCAAAGCAGGCGGAACCACGCATGGCCGCCATTATCCGCGTATGCTCAGGCGCGATTCGTTGATTGTGAAAGCCCCGCCATGCGCATTCCTGAATGGACCCCGGACGCCAAGCCGCAGCCTGCCGAACTGGTCGACGCCATCCTGGCACGGCGCGGCGGCCAGCTGATCAACCTGGACAAGGCGCTGCTGTGGAGCGAGCCGCTGGCCCGCGGCTGGAACACCTACCTGAAGGCCGTGCGCACCGAATTGCCCACCAGCCGCCGGCTGCGTGAACTGGCCATCTGCACCGTGGCGCTGCTGACCGGCGCGCACTACGAATATCACCACCACGCGCCCGACTTCCTGGCCGCGGGCGGTACGCAGGCCCAGCTGGACGCGCTGGACCGTGTCATCGCCGGTGATGCGCGGCAGCAGGCCGACGACCCCGCGCTGGGCGAGGTCGAGCAACTGGTGATCCGCTATGCCGCGCAGATGACGCGCGACGTGAAGGTGGACGACGCGCTGTTCACTGCGTTGAAGCGCCACTTCGACACCACGCAGCTGGTCGAGCTGACGAGCGCCATCGCCACCTATAACATGGTGGCGCGCTTTCTGGTGGCGCTGGGTGTGACGCCCGAAGACTGAGCCGGCGGCCGCCGGTCAGAAAAACTACTGATTTGATAGCTGCCGCCGCTTGACAGGCAAGCGCTGGCAGCCATTTTGACCAATCGACTTGGCAGGACGCCCGCGTCAGGCGCGCTGCGATCCAGCCACGGCCTTGTAGGCCACCGCGCCCAGGATGCCACCGATGATGGGCGCCACCCAGAACAGCCACAGCTGGCTCAGCGCGCCGGTGCTGGCGAACAGCGCCACGCCGGTGGAGCGCGCCGGGTTGACCGAGGTGTTCGACACCGGAATGCTGACCAGGTGGATCAGCGTCAGGCACAGGCCGATGGCGATGGGCGCAAAGCCGGCGGGCGCGCGGCTGTCGGTCGAACCCATGATGACGAACAGGAACACCGCCGTCAGCACCACCTCGCACACCAGCACCGACATCATCGAGTACTTGCCGGGCGACAGGTCGCCAAAGCCGTTGCTGGCAAAGCCGCCAGCCACGAAGTCGGGCTTGCCGCTGGCGATCATGTACAGCACCGCCGCGGCGGCGATGGCGCCCATCGTCTGCGCAACGATGTAAGGCACCAAATCCTTCGAGTCGAACCGGCCGCCTGCCCACAGGCCGAACGACACCGCCGGGTTGAGGTGACAGCCCGAGATGTGGCCGATGGCGTAGGCCATGGTCAGCACCGTCAGGCCGAAGGCCAGTGAGACGCCGACAAAGCCGATGCCCAGTTGCGGAAACGCCGCCGCCAGCACCGCGCTGCCGCAGCCGCCCAGCACCAGCCAGAAAGTGCCGATCAGCTCGGCCAGATACTTGTTCATGATGCAAACTCCATGCGCATGAGTGAAACGAAGCATGAATGCTAATGGGGTATGGCGACAAACCGCCGCCGCCACCCGCGTGCGGCCAATTTTGCCGCCGCAGTGTGACAAAGCGCACACCCGCACGCCGGCCTGAAGGACGGTCGCCATGAACGCCACGCGCCGCACGCAGTCCGCCATGCAGTTGATGGACAGCCGCCAGCACGGCGCGGACTGCGAGCTGTTCCTGGTCGAAGGCGAATCGGCCGCCGGCGCGGTGGCCGCCGTGCGCGACGCGCGCCGCCAGGCCGTGCTGCCCTGCCAGGGCAAGCCGCTCAACGCCTGGCGCACCAGCACGGCGCGCGTGGCCGCGTATCCGCTGTATCCGCAACTGGCGGCCGCGCTGGGCCTGCCGTCGGCGACCGACGCCGCGGCCAACGCAGCGGCGGCGCCGCGCTTCGAGCGCCTGATGCTGCTGCTCGACCCGGACGCCGACGGCATCCACATCGGCGCCCTTTTGCTCCTTTATTTGAAGCGCTTTGCGCCCGACTGGCTTGCGCAGGGCCACGTTTTAATGGTCAGGCCACCGGTGGCCGGCCTGCGCGTGGCGGCGTGCGACACCGGAGAGGTGGAAGATGTGTGGGCCTACACCCCAGAGCAGGCGCGCGCATTGCGCCAGCGCGCCGCCGCCGCGCCCGACCGCTGGACGGTGCTGCGCGAATGGGGCTTTCGCGGCCTGGCCAGCCTGCCGCCCGAGGTGCTGCGCACCACCTGCGTCGACCCGGCCACGCGCCGCGCCGACGTGGTGACGCCCGAGCAGATGCAGTCGGTGATCGACGTGTTCGGCGGCGCGCCGGGCGATTGACCGCGACGGCTCATATCCATTGGCGGTCGAATGCTTTGAAACCGTTCGCACTGAGCCTGTCGAAGTGCATGCGCCTCACACGGCTTCGACAAGGTCGGTGATCGAGGTGTTCGGCGGCGCGCCGGGCGATTGACCGCGACGGCTCATATCGATTGGCGGTCGAATGCTTTGAAACCGTTCGCACTGAGCTTGTCGAAGTGCATGCGCCTCACACGGCTTCGACAAGGTCGGTGATCGAGGTGTTCGGCGGCGCGCCGGGCGCTTGACCGCGGCGGCTCATATCCATTGGCGTTCGAATGCTTTGAAACCGTTCGCACTGAGCCTGTCGAAGTGCATGCGCCTCACACGGCTTCGACAAGCTCGGCCCGAACGGTTGTTACACCTTTGAGCGCTCATTCGTATCAGAACAGCCCGCCGGCGGGCGATGGCGGCGGCGCCACGCCCAGGTGCCGGTATGCCGCCAGCGTGGCCACGCGCCCACGCGGCGTGCGCTGCAGGTAACCCTGCTGGATCAGGTAGGGCTCGATCACGTCCTCGATGGTGCCGGCCTCTTCGCCAATGCTGGCGGCGATGTTGTCCAGCCCCACCGGGCCGCCGTCGAAGCGGTGGATCACCGCCTCCAGCAGCTTGCGGTCCATGACGTCAAAGCCTTCCGGGTCCACGTCCAGCATGGCCAGTGCGGCGTGGGCAATCTGCTCGGTGATGCGGCCTTCGCCCTTGACGTCGGCAAAGTCGCGCACGCGGCGCAGCAGGCGGTTGGCAATGCGCGGCGTGCCACGGCTGCGGCGGGCGATCTCGAACGCGCCCGCGGCGTCGGCTGGCACGTTCAGCAGCCCAGCCGAGCGCGTGACGATGCGCGCCAGTTCCTGGGGCGTATAGAACTCCAGCCGCGCCACGATGCCGAAGCGGTCGCGCAGCGGGTTGGTCAGCATGCCGGCGCGCGTGGTGGCGCCGACCAGCGTGAAAGGTTGCACGTCCAGCTTGATGGAGCGCGCCGCCGGGCCTTCGCCGATCATGATGTCGATCTGGTAGTCCTCCAGCGCGGGGTAGAGGATTTCTTCGACCACCGGCGACAGGCGGTGGATCTCGTCGATGAACAGGACGTCGTTGCGCTCCAGGTTGGTCAGCAGCGCCGCCAGGTCCTTGGGTTTTTCGAGCACCGGGCCGCTGGTCTGGCGCAGGTTGACGCCCAGTTCGTGCGCAATGATGTGGCTCAGCGTGGTCTTGCCCAGCCCCGGCGGGCCGAACAGCAGCACGTGGTCCAGCGCCTCACCGCGCTTGCGGGCGGCGCCGATGAAGATCTCCAGCTGCTCGCGCGCCTTGGCCTGGCCGACGTATTCGTCCAGCTCCTTGGGGCGCAGCGCGCGCTCCAGCGCCTCCTCGCGCGCCGACACCGCGCTGGCCGACACCACGCGCGGCGTGTCGTTGGGAAGGGCGGCAAAGTCGTCGACGGTGATGCTCATGCCCGCCATTCTGACGCCATGCGGCGCCAGCGCGGGCGCCCGGCGCGTACGGCGTCAGCGCGTCAGCCAGCGGCCGATGCCATCGGCAAACGACCGCTGAAAGCGTCCGAAGTAGTCCGTGCCGCCCGGGTTGAAGCAGCTGGCAGCGCCGCCGTACAACTGGCCGACCAGGTAACGGGTGTTGCCGGAACGCGCGAACAACGCGCCGCCGCTGCTGCCGCCTTCCGTCACCCCATGGCGCCACCGCACCTGCAGCATGGCGGCCGATGCCTCGGTGGCGCCGCTCACGCAGGCGTCGCTGCCGCCGCAGTTGGCGTAACCGCTCACGCTGCCCACGCTGATCTTCTGCAAGTCACCCGATGGGTGGTGCGCGGCCAGCACGTCGGTGCCCGGCCCCACGCCGGGGCCGAAGTACGAGCCGGCATAGACCACGTTGTCCGGTGGCGGGCGGTTCAGCCGCAGCAGCGTGGCGTCGAAGGCGGCGCGGGTGTACAGCAGTTGCGCGCCGCCCGCGAGCGCGCTGTATGCGGCGTCGACACGCGGGCTGCTGTTGCACCCCGCGGCGCGAAAGAACCAGTAGGTGATGAGCGTGGACGCAGTCTGCTGGTCGGCCACGCAGTGCGCGGCAGTCAGAAAATAAGGCGTCTGGCTGCCGCGCGTGTCGTTCAGCAGCGTGCCGGAACACAGGTAGGTGTCGCCCAGCGTGGAAAACACCATCTTCGCCACCGCGCGCCCTTCGGTCTGGTAAGGGGTGCACATCACGTCGACGTTGCAGTTGCCGGCAGCGCCGAGTTCGGCCGTGTCCTTGGGCGAAATGTCCGCCGCCTGCGCCACGCTGAGGTCGAGGTGCGACAGGCGCGGCACCGCCAGTTGCAGGCGGTCGACCGACACGCCGGCGGGCAGTTGCACTTCCAGCGTGCTCACGGCGCCGTCGGTGTCGGGGCCCCAGGCCGTGGCGGCGGCATCGCCGTCCAGACCGGCGCGCTGGTTGACCTCGCGCAGCGCGGCCAGCTCGGCGGCGTTCATCTCCACGACCGGGCCGGCCGCGTCGCCGTAAAAGCGCAGCACGGTGCCGTCGGGCACATCCCGCGCCAGCACGCCCAGGCGCACGCCCTGCGCACCGCCGGTTTCAAAACGCACCGCCGCCACCTGACCACCGTCCGGCAGGCCGTGCCAGCGCCACAGGCCGGCCAGCCCCGCCGGCGTGGCGGTGGCAAGCACGTCGCGCCCGCGGCCAATCTGCAGCGGCACGCCCAGGCCCGCGCGCGTCGACTTGGGCGCGGGCGCCTGGCCCAGCGCCACGTGCGCCACGCTGGCGCCCGCCGGCAGGCGGCTGACGGGCTGCGCCTTGGCCTTGGCCACCGCGCTGCGCTGCAGCGACGCGGTGTCGAGCGGCGCGATGAAATCGCCCGGCGCGGCCGCCGACAGCGGCAGCAGCGTCAATTGCGCCGCCGTTGGTACCGGGCCGGGGTTGCTGCTGGAACCCGTGCTGGTGCCGGTGCCCGTCGCCCCGCCGCCACAGGCAGCCAGGGTCAGCGCAACGGCCAGCGCGGCCGCCGCCGCGCGCAGGGCTTGCCTGGGCGTTCGCGCCTGGCAGGTGTCGATGTGTGGCAAATCCGTGCTCCTTGTCATCGCGCTCAACCGCAGTTCAAGCGGCTGACGCGCTGCTGGGCGTCGACCACCACGTTCAGGCGGCCGCGCTTGTATTCCTTGGTGATCACGCTGTCGGGGCGCAGCATGCGCACCTCGTCGGCGCCAGCGGCGACGCGCGCCTGTTCCAGCGTCGTCGCGCCATACGGCTGGCCGACCATCGATTGCGCGGCCTGGGCGTCGCAGCGATGGCGCGGCGCCTGGCCGCCATCCGCCGGGGCGGCGGCGGGTGCGGCGGCGCTGGCGTCCGGCGGGGCAGCCGGCGCGGGCGCGCTGCAAGCCGACAGCGCCATCACCGGGCCGATCAGCCACGGCCAGGACACTAGCGTGATTCGCGGCGTTGCATGCATAGGAAAGTTCCTGTTTCTTTCGAGTGGTGCTGGCCGTGCGGCGCGCAGCACGGCCAGCGGGCGCGTCAATGGTATCGGCAGACCCTTCGGCGCAGTGGCCGGGTGTGCGGCGCCGTTGCGCCAGCGCGTCAACACCTCAGCGCGCCAGCGCCTTCAGCGCCTGCTTGATGCCGTCGCTGACGCCGACGCCGGCTGGCAGCGCCTTCACGGCGGCGGCGGCTTCCTTGTCGTTGTAGCCGAGCGCCAGCAGCGCCTGCTGAATGTCGGACTGCGCGTCGCTGGCGGGGGCCTGCGGCGCACCCAGGTCGGCGCCGAGCTTGCCTTTGAGCTCCAGCAGCAGCCGCTCGGCGGTCTTCTTGCCGATGCCGGGCACCTTGGTCAGCCGGGCGGCGTCCTGCGTGGTGATGGCTTGCGCCAGGTCGGCCACGCTCATGCCCGACAGCACCGCCAGCGCCATGCGCGGGCCAATGCCGCTGACCTTGATCAGCTGGCGGAACGCCGCGCGCTCCGGCTCGCCGCCAAAGCCGTACAGCAGCTGGGCGTCCTCGCGCACCACAAAGTGCGTCAGCAGCGTGATGCGCTCGCCCAGGCCCGGCAGTTGGTAGAAGGTGCTCATGGGCACCCACACCTCATAACCGACGCCTTGGCAGTCGATGAGGATCTGGGGCGGGTTCTTCTCGGCCAGCAGGCCGGCCAGGCGTCCGATCAAGGGGTGCTTTCGAAGGGGATAAGAGAAAAGCGTGCGGCGCCGCAGCACCCCGCGAATTCAATGATAAATCACCCCGCAGCGCCCCACACACAAGCGCCAAAAGCTTCCATTTTCATAGCAAGACACCCCGACGAAAGGAAGGGAGAACCAGTGGGCCGCGCAGCAGGCCCTTCCAATGGCCGCGGAGCAGGCCGCACCGGAACGCCGTGGCCGGGGTCTCCCCGGCCACCCGCGTTGTCCCCCTGGGCGGAAGGCGCCGAAGGCGACTCAGGGGGGTCATTTCACCAACCCGCGCCGCGCCGCCTCCAGCGCCGCCTCGGCGCGCGACGAGACCTTGAGCTTGCGGTAAATCTGCTTGACGTAGTCCGCCACGGTGTGGCGCGACAGGCACAGCTGCGCGGCGATTTCGGGCAGGGTGTACCCCTTGGCCACGCGCTGCAGGATCTCGGTTTCGCGCGTGTTGAGCGCCACCGCGTCCGGCTCCAAGCGCTCGCATTCAAAGCCGCGCGGCCCGCCGTTGCTGAAGTAGCTGATCACCCGGCGCGCCACCGGCGGCGACAGCGGCGGTTCGCCGTGCGCGGTGCGGCGCAGGCGCGCCACCAGGTCGTCGCGTGGCGCGCCCTTCAGCAGATACCCGAAGGCGCCCGCCTGCAGCGCCGGAAACAGGTGGTCGTCGTTGACATGCGAGCTGACCGCCACCGGCATGGCGCGCGGCTGCCGGCTGCGCACGCCGCGGATCACCGACAGGCCGCTGCCATCGGGCAAGTCCAGGTCGACCAACGCCAGGTCGAAGCGGCGCGCCGCCGACTCGCCCAGCGCATCGCCGCCCGCGCCCACGGCCAGCACCTCAGCCTGCGGAAAGGCAGTGCGCACCGCCTCCGCCAGCCAGGCGCGGGCATCGGGCAGGTGTTCGACGACGACAACGGCATCCATCACGCAGCCCATGCTACGCAGCACCGCCGCTTGCCGGGCGCGCGCCCCCGCCGTGGAACAGGAAAATGAGAAAAAAGTCCAAGCGTTGTCGCCTGACGTATACGCTGTAACTACGGGATCAGGGTCTGCCACGGCCACGGCGCCCCCAGCGCGCGGGGGCGATGGGCGACAATGCGCCGGTGATCCTGCGCCATATCTTTACCCCGCCCAACAACACCCGGCTGGCCAACCTGGCCGGCCCCATGGACGAGCACCTGCGCACCATCGAGGCCGGCCTGCAGGTGGCCATTGCGCACCGGCACGGCCAGTTCAAGGTGGATGGGCCCAAGAAGCAGGCCGAGCGCGCCATGGTGGTGCTGCAGGCGCTGTACGAACTGGCCGACCGCCCGATCCAGCCAGACACCGTGCAGCTGATGCTGGCCGGCGACGGCGAGCCGCTGCCCGGCAGCGAAGGCGGCGGGCCGGCGCTGGTCACCCGGCGCGGCGACCTGAAGGCGCGCACGCCCAACCAGGCGGCGTACCTGGAACACATTGCCACGCACGACATCACCTTCGGCATCGGCCCCGCCGGCACCGGCAAGACCTACCTGGCCGTGGCCTGCGCGGTGGACGCGCTGGAGCGCCAGAGCGTTCAGCGCATCGTGCTGACGCGCCCGGCCGTGGAGGCCGGCGAGCGCCTGGGCTTTCTGCCGGGCGACCTGACGCAGAAGGTCGACCCCTACCTGCGCCCGCTGTATGACGCGCTGTACGACCTGATGGGCTTTGACCGCGTGCAGAAGGCGTTCGAGCGCAATCAGCTCGAAATCGCCCCGCTGGCCTTCATGCGCGGGCGCACGCTGAACCACGCCTTTGTCATCCTCGACGAGGCGCAGAACACCACGCCCGAGCAGATGAAGATGTTCCTCACCCGCATCGGCTTCGGCAGCAAGTGCGTGGTGACGGGCGACGTCAGCCAGATCGACCTGCCCAAGGGCGCGACCAGCGGCCTGATCGACGCCGAGCGCGTGCTGCGCCGCGTGAAGGGGCTGGCTTTTACCCGCTTTACGTCGGCCGACGTGGTGCGCCACCCGCTGGTGGCGCGCATCGTCGACGCCTACGACGCCGCTGGCCGACCGGCCCGCGCAGGCGCGCGCGAAGCCCGCTGACGCTACACTATCAATAGCTGCCTGCGCAGGCTCCGCCAGCGTCAGGCACCCATTGCTTCAGATTTTTCAGGCTGGCGCGGCCGCGCGCAGCTGGGCGGCGCGGCGCGCGATGGCTTGCTGCACGCTGTCGTTGACGGTGGCAAAGGTGTCGAACTGCTCGTTGCCGATATCGCCGCTGGACAAGCGCCCGAAGGCCAGCGCCAGCAGATCGTCGGCCTGCTGCTCGACACTGCGCAGCGCGGCTTCGTCGGGCGCCTGGCGCGCGCGCGCCAGCAAGTCCAGCAGTTGGCGCGTGAACTTCGCCGCGTTCTGCCGCCGGCGGCCCAGCATGAAGCTGATCAGCGCGCCGATGCCCGACACAAGGCCCGTCAGCAGCATCGAGCCGACGTAGAACAGGTCGCCATAACGGTCAAAGAAACGGTTCTGATCGCCCGCCAGGTACGCCGCCGCGCCGGGGTGCAGCGGCAGGGCGGCCGACAGCGCCTCGCCGGTGTCGGTCTCGGGCGCGTGAACCTGCTTGGCCATCGGCGTTTCGGCGGCCAGCGCCACGCGGCTGGTGAACAGCAGGCGCGTCAGGTCGAACACCACGCTGTGCGCCAGCGCCGTGCGCGCCACCAGGCGCTGCGTCACGGCCAGCGTCGGCAGCGGCTCGGCGGGCAGCGGCGGCGTGCCGACCAGCGCGCCGCGCGGCAGCTCGACGGCCTCCAGCATGGGTTCGGCCACGGCCATGGCCTCCGCCTCCTCCACACCGAAGACGCGCGGCGGCCGCTGCCCGCGCTGCAGCAGCGCCTGCACGCGCGCGCCGCCGTTGCCCTGCAGCGGGCCCACGGGCATCACCACGTCCACGCGCTGCTGGTCGATGGCGCTGGCCACGTCTTCCGGCGTCAGCGCCACGCGGGTAACGCTGCGCGGATCGACGCCCGCATGGCGCAGCACGGTGTCCAGCAGCGCCATGTTTTCGGCGGTGCCGCGCAGCACGCCCACGCGACGGCCCTTGAGGTCGGCCAGCGAACGCACGCGCGCCGCGCCGGTCACGACGAACATCATCGGCATTTCACTCAGCACCGCCACCGTCAGGCCGCGGCGCGGCATCACGTCGCTGCGCACCACGGCCAGGTCGACCTCGCCGCTGTCGAGCGCCGCCGCCAGGCTGGCGTAGTTTTCCTTGCGCACCAGCGTCAAGCGCACCGGCGCGCGGTCGGTCTGCAACTTGCGCGCGAAGGCGGTCATGACGCGGGCGTGGTCACGCTCGTCCGGGCCCACGGCCACCGTCAGGCGCGTGGGCAGCGCGTAGATGGACAGCGCCAGCGCGGTCAGGCCCAGCACCACGAAGACGATCGTGGCGATGAGCGGGCCGGGACGCGTAACGCTTCGCATGATGGATGACGGACGGCCATTGTGCCCATAATCGAAGCGCTCGCCACCCTTTGCCATGCCCACGCCCCCGCTCACGCTCAACCTGCAGTTCGCCCGCGACGACGGCCTGGCCGCCCACCGCGCCGCGCTGCCGCGCCACCGCGTGGCGCGCTGGCTGCGCGCGGCGTTGGGCGGCGACGTGCAGGCGGCCGAAATCACGGTGCGCATCGTCGGCGCCGACGAGGGCCAGCGCCTGAACCGCGAATTCCGCGGCAAGGATTACGCCACCAACGTGCTCACCTTCGACTACAGCGGCGCCCCGGTGGTGGCGACCGACCTGGTGCTGTGCGCACCGGTCATCGAGCGCGAAGCCGCCGAACTGGGCAAGCCGCTGGCCGCGCACTATGCGCACCTGCTGGTGCACGGCGCGCTGCACGCGCAGGGCTGGGACCACGAGACCAGCGACGTCGACGCCGAGGCCATGGAAGCCGAGGAGCGCCGCATCCTCGCCGCGCTGGGTGAGCCCGATCCTTACGTGTGACGCCGCCGCTTCAGGGACGCCCCCCGAACAGCCGGACGCGAAGGACGCCAAGGAATCGCGAAGGACGCGAAAGAAACAGCCAAGAATTTCTTTGCTTTTTCGGCGTCCGGTTTTCGGTATTTCAGGTCAAGCGGGCACCCTGCGTTGATCCTATGAAAACCAGCTTCCAGCGCTTGAGCAGACTGCGCAGTCAGCTATCTATTTTGAAGCAATCGCGCAGACGGCTGCGCGCGCCGTCAGCCCGGCGGCGCGATGCGCAACGGAATCGTCACCGGCCCATCGTTGACCAGGTGCACTTGCATGTCGGCGGCGAACTCGCCGGTGGCCACCTCGGGGTGTACGGCGCGGGCGCGGGCGACAAAGTATTCGTACAGCCGGCGCCCTTCGTCGGGCGGCGCGGCGCGGGTGAAGCTGGGGCGGTTGCCGCCGGACGTGTCGGCGGCCAGCGTGAACTGGCTGACCACCAGCAGGCCGCCGCCCGTGTCCTGCAGGCTCAGGTTCATCTTGCCGGCCGCGTCGCTGAAGATGCGCAGCTTCAGCAACTTGGCCAGCAGCTGGTCGGCCTGCGCCTCGCCGTCGCCGCGCTCGGCGCACAGCAGCACCAGCAGGCCAGGGCCGATGGCGCCGATGGCGCGGCCCTGCACGCGCACGCTGGCTTCGGCCACGCGTTGAATCAGGGCCTGCATGGCGCGCTCCCGCCGCTGGTGGTGACGGTCATGCGGGCACCTCGGTCACGGGCGGAGGCGGCGGCTCGTCCAGGTCGGCGGTGATCGGCTCCACGTCGTCGGGCAGCAGCTGGATGCTGGCGTGCAGCCCCGGCACGCCCAGCGCCAGCGCGGCCTCGACCTGATGCCGCAGGTCGTCGGCCTGGCGCAGCGTCCAGCGCGCCGGCACGTGCATGTGCAGGTTGACGAAGCGGCGCGCGCCGGCCTTGCGCGTCATCACGTGGTCGAACAGCACGATGTCGCGCCCGCCTTCGCTGCGGGCAAACCGGGCCAGCACGGCGTCGATTTCGGACTGCACCTCGGGCTCGACCGCGCCGTCCATCAGGCCATGGGCCGATCGGCGGATCAGCCGCCCGCCCTCGCGCACGATGTTCAGCGCCACGCCGATGGCGACCAGCGGGTCCAGCCACAACCAGCCAGTGACGCCCACCAGCAGCAACCCGCCCACCACGCCCGCCGACGTCCACACGTCCGTCAGCAGGTGTTTGGCGTCGGCCTCCAGCGCAATGGAGTGGTGTACGCGCGATGCGCGCAGCATGACCCACGCCAGCACGCCGTTGAGCACCGAGCTGGCCACCGACAGCGCCAAGCCCCAGCCGACCTGCTCCAGCGGCTGCGGCGCCCAAAAGCGCGGCAGCGCCGCCCATATGATGGCGCTGGCCGCGCCGATGATCAGGATGCCCTCGAAGCCAGACGAGAAATATTCGGCCTTGTGGTGACCGAACGGGTGGTCCTCGTCCGCCGGGCGCTCGGCCACGGTCACCATCCACAGCCCGAACATGGCCGCCGCCAGGTTGACGAAGGACTCCATCGCGTCCGACAGCAGGCCGACCGAGCCGGTGATCCACCAGGCCAGCGTCTTCAGCCCGATGGTCAGCACGGCCACCACCACCGAAACCAGCATGAGCCGGCGCGGGGTCATCCAGCGGTGCAGCTCGGCGCCTGGGGGAGGGGTCAGGTCGGGGTTGGGGTTTGCCATCGGCCGATTGTGCCGGGGCGGCACGCGGGCACCGGGCGCGGGGTGGCGACGGCGCTGCCCGCTTCTTGCAGGGCGCGGCATGGGCGCCACGTCCAAACCATACCGGGGACAGCATGATTTCAAACACTATCGGCAGTTTGCCCATGCCCCAAGCCACAAGCAGCTATCAATAGCGAAGCAATTTCCCGACCATTCCAGTGCGGTATTGCGTGGCGAAGTCGCCACCTCAACGCTCAAAATTAGCTTGAGTCAAGATCGCCGCGCGCAACGCTGGTTATCCTCAAAGATCGAAAGGTTTTAGGGCATGAGTGTTTTAGGGGTCGTGGTGCGAGTCAGGCCGCAGGATCGTCTGGCGATCACCGGGCGTCTGGCGGCCACGCCGGGCGTGGACTTGGGTCCCGACCCGGGCGATGGCCGGCTGATCGCCGTCATCGAAAGCACGGCCGACACGCCCGCCGCCGCCATCATGGCCGACATCGCGCAGTGGCCCGAGGTGCATAACCTGTCGCTCGTGTTCGAGCAGAGCGACCCCGACGCGGGCGAGCAACCCGCCGAATTCGACTTCCGCGCCTGGCGATCCAGCGTGGGCGACTTTGCCCGCCGCCAGGCCGAGCCCGCCGTTTCCACTTCCCGTGAATCCACAAGCGCCCCCGCTGGCGCAGGAGAAGCCTGACATGAAATCCGACCGCCGCGTCTTCCTCAAATCGCAGGCCATGACGGCCGCCGCCGCCGCCGCCGGCATCCCCATCGTGGCCGAGGCGCAAAAAGCCGCGCCCGCCGCGCCGGCCACGGGTGTTCGTTGGGACAAGGCGCCCTGCCGCTTCTGCGGCACCGGCTGCTCCGTGATGGTTGGCGTGCAAGAAGGCAAAGTGGTCGCCACGCAGGGCGACCCGGAAGCGCCGGTCAACCGCGGCCTGAACTGCATCAAGGGCTACTTCCTGTCCAAGATCATGTACGGCAAGGACCGCCTGACCACGCCCCTGCTGCGCAAGAAAAACGGCGTGTACGACAAGAACGGCGAGTTCACGCCCATCAGCTGGAACGAGGCCTTCGACATCATGGCGCTGAAGTGGAAAGAAGCGCTGAAAACCGCCGGCCCCGCCGGCGTGGGCATGTTCGGCTCGGGCCAGTGGACGATCTGGGAAGGCTATGCGGCATCCAAGCTGTGGAAGGCAGGCTTTCGCAGCAACAACATCGACCCCAACGCGCGCCACTGCATGGCCAGCGCGGTCACAGGCTTCATGCGCACCTTCGGCATCGACGAGCCGATGGGCTGCTACGACGACATCGAGCAGGCCGACGCCTTTGTGCTGTGGGGCAGCAACATGGCCGAGATGCACCCGATTCTGTGGAGCCGCATCACCGACCGCCGCCTGTCGCAGCCCAACTGCAAGGTGGCCGTGCTATCGACTTTCGAGCACCGCAGCTTTGACCTGGCCGACATGCCGATGGTGTTCACGCCGCAGACCGACCTGGCGATCATGAACTACATCGCCCACTACATCATCAGCAACAAGAAATACAACGCCGATTTCGTCAAGAAGCACGTCAACTTCAAGGCCGGCGAAACCGACATTGGCTACGGCCTGCGCCCGGGCCACGCGCTGGAAAAAGACGCCAAGGCCAACGGCTACCCCGGCGCCGACGGCAAGCCCAAGACGAACCCGAACGACGCCAAGCCGATCACGTTTGACGAGTACGCCAAGTTCGTCAGCGAATACACGCTGGACAAGGTGAGCAAGCTCTCGGGCGTGCCCGCCAAGCAGCTGGAAGACCTGGCCAAGCTGTATGCCGACCCGAAGGTCAAGGTCGTCAGCTTCTGGACCATGGGATTCAACCAGCACACGCGCGGCACCTGGGCCAACAACATGATCTACAACATCCATCTGTTGATGGGCAAGATCAGCCAGCCCGGCAACGGCCCCTTCAGCCTGACGGGCCAGCCGAGCGCCTGCGGCACCGCGCGCGAGGTGGGCACCTTTGCCCACCGCCTGCCGGCCGACATGGTGGTGACCAACCCCGAGCACCGCAAGCACACCGAGGAGCTGTGGCAACTGCCCGACGGCACGCTGCCCGACAAGATCGGCCTGCACGCCGTGGCGCAAAGCCGCGCGCTGAAAGACGGCAAGCTGCTGTGCTACTGGACCAGCACCACCAACAACATGCAGGCCGGCCCCAACATCAACGACGAGATCTACCCCGGCTGGCGCAACCCCAAGACCTTCGTCGTGGTGAGCGATCCGTACCCCACGGTGAGCGCGATGGCCGCCGACCTGGTGCTGCCCACGGCCATGTGGGTCGAGAAGGAAGGCGCCTACGGCAACGCCGAGCGCCGCACCCAGTTCTGGCGCCAGCAAGTGGCCGCGCCGGGCCAGGCCAAGTCGGATCTGTGGCAGTACATCGAATTTTCCAAGCGCTTCAAGATGGAAGAGGTGTGGCCCGCCGAGCTGCTGGCCAAGAAGCCTGAATACAAAGGCAAGACGCTGTTCGACGTGCTGTACAAGAACGGCAAGGTCAACAAGTTCCCGGTGGCCGACGTGGGCAAGGTGAACGGCAAGTACGTGCCCAACTACCTGAACGACGAGTCGAAGGAACTGGGCTACTACCTGCAGAAGGGTCTGTTCGAGGAATACGCCGAATTCGGCCGCGGCCACGGCCACGATTTGGCGAGCTTCGACACGTACCACGAGGCGCGCGGCCTGCGCTGGCCGGTGGTCGACGGCAAGGAAACGCTGTGGCGCTTCCGCGAGGGCTACGACCCGTATGTGAAGAAGGGCGAGGACATCAAGTTCTACGGCCACAAGGACGGCAAGGCGGTGATCTTCGCCCTGCCCTACCAGCCCGCCGCCGAGGCGCCGGACAAGGAGTTCGACCTGTGGCTGTGCACCGGCCGCGTGCTGGAGCACTGGCACACCGGCAGCATGACGCGCCGCGTGGCCGAACTGCACCGCGCCGTGCCCGAAGCGGTGTGCTTCATGCACCCCGACGACGCGTCGGCGCGCAAGCTGCAGCGCGGCATGCAGGTCAGGATCCAGTCGCGGCGCGGCGAAATCCTGGCCGCCGTCGAAACCCGCGGCCGCAACAAGGTGCCGCGCGGGCTGATCTTCGTGCCTTTCTTTGACGAGAGCCGGCTGATCAACAAGCTGACGCTGGATGCGACGTGCCCGATCTCGAAAGAGACCGATTTCAAGAAGTGCGCGGCAAGGGTGGTCAAGGCTTGATGCACTGCTAAACAGCCGGACGCGAAGGACGCAAAAGTTACGTTACGCGAAGGACGCTAAAGAATTCAAAAAATTTGGTTTTCCTTTTGCGTCCTTCGCGAATCCTTCGCGCCCTTCGCGTCCGGTATTTCTTCTGATCCAAGCCCATGCAAATCAACCGCCGCAACCTGCTGCAAAGCGCCGCCAGCGCCGGCACGGCTGCGCTTGTGGCGGGCGGGGCGGCGGTGCTTTCAAAACCTGCATTGGCGCGGCCGGCGCAGGCCATTCGGCCGCCCGGCGCTTTGCCTGAGCGCGAATTCCTTGCCGCCTGCGTGCGCTGCGGTCTGTGCGTGCGCGACTGCCCGCCGCAGAATCTGAAGTTGAGCACCTGGGGCAGCGGCCTGGCGGCGGATGTGGCGATTGGCACACCGTATTTCGAAGCGCGTCAGATCCCGTGCGAGATGTGCGACCACATCCCGTGCGTCAAGGCCTGCCCGACTGGCGCGCTGGACCATGCGCTGACCGACATCAGCAAGGCGAAGATGGGCACGGCCGTGCTGATCGACCAGGAAAACTGCCTCAACTTCCTCGGGCTGCGCTGCGATGTGTGCTACCGCGTCTGCCCCGTGATCGACAAGGCGATCACGCTGGAGAAGATGAGCAACCCGCGCAGTGACCGCCACGCCATGCTGCTGCCCACGGTGCACGCCGAGCATTGCACCGGCTGCGGCAAGTGCGAGAAAAGCTGCGTGCTGGAAGAAGCGGCCATCAAGGTCGTGCCCACAAAAATCGCGCGCGGCGAGCTGGGCCACCACTACCGCAAGAACGTGGTGCAGCGCAGCGACGTGGGCCACGTGGGCGAGACGCGCGCGGGCGAGAAGGTGGAAGCCACGCCCGGCCTGCCGAAGTTCGGCCAGCCCACGCAGCGCCTGCCCGACGTGCCGCATGAGGGCGACCTGAACCCGCTGCGCTCCGGCGCCGCGCCGTACAACCCGGCGCCGATTCTGGGCAGCAAACCAGGGGCTGCGCCATGAGTCAAGCTCCAACATCGACGCTCGCCTCTCTGTCCCCTCTCCACCCGCAGGGGGGAGAGGGCAGGGTGAGGGGGGCGGCCGCGCAGCGGCCGTCAAACAGCCTCGCGCTGAGCGATGCCGCTCACCCTCACCCCAACCCTCTCCCGCAGGCGGGAGAGGGAGCAAAGCAGGCCCAGGTCGGCGGCAAATCTGCCTCGCCAGCTATAAAAAGTAAAGTAACCAGTCCCAGCGCCGAGGCCATCCGCGAAAAAGGTTGGTGGAAGGCGCATCAGTGGCTCGTGCTGCGCCGCGCGTCGCAACTGTCGATCCTGGCGCTGTTCCTGCTGGGGCCGCTGGCGGGCGTGTGGGTCGTCAAGGGAAATCTCTCATCCAGCCTGACGCTGAACACACTGCCGCTGACCGATCCGTTCTTGCTGGCACAGGTGATCGCCGCGCGCCACTGGCCTGAAACCGCCGCGCTGCTTGGCGGATCAATAGTCATCGCGTTCTACGCCCTCATCGGCGGCCGCGTGTTCTGTAGCTGGGTCTGCCCGGTCAACATGGTGACCGACGGCGCTTCGTGGCTGCGTCGCCGCTTCAACATCACCACCGGCCGCGCCCCAAAGCGCGAGTTGCGCTTCTGGATTCTGGGCGCCGTGCTGCTGATGAGCGCCGCCACCGGCATGGTCGTGTGGGAAGCCGTGAACCCCGTCAGCTTGATGCACCGCGCCCTCATCTTCGGCGGCGTGGTGGCTTGGGGCGGCGTGGCGGCCGTATTCCTGTTCGATCTGCTCATCGCCCCGCGCGGCTGGTGCGGTCATGTGTGCCCCATGGGCGCGGCCTACCACCTGATCGGCAGCAAGAGCCTGCTGCGTGTCAGCGCCCAGCATTCCAGCCAGTGCAACGACTGCGCCGACTGCTACGCCGTCTGCCCCGAGCCGCACATCATCCCGATCCCGCTCAAGGGCAAGGCCGGCGCGCTGCCCGTGATTGCCACCGCCGACTGCACCAATTGCGGCCGCTGCATCGACGTGTGCAGCAAGGACGTGTTTGTTTTTACCCACCGATTCGATACCCGGAGAAATTAAATGACGCACCCCCTGAGTCGCTTCGCGCCTTCCCCCTCCAGGGGGACAACGCCAGTGGCCGGGCCAAGCCCGCTCCACGGCGTTCGCTCGCATGGCCTGCTCCGCGGCCTTTTGTCCTGCTGCCTGGGCGGCCTTGTTGCGGCCGCGCTGGCTGCTGGCGCCGCGCACGCCCAGACCGCACCCTCGGCCGCCGCCAACGCCGCACCCAGCGGCCCGGTCAAGCTCGACAGTCTGCGCGGCGGCGTTCCGCTTCAAGACAGCATCGCCATTGCCCCCGCGCGGCAAGAGCGCGACACGCGCCCGATCGACCGCGACTTCGTGCAGCAGCCGCCGCTGATCCCGCACACGATCAACGGCTACCAGATCACCAAGAACTTCAACAAGTGCATGGATTGCCACGCCTTCAATAAGGCCAAGGCCGCCGGCGCCACGCGCGTGAGCGTGACGCACTTCCGCACGCGCGAAGGGCAAGAGCTGGACAACATCAGCCCGCGCCGGTACTTCTGCACCGCCTGCCACGTGCCGCAGACCGACGCCCGCCCGCTGGTGGACAACACCTTCACGCGCGCCCGTGGCCTGCGCTAAGCCGTAAAACAAAACAGGCGGCAGCGCACGCCAGACAAGCGCCATCAGCTACATAAAACAGAGTCATTCGCCGTCAGGAAAGCCGCCATGGACGACCAGAACCCTTCGCCCGCACCCGTTGAAACCACGCCCCGCCCTGGCCTGCTGGGCCGCCTGCTGGCCATGGTGCGCACGCGCCGCTTCGCCATCCTGTCGTCGGCCTTCATCGCCGGCATCTTGTTCTGGGGCGCGTTCAACACCGCGCTGGAATGGACCAACCGCGAGGAGTTCTGCATCTCCTGCCATGAGATGCGCGACAACGTGTTCACCGAATACCGCAACACCATCCACTACCAGAACCGCACCGGCGTGCGCGCCACCTGCCCCGACTGCCACGTGCCGAAAGAGTGGACGCACAAGATGATCCGCAAGATCCAGGCCAGCAACGAGGTGTGGCACCACTTGCTGGGCAGCATCGACACGCCCGAAAAATACAACGCCAAGCGCGCCCAACTGGCCGCCAACGAATGGGCGCGCATGAAGCGCACCGACAGCCGCGAGTGCCGCAACTGCCACCACTTCGACTTCATGGACTACACCGAGCAGAACCGCCGCGGCGCCGCCACGCACCAGGCCGCGTTTGCCGCCGGCCAGACCTGCATCGACTGCCACAAGGGCATCGCCCATACGCTGCCGCCGATCGAGCAGCACATTGGCGCGCCCAAGCCCAACCCGGCCGACCTGGGCAAGCCGGAAGTCATGGAGCCGGTGCCGGCGAACTGATCGGCCGCCGCCGTTGCTCCGCTCGGGCCGTCCGCGTGACGGCCCTTTTCATGCGCTTACCAGAGCGACTTCGCCGCCCGCCCCGGCCATTCATCGTCATAGGTCTTGGCGTCGATTTCGCCCTGCGATGTGCGCTGCAACACCTGCCCCGGCGTCGGCACGTCGGCGGGATCGACGTGGTGACCGGCATCCCACAAATGTGAGCGCATGATGGCCCGCGCACACTGGAAGTAGCAGCGCCCCACCGTCACCACCAGCACCGTGCGCGGCGGCTTGCCGTCGACGGCGAAGGATTCGCGCAGCGCCGCATCATCGGTGATTGCCGCGCGGCCGTTCACACGGAAGGTCGTGCCGCTTCCGGGGATGAGAAACAGCAGCGCCACGCGCGGGTCGTGCACGATGTTGCGCAGCGTGTCCAGCCGATGGTTGCCGCGTCGATCCGGCAGCAGCAGCGTGCGCTCGTCCTGCACGCGCACGAAGCCGCGCGCGTCACCGCGCGGGCTGCAGTCCATGCCGTCCGGTCCCACGGTGGCCAGCGCGACGAAGGGCGACAGCTCGATATAGCGCCGGTATTCGGGGATCAGCCGATCCAGTTCCTTCGCCGTGGAGGCCAGTGTGGGCGCCGGCTGGTAAAGCGCCTGCAGCGCGGCTTCGCTCTGGATCAGGTTCATGGCTGTGTTCCGGTGTCAGCAGTGGAAGGCCGCAGCTTAAGATTCTTTTGCACGCGGCGATTGGCGGCGGCAGCACAATATCCTGCAGACGCCGCCTGCCGCCCCCCCCAGAAAGGAACCGAGATGAGTGTGATCCTGACGCAACCCCTGGTGGGCCCCGCCGCCTGGAAGGGCCCCGATCTGACCGACACCCGCGCCTGGACCACGCAGCTGGCCGCGCCGGAGATCGCCGTCATCGATCAGGCGCTGGCGCATCTGAAGAGCAGGGGCAAGGCTTATCCGCACTTCGGCCGCGACGATTTTCCGCTCGCCGCGCTGGCGCCGCTGCTGGCGCGGGTCAGCGAGGAGCTGGAAAACGGCCGCGGCTTCTGGCTGATGCGCGGCCTGCCGGTCGAGCGCTATTCCGACGACGAGATCAACACCATCTATTACGGCCTGGGCCTGCACATGGGCATCCCGGTGCGCCAGAACCCGCGTGGCGACCTGCTGGGCGAAGTGATGGCCGTGGGCGACATCAACGACAAGAACACGCGCGTCTACCAGACCAACCTGTACCTGCCCTACCACTCCGACCCGTCGGACGTGGTCGGCCTGCTGTGCCTGCGCAAGGCGCGTCGCGGCGGCCTGTCCAGTCTGGTCAGCGTGGCCACCATCTACAACACCATCCTGGCCACGCGCCCCGAACTGCTGGGCCTGTACTACCGCCCTTGGTATTACGCCCACCTGTGCGAGGACCTGCCCAGCCTGTCGCCGCTGTTCAGCTACCACCAGGGCAAGCTCAGCTGCCGCTATCTGCGTCAGTACATCGAGCTGGGCCATGAAATCCGCCAGCTCCCGCTGTCGCCGGTGGAGATCGAGGCGCTCGACGTGTTCGACGCCGTGATGCAGTCGCCCGACATCCGCCTCGACATGATGTTGGAGCCGGGCGATCTGCAGTTCGCCAACAACTACGCCGTGCTGCACTCGCGCACCGACTTCGAGGATCACCCGGAGCAGCACCTGCGCCGCCGCATGCTGCGCCTGTGGCTGAAGATGCCCAACGCGCGCCAACTCGCACCCGAATTTCCGGGGCGCAACGGCTTCCCGGCGCCGGAGGAAGCGGTGGCGTGAGCTTGCGCGCTCAGACGTCGCGCCAGGCGGCACCGGCTGCGCGCGTGGCCGTGCAAGACTCTTGCCAGTCACACAAGCGCCACAGCGCAGCCCGCCCGAGCCGCCATACGATGATCGTCGTCACCGCCCCGGCGCTCTCTGCGCCTGAAGCGGAAAAATACTGCGCTCTACCTGAGAAATGAGGCCAATCAGACGGCTTCTTTCTGAACACTCACCGCCCCCACCGGGCACACCGACACGCATTCGCCGCACGCCGTGCAGGCCGCCAGCTCCAGCCGCATCTGGCTGATGCCGCCGAGCGCGGGTGCGAAACGGATGGCGCGCGGCGCGCAAGCGTCGGCACAGATGCGGCATTCCACCTTTTTTTGCGCCAAGCACTGCGGCGCGATACGCGCCCGCCAGCCGGGCCAGGCGGCGTGGGGTGAATCGCTGCCGTGCGCCGCTTCGGCGGCGGCGCGGTCGAGCGCCTGCGGCTCACACGCCGCTTCGCAGGCGCCGCAAAAATCGCAGCCTTGCGCGGCGAAATTCACTTCGGGAAAGCCGCCGTCGCCCACCTTCAGCACGCTGCGCGGGCAATCGTCGACGCAGGCGTGGCAGCGCACGCACAGCGCGGTGAAACGCGCTTCGCCCACCGCCCAGGGCGGACGTTGCACGGCGGGCGCTTGGGGCGCGGCGGATTCGGCCAGGCGGCCGCGCAAAAACAGGCGGCGGCGCGGGTCAATCATGCGCTGGTCCCGCGCACGCCACCCGCGCCCACCGGCGTTGACACTGGGTGACAACTGCCGACCGACCCACGGGTTGGATGAGCGGTCGGCCGACAAATCCGCCACAAAACCCGGGCATGATGAGCGACATGTTCAACTTCCCGTGTGCTTTTCATGGCTGCTTCGACCTTTCGCCCCGTCCGTCATCTGGCGCTCGCCGCCGCGCTGGCGTACCTGAGCGGCGCCTGCGCGCCCGCCTGGGCGCAGCGCGAAGCACCCAGCCGCACCACGCAGGTCCAGTTCCAGCGCGGCGCGACCGAGGCGACCTACCGCGGCACGCTGCGCGGCCTGGCCGTGCACCATTACCGCTTCAGCGCGCGCAAGGGCCAGGTGCTGAACGCCACGCTGGACAGCCCCAGCCCCCACGTCGAAGCCGTCGTCTACTACATCGGCCGTGGCGGCGTGGCGGTGAACCCGGTGGACGACCCGCTGGGCCTGAGCGGGCAGACGCTGCCCTACAGCGGCCGCTATGAAATCCGCGTGCTGCAGACGCGCAACGGCGCGCGCAAGGGCGAGGCGGCGCGGCCGTATGCGCTGCACATCGCCATCACGACCTCCGGCGCAGGCCTGGCCGCCGGCGCGGGCGTCGAGACCACGCCCGAACTGGAAAAGGCCAACTGGATCGCCTACCGCTGCGACGGTGGCAAGCCGCTGAAGGCGCGTTACCACTACGGCGAAGCCACCGCGCGCGCGCAAGTGCTGGCCGACGGCCGCTCCACCACGCTGACGTATGGCGAAGGCAGCAACGCCGACATGACGGTGTTTGAGGGCGGCGGCCTGAAGTGGAGCATCGAGAACCTGCCGCCCGCGCGCCGCCTGCAGGCCAAGGGCGGCATGCTGACGCGCGCCGAAACGCAGGTGGTCAGCGGCCAGAACATGGCTGTCGACAACATCCTGCGCAAGGGCTGCGACCCGGTGCGCTGAGCGCCCGCCGTCGCCGCGCCCGCGCCGCCTTTGGGCGGCGTGGTTGTTTCGGGCGTCCGCATTGCTCTTCATTTGATAGCTTCTTGCGCTTGATCTGCTTGCGCTGGGGCCTGATTTGACTTCAATGCGCGCGGATCGCGCCCCTGCGCCAGTTGCGCCAGTGCGGCGTCCAGCGCCTGGCGGTCGGCGCTGCCTTCGGGGTACAGCTCGCGCAGCTGCGCCATCACTTTTTGCGCGGCCCCGGCGTCGCCGCGATCCAGCGCGGCCAAGGCGCGCAGCATCAGCACGCCGGGCGATTCGGCATCCAGGCTCATGGCGCGCGCCAGCAGTTCCTGGCTGCGACGGTCGAAGCGCTGGCCTTGACTGAGGATGCGCGCCTCGGTCCATTCGCTCATGGCTTCCACGTCGTCCCAGGCCAGCGGCTTGGCGTGCTCCCACGCCTCGGCCGATTCGGCGTAGCGCTGCAGCACCTTGTAGCTGCGCGCCAGCATCAGCCAGCCTTGCGGGTTGTCGGGCTGGGCCTTCAGGCGTTCGGCCAGCTTGCCGACCATGGTTTCGGCGGATTCGTCGGGCACGGGGTGGCGGTCGCGCGGATTCAGCCCGCGTGGATTGCCCAGCGCGGCATACAGCGCCACCGCCGCCAGCGGCAGCGCCAGGGTGAGCAGCCACACACGGCGCCGCGCGCCGGGCGCGGCGCCGTCGGCGCCGGCCGACCACGCCAGGCTGGCGGTGAACAGCGCCACCAGCGCCATCGCCGCCAGCACAAAGGGCCACAGCCAGTCGGTGCCCAGCACCATCGCCATCAAATTCATGGTGCGCCGCCCTCGCTGCCGACGCCGCGCTCGGGCGACCCATCGGCGGCCGCCTCTCGCGCCGCGCGCCCGCGCACGGTGCGCCACACCAGCAGCGCGCCACCGGCCAGCAGCAGCAGCGGCCCCGCCCACAACAGCAGCGTGGTCGCCTTCAGCGGCGGGTTGTAGTTGACGAAGTCACCGTAGCGCTGGCGCAGAAAGTCGCGGATCTGCTCGTCGCTGTCGCCCTGCGCCATGCGGGCGCGGATGTCGCGCTTCAAATCCATCGCCAGCGGCGCGTGCGAATCGGCCAGCGATTCGTTCTGGCACACCAGGCAGCGCAGGTCCTGCGTCAGGCGGTGCATGCGGTCGGCCAGTGGGTCGGTAGCGGACCAGGCGGAGAATGCTATCAATAAACTAGCTGCCAACGATTTCAGGACAAGCGCCAGCGGGTTAAAACGCTTGAAATTCCTCATCGCCCCGCCTCCAGCAGCGGCAGCACGCGGGTGCGAATCACTTCGTCGGTCAGCGCGCCGACGTGCTTGAAGCGGATCACGCCTTGCGCGTCGATGACAAAGGTTTCCGGTGCGCCGTACACGCCCAGGTCGATGCCCATGCGACCGTCGGCGTCGACCATCGAGCCGACGAACGGGTTGCCGTGGCGCGCCAGCCAACCCAGGGCGTCAGCGCGCTTGTCCTTGTGGTTGAGTCCGATGAGTTGATCGGCGTGGCCCTGTGCCCTCAGCTGCGCGGCCAGCTTCATCAGCTCGGGGTGTTCCTGCAGGCAGGTGGTGCACCACGACGCCCACAGATTGATCAGCCGCGCCTTGCCGCGCCATTGCGCCGGGCCCATGTGGTGGTCGGGCGCTTCCAGCAGCGGCAGCGCACGGTCGGGCCAGGGCTGGCCGATCAATACGCTGTCAAGCTGGCGCGGATCGCGCGTCATGCCGACGGCCAGCAGCACCAGCAGCGCGGCGACGCACGCGAACGCGGCCCACAGCCCCCAGCGTCGCGCACGCGGTGCCGTCGCCACGGCCGGTGGGTTCGACGCGCTCACGGCAGCCCCCCTTCGCGGGCGGCTTCAGGGGGCGCGATCACTCTGTTTTCGATAGCTACATCCGCGCTTCTGGCAAGCGCTGGCGCCCTTTTCGATTCAGAACGCCGATAGCGCCGCGCCGCCGCCGCCACGCCCGCGCCCAGCGCCATCAGCACCACGCCGATCCACACCCAGCGCATGAAGGGCTTGTGCTGCACGCGCACGCTCCAGGCGCCGAACGGCGTGCCTTCCAGCGGCTCGCCCAGCGCCACGTACACATCGCGCAGCAGGCCCCAGCGGATGGCGCTTTCGGTCATCGGCATGCTGCTGCCGACGTAGTTGCGCTTTTCGGCCTTCAGCAACACCGGCGGCCCGCCCGCGCAGGTCAGCGTGAAATGCCCGGCCAGCGCCATGTAGTTGGGGCCGCGCGCGGGGTCGATGCGGTCGAAAGTGATCTGGCAGTCGGCCAGTTGGTGCGTTTGCGATGCGGCGTCGGCAGTGCTGACCTTGCTGTTGCCGGGCACCAGGCGCACGTCGCGCTCGACGCCGTAGCCGCTAACCATGGCGACGCCGATGGCAAACACGGCCACGCCGAGGTGGGCGATGACCATGCCCCACTGCGGCGCGGTCAAGCCGCCCTTGCGCCATTGCCGCCACGCCCACAGCTTGGTCGCCGCGCCCGCCACGCAGGCCAGCGCCAGCGTCAGCACCACGGCGGGGCGTGCGCTGCCGTACAGCGTGTGCAGCAAACCCCAGGCGGCGATCAGCGCCATGGCGAAGCCCACGCCCAATGCCTTGAACATGCGCATGGCCGCGGCGTCTGCACCCGCGCCCCAACGCAGCCACGCGGCAGGAATCAGCAATGCCAGCAGCAGCAGAAACACCGGCGCCAGCACCGCCTCGAAGTACGGCGGGCCGACGCTGATCTTGCCCAGGCGCAGCGCATCCATCGCCAGCGGGTACAGCGTGCCCAGCAGCACCGTGGCGCAGGCCACGATGAGCAGCAGGTTGTTGAGCAGGATGCCCGTCTCGCGCGAGGGCAGCGCCGTCGGCAGCGGACCGCGCGCGTCCACCAGCCGGTCGGCGTGCCGCGCGTACAGCGCCATCGCGCCCAGCACAAACGCCGCAATCAGCCCCAGCATGAACACGCCGCGCCGCGGATCGCTGGCAAAGGCGTGCACCGAGGTCAGCACGCCCGACCGCACCAGGAAGGTGCCCAGCAGCGACAGGATGAAGGCGCCAATCGCCAGCACCGCCGTCCAGTGCGGCAGCGCGCGCCGCCCCTCGCGCACCCCCAGCGTGTGCGCCAGCGCGGCCAGCACCAGCCAGGGCATGAAGGAGGCGTTTTCGACCGGGTCCCAGAACCACCAGCCGCCCCAGCCCAGTTCGTAATACGCCCACCACGAGCCCAGCGCGATGCCCAGCGACAGCGCCGCCCAGGCCAGCAGCACGAAGGGGCGCATGGCCTTGACCCATTCGCGCGGCGCATCGGCATACGCCAGCACCGCCATCACCATCGCAAACGGCACCGCCGTGCCCACGTAGCCCAGGTACAAAAGCGGCGGATGCAGCGCCAGGCCGGGGTCTTGCAGCAGCGGATTCAGGCTCTGCCCCTCGTCGGCCGCCGGCAGCAGGCGGATGAAGGGGTTGGACGTGAACAGGATGAAGGCCAGCATGGCCAGCGAGACGAGGGCGAGGAAGCCGAGCACGCGGGCGGCGAACTCATCCTTCACGCCAGAACGGGCGCTGGCGCTTGCTGAATCAGCCTCAGCAGCTCCTTTATTCGCAGCAATATCGCGCAAGCCCCAGGCCGCCAGCACCGACCACGCGGCCAGTATCAACGCCCACAGCAGCAGCGACCCCTCATGCCCGCCCCAGATGGCCGACAGCTTGTACAGCAGCGGCAGGTCACGGTGGCCGTGCTGCACCACGTAGGTGACTGAGAAATCGTCCTGCACGAAGGCCGCGCCCAACAGCGCAAACGCACCCGCAATCCCGACGACCTGCCACGCCAGCGCCACGCGCGCCAGACGCGGCTGCGCGCGCGGCGTCAGCCCGGACCACGCCTGCACAGCGGCGGCCAGCAGGGCGAGGATCAGCAGGAGGTGGGCGAGTTCGGGGAGCATGGCTTTCAGTTTGGCGCCGCGAGCGCCACCAAGCGCGCGCCTTCGACTCGCGCGCACGCCTTGTCGAACGTCCACAACGGCGCCTGGCCCGCTTGCTGCGCCAACGCCACATGCATGCAGTCGGCGAAATCGGCACGCCCTTGGCCATAGGCCGACAAAGCAGACGCCACCGCCGATTCGGCGTCGATGCGCAGCTCCATGGCAGAAAGCAGGGCCGCAAACACCGCAACGATGTCGTTCTTGTCAAACCCGTAGCTGGCGCGCAGTACCCACTCCAGTTCCAGCAACACCGTGACGGGCACGAAAAGCGATTCGCCCTGATCGATGGCGCCGCGAATCAACTGCGCCGCCGCCTGCAACTGGCGCGCGTCGTCGCGCACCAGATAGCGCACCAGCACATTGGTGTCGAGCGCGGCCATGCGTCAGCCCGCGGCCCAGGCGTTCATGTCATCGACCTTGACCTTCTTGCCCTTGGGCGCGGTCAGCAGGCCAGCCATGTCGAGGATGGAGCGGTTCTTGGCGCGCACCACCACCGAGCCGTCGGGCATCACGTGCCAGCACAGCTTTTCGCCCGGCTGCACGTGCAATGCCTCGCGCACGGGCTGCGGCACGGTGGTCTGGCCTTTGAAGGTAACGGTGGACTCCTGCATGATGATTCCTTACTTTTATCAATATTGTAATGATTCATCGCGTCTTGGGGAGTTCCACCCCCGGCGCCACGTAGTTCTCATCGTGCTTGGCCAGCACCTCGCTGGCGACCAACTGCCCGCCCGCATCGAGCCGCCCCTGCGCGACGGCGCCCTTGCCTTCGACGAACAGGTCGGGCAGCACGCCGCGGTACACCACGGGCACGGTGTGCGCCATGTCGGTAAGGACGAAGCGCACTTCCAGGTTCTGCCCGGTGCCGCGCTGGATCGATCCCTGCTGCACCAGCCCGCCGATGCGCACGCCGTCCTTGCCCGTGGCCTGCCCCTGCGCGACCTGCGTCGGCGTGAGGAAGAACACCAGGTTGTCGTTGAAGGCGCGCAGCACCAGCGCGGTGGCGATGCCGGCGGCCAACAGCACGCTGGCGAGCAGCAGCAAGCGCTTGCGGCGCGGCGTCCAGGCGGGGCGGGGCGAGACGGCGGCGGTCATCGCGGCGCGCCCTCCGTCGTGCGCAGTGCGCGGGTGCGGCGGCGCAGCGACCACCATTCCCAGACCAGCGCCAGCGCGCAGACGCCAAACGCCGGCCACACGTACGCGCCGTGCTTGCCCATCTGCAGAAATGCGGCGACATCGGGCCACCACGGGGTCAGCCAATCCATGGTCCTACAGGCCTCCAGCGCTGGCGGGATGAGCGCGATCAGCTATCAAAATTGAAGTGTCTTGCGCATCGCCCTGCAAGTCTTGCAGCCAGCGCGTGTGCGCCTCGCGCTCTTCGATGAGCAGTTGCACGCGCTTGAACGACACCGCAAACGTCCACGCCCACGCCGCGCCGGTCATCAGCAGCAGCCCGGCCAGCGCGGCGCCGGGCATCGTCGCGCCCGACGCGGTGATGCTGGCGCCCTGGTGCAACGTGTTCCACCAGTGGACGGAGAAATAAATCACCGGCAAATTCAGCGCGCCCAGCAGCCCCAGCACCGCGCACGGCCGGTCGGCGCTGGCGCGGCCTTCGTGCGCGCGCAGCAGCGCGAGGTAGCCGAGGTACAAAAACAGCAGCAGAAGGGACGTAGTCAGCCGCGCGTCCCACACCCACCAGGTGCCCCACATAGGCTTGCCCCACAGCGCGCCGGTGACCAGCGAGAGCAGCGCGAACACCGCGCCCGTGGGCGCCAGCGCATGCGCCATCAGGTGCGAGGCGCGCGTGCGCCAGACCAGGCCGATGAAGCTCCAGAACGCGATCACGGCGTAGATCCACATCGACATCCAGGCCGCGGGCACGTGCACGTACAGAATGCGGTAGCCCTCGCCCTGCACCGCGTCGGCCGGCGTGGCGACCAGCGCCAGCCACATGCCGGGCAGCCCCATCGCGAGTGCCAGCCACAGGCACGGCCGCACCCAGCGCCCGGCCAGCGCGTGCAGGCGCTTGGGGGCGGCGAAGTGGAACAGGGTCGGCTCCAGGCTCATGCGCCGACTCTATCGCCAGACGGCGGCGGCAGCCTTGATCCGGGTCGGTTTTTTGACGCGCGTCAAGCGTGGCCGGTCACAGTTGACGCCGGACGGACGCCACACTTTCCAATGCACTTGCCAGCGCGGCGTTGGGTTGCCAGGGCGCCTTCAGCGCACGCATGAAGGCTTCGAAATCGCGCGCGCTCAGCGTCAGGCGCAAAGGATGATCAGCCGCCTGCTGCGCGGCCTCCTTATGCGGCGATTGCGGGTTTGGCGTAGAAAACTCTGGCATGGTTGCCGCCGACTATGGCACTTCCGCCCCCCGCAGCCAAGGCCAGCGCGCTTGATAACTGCGCGCTTTTTGCTCAAACAGCGCGGGCACCGGGTGGATCGGATTGATTCTGAGCACGCCGGCGGCCACGTCGTGCAGGCCGTGCGTCGCATACAGTTGGCCATCATCCAGCCGCAGGCCCAAGCATGTGCCGGCCACCAAAAAACGGTCGATGCCGTCTCGGGCGCAGCGCAAGGCCGAGTAATCGGCGCCAAACCAGTCGCGGTACCAGGTGTGCACGCGGGCCTGGTTCTTCACTTCCACGGTCACGCCCAGATCGGCGACGGCGCACCGCACGCGCGACTCGACGCGGGATTCCGCCTCGGCCGACAAATCCGCAGGGTCAAAATAAAACACGTCGTAATCGTTCACGCCCCAGGCGGGCGGCCGTGCGCTGCGCGCATTCCAGACGGCCTGAAACAGGCAACCGGCCGTCAGATAAGCATCGGGTAAGTGCAGCGCGGGCAGGCGATCAAGCAAGGCGGCGTTGACGGGGTTGCCGCGCACCAGCGCCAGAAATTCAACTTCGGTCAACTGCTCATCCTGTTGGGCCATGCCGTCAGCTTTCCACTGCCGCCCGCAAGCCCACCGCCGCCAGCAACGGGCACGCCACCAGCGCCACCGCCAGCATGGCGCCCAGCAATGCCAGTTCAGCCCCCGCTGGCTGCCCGCGCACCGCGTGGTGCACCGCCATGGCGCCAAAGATGATGACCGGCGCCACCAGCGGCAGCACGATCAGCATCACCAGCAGCGCCGCGCCGCGCAGGCCGCCCGCCAACGCGGCGGCCACGCCGGTGACGAGCACCAGCACCGCCGTACCCAGCGCCAGCGACGCCATCAGCACCGCCAGTGGCCACGCGGACAGGCCAAATTGCAGCGCCAGCAGCGGCGCCACGGCCAGCACCGGCAGCGCGGCCAGCAGCCATTGCGCGGTCAGTCGCGTGGCCACCAGCAGCGCCAGCGGCAGGCCGGTGGCCGCGCAGGTCAGCATCCACTGATCGACCCAGCCGCTGCGCAAGTCGTCCTGAAACATGCGTGCCGACGCCAGCAGCACCGCCAGCAGCGCGCCCACCCACAGCACGCCGGGCGCCAGCAGGCGCAGCGTGTCGGCGTCGGGCTTGAGCGACAGCGGGAAAAGGCTGCTGACCACGACAAAGAACAGCGCGTGCCAGGCCAGGTCGGCCGGCTGGCGCAGCGCCTGCGCCCACTCGCGCAGAAAGATGGCGCGCAGCACCGCCCCGGTCATGCCGATTGCTCTGAATTTAATAGCTGCTCGCGCTTGCCAAGCGGGCGCAACTGCAGTGTTTGATGTGGAGGGAACGCGCGTGGCAGTGGCTGATGGCTGGTCAGCACGATGGCGCCGCCTTGCGCGGTGTGGCGGGCGGCCAGCGCGGCCAGCGCCTCGCAGGCGTCAGCGTCCAATGCGTCGAAGGGTTCGTCCAGCAGCCACAGCCGGCGCGGCGCCAGGGCCAGCGGCGCCAGCGTGAGCTTGCGGCGCTGCCCGGCCGACAGCAGCCGCACCGGGCGCCCGCACGGCACGCCGGCCGCCTGCAGATGACCCGCCGCCGCCGCGGGCGACGGCACGGGTGCGCCGGCCACGGCCAGCAGCAGGCGCAAGTTGGCCGCAGCGTCCAAGTCCTCGACCAGCGGGTTGGCATGGCCGATCCACCACAGGTCACGGCACAGCAGCGTCGACGTCGCCGCCGCCGGTTCGCGCAGCCCAGCCAAGGTGCGCAGCAGCGTGGTTTTGCCGCAGCCGTTGGGGCCTTGCACGTGGACCACGTCGCCGGGCCGCACATCCAGGTCCAGCGGCCCCCACAACAGCAGCCCGGCGCGCTCGCCGGCCCAGCCGCGCGTGGCGATCAGCGGCGCGGCGTCGCGGGTCGTCAAGCCAGCGTCACCCGGGCAAACTTGCGCTTGCCCACCTGCACGACGTAGGTGCCCGCGGGCAGCTTGAGCCCCTTGTCGCTGACCACGCTGGAATCGACCCGCACGCCGCCGCCGTCGATCAGGCGGTTGCCCTCTGAGCTGGAGGCCGCGAGGCCCGCGGCCTTGAGCAGCGCGCCAATGCCCAGGGGCGCGCCGGTCAGCGCCACTTCGGGGATATCGTCGGGCACACCGCCCTTGCTGCGGGTGATGAAGTCTGCTTCTGCCGCATCGGCCGCCGCCGCCGAGTGAAAGCGCGCCGTGATCTCCTTGGCCAGCATGACCTTGGCGTCTTTCGGGTTGCGGCCGGCCGCCACTTCGGCGCGCAGCGCATCGATGTCGGCCATGCTCTTGAACGACAACAGCGTGTACCAGCGCCACATCAACTCGTCCGAAATCGACAGCACCTTGGCGAACATGGTGTTGGCGTCTTCGGTGATGCCGATGTAGTTGTTCTTGGACTTGGACATCTTCTCGACGCCGTCCAGCCCCTCCAGCAGCGGCATGGTCAGGATGCACTGCGGCTCCTGCCCGTATTCCTGCTGCAGGTGGCGGCCCATGAGCAGGTTGAACTTCTGGTCGGTGCCGCCCAGTTCAATGTCGGACTTGAGCGCCACCG
The DNA here is from genome assembly GCA_029780695.1 of Pseudomonadota bacterium. Taxonomy (GTDB): domain Bacteria; phylum Pseudomonadota; class Gammaproteobacteria; order Burkholderiales; family Burkholderiaceae_C; genus Ottowia. The sequence goes on from JAKOYD010000175.1 coordinate 42,678, forward strand.
AGTCATAGCCCTGCATCAGCGGATACAAAAACTCGTGCACGCTGATCGAGGTGCCGGCGTGAAAGCGCTCGTGGAAGTCGTTGCGCTCCATCATGCGCGCCACGGTGTACTTGGCGGCCAGCTGGATCATGCCGCGCGCGCCCAGCGCATCGCTCCATTCGCTGTTGTAGCGCAGCTCGGTTTTGGCGGGGTCGAGCACCTTGAAGGCCTGCGCCTTGTAGGTTTCGGCGTTCACCTTGATCTGCTCGGCCGTCAGCGGGGGCCGGGTGGAATTGCGGCCGGAGGGATCGCCGATCAACGTGGTGAAGTCGCCGATCAGGAAGATGACCGTGTGCCCTAAGTCCTGCAGCTGGCGCATCTTGTTCAGCACCACGGTGTGGCCGATGTGGATGTCGGGCGCGGTCGGGTCCAGCCCCAGCTTGATGCGCAGCGGCTGGCCAGTCGCTTCAGACCGGGCCAGCTTGCGCAGCCAGTCCTCGCGGGGCAGCAATTCCTCACAGCCGCGTAGCGAAATTGCCATGGCTTCGCGCACACGGTCGGTTACCACCGGGTTTGTAAGCAAGTTGTCAGACATTGTTGGATGGGTTGTAGGAGGCCGCCTACACCGTTATACTTGATCAGTTATGGCCCGATTCTAGAGGCCAAGCTCTTGCCCCAAGAGCGCTTCCGACAGGTCGCCCCGCCGCCGTGGGCGTTGCCTGAATACAACGAATATCGGATATCCGTCGCGTGAAGCAAGCATTGATTTCGACTGGCCTGGCCGTGGCCGATCTCGTACACCGTCACCCCAAACGCATCGCCGCCGCCATCGGCGCGCTGCTGATGGGCGGTGCAGGCGGCGCGTTCGCCGTGGCGTCGCTGGCCCCCGCCGCGCCCACCGCGCCGTTGCACCTGGTGTCTGAAGCGGTTGAGTCCACCGCGCTCGGCCGACAGGCCGAGGCGCTGGACGCCCATTCCTTCACGCTCTATCGCAGCGACATGGTGCGCGCCACCGACACGCCCGAGGCGCTGCTCAAGCGCCTGGGGCTGTCCGACCCTGCTGCCGCCGCCTTCCTGCGCAAGAACGAAACCGCGCGCCAGGCCCTGTTCGGCAAGTCCGCCGCCGGACGCACGGTGACCGCCGAAGCCACCGACCGCGCGCAACTGCAGGTGCTGCGCACGCATTGGGTCGAGCAGGAAACCGACGACACCTTCCAGCGCCTGGTGGTCGAAAAAGCCGGCAGCGGCTTCAGCGTGCGGGTTGAAAGCGCGCCGCTGGTGGCCCACCAGCGCCTGGCCAGCGGCACCATTCGCGGCACGCTGTTCGCCGCCACCGACGAAGCCCGCCTGCCCGACAGCGTGACCCAGCAGCTGACCGAAATCTTCGAGAGCAACGTCGACTTCCACCGTGGCCTGCGCCGCGGCGACCGCTTCACGGTGGTGTACGAAACGCTCGAAGCCGACGGCGAGCCACTGCGTGCCGGCAAGGTGTTGAGCGCCGAAGTCGTCAACCGCGGCAAGACGCACCAGGCCATCTGGTTCAAGGAAGCCGGCGCCAGCAAGGGCGCGTATTACTCGTTCGACGGCCAGAGCCTGCGCAAGGCCTACCTGCTGGCGCCGATGGAAGCCACGCGCATCACCAGCGGTTTCGGCATGCGCAGCCACCCGGTTTACGGCTATAGCCGCGAACACACCGGCGTCGACTACGCGGCGCCCACCGGCACGCCGGTGCGCACCATTGGCGACGGCACGGTCAGCTTTGCCGGCGTGCAAAACGGCTACGGCAACGTCATCCAGATCAAACACCGCAACGGCAAGGATTCGACGCTGTACGCGCACCTGTCGCGCATTGACGTGAAGGTGGGCGACAACGTGATGCAGGGCGAAACCGTGGGCGCCGTCGGCTCCACCGGCGTATCGACTGGCCCGCACCTGCATTTCGAATTCCGCATCAACGACACGCCGCAGGACCCGACCGAAGTGCTGGCCGAGCAGCGCGAATACGTGCCCGTGTCGCCCGGTGGCAAGGCGGCCTTTGCCAAGCTGTCGGCCGGCATGAAGATGCAACTGGCCGCCGCCAGCGAAATCACGCGCGGCAGCTTCGAATAAACGCCGCATTACTATCAAATCAATAGCTGCCTGCGCTTGCCAGACAAGCGCTTGGCGGCGTGTTGATCTGCATTGCAGCCAGCCATGACAAAGGGCGCCTCGCGGCGCCCTTTGTCATGCGGGGGTGGTGGGCGAAGCCGCTTATTCCTCGGCCACCGAAAACGACGAGCCGCAGCCGCAAGTGGTGTTGGCGTTGGGGTTCTTGATGACGAACTGCGCGCCCTGCAGGTCTTCCTTGTAGTCGATTTCGGCACCCACCAGGTACTGGAAGCTCATCGGGTCGATCAACAGCGACACACCGTTTTTGCTCATGATCGTGTCGTCGTCATTGGCAACTTCGTCGAAGGTGAAGCCGTACTGAAAGCCCGAGCAGCCCCCACCCTGCACGAACACGCGCAGCTTCAGGTCGGGGTTGCCCTCTTCAGCGATCAGGTCGGCCACCTTGGCGGCGGCGCTGTCGGTGAACACGATGGGATCGGGCATCGCGGTCGGGGTGGTGATGTCTTGCGCAACGGCGCTCATGAAAAGGCACTCCTGCTTCAGGGCCCCGCACGCGCGGGGCAACGGCAATAGTATATCGAATTAGTCGGGTTTTTGCTGGCGCGAGACGGACCGTTCGCTCACGGGCGATCCAGGTCGAGCGTGGGCTCGGTCGGCTCGTGGCGCGGGTCGGCGCCAGAGGTGGGTTGGGCGTCGGGCTCTCGTGGCTGAGCCGGCGCTGGCGGCGGTGTCACCTGCGGCTGCAGCTGGCCAGCAATGACGGCACCCTGCTGCATCTCCAGCGACTTGTAGCGCACGTCGCCCTGCACGCGCGCCTTGGACTGCAGTTCCAGCAATTCACGCGCCTGCACCGTGCCGACCACCGAGCCGCTGATGACCACGTGTTCGGCGCTGATCGCGCCGCGCACGACGCCGTTTTCGCCGATCACCAGCAGGCCCGGCGTCCCTCCATCGGACGTGACGTCGCCCACCACGGTGCCGTCGATCTGCAAACTGCCCTGAAACGTGCATGGCCCCTGCACCTGCATGCCGGGGCCGATGATGCTGTTGACCGGGGTGGGTTTTCTGATGCCCAACATGGCGACTCTCCTGCGTCCTGATCGCGTGGCCTTTTTAACATGCCGCCCATGAAAAAACCGTGCCGCCATCCCAGGTCGACACGGTTTCCAGCAGTGGGAAGCGGCGGGTAATCAGCGCTTCGAGAACTGCTTGCGGCGGCGTGCGGAGTGCAGGCCGACCTTCTTGCGCTCGACCTCGCGGGCGTCGCGCGTGACGTAACCGGCGGCCGACAGTTGGGGCTTGAGGTTGGCGTCGTAGTCGATCAGCGCACGGGTGATGCCGTGGCGCACCGCGCCGGCCTGGCCGGATTCGCCGCCGCCATTGACGTTGACCTGCACGTCGAAGGCTTCGACGTTGTCGGTCAGCACCAGCGGCTGCTTGCAGATCATGATCGAGGTCTGGCGGCCGAAGAACTGCTCAATGGGCTTGCCATTGACCGTGATCTTGCCGCTGCCTTTTTTCAGGAACACGCGGGCGACGCTGGACTTGCGACGGCCGGTGCCATTGTTCCAATCACCAATCATTGCATCGGCTCCTTAGATTTCCAGCGCCTTGGGCTGCTGGGCGCTGTGCGGGTGCTCGGCGCCGCCGTAGACCTTCAGCTTCTTGATCATGGCGTAACCCAGCGGGCCCTTGGGCAGCATGCCCTTGACGGCCTTTTCCAGCGCGCGGCCGGGGTGCTTGGCCTGCAGGTCGCGGAAATTGGTTTCGCGGATGCCGCCCGGATAGCCGGTGTGGCGGTAGTACTTCTTGTCGAGCTCTTTCGCGCCGGTGACGCGAATCTTGGAAGCGTTGACGATGACGATGAAGTCACCGGTATCGACGTGAGGCGTGTAAATGGCCTTGTGCTTGCCGCGCAGACGGAGGGCAACTTCGCTGGCTACCCGTCCGAGGACCTTGTCGGTCGCGTCAATCACAAACCACTCGTGCGTCACGTCAGCGGGTTTCGCGCTGAACGTTTTCATGAGTTTTCCTGCTAAGGAATTGGGTTTGGCCAGCCCTTTTCCACGGTCGGTGCTCCTCTTGCGTCGGGAGCCTCTTAGGTGGGTGTACTGCTTTTGCCGCGGGGCTGATAAAACGCTGCAAAGCCGGCTATTTTAGCGGATTTCGACCATCAGGCAAGCAAGGCAGCTACCATCGCCCCATGTTCAGTTACCGCCATGCCTTCCACGCCGGCAACCACGCCGACGTGCTCAAGCACCTCACCCTGGTCGCCACGCTGCGGCACCTGATGCAGAAAAGCGGCGCGCTGACGCTGGTCGACACGCACGCCGGCGCGGGCATCTACC
>JAKOYD010000001.1 GCA_029780695.1 Pseudomonadota bacterium
GTGGGCTGGGGCCACCAGATCCGCAGCTACGTGCTGGACAACAGCCGCATCAAGGACCTGCGCACCAACGTCGAAATCTCGGCCACGCAAAAGGTGCTGGACGGCGACCTGGACGCCTTCATCGAAGCTTCGTTGAAGCAAGGCGTCTGAGCGATGCGGATGCGCACCGACGCCATCATCTTCGACATGGACGGCACCATGATCGACTCGATGCCCTGGCACGCCCAGGCATGGGTCGAGTTTGCTCGCCGCCGGGGCATGGACATCGACGTGCCCGACCTCATGGCGCGCACCACGGGCCGCAATGGCACCGAGTGCATCGTGGAACTGCTGGGCCGCCCTGTGTCGCAGGACGAGGCCGACGCGCTCACGCACGAAAAAGAAACCATCTACCGCGAGCTATTCGCCCCACGCTTCTCCGAAGTGGCTGGGTTTCGCCAGTTCGCGGCGCAGGTGCGTGCCCGTGGCCTCAAGGTGGCCGTGGGCACGGCGGGCGACATTGGCAACGTGGAATTCGCCCTGGGCCACCTCGGCCTGGAGCCCGCGCCGCAAGCGATCGTGCGCGGCGACGAGGGCCTGCCTGGCAAGCCCCAGCCCGCCATCTTTCTCGAAGCCGCACGCCGCATCGCGGCTGACCCGGCGCATTGCATCGTTTTTGAAGATGCGCCCTTCGGCATCGAGGCCGCACGCCGCGCGGGCATGCGCGCCGTGGCCATCTGCAGCACCCACACGCCCGAGCAACTGGCCGGGCCTCATGTGCTGGTCGCCGTGCGCGACTACACCGAACTCATGAACACCGACTTTCTGGAGAGCATCCATGTTGCAACTGCATAAAGCCGACGGAAGCGGAGACGGCGCGGCCCCGGCCATCGCCATCCGCCGCGAGGACTACACCGCCCCCGCCTACTGGATCGACAGCGTGGAGCTGACCTTCGACCTGGACCCGGCCAAGACGCGCGTGCTCAACCGCATGACGCTGCGTCGCAACCCCGACGTGGCCGCGCAGCCGCTCAAGCTCGACGGTGACGACCTGAACCTGGCGCGCGTGCTGGTCAACGGCCAGGGCACATCGTTCAAGATGGAAGGCACCCGACTGGTGCTGGAGAACCTGCCCGAAGGCTCCGAGCCTTTCGCGCTGGAGATCTTCACCACCTGCTGCCCCGCCAAGAACACGCAGCTCATGGGCCTGTACGTGAGCCAGGGCACCTTCTTCACGCAGTGCGAGGCCGAGGGCTTCCGCCGCATCACCTACTTCCTGGACCGGCCCGATGTGATGGCCAGCTACACCGTCACACTGCGCGCTGACAAGACCCAGTACCCGGTGCTGCTGAGCAACGGCAACCAGGTGGACAGCGGCGACCTGGAAGACGGCCGCCACTTTGCGAAGTGGGTCGACCCGCACAAGAAGCCCTGCTACCTGTTCGCCCTGGTGGCGGGCAAGCTGGTGGCCCGCGAGCAAAAAATCAAGAGCCGCTCGGGCACCGACCACCTGCTGCAGGTCTACGTGCGCCCCGGTGATCTGGGCAAGACCGAACACGCCATGAACTCGCTGATGTACAGCGTGGCCTGGGACGAAGCCCGCTTCGGCCTGCCGCTGGACCTGGAGCGCTTCATGATCGTCGCCACCAGCGACTTCAACATGGGCGCCATGGAGAACAA
>JAKOYD010000008.1 GCA_029780695.1 Pseudomonadota bacterium
GAGAAAAAACACGCGCAGGACATTCCCGCGTCCACCTTGCAACGCTTCTCGCTCCTCATCAACATGCGCACGGTGCAGGCGCTGGAGCTGTACCCGCCCATGCTGCTGCTCAATGTGGCCGAGGTCATCAACGTGCCCGGCCAGGCCGCCGCAAACTGAACCCACCGGCGGCTCATGGAACCTTCGGGGCACTTGCGGTTACCCACAGGGACAAATTACACGTCAAATGCACTGGAGTCCCCATGAGACTGAGCTACGAAGAAGTCCTGAAGGAATTTGCCCACCACGTGGGGCTGGAGAGCGAAGCCCTGCTGCACACCGAGGAGGTGCTCATCGACGGTTTCCCCATCGGCCTGCAGCTCGAAGGCAGCCCGGTGAGCGGCGATGTGCTGTTCTTCACCACGCTGGGCACGCCCAGTCCCGAGCACCTGGGGCGCATCGCGCGCACCCTTCTCGAAGCCAACAACTTCTGGGTGGGCACCGGCGGCTGCACGCTCGGCGTGCAGCAGGCCACCGGCGCGGTGACGCTGTGCGGGCGCATCGCCATCGACGACAACCTGGGCGGTGAGTCCCTGGCCGCCCTGCTCGGTGGCTTCGTGGACACCGCCGCATTCTGGAAGGCCTTTGTAGAAGGCACGCCGGAGGGCGACGGTGGAACGCTGCTGCCCCCTTCGTTCGCCATGCGCGCCTAACCCCTCTTGAAGGAGCACACACCATGAGTGCCATTCTCCCGGGCCACGGCCTGCCCCCCACGGGGCTGGGCGGCATCAACCTCCAGCCGCAAGGCAACGTCCAGGTCCCCCAGGGCCAGCAGCAAGCGCCCCAGGGCGTGGGCCCGGCCCGGCAGGGCGCGGGCGCGCTGGCGGGTCGGCAGATCCAGGTGGGTGACGGCCAGCCACGCGATACCTCTCTCGGCCTGGCCGACAAGGCCAGGAACTTCTTCAAGACCGGTGCCAAGGTGCTGGCAGGCATCGTGCTCGCCCCGGTGATGATTCCTCTGGGGTTGGCCGGACTCGCGGCGGTCGTGACGACGCGTGCCCTGCTGCAGATTCCGCGCCTCATCAACCAGAAGCTGCTGGAGCCAGCGTCGGACCGGCGCTTCGAGAACGCCAACCCCGCCCTGGCGCAGCTACGCCAGCCCCTGCCGGGCGGCATCCTGAGCACCCCCGGCGTGATGGAGCGCCTGACGGCCCACGCCGCCAGGCAAGGCACACCCATGACGGCGCAGCAGATCCAGGACATGGTGGCCACCGGCGAGCGCCTGGCCGATGCGCTGCACAACGGACCCGGCGGCTCGCCCGTCACCGTGCAGGTGAACGGCCAGCCCGTGCCGGTAGACAGCAGCGTGCACACCGCGCGCGCGCTGAGCTGGTACATGATGGCCGCCGCTGCCCAGCAGGACGTGCAGCGCGAGCAGAGCCAGGACCATTCCACCATTGGCGGCCAGAAGGTCACCGACATGCCGGCCTCGGGCTCGTTCGTGATGAAGGACCCGGGCAACCGCGTCTACGACTTCCTGGCTGCGGCCCCCACGGCGGACTCGCGCATGTCCACCCACTTCGGCGAGCGCGTGGACCACAACGAGCAGCACAAGATCGCGGGCCTGATTCCCAGCGGCAAGCCCAGCCAGCGCGGCATCGAGGACTACCGCAACATGCTGCCCGGTCAGGGCGGCACCATCCTGTTCGACAAGCTGGCCGCCAGCAACGGCACGCAGGATTTGTTCGTCAAGTTCGAGTCCGGCGGCTGCCCGCCCTACTTCCGCACGGAGCCGCACCAGGGCATGGGCCAGGGTATCGCGCGTTTCTTCTCGGCGCTGGACCGCAACATCGGCCACGCCACCAGCTTCCTGGGCAGCAAGTTCCAGGGTGGGGCCGATGAAATGCGGCGCCAGGAGCACATCTACAAGGGCACGCTCAAGGAGGACGTGGCCAAGCCGTTCGCGCGGCTGGTCGACCATGCGATCGCCGCCGGCACCATTGACGCCTCGGCCAAGGCCGTGGGGAATTCGGTGCACAAATTCGGTCTGCCGTTCATCGAGGAGGCCCTGGACCATATCCAGGACGCGGCCACCCAGCACAACGACACCGGCACCCTGCGCGAGGTGATGGCCGTGCGCCAGCAGATTGCCGAGGCCACGGCCAAGCTGGGCGCGCAGTCCGACCACTTCGGCATCGAGCGGCGCGGCGCAGAGGCGCACATCTCGGTCAACCCGCAGGACAACCGGCCCCAGGTCCTCCCGGGCGAGTTACGCGGTCCGGCCGCACAAGCGTTCGCTCGGGCCGTGGTCTTGCCATCCACGGCCCGCGACATCACCACGGCCACGCAACACGGCATCTGCAACCAGGCCGACAAGGACTGGCCGCGTGCCACGGTGACCATCGGCGGTCAGACCATCCCCCAAGGCAATGCGGTCCAATCCGCAGCGCTACTCAACGGACTGGCCGGCGGCGACGCGCACCTGACGATGCTGGTGAGCCAGTACGCCAACCAGCAGACCCTGGCTCCGCTCATGGAAAGCATGATGCGCGGCGAACTCGGCATTCAGGCCCCGGACGGCTCGCCCGGCATGCCCGAAGGCCACGGCGTGTCCCACTACACCATGGTGGCCGACCCCGCCGGGGGCATCCGCCTCACCCTGGACTACGCACGCCCGAACGTGCACATGGTGAACAGGCTCGACGGCTCGCCACCGATCCCAGTGGACCCGGCGCAAAGCCACGCCACTTTCTCGTTCAGCCTGCACATCGCGCCGGCGCCCGGCTACGGCGTGACCCTGGCCGAGCCGGTGCGCTACAACGTGCAGCTGCGCAGTTGAGCAACACGACAGTGCCGCCAACGAAAAAAGCTGCGCATCCGCGCAGCTTTTTTTCTAGTTGCCACAGATTTCAGGCAGCCTTCTGGATCACGCCCTTCATCGCCTCAGACACCTCCTTGACGATGGTGCTTTGGATCTGGGTGAACATCGTCCACTGCTGTACTTGCTGCTGCAGGCCCAGCAGGTCGCCCGTGCTGGGGCTGTCGCCCAGGTTGTTGATGGTGTTCTGCAGGTCGGCCTCGCGGCGCGAGGTGACTTGCGAGATGGAGTTGTTAATGGAGTTGAAGGTGATACCGCCGGTGGTCAGCATGGGAGGGCTCCTGGGTCTGGGGACAAAAAATCGTCATTTAGGCGTGCACAGCGCCATTGTCAGCACTTCGCGGGCCGCCTGGCAAGCGTCCAGCATTGCCGCCAGCGTGGGATAGTCGGCGGGCGGCACGCCTTGAGCCAACGCGGCACGCAGCCGCTGCTCCAGCGCGCCGATGCGCTGCAGCGCCTCCTGCCGCGCCTGATCGGCGCCGGGGCCGCTCAAGCGCGCCTCCAGGTCGCTGAGCGGGGCATCGGGCGCGAGGGGCGGAATGTCGGGCAGCAAGAGCTTCATTACCGCAACACCACCAGGGCGCGGGGGCCGTCGAAAACCAGCCGGTCGGACTCCACCGCCACCAGCCGCCAGCCGTCGCGCCGCCCGCCGGGCTGTAGCTTCGCGCCGTCGCCCAGCACGACGTAGGGCACGACCCCACCAACCACGCCGCGAATGCGGAATGGCAGCGGTGCAGCACTGGCGTGAACGGGGAGAGCGGAGGTGGCGGCCACGGCTCGACCCGGCACCTCGCGCGCGCGCAGCACGAAGGGAATACCGGACAGCGGCGTGGCGGGGCGCGCGAGCAGCGACTCCAGCCGGGCGCGTTCCTGGCTGCCAATGTCCAGTGCGATGGCCATCTGCTCGCCGTCCCAGTGCACCTCGGCGCCCACGAAGCCGGCCATGTGCAACCAGGCCCGCACGGCACCACCCTGTTCGGACGCGACCCGCAGGCCATCCACGATCTCGATGCCCGGCGGAACACGCGCGCGCACCAGAGTCAGTACCTTGTCGCGCTCGGCGAGCGCCGCGACCAGGCCCAGGGCACGCACGCGCCCCTCGCCCAGCAGCTCAAAGCGCAGCGCCGGGGCATCCGCGCCACCCGCATCGACCAAGTCATCGATCAGGTCCGACGCGGTGCGCACCGACAGCGCGGGCACGGGGCGAATCTCCGCCAGCCCGTCGGCCAGGCGGTCCAAATGCGCGATGTCGGCCACCCAGCCGCTCACGCGGGCGCCGCCCTCGGGCAGCGCCTCCACGCGCAGGCGCAGCGCCGGGTCCACGCGGGCAATGGCAAGCTGGATGTCGCGCAGCAGGCGCTGCTGCTGAGCAGGGCCGGCCTCGGGCGCAGCGACAAAGGCGGCGGCCGCAGGCGGCTGGGCGGAACCCTGCCGCTGGAGCAGCGACCAGAACACCGACAGCAGCAGGGCGGCCAAGGCGGCGCCGATGATCCAGGCGGGCTGCCAGCGCCGGGGCGCGGCGCTGGGGAGCCGAGGGTCCACGGCCACAGGCGCCGAGGCTTGCTCTTCCTGCGGCGCGCCAGCGGCGAGCGCTTGCGGTGAATCTTCTTCCGGCTCCGGGGCGACGACGGGGGGCGCCTCCGCCAAAAGCGGTGTACCACCCGCTGGCCCCAGTCCGGGCGGCACCGACTGCCAGGGCACATGTGGCAGGCTGACCGTCATCGCTACCTGCCCCAGGTAGGCGACCGTGCCCCAGATCTGTTCGGCGACCCAGTGCGACCCGGTGTCCGGATCGGAAGTCACGCCCCAGCGCTCCGAGGCGATCTGTAACCAAGCAGCAGCACCGGCGGACAGCCCCAGGTCGGTCAGTATGAGGTCGCAGGCATCCTGAGACCCCAAGCGCTCGCCGCCCGCGACTGCCACGCGCGCGCCGGCATGGCAGCCCGTAAGGATGCGCAGCTCGGCCACGGCACCCATCACCAGCCTCCAGCGCCAAAAAAGCGGGCGCGGCCGCAAAGCGGCCCATACAATGCGCCGGTCCCTCTTTTCCCCATCACACAAGGATTTCGTCCATGAATCTCGAACAGGAGCTCCGCAACGACATCCTCATCCTGCGTCCCCGGGGCCGTCTGGATAGCAGCAGTTCGCCCGAGTTGGAGCGGGTGGTAACCGAGCAGCTCGACTCCGGCATCCAGCGGCTGGTGTTCGACCTTTCGGGCCTCGACTACATCAGCTCGGCTGGCCTGCGCGTGGTGCTGCTGGCGGGCAAGAAGCTGCGGACCAGCAAGGGCAAGCTGGTGCTGGTGGGGCTGCGCGACATGGTGCGCGAGGTGTTTGACATGAGCGGCTTCCTGAGCCTGTTCGCCGTGACCGCGACGCTGGACGAGGGCCTGGCCAAGGTTTGAGCCAAAAAGACCTCCAGCGCTTATGCAGCAAGCGTTAAAAGCTCTTTTTTTCATAGCAAAACGTACATCATAGGTCGATCCGCGCCAGCGGCTGGATGTTGATTTCCTGCGTCAGCTCCTGGTAGGACAGCACGGGCAGGTCGTACAGGTCCTGCTCGATCATCTTGCGCAGGTAGCGCCGGATGTCCATCGAGGTCAGCAGCACCGGGCGCTGCGCATTGCCGCCGATGTCGCCCACCGTCTTCTTGATGTTCTCCATCAGGCGCTTGCTCACGGCCGGGTCCAGCGACAGGTAGCTGCCCGCCGAGGTCTGGCGCACGGCGCCGCGCACCGTGTCCTCGATGCTCGGGGCCAGCAGGTAGGCCGGCAGGATGTTCTGCCCGCTCGAATACTTGTAGCTGATGTGGCGCTTGAGCGTGGAGCGCACGTACTCGGTGAGCAGCACCGAGTCCTTCTCTTTCTGACCCCATTCGATCAGCGACTCCAGGATGGCGCGCAGGTTGCGCACCGAAATGTCCTCGGACACCAGCCGCTGCAATATCTCGGCGATCTTCTGGATGGGCAGCACGCGCGTCGATTCCTTGACCAGGTCAGGAAAGCGCCCTTCCATCGCGCTCAGCAAGAAGCGCGTTTCCTGGATGCCGATGAAGTCGGCCGAGTACTTCTTGAGCACGAACGCCAGGTGGTAGGTGAGCACCTGGCTCGGGTCCATGAACGGGATGCCCGCGCGCGACAGCGGCTCGCGCAGCGCGCCGTCCACCCACAGCGTGGGGATGTGCGGCAGGAACTTGCGGTCTTCCTCGTAGGCGATCTGCAGCGCGGACAGGTTGGCCACGCTCTCGCGCACCAGCAGGTAGCCGGGCCGCAGGCGCCCCTGCGAGACGGGCACCTCGGACAGCAGGATGTTGTAGCTCTCGGGCGGCAGCCCCTCGTTGAAGCGCAGCTGGATGCCCGGGAAGGGCACGCCCAGATCGAAGTACAGCGCCCGGCGGATCTTGAGCAACTCGTCGTTGAGCACGTCGGCGTCGAACGCCTGTTGCAGTCCCGCCGCCACGTCCATGAGCAGCGGCACCGTGGGCGCGAATTCCTCGCTGCCGTCGGCGGTCTTCTTCTTGGGCTTTTCGCCCGCGGGCTGCATGGCGGGCACCTCGGTGACCTCGCCGGTCTTTTCGTCCACCACGCGGCGCGTACCGCGCATGATGACGAAGCCGATGGTGCCGATGACGACGGCCAGCGTGAGGAACACGGGCAGCGGCATGCCCGGAATCAGCCCCATGCCCAGCGCCACGGCGGCGGCGATCATCAGCGCGCGCGGCTGGGCCATCACCTGCTGGCCGATGTCCTTGCCGACGTTGGACGGGCCGTCGCCCGACTGCACGCGCGTGACGATCATGCCCGCGCAGATGGCGATGAACAGCGCCGGGATCTGCGCGATCAGCCCGTCGCCGATGGTGAGCACGGAGTAGGTCTTGGCCGCATCCGCCGCCGTCATGCCGCGCTGCATGGTGCCGATGACGATGCCGCCCAGCAGGTTCACCGCCACGATGATCAGGCCCGCGATGGCGTCGCCCTTGACGAACTTCATGGCGCCGTCCATGGCGCCGTAGAGCTGGCTTTCCTTCTCGACGATGCCGCGCCGCCGCTTGGCCTCTTCCATGTCGATGGTGCCGGCGCGCATGTCGCCGTCGATGGACATCTGCTTGCCGGGCATGGCGTCCAGCGAGAAGCGCGCGGCCACTTCGGCCACGCGCTCGGCGCCCTTGGTGATCACTACGAACTGCACGATGGTGAGGATGAGGAACACCACCAGGCCCACGACCAGGTTGCCACCGACCACGAAGTTGCCGAAGGTGAAGATGATGTGCCCCGCATCGCCCTGCAGCAGGATCAGCCGCGTGGTGGCGATGGAGATGCCCAGCCGGAACAGCGTGGTCACCAGCAGCACCGACGGGAACGAGGAGAACGCCAGCGGCGACGGCAGGTACATGGCCACCATGAGCAGGATGGCCGAGATCGTCATGTTGATGCCGATGAGCGCGTCCACCAGCCAGGTCGGCAGGGGCAGGATCATCATGAAGATCACGGCCACCAGGAAGAATGCCAGGACCAGGTCGTTGCGGCTGGTGATGATCTGGACGAAGCGCTGCAGGCGCGAGCCCAGGGGAAGGGTGGCGGACTGGGACATGGGCGGGTGCAATCAGCGCCGCTCGGGCGCAGTAGTCTCCGGGGAAGGCTCGGCGGTGTTGTTGCGCAGGGCGACGAAGGCCCGCATGGCGCCCGCCGCCTCGTCGCGGCGGTCCAGGGCCTGCAGGGCCTGCGCCCGCACCAGGTGGAAGGGGGCATCCATGGCGCCGAGCAGCGCCAGTTGCTCCAGGGTGTTCAAGGCCCGCTGGGGCTTGGCCGAGCGCACCTGGGCCAGCGCCAGCGCCAGCAGCGCCCGGGGGTCGTCCGGGGCCAGGATGTTGCGCGCGGCCAGCAGCACGGCGGCCTTGTCGGGCAGCCCGTTCTGCAGGTACACGAAGGCCAGCAGGTCCATCAGTTCGATGCTTTCCGCCGGGGTTGCAGAGGACAGCTCCGTACCCGCCGCTGCCGCGTCAGATGCCATGCGCCGTCAACCCTGGTAGAGCGCGCTGCGGTACATCTGCACCAGGTCGCGCAGGCCCACCTCTTCGCTGAGCAGGCGCGTGGCGCGGTTCAGGATGCGCAGCTCGTCGTCGCCGCCGGCGGGCTGCCGCTGGGCCGCCACGTCGCGCAGCTGCTGCAGGGCGTTGTCCAGCCGCTCGCGGAAGCGGGCGGGCACCAGCAGGTCGCGGTTGGCGATCTGCGGGCGGGTGGAGTACTCCAAAAAGTCGTCGATGGAGGGCCGGTCCAGCAGCGCCGACAGCTGGGCGCGCGCACCCACGTCGGGGGGCGCGGACTCGCCGCGCTCGGGCAGGGTGGGCTGCGCATCCTGCTGGGCATAGGTGATGCTGTCGATGCCCCGGTCGAACACCAGACCGCTGATTCTCATATCCGTCATACAGCATGCTCCCAGAAGGTTCGCAGGGGTGCGGGTGCAGCCTTGCGTGTTTCAGTAACCGCAGGGGCCGGGAAGTTCCATCCGCTGCGCCTGGAGTGTACGTTCACGCCAAACACCCTGGAAGCTCTCATATCAATAGCTGCCAGAGCTTGCCCCGTATGCGCCAGAGG
>JAKOYD010000009.1 GCA_029780695.1 Pseudomonadota bacterium
CAGATGTGCAAGGTCTGCGGCACGCAGCCGACCTTGGCGGCAATGGACTCGATGGCTGCCCACTGCGACGGATGCTCGCTGCGGTGCTCTTGAACCATGCGCACGGCGCGCTCGCGCATCTCGGGGGAAAACTTCGGTGACTTTCTCATCTTGGCTCCATTCTCAAGTGAAGGAGCCTCCGCGAAACCCGGGGCGGTTCAAACCGTTGGGCAGCCATTGCCAAAGCGGGAACTGCTTGGTGTTGATCTTGGGGGTGTCACAGCCCCACTCCACGATCGAATCCAGTTCGTTGATATTCGGCAGCCGCCAATCGGTATAACCCAGGTTTTGCGTGCCGGGCGCAGCGTTGTTGACGTTCTGCACCTGCTCGAACACGTTCACCTGACCCGGAGCGGAGGGATAGTCCCAACCAAAAGCGCTTGCCATGCCGGTGCAGGTGTTGCCGTCCCAGGTCATGCCCTCGGGGCAACGCTTCCAGACCAGTCCGGTCAGCAAATGCGTCACCGTGCCGTCGCCGTTGTCGCTGAAAGCGCTGTCGGGCGTGGTCAGCACGTAGCTCGGGTCGGGTGGCGGTGTGGGCGTCCCCGCAGGGGAACCGCGCGGGACCACTGGGTTGATCGAAGGGCAGGTTTGCTGCGGCGTTTGGGCATGAGCCAACGCAACCACCCCCATCAAGGTGGCCACAACGACCTTTCGTGCGTTTTTCATGGACGTCATCTTTCAAGTCAAGGTGGCGCAAGGCCCGCGAGGTAAGCGGTTGGACCCTATCGATTCGCTGCCATCAAGCGCCTTCGGTGCCCACATCAAAGGCCGGTTCGAACCAGTCGAACGGGCAGGACAGCGGTCGTTGCGGTTTTGGGGCCGCTGCCGGGCACGCCGCCGAAGGACACGTACACCACCACGTAATCTGAGTTAGTGCGGTATGCGTTCTGGGTAGAGGTCCAGTAACTATCGCGATCACTGGCGCGCATAGCGGACCCCGTATTGGGAAAGAACCCAGGGTCGATGGTCGGCGCGGGGCGGCCGCTGTCGACAATGTTGAGCAGTTCGCTGCGCGTGGGCAGGCGCCAGTCCTTCTTGCCGCACAGGCCCACGGCGTTGACGGCCTTGGTGTACTGATCGGTGTCACAGGTCCCCACGGCAAAACACGTGGCACTGCCAGGGGCGGCCGGGCTGGTGGGGTAAGGGTAGGTGCGCGCCGGGTTGTGCCACACGTAGCCCCAATCCTTGTCGCGCAGGCCTTTGCTGGCGGGGTCGGCGTCGTAGGTCTTCACTTCCCACAGCAGGCCGGTGTTGTTGTCGTAAGTGCAGCCCCAATCATTCGGCCCAGTGCCCAGCGCCGCCGTATCCGGCAACCTGGCACCGCTGTTGCTGATCTTGGTGAAGTCGAAGCCGTTCGGCTGCGTGATGGGGTTGCCCGAACCATCCACGCCAATCTGCACCGGCGTGCTGCTGCCCACCTTGGTCAGCTGGCCCTTGACAGCGGCGGCGTCGCGGCCGTAGCGCGCGTCCTCACCGCCATGGCCAATCAAGTTGTAACCGGCACTGGGATTGGTGGGGTCCACTGGCTGCCTTTCGATCGGCAGACAGGTGATGGTCGGCGTGACCGCCGTTTGCGTGCGATCAGCCACAGGATAACCGTGTGTCCGGCAAAACTCCACGCCGGTGTCGTTGAGCGGGCCGGCTTGTGCGCCGCCACCCATGGCCAGCAGCAGCGCGGCCAGCGCGGCGTGGAGTACGGGCGTACGCTCCATCGCTTCAAAAAGTCGGCAAGTCAGTGATGAGGTGTGCATGGCGGCAACCGCGAAATGAGTTGCCGAAATTTATGCCTTTCACTTCAATCAAACTACCGCATTAATACAAAGGTGTGATGTCTTTGGCGAATTTCGATGGTATCCGTGACGTAAAACAAACATCTTCAGCCATCGGCCCCGGCATCGGCATCGGCGGGGTACTGTCCTCGCAAGCTACCGGCGTCCATTCGGGCCTGCGGCACAGCGAAGCGCGACCGCACACCGAGGGCGGCGCACTGCTCTACTTTCAGTAGCTTTCAGCCCTTTCCCCATAAGCGCTAAGGCCGCATTTGAAGCAAAAGGCAAGCCCCGCCCGAGCTTTAATACACCTGCGGCACCAGCATCTCGTGCGGCACCGGATGCCGCTCGTAATCGTCGTGCCGTACGCGCGGCGGCAGCACCACTTCGGGGCGTTCGACTTCTTCGTACGGCAGTTGCGACAGCAGGTGCGTGATGCAGTTCAGGCGCGCCTTTTTCTTGTCGTCGGCCGGCACCACCCACCAGGGCGCTTCGCCGATGTGGGTGCGTTGCAGCATCTCTTCCTTGGCCTTGGTGTAGTCCTCCCAGCGGCGGCGGCTTTCCAAGTCCATGGGGCTGAGCTTCCACTGCTTCAGCGGGTCGTGGATGCGGCCCAGAAAGCGCAGGTTCTGCTCGTCGTCGCTGATGCTGAACCAGTACTTGATCAGCACGATGCCCGATCGCACCAACATCTTCTCGAACTCGGGCACGGTGCGGAAAAACTCTTCCAGCTCGGCCGGCGTGCAAAAGCCCATCACGCGCTCGACGCCGGCGCGGTTGTACCAGCTGCGGTCGAACAGCACCATCTCGCCACCCGCCGGCAGGTGCGGCACGTAGCGCTGAAAGTACCACTGGGTTTTTTCGCGGTCGTTGGGCGCCGGCAGCGCGACCACGCGCGCCACGCGGGGGTTCAGGCGCTGGGTGATGCGCTTAATCACGCCGCCCTTGCCGGCCGCGTCGCGCCCCTCGAAGACGATGACCACCTTGCGCTTGGTGGTGGCCACCCAGTCCTGCAGCTTGACCAGTTCACCCTGCAGGCGAAACAGTTCGCGAAAGTACTGCTGGCGCGCGCCGCGATAGGCGTCCGAATCGGTCAGAACGCCGGCCACCGCGTCGATGTTGCGGTCTTCCAGCTCCATTTCCAGCTCTTCGTCGTAGCCGTCCAACAGATCGCCGCGCAGGCGCTTGATCATTTCCTCTTCGCTCATGTCGCTCCCTTCGGGGCAGGCTTGCCTGATGGCGGCTAGCCTAGACGCTGATCGTGACAATGGCGTGACTGTCACGATGCGACGGCGGCGCTGTCAGCCAGCCGTCGCCCGATCACGGCATACTGCGCAGTGGTTTCGTGAAATTTCAACCCAACCCGTAAATAGGAGACTTGAGTCATGGCCCGTGAAGTCGTTGTTGTCAGCGGTGTGCGCACCGCCATTGGTACCTTTGGCGGCAGCCTGAAGGACATTCCCACCGTCGATCTGGCGGCCGCCGTGGTCAAGGAGGCGCTGGCGCGCGCCAAGGTCGAGGGCAGCCAGGTTGGCCACGTCGTCTTCGGCCACGTCGTCAACACCGAGCCGCGCGACATGTACCTGAGCCGCGTGGCGGCCGTCAACGGCGGCTGCGCCAAGGAAACGCCGGCCATGAACGTCAACCGCCTGTGCGGCTCGGGCCTGCAGGCCATCGTCAGCGCCAGCCAGGGCATCCTGCTGGGCGACTACGACGTGGCCATCGGCGGCGGCGCCGAGAACATGAGCCGCGCGCCCTACGCCAACCTCACCAACCGCTTTGGCGCCCGCATGGGCGACAGCAAGCTGGTCGACATGATGGTCGGCGCGCTGCACGACCCCTTCCACACCATCCACATGGGCGTGACGGCCGAAAACGTGGCCAAGGAGTTTGAAATCACCCGCGAGCAGCAGGACGCCCTGGCGCTGGAAAGCCACCAGCGCGCCGAAAAAGCCTGGGCCGAGGGCCGCTTCAAGGACCAGATCGTCCCCATCATGCTCAAGAGCCGCAAGGGCGACGTGGCGTTCGAGAAGGACGAGCACTTCCGCGCCGGCGCCAAGGCCGAGGACTTCAGCAAGATGAAGCCCGTGTTCGTGAAAGAAAACGGCACCGTCACCGCCGCCAACGCCAGCGGCATCAACGACGCCGCCGCCGCCGTGGTGCTGATGGAAGCCGCCGCAGCGGGCAAGGCCGGCGCCAAGCCGCTGGCACGCCTGGTGGGTTACGCGCACGCGGGCGTCGAGCCCAAGATCATGGGCATCGGCCCCGTGCCAGCCACCAAGGCGGTGCTGGCCAAGACGGGCCTGAAGCTCGACCAGATCGACGTCATCGAAGCCAACGAAGCCTTTGCCGCGCAAGCCTGCGCCGTCACCAAGGGCCTGGGCGCCGACCCGGCCAAGGTCAACCCCAACGGCTCGGGCATTTCGCTCGGCCACCCGATTGGCGCCACGGGCGCGATCATCACGGTCAAGGCCATTTACGAGTTGCACCGCACCGGCGGCAAGTACGCGCTGGTGACCATGTGCATCGGCGGCGGCCAGGGCATTGCGGCGATCTTTGAGCGGATGTGATCGCCACTGCAGCGCACTATTGATTGAATAGCTGCCCGCGCCCGCTGGACATGCGCCAGCGGGCGTTTTTGCTTCTGCTTTCAGTGAAAGTCGCTTTCGCGTTGATGCCGCACGGCCGCGACCACTACCGTCGTCTGATTGACGATCTCGAACAGCGCCACGCAGCCCGCGTGACCGAACGGGATGACCAGTTCGCGCAGGAACGGACTGGCGCCGACCTTGCGACAGGTGAAGGGGAAACGGCGCAACAACTGCAGGCCTTCGGTGATCGCGTCGAGCGCCGC
>JAKOYD010000027.1 GCA_029780695.1 Pseudomonadota bacterium
CCGGTGACCGCGCTCTCTGCACCCTTGCTGCAGATTCCTGAGCCCGGCGACACCCCTCCCCTCCGCATTCTTTTCGCGCACCTCCTGTCGCCGGGCCCCACGCCCAGCGCCAGCTTGCGCCTTGGCCACGGCCGGGGCGCGGACGTCAGGAGTGTCCATGCCCCCGTTCCCTTCGGGCGAGATTTCGCTCGCCCCATGCGCGCCCGCGCACCCACTTGCAGCCCCTGCGCTCGCGCGCGAGGGTTCTGTCGATCAAGCCATGGCCCACGCAGCAGCCGCCGACATCACCCGCCAGTTCCTCCGTGCCAAGCAGCCCTGCGCCGACGGCTACCGCTGGTACCTGCGGCGCCTGGAAGGCGCCAGCAACTACCAGGCGCTGCTGGACGACCTCGTGCGCGAAGGCCGGGTGGAAGACGCGTGCTGGATGCTGGACCAGTTCGGCCCCACCAACGATGTGCTGGAGGTGGACCACCTGGACGCCGACGCGCTGGTGTTTGCCGGTAGCGTGCGCTGCCGGGGCCATGCGGACGTAGAAGGTGTGCTGCGCACCGGCCGCAGCCTGAGCGTGCTGGGCGGCCTGCGGGTGGGCGGTGCACTGCGCGTGGGCGAAGACCTGCGCGTGGCAGGCGCGGTGCGCTGCGAGGGCAGCGCCCGGCTGCAGGGCGATGCGCGCGTGGGCTGGTCGCTAACCGTGGCGCAGCGGCTGCAATGCACGGGCAGCCTGCGCGTGCGCGGAGAGCTGGACGGCGGTGCCGCCGTCCAGATCGGCGGCCACTGCCGAGTGGCCCAGGATCTGCGCGCGGCGGGCGACCTGGGCTGCGACGGCGGCATCAAGGTGGGCGGGCACCTGCACGCAGACGCTGCCCTGCAGGCGGCTCGGGGCCTGTGGGTGATGGGCGACGTGGACTGCAAAGGCCACCTGCAGGTGGGCTGGGGGGTGCGGGCCGGTGGGCATATCCACGCCGGTGGCGCCATCCGCGCGGGTGAGAGCCTGTGGGCGGGCGACACGATTGCCGCGGGCGAAGCCTATGGCGTGTATGCGGGCCTGGATGTGCCCTTGCCCGACTGGCCCCACAGCGCACAGGTCAGCGCCCGCGAGCAACCCGCGCGCCTGCTGAGCGGCTGCTGGGCTGGCGGCCCGGGGAGGGCGCCATGACGGCCAACACCTTCTGCCTGCACCTGCCAGGCCATGCCACTGCCACCACCAAGGCACAGGCCAGCCCAGGCCTGCTGGGCCGCTGGGCCCAATGGCTGACCGAGCTGCGCATCGATGTGGACCTGTCGGGCCGCGACATCCAGCGCGAGTTCGATGCACTGCACGACCGCATCCGCACCAACCACCGCACGCGCGACGCCCTGCGGCCGCTGCCCCTGCATCTGCGCGGGCTGGTGTTTCGCCTGCGCGAGGCCGACGGCGAATATTTTGTGTATGCCATCGACCCGCTGCGCAACCGCATAGCGGCTTACACCGTGTTCAACCGGCTGGTGGAGGTGGACCGCCGCACTGACCGCCACCTGCGCGCGCCCCACACCAAGGTGGCGCACGGCTACCGTCGCATGGGCATTGCCACGGCCATCTACCGCTGGTGGCTGGACTCGGGCCGTTGCATCATGACGGGGGCACGCCAGTCTGCCGGTGCCCACGGGCTGTGGATGGCCCTGGCGCGGGACTACGAGCTGGCCGCCGTGCGCATCGATGCAAACAAGCGTGTACAGCAGTTGCCAATGCCCCCGCCGCCCGGATTTTTTGATGCGCTGGACACGCGGCTGGTGCTGGTGGGGCGCGATTGCCGCCTGGCGGACTTCACGCAGCCTGTCGACCCAGGTCCACACCGGTAAGCAACCTTCAGGGTCATTGCCAGAGAGGCCCACTGGCTCGCGCCAAACCTGACACACTGCGCCGCTCAGGAGACAAACATGTTGATACAGCTGACCTATGCCAGCCGCACCTCCCGCGTGCTCGGCCCTGCGGACATCAAGGACATCTTGAGCGCCTCGCAGCGCAACAATGCCCGCGCAGGCATCACTGGCGCGCTGTGCCTGAACAACGGCATCTTCCTGCAGCAGCTCGAAGGCGACCG
>JAKOYD010000030.1 GCA_029780695.1 Pseudomonadota bacterium
GCGATCGGCGCAAAGCTCGCTTACGCGGCGATCGAACTGCCCGCGCGAGATGGGCTGGATGAGTTGGTGAATCCGGCTTATGCTGAACACGTTGCGCTTTCTTGGCGGAAATTGAGTTGGCGCTCGGGGTATAGCCCCTTACGCCAAGCAGCGCAACAACTTAGCTGCAGGCAGCAAAAATTCCCCGGACAGTAGTGCGCCTGCGCGGGAATGACGGGCCTTGCTGACCGTGCAGCGCCGCCGTCACCCCATCGCCCGCAGGCTCGCCTCCACCGCCGCCGCAGTGGCCAGCGGCTTTTCCATGGGGAACAGGTGCGAGCCGTCGATCATCATCACGCGGCCCCTGGCGATGCGGCGCGTGCCTTCGATGCCGCCCACCTGTTTCAGCTCGGTCGACTGCAGGCCGCCGACAAAGGCCAGCGGGCACTTCAGCGGGTGCGTGCGCAGCAGGCGCTCGATGGTGTGCGGCAGCGTGTCGTAGATGCGCGATTCGACCTCGCGGTCGAACGCCAGGCGCCAGGTGCCTTCGGCGTCGAAGGTGCCGTGGTCGATGTAGTCGTGCAGCACCTGCTCGTGCCAGCCGGCAAACATCTTCTTGCCGCGAAAGTGCTGGAACACGGCCTCGCGGTCGTCCCATGCGTCGCGGCGCTTGCGGCTGACCTGGCTGGGCGACAGGCGCTTCATCAGCGTGGTGCGCTTGGCCACGCTGACGGCGCTGGCGCGCCAGCCGGCCAGCACGGGCGAATCCAGCAGCACCACGGCGCGCGCCAGGTCGGGGTGCCTGGCGGCGCACATCAGGCTCAGGATGCCGCCCAGCGAATGGCCCACCAGGTACGGCGCCTGGCCCTCCACGCGGCGCTGCGCGGCGGCAAAGTCGGCCAGCTGCTGCACCAGGTGCGGCCAGTTGTCGGTGACGGGGTACTTCGGGTCGTGCCCGTATTTCTCGATGGCGCTGACGCCGAAGCCGCGCGCGCGCAGGCTGTCCAGCATCACCCGGTAGGTGCTGGCCGGAAAGCTGTTGCCGTGTGAAAAGACGATGTGGCTCATGGTGCGGGGCGCGCGCGGCGCGGCCATGGTCGGCGTTGACGGGTCTTATGCGGATGAGCGTTCAAAGCTGTTGGCCGTTCGTGCTGATACCCATTGGAGTTCGAATACTTGTAAGCCGTTCGCACTGAGCCATTCGACTGCGCTCATGACAGGCCATTCGACTGCGCTCATGACAGGCTGTCGAAGTGCCTGCGCCGTCAGCGGCTTCGACAGGCTCAGCCCGAACGGTTCCTATGGTTTTCAACGTACTTTGGTGTGAGCCATTCGACTGCGCTCATGACAGGCCATTCGACTGCGCTCATGACAGGCCATTCGTATGGCTCAGCGCGAACGGTTTCAAGGCATTCGAAAGCCATCGGGCCTTAGATCAGGCGCTCGTTCGCGGTCGTGATCTTCTTCAGCGGCGGGTGGCGGGTCGAGCAGACCTTGAGCGGCAGGTCGGTCTGGCCGCCGTTCCACTGCGGGTCTTCCAGGCTGTCGAACACCTGGCGCAGCTTCTGGCCCCAGCTGCGGTGCAGCATGTCGAAGTAGGGGTTGTCGTGGTCGATGCAAACCACGCGGTCGCTTTCCAGCCGGTCGGCCTCGTACACCACCAGGTCGAGGGGCAGACCGACCGACAGGTTGGACTTGAGCGTCGAATCCATCGACACCAGCGCGCACTTGGCGGCTTCGTCCAGCGGCGTCTCGGGGGTGATCACGCGGTCGAGCACGGGCTTGCCGTACTTCGATTCGCCGATCTGGAAAAACGGCGTCTCGGCCGTGGCCTCGATGAAGTTGCCGGCCGAATACACCATGAACAGGCGCATCGGCTCGTTGCCGATCTGGCCGCCGAAGATCAGCGACACGTTGAATTCCAGCCCCGCCTGGCGCAGCGCGCTGCCGTCGCGCTGGTTGATGTGGCGCACCGCAGCGCCCAGCACCTGCGTGGCGTCGAACATGCTGCGCGCGTTCCAGATCGTGACCGGGTTGCCCGATTCGGGGTCGCGGATGGCCTCGGTCTGCAAAATTTCGCGCACCGACTGCGAAATCGACAGGTTGCCCGCCGACAGCATCACCATGAAGCGGTCGCCCGGGCGCTCGTAGATCAGCATCTTGCGGAAGGTGCTGATGGCGTCGACGCCCGCGTTGGTGCGCGAGTCGGACAAAAACACCATGCCGGCGTTGACTTTGATGGCGCAGCAATAGGTCATGAATGCTCTGTTATTTGAAGCGACATGCACCCGCTGGTGGCGGGCTGCAGGCGAAATATCCTGGCAATGAAGTCGCGCGCCGGGAGCGCTGGACGGCGTGAACGCGATGCCGGAAAGCGCCGATTTTACGAGCCCCAGGGCCGCCGCACATACCGTGGCGGCGTGCATGGCTCAACCTGGATCTGGGAGCAACCCGATCCGTTCGTCCGGGAAACACCCCATCCGTTTGTCCGGGAACAACCCCATCCGTTTGGCCCGGAACAACCCCATCCGTTTGTTCGGTAGCAACCCCATCCGTTCGTCCGAGCCCAGCCCCATCCGTTCGTCCGAGCCCAGCCCCCTCCGTTCGTCCGAGCCCAGCCCCCTCCGTTCGTCCGAGCCCAGCCCCATCCGTTTGTCCTGAGCTTGTCGAAGGACGTATGCCGCGCACAAAAGCTTCGATGGGCCTGCCATGAGCCCCGTCGAATGGCCTGTCATGAGTCCCGTCGAATGGCCTGTCATGAGTCCCGTCGAATGGCCTGTCATGAGCGAAGTCGAATGGCTCATCCAGAACGGTGATGCCGCGTTACCTGGGCACCCGGCTATCCAGCAGTTTCTTCAACTGGTACAGCGCGTCCAGCGCCTCGCGCGGGCTCATCGCGTCGGGGTCGATGCCGGCCAGCGCCGATTCGACCGCGCTGGGCTCGGGTGCGGCAGCGGCGGCGGGCGCTGGCGCGAACAGGTCGGCCTGCGCGCGGCTCTGGCTGGCGCCTTCTTCCAGCCGCGCCAGCGCGTGCCGCGCGTGGTTGACGACCGGCGCGGGCACGCCCGCCAGCCGCGCCACCTGGATGCCGTAGCTGCGGCTGGCCGGGCCGGGCTGCAGCTCGTGCAGAAACACGATGTCGCGCCCGCTTTCGACGGCGCTGACGTGCACGTTGATGGCCGCGTGGTGGGTGGCGGGGAATTCGGTCAGCTCGAAATAGTGCGTGGCAAACAGCGCCAGGCACTGCAGGCGATCGTGCAGGTGCATGGCGATGCCGCTGGCCAGCGCCAGGCCGTCGAAAGTGCTGGTGCCGCGGCCGATCTCGTCCATCAGCACCAGCGACTGCGCGGTGGCGGTGTGCAGGATCTGCGCCGCCTCGGTCATCTCCAGCATGAAGGTGGACTGCGCATTGGCCAGGTCGTCGGCGGCGCCGATGCGGGTGTGGATGGCATCCAGTGGCCCCAGCCGGCAGCTTTGCGCCGGCACGTACGAGCCGACGGAAGCCAGCAGCGCGATCAGCGCCACCTGGCGCATGTAGGTGCTTTTGCCGCCCATGTTGGGGCCGGTGATGACCTGCATGCGGCTTTTGGGGCCCAGCAGCGTGTCGTTGGCGATGAAGGGCACGCCGCGCGTTTCGGCCAGGCGCGCCTCGACCACGGGGTGGCGGCCGCCGATGATCTCGATGCAGGGCTCGCGCACGAACTGCGGCGCGCACCAGTTCAGCGTCAGCGACCGCTCGGCCAGCGCGCACAGCGCGTCCAGCGCGGCGATGGCCTGGGCAAAGCGCGTCAGCCGCGGCACGTGCGGCTGCAGTTGGGCCAGCAGGTGGTCGTACAGCCATTTTTCGCGCGCCAGTGCGCGTTCCTGCGCGGACAGGGCCTTGTCCTCGAAGGCCTTCAGCTCGGGCGTGATGTAACGCTCGGCGTTCTTCAGCGTTTGGCGGCGGCGGTAGTCGTCGGGCACCTTGGAGGCCTGGCCCTGCGTGACCTCGATGTAAAAGCCGTGCACCTTGTTGAACTGCACGCGCAGGTTGGCGATGCCGGTGCGGGCGCGCTCGCGCGCTTCCAGGTCGATGAGGAAGGCGTCGCAGTTGTCCTGGATGGCGCGCAGCTCGTCCAGTTCGGCGTCCAGCCCCGGGGCGATGACGCCGCCGTCGCGGATCAGCGCGCCGGGCTCGTCCTGCAGCGCGGCGCACAGCAGGTCCAGCGCTTCGTCGGGTGGCGCCAGGTCGCTGACAATGTCCATTAAAAGCGGCGCCTGCGCTTGCCCTGTCAGCGTGCGCAGCTCTGTTTTTTGTAGTGACTGGCGCAGCGCCACCAGCTCGCGCGGGCGCACCTGGCCCAGCGCCAGGCGGGCGGTGATGCGCTCGACGTCGCTGGTGCCCTTGAGCAGCGTGCGCATCTTCTGCCCCAGGCCGTCGTCGCGCAGCGCGCCAATGGCCTGCAGCCGCGCCTGCGCGGGCGCCCGGTCGCGTGCCGGCGACAGCAGCCAGCTTTTCAGGCGGCGGCTGCCCATGCCGGTCATGCAGGTGTCCAGCAGCGAAAACAGCGTGGGCGCATCCTCGCCGCGCAGGGTCTGCACCAGCTCCAGGTTGCGGCGCGTGGTGGCGGGCAGGTCGATCAGTTCGTCGGCGCGCTCGACCACCAGGCCGCTGACGTGCGTCAGCGCGCGGCCCTGCGTGTGTTCGGCATAGGTCAGCAGCGCGGCGGCGGCGGCGTGGGCGAGGGGCACGTCTTCGGCCGCCCAGGCGGCCAGGCTCGCGGCCTGCAGTGGCTCCAGCAGCTTGCGGCGGCCCAGCGCGGCGTCGAACTGGAAGTCGGGCCGATGGGTGAGGGCCGGCGCGCGACCCGCGGCGGGGCGCGCATCGCGCAGGCGCTGCTCCAGCGCGGGGGTGGTGTCGGCGGGCAGCAGCAGTTCGCTGGGCGCGATGCGGTCCAGCCACGCGGGCAGTTCGTCCAGCGCGCATTCGGCCAGGTGCACCTGCCCCTGCGTCACCGCCAGCCAGGCCAGCCCGCAGCGGTTGCGTGGCGCCGGGTACACGGCCAGCAGCATCGATTCGTGCTTGTCCGACAGCAGTTCGCTGTCGGTCAGCGTGCCGGGCGTGACCACGCGCACCACCTTGCGCTCGACCGGGCCTTTGGACGTGGCCGGGTCGCCGATCTGTTCGCAAATGGCGACCGATTCGCCCAGCTTGATCAGGCGCGACAGGTAACCGTCCACCGAATGAAACGGCACGCCCGCCATCGGAATCGGCTGCCCGGCCGATTGCCCGCGCGTGGTCAGCGTGATGTCCAGCAGGCCGGCGGCGCGCTCAGCGTCGGCGTAGAACATCTCGTAGAAATCACCCATGCGGTAGAACAGCAGGGTGTCGGGGAAGTCGGCCTTGAGGCGCAGGTATTGCGCCATCATGGGCGTGTGGCCCGACAGGTCGGCAGCGGGAGGTGATGAGGGGCCGGTCATGTCGCGGTGGCGTCGGTGGCGTCGGTGGGGGCGGTAGGGGCGGCGAGTTGGGCGTTGATCTGGTCGGCGTTGCGGCGCACGCGCACGGCCAGATTTTCGGCCAGCGCCAGGCGCCGCAGCACCCAGGGGCTGATGTCCTGCTCAAAGGGGTCGGGCAGGTCTTCGGGCACGGCGGGCAGGCCGGGTTCGGTGGTGCGGGCGTCGTCGGCGGCGGGCGACGGCGCCGCAGTGCTTGCCGGCGCCGTCAGTGTGTCGTGGATGCGCGCCGCGCTCTGCGCCAGGGGCGGGGCCAGGTCGTCCAGGCGCAGTTGGTTGCGGCGCAGCAGCAGCATGGATTTGACGGCCGACAGCTGGCCCAGCAACTGGTAGCTGTGGCCCTGCAACTGCTCCAGCAGCGCCAGCGGCGGCTGCACGGCGCGCGGTTCGGCCAGGGCGCGGGCGGTGGCTTGCACCAGGGCTGACAGGGCGTCGTACGCTTCACGCCGCGCCAGTCGCCAGGTCAGTTCGGGCTCGGTGTCGATCTCGTCGATGCGCGCCAGGCCCAGCGACTGCGCGGCGTGGCGGTCCAGCGCGCGCAGCACACGGCGCACCAGGCCGGCGATCTGCCCGCGCTCCCACGACGGCAGCACGTAGGCAAACGCCCAGGCGATGCCGGCGCCCAGCACCGTGTCGCCCACGCGCTCCAGCAGCGCGAAGGCGGGGCTGTCGCCCGCATACAGCATGTGCGACTGCACCAGACCCAGCACCGACGCCGCGATGGCCGTCACGGTGTAGCGCCGCAGCGCAAATGCATGCGCCACGCCCTGCGCCACCGTGGCGGCCAGCACCATGACCAACGTGGCCGGGTGCAGCGCCAGCAGGCCGGTGGCCAGCAGGCTGCCGATGACGGTGCCGGCCACACGCTGGTTGCGCCGCTCCAGCGTCTGCGCCAGGCTGCCGCGCAGCACCACCACGATGGTCAGCAACACCCAGTAGTCGTGCGACCCCCAGGGCAGCAGCGTGGCGATGCCGTAGCCGGTGCCCACCGCCAGCGCCGCACGTACCGCGTGGCGCAACGCCGGCTGGCGCCAGTGCCACACGGTAAAGAAGGGCTGCAGCGACCAGTCGGTGGGGCTGACGAACAGGCGCCAGCTGGCGCGCACCACGGCCAGGTCGGGCGCGGCTTCGCCACGCGCCAGGGCGGCGAGCTGGCGCACCGCATCGTTCTGGTGGCGCGCGCGATAGGCCACGCCGCGCAGCAGGGCGGCGGCCTCATCCACCGCGTGGCCGCTGGCTGCCGCTTCGTCGTCAGACGCCCGCCGCAGCGCCGACAGGCGCGCCTGGTGGTCGGCCGCCGGCTGGGGGCGCTGGTGCAGCAGCAGGGCGTCGGCCAGGCGCTCGACGTCGGTGGCCATGTCGCGGTAGATGGCGGCGATTTCGCCCAGCGCCTGCGCGTGGTCGGCGGCCTGGCGCACGCGGTCCAGGTCGAGTTCGCTGGCCACCAGGTGGTCGCGCATTTCCAGCACCACCATCAGCATGCCGGCCAGTTGCTGACGGCGCGGCGTGCGCGGCGCTTCCAGCACCACGTCGCGCGTGGCCTGCAACTGGTCGGCCAGCGCGGCCTGGCGCTTGAGCAGGTCGCCCAGTCCCGCCGCGGGGTCGTCATCGTGCGGGCTGGGCGCTGCAGCCACGCGGCGCGCGTGCGCGCGCAACAGCGCCGCCACGGCCAGCAGCAGGTCGGCCGTGACCTGCGTGCGGTAGCGCGCGTTCAGCAGGCTGTGCGCCGCCACGGCATAGAGCACGTACAGCGCGCAGCCCAGGCCGCAATAGAAGGTGCGCGTCAGCGCCTGCGCCGCACCCGTGGGCACCGGAGTGGACATGGCAAACACCATGACCAGCATGACGCCGATGGCCACCGGCGCGCCGCGCTTGCCCCAGGCCATGCCCAGAAAGACCAGAAACGTCGCCGGCACCAGAAACAGCCCCAGCCCCACCGGGTGGCCGCGCAGCAACTGCACGGCCAGGAACAGCGGCACGCCGATCAGCGGCGCCACCGCCAGGTGCGCCAGCTTGCCGCGGCGCGGGCCCACCACGTCGGGCGCCAGCGCGGCGATCACGCCGACCGTGGCGTTGGCCGCCGCCTCGGCGCCGAACAGCGCGTGCATGAGCGCCGACACCATGAACATGCCGAAAGCGGCCGACGCGCCGTTGAGCACGTAGTCACTGAGCGCCACGCGCAGCACGCGTTGGCGCCGCGCCGCGCCCAGCCAGCGGGTGAGCGGGTCGGCGCTCATGCGCCACGCGCCGCGCCGGCGCCGATTGATGCGAACAAAAAAGGCCGCCAGCGCTTATCCCACCAGCACAAGCAGCTATCAAAATGATGGCGTGCGCGGGGCAGCGAAAGACGGCGTAACGGCGTGGGCGGCACGGCGGCGCGGGCGAAGTGAGGGGTGGCAGACCGCGCGTGCGGCGGCGGGCCGACGATTGTCCCACGCCGTCCTATGATCGCGCGGATGAGCAAGGCCTTTACCCGCGAAAGCGACCGCGACGAGGACGAAGACGACGGCGTCGCCATGCCGCCGCTGCCGGCGGGCGGCAAGAACTACATCACGCCGCAGGGCTACGCGCGCCTGCGCGCCGAGTTGCTGACGCTGATCGACGACGAGCGCCCCAAGGTCGTCGAAACCGTGCACTGGGCCGCCAAGAACGGCGACCGCAGCGAGAACGGCGACTACCTGTACGGCAAGAAGCGCCTGCGCGAGATCGACCGCCGCATCCGCTTTCTGACCAAGCGGCTCGAAATCGCCGAAGTCACCGACCCGAGCGTGCACCACGGCGGCGACCAGGTCTTCTTTGGCGCCACGGTGACCTACGCCGATGACGAAGGCGAAGAACGCACCATCACCATCAAGGGCATCGACGAAGCCGACAACCAGCAAGGCGAGGTCAGCTGGATCAGCCCCATCGCCCGCACCCTGCTGCGCGCCCGCGTCGGCGACGTGCTGCAACTGCCCACGCCGGCGGGCGTGCGGGAGATCGAGGTGCTGGAGGTGGCGTATCCGGCGCCGGAGTGAGGTTGCTTCTGATTTGATAGCTGCTTGCGCTGATGGGGCAAGCGCAAGAGCTGTAAAAGCCGTGTATCTGCCGTCATCCCGGTGCAGGCCAGCCTGAGGAAAAAAAGACGCGCCGAAATCAGAAGCCCCCGAGCCGCTCCGCCCGAACCCTCAGGGCTGCGCAGCAAGCCCTTTCAAATGGCCGCGGAGCACGCCAGTCGGAAACGCCGCCGCCGGGGTCCGCCCGGCGGCCAGCGTTGTCCCCCTTGAGGGGGAAGGCGCGACCGCGCCTCAGGGGGTGGGCGTGACCCTTCCAGCCCGCAACACCGACTGCGTCCGCCGCAGCTGCCGCAGCACGGTGTCCAGGTGCGCGCGGTCGCGCACGTTGATGACGAAGCGCAGGTCCAGCGCTTCCTGCGCGGCTTCGTCGGTCATGCCCAGGTGCACGATGTCGGCTTCGGCGGCGGCCATGGCGGCGGCCACGCGCGCCAGCACGCCCTTGCCGTTGACCACGGTGACGACGACGCCGGCTTCAAAGGTGCGCACCGGCTCGTCGGCCCAGGCCACGGTGATGAAGCGCTCGGCGTCCTTGTGCTGCAGCCGGCGCGCCACGGCGCATTCGTCGGTGTGCACCACCAGGCCTTCGCCGCGGCCCAGGTAGCCCAGCACGCCGTCGCCCGGAATGGGGCGGCAGCAGGTGGCGTACTTGATCGAGGTGTTTTCGGCACCGTCCAGGATGACGGCGCCCTGCGACAGGTTTTCGTGCGCGGTGTAGCGCGCGTGGGTCAGCATCAGCGCGTCGGGCCGCACGCCCTGTGCGGCCAGCATGGTGACCAGCCGCTTGGCGACCATGCTGGCGCTGCGCTTGCCCAGGCCGATGTCGGTCATCATCTCTTCGCGCGTGCGGTTGCCGGTAAAGCGCAGCAGCTTGTCCCACAGCGGCTTGTCGGTCGATTCGTGCCCCGGTGGCTGACCGACGCCCTCGGCGCGCAGCGCCTGCGCCAGCAGCTTTTCGCCCAGGTCGCGCGATTCGTCCTGCGCCAGGCTCTTCAGATGGCTGCGGATGCGCGAGCGGGCACGCCCCGTGCGCACAAAGCCCAGCCACGCCGGGTTGGGCGTGGAGACGGGGGCGGTGATGATCTCGATCACGTCGCCGTTGTGCAGTTCGCTGCGCAGCGGCACCTGTTCGCCGTTGACCTTGGCCGCCACCGCGTGGTCGCCCACGTTGCTGTGGATGGCGTAGGCGAAGTCGACCACCGTGGCACCCTGCGGCAGCGCCATGATCTGGCCCTTGGGCGTGAACACGTACACCGCGTCGGGCACCAGGTCGACCTTGATGTGTTCCCAGAACTCGGTGGCGTCGCGGGTTTCGTTCTGGATGTCGAGCAGCGATTGCAGCCATTGCGTGCCCAGCTCGCTCGAATCGCCGTCGTGCCGGCCCACCTTGTACAACCAGTGCGCGGCCACGCCGGCTTCGGCCACCAGGTCCATCGCCTCGGTGCGGATCTGGAATTCGATGTTGACGCTGGCCGGCCCGACCAGCGTGGTGTGCAGCGACTGGTAGCCGTTGACCTTGGGGATGGCGATGTAGTCCTTGAAGCGGCCCGGCACCGGCTTGTACAGCTGGTGCAGCAGCCCCAGCGCGGTGTAGCAGCTGATGACGTTGGGCAGGATGACGCGCACGCCGTACAGGTCATTCACCTGCGCGAAGGACAGGTGCTTGTCGTCCATCTTGCGGTAGATGGAATACAGCGTTTTCTCGCGCCCCACGATCTGCGCGTGCAGCCCGGCGTCGTGCAGCTTGGCCAGCACTTCCTGCTGCACTTTCTGAATCAGGTCGCGCCGGCGCTGGCGCGCCTTGTGCAGTGCCTTGGTCAGCACCGCGTAGCGCCAAGGCTGCAGGTGGCGGA
The DNA here is from genome assembly GCA_029780695.1 of Pseudomonadota bacterium. Classification (GTDB taxonomy): domain Bacteria; phylum Pseudomonadota; class Gammaproteobacteria; order Burkholderiales; family Burkholderiaceae_C; genus Ottowia. Next base: position 10,382 of record JAKOYD010000030.1, read on the forward strand.
AGGCCAGGTCCTGCAGTTCGCGGTAGGTTTGGTTCAGACCCAGGCGGTGCGCGATGGGGGCGTAGATTTCCAGTGTTTCGGTGCTGATGCGGCCCCACTTGCTGCGCGGCATGTCGCCCATGGTGCGCATGTTGTGCGTGCGGTCGGCCAGCTTGATGAGGATGACGCGCACGTCGCGCGCCATGGCCAGCAGCATCTTGCGGAAGGATTCGGCCTGGCCTTCTTCGCGCGTGCTGAACTGCAGCTTGTCCAGCTTGGTCAGGCCGTCGACCAGTTCGGCCACCGGCGCGCCAAACTGCTCCAGCAGGTCGGCCTTGGTGACGCCGCAGTCTTCCATGGCGTCGTGCAGCAGCGCGGCCATCAGCGCGGGGGCGTCCAGCTTCCATTCGGCCACCTGCGCGGCCACGGCGATGGGGTGGGTGATGTAGGGCTCGCCGTTGTGGCGCATCTGCCCCAGGTGCGCACGGTCGGCAAAGCGGTAGGCACGGCGCACCAGCTCGACGTCGGCCGGGTCAAGATAGTCCAGCTTGGCTTCGAGCGCGGCAAAGCTGGCCGCGGCGGCATTCGCGGCGGCCAGGGGTTGGTCCACGACGGGCATCAGCGATCCCATGCCCTGAATTTAACCGCGCTGACACACTTTTGGGCATGGCGCATGAAAAAGGCGCCCGCGTGGGGCGCCTTTGGGGCTGGCAGGCGACAACAGCGCCCGCCAGATGGAAGCGGGGAGCCGCTTCAGGGCACTTTCTTCAGCATCTCCAGCCCAACCTTGCCGGCGGCGATTTCGCGCAGCGCGGTCACGCCGGGCTTGTTGCGGGCCTCGATCTTGGGCGTGTGGCCCTGACTCAGCATGCGGGCGCGGTAAGTGGCGGCCAGCACCAGCTGAAAGCGGTTGGGGATCTGTTCGAGGCAGTCTTCGACGGTGATGCGGGCCATGGTGCGGATGGAATGGGGTGTGAGGATCAGGCGATGCCAAGTGCGCGGAAGGTCTCGGCGCGGGCGGTTTTCTGGGCCGTGTAGCGCAGTCGCTGCGCGTGAACGATGGCTTTCAGATCGAAAAGCGCGCGTTCAAATATCTCGTTGATTATAACGTAGTCAAAGTGCCCGGCCTGCGCCAGTTCTTCGCGCGCGTTGGCCAGGCGCAGCTCGATCACGTCGGGCGCGTCCTCGCCGCGGCGCGTCAGGCGGGCGCGCAGTTCTTCCCAGCTGGGCGGCAGCACAAACACCAACACCGCCTCGGGGAACAGGCGCTTGATCTGCAGCGCGCCCTGCCAGTCGATCTCCAGCACCACGTCGCCGCCGGCGTCGATGCGCTGCTCGATGGCGCGGCGCGACGTGCCGTAGCGGTTGCCGTGTACCAGCGCCCATTCGAGGAAGTCACCCGCGGCCACCATGGCGTCGAATTGCGCCGGTTCGATGAAGAAGTATTCGCGGCCGTCTTTTTCCTGCCCGCGCGGCGCGCGCGTGGTGTGCGAAATCGACGGCGCCACGCCGGCGTCCAGCTCCATCAGCGCCTTGACCAGGCTGGATTTGCCCGAACCGCTGGGCGCGGCGACGACAAAGAGGTTTCCGGGGTGATCCATGAGGGGGCGTGCGCGGGCAGCGATGAATTCAGGCGTTTCCGCCAGCGGCGGGTGCGCGGATTTTAGTCGTGGCGCAGCACCAGCAGCAGATTGTTGGCCGGCAGCGCGTGGCGCGCGGCCAGCCGCAGGCCAGCGGCCTCGGCGGTGCGCAGCACGTCGTTCAGCGGGCGCAGGCCCCACGCCGGGTTGCGGCGTTTCAGGTCGGCGTCAAAGGCCAGGTTGCTGGGCGCGGTGGGCACATCGGCTTCGATGAACGGCCCGTAGACGGCCAGCAGGCCGCCCGGCGCCAGATGGTGCGCGGCCCCGCGCATCAGTCCGGCGCAGCAGGGCCAGGGGCTGATGTGCAGCAGATTGGCGCAGTGGATGAGGTCGAACGCGGCCGCTTCGAAGGCCGGGCCGCCGTCGCTGGGCCAGGGTGGCGCGTCCAGCACGTCCAGCCGGCGCGGGGGTGCCACGTGGGTGGCGCCGGCCTGCAGGGCACGCGCGCGGATGGCGGCGAAATGCGCATCGGTCACGTCGGTGGGCTGCCATTGCCAGCTGGGCAAGGCGGCGGCGAAATGCACCGCATGCTGCCCCGTGCCGCTGGCGATTTCGAGCGCGCGGCCCCTCGGCGCCAGCAGGTCGCGCAGCACGGCCAGGATGGGCGCCTGGTTGCGTTCGGCGGCGGGGCTGTGGGGCAGGGGCGTGGTCATGGGTGCGGGTCTTTTTTGGGTGCCAGCGCTTGTCAATCAAGCGCTTGTAGCTACCAATAGCATAGCGTCATGGGCAGCCCGTTGCGGCGCCATCGCCCGCCGCCGGTGCGCATCTCCGCGTGGGCGCCTGCGCCGTGTCGGCGGGCCGGATGCGCTCGCGCACCACGATGCCGCTGGTGTCGGCCGGCCGTGCGGGACTCATGGCGTCAATGCCCGCGCCAATGGCCTTGCCCGTGAGGCCCACGCCGGTGGACACCACGGCGCCGGTGACCGAGATCGCCGCGCCGGCAGTGGCGCTGGCCACGGCGCAGCCTTCAGCCAGCAGGGCCGCCAGCAAGGCCGCGGCGCCGGCGGTCGCGCGCGACGCCCTCATGCGGCTTGCGCGCCGGTCGCCGCGCTGCCCTGACGCACCTGCGCGGCGATGTCGAGCGAGCGCAGGCGCAGTGCGGGGTCGTAGATGTCGCAGGTGAACATCATTTCGTCGCAGCCGGTTTGCTCGGCCAGCGTCTGCAGGCCTTGCCGCACCGTGTCGGGCGAGCCAATGACGGCGCAGGCCAGGAAGTCGGCGATACCGGCCCTTTCGTGCGCGCCCAGGCGCTCGAAGAAGCCGTCCTGCGGCGGCTGCAACAGCCCGCGCGCCCCGCGCAGAATGCCCAGCACGCGCCGGAAGATGCTGCTGGCCAGGTACATTGCTTCTTCGTCGGTGGGCGCGGCGACCAGCGGCACGCCGATCATCACGTAAGGCTTGTCGCACTGCGCCGACGGCTTGAACGCGCGCCGGTACACCTCGATGGCCTGCAGCAGCATGGCCGGTGCGAAGTGCGAGGCAAACGCGTAGGGCAGGCCGCGCTCGGCCGCCAGCTGCGCGCTGAAAAGGCTGGAGCCCAGCAGCCAGATGGGCACCTGCGTACCGGCGCCGGGATTGGCGATCAGCTTCTGGCCCGGCTTGGGGTTGCCCAGCAGGTGCTGCAATTCGGCCACGTCGCGCGGGAAGTCGTCGACGGTTTCGACGCGGTCGCGCCGCAGCGCGCGCATCGTCATCGGGTCGGTGCCGGGTGCGCGGCCCAGGCCCAGGTCGATGCGGCCGGGGTACAGCTCGGCCAGGGTGCCGAAGGCCTCGGCCACCGTCAGCGGCGGGTGGTTGGGCAGCATGACCCCGCCCGAGCCGACCCGGATGCGCTGCGTGCCGCCGGCAATGTGACCCACCAGCACGGCGGTCGCGGACGAGGCGATGCCCGCCATGTTGTGGTGCTCGGCCAGCCAGTAGCGGGTAAAGCCCAGGCGCTCGGCGTGCTGCGCGGTCTGCAGCGACACGGCCAGCGCGTCGGCCACGCTGCGGCCCTCGCGCACCGGCACCAGGTCGAGCATGGAGAAGGCGATGTCTTTCAGTGCTTTGCTCATGCGGCTATTGTGCGGCGGCCCCCATGGGCTTGCAGGCGCGTGGCGATCAGCGCCCGGCCTGCAACTGCTGGCCCGGCACCACGAAGTTGCCCGCGCCCAGGTGGTGCAGGGTGCGCCAGTCGGGCGGCGTGTCGTGCAGCGGGCGAAACTTGCCATCGGCAAAGGCGCGCTCGTCGACCCAGGCGGCCAGCACTTCGCCGACGAACAGGTCGTGCGCCTGCTGCACCGCCGGCTCGGGGATCAGCCGGCATTCCAGCCAGCCGATGCAGTCGGCCACCAAGGGCACGTCGATGCGGGTGGCGGGAAAGTGGGCGATCTCGAAGGCGGTGAACTTGTCCTGCCCCGGCACGTCGCGCGCCGACATGCTGCCGACGCGAAACACCATCTCGGCCTGCCCCGCGCGCGGCACGCCGACGGCGAACACGCCACTGCCTTCCAGCAGCGCGCGCGTGGCGGTGGCTTTGTCGATGCACACGGCCAGCTTGGGCGGGGCGAAGTCCAGCGCCATGTTCCACGCGCAGGCCATCAGGTTGCGGCGGCCGGCGTGGGCGGTGGCAATCAGCACCGAGGCGCCGGTGTTCAGAAGACGGTGGGCGTGGCGCAGATCGAGGGCGTGCAGCGTGGCGGGCAGGGCGGCGGTCATGGCGCGCAGCTTAGCGGCAGTCGATAAGATCACCTCCGCCATTTTTTCAGCCGCCCCACGTCCATGAATGCCCCGCTCCTCGAAGTGCTGCCGCGCGATCTGTCGGCCTACCGCGCCGGCAACACGGGCGTGCCCTACGTGCATCGTTTCGATTCCGGCCGGCCCGGCCCGCACGTGCTGGTCAACGCACTGACGCACGGCAACGAGATCTGCGGCATGGTGGCCGCCACGCACCTGCTCGACCGCGGGGTGCGCCCGCGGGTCGGCACGCTGACGGTGAGCTTGGCGCACGTCAAGGCCTACGAAGCATTTCGCCACGACGACCCCTTTGCCAACCGGCAACTGGTGCACAACCTCAACCGCATCTGGTCCGACGAATGGCTGGACGGGCCGCAACACAGCCCCGAGCTGCGCCGCGCGCGCGAGTTGCGCCCGGTGGTGGCCGCGGCCGACCACATTCTCGACATCCATTCCACCAGCCAGCCGGTGGCGCCGTTCTGGGTCTACCCGGGCTTCGAGCGCAACGCCCGCGCGGCACGGGCCATCGGCGCGCGCGACCGGGTGACCACGCATCTGGTCATGCCGGCCGGCCTGGGCAGCGGCACGCCACTGATCCAGCACGGCCGCCACGGCCGGGCCGACGCCACCGAGGGGGTGGCGCTGGTGGTGGAATGCGGGCAGCACTTTCTGCGGGCGTCGGCCGATCTGGCCACGGCCGTGGCGCTGGACTTTCTGGCGCACTTCGGCCTGATCGCGCCCGCCGCGCCGGCCAGCGCGCCGGCGGTGCCGCAACGCCGGTTTGAACTGCTGCAGACCTGCATGGTGCGCACGCCCCAGTTCCGCTTTGCGCGGCCGCTGATCGGCTTCGAGACCTTTGCGAAGGACGAGTTGATCGCCACCGACGGCGACGCCGGCGACATTCGCGCGCCGTGCGACGACTGCACCGTGCTCATGCCCACCCGCGAACCCATCGTCGGCCGCGAAGCGGTGTATTTGACGCGGCCGTTGCGCGACGCTGATTGAATCGGCCGCCGGCGCACATGGCGCGGGCGCAGCCAGCTATCAAATCAATAGAAAAGGAATCGCTCATGTCCACCGTGGCTCCTGTGGATACCGTGCCGGCCGACGCGCGCGTGCAGGCCGTGTTCGCCGATATCCGCGCCAAGCGCGGCAGCGATTTCATCAACCACTTCTGGCGTTACCTGGCGTTCGATCCGGCGCTGCTCGAATCGACCTGGGCCGAGGTCAAGCGGGTCATGGCGACGCCGTCGGCGCTCGACCCGCTGACCAAGGAGATGCTCTACATCGCCGTGTCGGTGGCCAACGGCTGCGGCTACTGCGTGCATTCGCACACCGCCGCCGCGCGCGCCAAGGGCATGACGCCCGCGCAGCACGCCGAACTGCTGTCCATCATTGGCCTGGCCGCGCGCACCAACCACCTGGCGACGGCGCTTCAGGTGCCGGTGGACGAGGTCTTTGATCACGACTGTGGCGTGGCTTGAAGCCGCCACCTTGCCAGTGCCGGGCGGCGCGCGCCGTTAACATCGGCCGATGACCGATGCCCCCACCGTCCTCGAAGCCCAGACCGGCGCCGACCCGCGCGCCAGCATCATCGTGCTGCACGGCCTGGGGGCCGACGGCAGCGACTTCGCGCCGTTCGTCGACGAGATCGACCTGGCGGCGGTCGGCCCGGTGCGTTGGTTGTTCCCCAACGCGCCGCGGCAGCCCGTCACCATCAACGGCGGCTACGTCATGCCGGCGTGGTACGACATTCGCCCCGACCGCAATGACGAAGACGAAGCGGGTCTGCGCCAGTCGCAGGCGTTCGTTGAAGCCGTGATACGGCGCGAGCAGGCGCGCGGCCTTGCGGCGCACCGCATCGTGCTGGGTGGCTTCTCGCAGGGCTGCGCCATGGCGCTGCTGACCGGCCTGCGCTACCCCGAGCGGCTGGCGGGCATCGTCGGCATGAGCGGCTACCTGCCCTTGGCCGGCACGCTGGCGGCCGAACGCAGCGCCGCCAACGCCGACGTGCCGATCTTCCTGGCCCATGGCACGCAGGACGAGATGGTGGCGCTGCCGCGCGGCGCCGCCTCGCGCGACGCGCTGCAAGCGCTCGGCTACGCGGTCGAGTGGCACGACTACCCCATGGGCCATTCGGTCTGCATGGAAGAAGTGCAGGACCTGCGGCACTGGCTGCTGCGCGTGCTGGCCGCACCCGCGGACTGAGGGCTGACGCGTCACCCTGCCACCGGGCCAGCGTGACTGTGCAGGCGAAATGTGGCCTGGGCGCTTGTCCAAACCGGCTCTGGCGCTATCAAAACAGGATTGATGGCGGCGACGGCGCCGCCCGCTTGGCGCCGCCGTCCGACAGACGCGCGGGTGGCGGGCGGCCATCATGACCGCCCATGCATACCCTGTGGAAATACCTCCAGCCGCAATGGCGCCTGGCCTTGCTGGCCATGGCGTTGGCCGCCGCCAGCCAGGTGCTGGCGCTCATCGACCCGATCATCTTCGGCAAGCTGATCGACGGTTACGCCACGCAAAAGGGCACCCGGCCCGACGATGAACTGGTGCGCGGCGCGCTGGGGCTGCTGGCGCTGGCGGTGGGCGTGGCGCTGGCGTCGCGCGCCACGCGGGCGGTGCAGGACTACGTGGTGCGCATGGTGGTGCAGCGCTTTGGCACGCGCATTTTCAACGACGGCCTGCGCCAGACGATGCGCCTCAATTTTCAGGAATACGAGGACGCGCGCAGCGGCGAAACGCTGGCGCTGCTGATGCGCGTGCGGCAGGACACGGAGCGCTTCATCAACGCCTTCATCAACGTGCTGTTCGCCTCGCTGATCGGCATGACGTTTCTGCTGTGGTACGCCGTCACCAAGACCTGGCTGCTGGTGCCGGTGTTCCTGATCGGGTTGGTGGTGCTGGGCGGGCTGTCGGGCCTGCTGAGCCGGCAGATTCGCGGTCAGCAGCGCAGCATCAACCGCGAAACTACCAAGAACGCCGGCTTCATCACCGAAAGCCTGCGCAACGTGGCGCTGATCAAGAGTCTGGGGCTCACCTTCCGCGAAGTGCGGCGCATGCAGGCCAAGACGGAGGAAATCTTTGCGCTCGAAATGGCCAAGGTCAAACGCATCCGCTGGCTCAGCTTTTTGCAGGGCAGCACGCTCAGCCTGCTGAAGCTGAGCGTGCTGTTCACGCTGCTGTGGCTGATCTTTCGCGACGTGCTGACCACCGGCGAGCTGATCGCCATGCAGTTCATCTCCGTCGCCATCCTGGCGCCGCTGCAAGAGCTGGGCACGATCATCCTGGCCTGGCGCGAAGCCAGTTCGTCGCTCGCCAACTTCGAGGAACTGATGGCAAAACCGGTCGAAAAGCGCCCGCCCGACGCGGTGCCGCTGGGGCCGATAGAGTCGCTGCGCTTTGACGACGTGGTATTCCGCCATCGCGGCGCGACCGAGAACTCCATCGACGGCGTGAGCTTTGACGCGAAGCGCGGCGACACCATCGCCTTCGTCGGGCCGTCCGGCTCGGGCAAGTCCACGCTGGTCAAGCTGCTGCTGGGGCTGTATCGGCCGGACAGCGGCGCCATTGAGTTCAACGGCATCGACGCGCGCCGCATCCGCTACAACGAGGCGCGCCGCCAGGTCGGCTACGTGACGCAGGAGACCACGCTGTTTGCCGGCACGGTGCGCGAGAACCTGCAGTTCGTGCGGCCCGACGCGAGCGACGAAGCCATCCTGCACGCGCTGGAGCAGGCGCAGGCCACGGCCCTGGTGCAGCGCCTGCCGCAGGGGCTGGCCACCATGATTGGCGAATCGGGCTACAAGCTGTCGGGCGGCGAACGCCAGCGCCTGTCGATTGCCCGCGCGCTGCTGCGCGAACCGCGCCTGCTGATCTTCGACGAAGCCACGTCGGCGCTGGATTCACTGACCGAGCAGCAGGTGACCGAGACGGTGCGAGAGGTATCGCGCCGCCACACCCAGATCAGCATCCTGATCGCGCACCGGCTGTCGACCATCATGCATGCCAGCGTGATCCACGTGCTGGAGCGCGGCCGCCTCGTGGAAAGCGGCACCCACGACGAACTGGTGGCGCAGCGCGGCCTGTACTACGCCATGTGGCGCCAGCAGATCGGCGAACGCGAAAGCGGTGCGATGATCGAGAAACGAAGTAAAAAAACTGTCCAGCCCTTGTCAGAAGAGTGCGAGCAGCTATCGATGGTATAGCAAAATCAGCGTGCAGCCGCAGCGGGCGCCTGTTCGCGCACCAGGCGGAAGGCATCTAACGATGCCGTGTTTGACGACATGGCCGCAGCGGGCGCCTGTTCGCGCACCAGGCGGAAGCCCACCAGCACGTAGCGCGTCTCGGGTGTGTTCCAGTTGCGGAAGGCCACGCGCGAATACAGCGGCCAGCTGTGCCACGAGCCGCCGCGCCGCACGCGCACGTCGCCATTGGCCGGACCTTGCGGGTCGTCGACCGGTGAGCGGGCGTAGTAGTCCTCGCCGTACCAGTCGGCGCACCATTCCCAGGCGTTTCCGATCATGTCGTACAGGCCGAACGCGTTGGGCTGGTAGCTGCCCACCGGCGCGGTGAAGGGGTAGCCGTCACTGCCGTGGCCGGCCTGCTCGCGCCAGCGCGGCCAGCGCAGTGCGGTTTCGCGGTCGAAGGTGTTGGCGGTCTTCAGCAGCACGTCGGGGTGGTCGCCCGCGGGGTAGCGTGTGCGCGAGCCGCCACGCGCGGCGTATTCCCACTCGGCCTCGGTCGGCAGGCGGTAGACCGCGCCTTCCTTCTGGCTCAGCCAGGCCGCCATGGCCAGGGCGTCGTTCCAGGTGACGTTAACCACCGGGTGCCGGTCGGTCTGCGCAAAGCCGGGGTTCAGCCACGAATAGCGCACATCGCGCCCTTCGAACAGGTCGCCGCGTTCGGTGCGCGAGGGGTCGTAGTTGGCGTTGAAACCGTAGGCGCCGGTGCCGTCGCGGATCGATTCGGGCACGTAGCCCGAGGCCTGCACGAACTGGCGGAACTGGCCCACGGTGACCTCGTGCGCGCCCATCCAGAAGTCGCGCGTGATGCGCACGCGATGCACCGGGCGCTCGTCGGCCAGGTCGGCCAGGCGCTTGGCGTCGGCGTGCGGAAAGGCCTTGGCCAGCGCTTGCGGCGACTCGTCGCTGCCCATCATGAATTCACCGGCCGGGATGCGCACAAAGCGGATGCCAACGCTGTCGGTAAAGGGCTGGTCGGGGCGGACGCTGGCGCGCACCGGCGGGGCCAGCACGGGCGGTGGCGATGCGCAACCGGCCAGTGTGGCGGCCAGCAGCAGCGACGAGACGGAAAGGGCGCGCCGCAGCGGCGACGGCGAGGTATTGGATTGAGGCATGACGGGGCGATGCTCGCAGCGGCGCCGGGCGATGTCAACGCGGGCAAGCACGGGGTGGCGGCGATCCGGCAAGGTGGGCCGGGACCAGCCCTAATCGATGAACAGCGCCGGATCGACCGAGGCGCGGTTGAGGCTGACCGTCCAGTGCAGGTGCGGGCCGGTGACGCGGCCCGTGGCGCCCACGGCGCCCAGCCGCTGCCCGGCAGCCAGTCGGTCGCCAGCCTTCACGTCGATGCGGCTCAGGTGGCACATCATCGACAGCAGGCCGCCGCCGTGGTCCAGCCACACCGTCTGGCCGTTGAAGAAGTAGTCGCCCGTGTCGATGACGGTGGCGGCCAGCGGCGCGACCACCGGCGTGCCCGTGGGCGCGGCAATGTCCATGCCGCTGTGCGGGTTGCGCGGCTGACCGTTGAAGAAGCGCCGCAGCCCAAACGAACTGGAGCGCCGCCCGGAGCAGGGCACGCGCATCTTCAGCTCACCCGCGGGCGGCGCGCTGAAGGTGGCGATGACGCCTTGCTGGTGCACGCGCTCGCGCTCGTGTCGCGCCAGGTCCTCGGGCGACAGGTCGACGGTGCGGGGCGACACCTTCAGGTGCTGCTCGGTGTAGCGCTTGGGCGTCACCGTGTAGTCCAGCAGGCGCTCACCATCGGGCCCGGCCACGCGGATGTGCGCCGTGCCCGGCGTGGCCGATAGCGGAATGCCGACCAGCGCCGTCCAGACGATGGGGTCGCCCACCACCAGCAGCGGCGCGTCGTCGGCGAAAGCCCGCGGTCGCGTGGCGGCGGGGCCCAGGTCGATGCGGGCCACGCCGCCCGGCACCACGGCTTGGCGCGGCCAGGCGGCGTCGGTGGCGGCCCGTGCGGCCCGTGCGGCCCAGGGTGCGCCCAGGCCGGCCAGCGCGCCGCCGGCGATCAGCACGCAGCGACGGGTGGGCGAAGAACGTGAAATCGGAGTCATAAGGTCGGCGAGCGCACGTGGGGACTGCGGAGCAGGCTACCAATACTATAGCCATTGCGCCGCGCCTGGGCGGCGCGGGCCGGTCGATGCGGCGTGTGCGCCGCCCCGGGTGGTCAGCTGGCCGCGTCCAGGCCGCCCTGCATGTGCACGCGCATGCAGGCCGCCGCGCCGGCGGCGTCGCGCGCGGTCAGTGCCGCCATCAGCGCGCGGTGTTCGGCCAGCGATTGCGCGGGGCGCCCAGCCTTCTGCAGCGAATGCTGGCGATGCAGCTTCATCACCTTGCGCAGGTCCTGCACCATCTGCAGGCGCCAATGGTTGTCGGCCAGCTCCAGCAGGCGCAGGTGAAAGGCTTCGTTGAGCGCGAAAAAGCGCGCCGTGTCGGGCAGGGCGGTTTCCAGGTCTTGATGCAGCGCCGCCAGTTCGGCCAGTTCGGCATCGCTGGCGCGGCTGGCGACGGCGCTGGCGGCATCGGTTTCGAGCAGCGCCAGCAGGTGGTACACGTCGGCCAGGTCCTTGGGCGACGTCTCGGTCACGTAGGCGCCGCGCCGCACCTTCATGGTCACCAGCCCTTCGGCAGCCAGCACTTTCAGCGCTTCGCGCAGCGGCGTCCGGCTGATGCCCATCTGCTCGGCAATGCGCAACTCGTCGATCCAGTCGCCCGCCGCCAGTTCACCGGCGAAGATGCGCTGGCGCAAGCGCTCAGCCACTTCTTCGTAAAGTGCGCGAGGGGCAAGTCGGGCCGTGGTCATGCGGGGCAAAAATTTCTGGCGCATTGTAAGCTTGGCCGGGGATTTTGAATTAATAATTACGGAAAACAAGGGCGGGTGGCCAACGCTGGCGTGGGTCAGCAACCACGCGCGGCCCGCACCCGCCCTGCTGCGGTGGCCTGCCGGGTGCAGGCGCCCTGTTCAAGCCGATTTTTTCTGCCGATCGTCATCGAGAGTCGAACACCATGACCAATCCGTCGTCCGAATTCAAATCCGCCACGCTGGCCGACTGGCAAAAGGCGGCGCAGAAATCCGCCCCCGGCGGCAACGTGGACGCACTGGGCTGGCTGACGCCCGACGGCATCACCGTCAAGCCGCTTTACACGGCGGAAGACACGGCGAATCTGCCCTATGCCAACACGCTGCCGGGCTTCGAGCCCTTCTTGCGTGGCCCGCAGGCGACGATGTACGCGGTGCGGCCGTGGACGATTCGCCAGTACGCCGGCTTTTCCACCGCGGAGGAATCCAACGCCTTCTACCGCAAGGCGCTGGCTGCCGGTGGGCAGGGCGTGTCGGTGGCGTTCGACCTGGCCACGCACCGTGGCTACGACTCGGACCATCCTCGCGTCACAGGCGATGTGGGTAAAGCGGGGGTTGCTATCGATTCCGTAGAAGACATGAAGATCCTGTTCGACGGCATCCCGCTGGACAAGGTCAGCGTGTCGATGACCATGAACGGCGCGGTGCTGCCCATCCTGGCCGGCTACATCGTCGCGGCCGAGGAGCAGGGCGTCACCCAGGACAAGCTGGCGGGCACGATCCAGAACGACATCCTCAAGGAGTTCATGGTTCGCAACACGTATATCTACCCGCCCGAGCCGTCGATGAAGATCATTGGCGACATCATCGAGTACACGGCCAAGAACATGCCGAAGTTCAACTCGATCTCCATCAGCGGCTACCACATGCAGGAAGCCGGTGCCAACCAGGCGCTGGAGCTGGCCTTCACCCTGGCCGATGGCAAGGAATATGTGAAGACAGCGATTGCCAAGGGCATGGACGTGGACGACTTTGCCGGTCGCCTCTCCTTCTTCTGGGCCATCGGCATGAACTTCTATCTGGAAGTGGCCAAGATGCGCGCCGCGCGCCTGCTGTGGTGCCGCATCATGAAGGCCACGGGCGCCAAGAACCCCAAGAGCCTGATGCTGCGCACCCACTGCCAGACCAGCGGCTGGAGCCTCACCGAGCAGGACCCCTACAACAACGTGGTGCGCACCACCATCGAGGCCATGGCAGCCGTGTTTGGCGGCACGCAGTCGCTGCACACCAATGCGCTGGATGAAGCCATTGCGCTGCCCACCGAGTTCAGCGCCCGCATTGCGCGCAACACGCAGCTCATCATCCAGGAAGAGACCCACATCACCAACGTGATCGACCCTTGGGCCGGCAGCTACATGATGGAAAAGCTGACCCAGGACATGGCCGACGCGGCCTGGAAGATCATCGAAGAGGTCGAGGCCATGGGCGGCATGACCCAGGCCGTGGACAGCGGCTGGGCCAAGCTCAAGATCGAAGCCGCTGCCGCCGAGAAGCAGGCGCGCATCGACAGCGGCAAGGACGTGATCGTGGGCGTCAACAAATACAAGCTGGCCAAGGAAGACCCGGTCGACATCCTGCAGATCGACAACATGAAGGTGCGCGACGGCCAGATCGCTCGCCTGCAAAAGATCAAGGCCACCCGCGACGCTGCCAAGGTGCAGGCTGCGCTGGACGCCCTGACTGCAGCAGCGGAGAGCGGCGAGGGCAACCTGCTGGACCTGTCGATCCAGGCTGTGCGCCTGCGCGCCACGGTGGGCGAGGTGAGCGATGCCCTGGAAAAGGTTTACGGGCGCCACCGCGCCGACACACAAAAGGTGACCGGCGTGTACGCAGCTGCTTATGACTCGGCCGAGGGCTGGGACAAACTCAAGACCGAAATCAACGCTTTTGCCGAAGAGCAGGGGCGCCGCCCACGGGTCATGATCGCAAAATTAGGCCAGGACGGCCACGACCGGGGCGCCAAAGTGGTGGCCACTGCGTTTGCCGATTTGGGCTTTGACGTGGACATGGGCCCACTGTTCCAGACGCCCGAAGAATGCGCCCGCCAGGCCATCGAAAACGACGTGCACGCCGTGGGCGTGAGCACGCTGGCTGCGGGCCACAAGACGCTGGTGCCCGCCATCATCCAGTCGCTCAAGGACCAGGGCGCGGACGACATCATCGTGTTTGTGGGCGGGGTGATCCCGGCGCAGGACTATGACTTTTTGTACGAATCCGGCGTGAAGGGCGTGTACGGCCCCGGCACGCCGATTCCGGCCAGCGCGAAGGATGTGCTGGAGCAGATTCGCAAGGCGGTGGCGTGACGCCTGCGGCGCTTTTGGAAGGGGTGGTGCAGGGCACGGCGGCAGTGCAACGCCGCGCCATGTCCAAAGCGATCACGCTGCTCGAATCTACGCGGGTGGACCACCGCGCCCAGGCCGACGAGCTGCTCACCCAGCTGCTCCCGCACACGGGCAAGGCGTTCCGCCTGGGCATCAGCGGCGTGCCGGGCGTGGGCAAGTCCACCTTCATCGAGGCGCTTGGCCTGTACCTGATCGGCCAAGGCCACCGCGTGGCCGTGCTCACCATCGATCCGTCCAGCACCGTGTCGGGTGGCTCCATCCTGGGCGACAAGACGCGCATGGAGCACCTCAGCGTGCACGAAAACGCCTACATCCGCCCCAGCCCCAGCAGTGGCACCCTGGGCGGCGTGGCCGAAAAAACGCGTGAGGCCATGCTGGTGTGCGAGGCGGCCGGTTACGACGTGGTCATCGTCGAAACCGTGGGTGTGGGCCAGAGCGAGACGGCAGTGGCCAACATGACCGACATGTTCTGCCTGCTGCAATTGCCCAATGCGGGTGACGACCTGCAAGCGATCAAAAAGGGTGTGATGGAGTTGGCCGATCTCGTGGTCATCAACAAGGCCGACATCGACCCCGACGCCGCCACCCGCGCCGAGGCGCAGATCACGTCCAGCCTGCGCCTGCTGGGCCTGCATGGCCATCCTGAACACGCCCACCACGACACCGCCATTTGGCACCCAAAAGTGCTGCAGATCAGCGCGCTGCTGGGCCAGGGCGTAGACAGTTTCTGGTCAGCCGTGTGTCAATACAGCGATGTACAAAACGCCAATGGCCGTTTTGCTGCGAGGCGCCAACAGCAGGCCAAGGCCTGGATGTGGGAGCGCATCGACGCCGCCCTGAAACAACGCTTCCGCCAGCACCCGCGAGTGCAGGCCCGCCTGGGCCCCGCCACCGACGCGGTGTTGGCCGGCACGCTGCCCGCATCCACGGCGGCGCGCCAGCTGCTTGAACTTTTGGACTGAATTTTTCCGGAGACCCTCATGCA
>JAKOYD010000031.1 GCA_029780695.1 Pseudomonadota bacterium
CGACCTCGGTGTGCGCACCATCCGCGTGGCCACGCACTGCACCGAGGCGGACGTGTCCGAGCAGCACATCACGCTGGCGCGCAAGATGGACATGGACACCGTCGGCTTTCTGATGATGAGCCACATGAACTCAGCCGATGGCTTGGTCAAACAGGCCCAGCTGATGGAAGGCTACGGTGCCAACTGCATCTACATCACCGATTCCGCCGGCCACATGCTGCCGGGCGACGTGACCGAGAAGCTCGGCGCCGTCCGATCCGCACTCAAGCCCGAGACGGAGCTGGGCTTTCACGGCCACCACAACCTGGCCATGGGCGTGGCCAACAGCATCGCGGCGATTGAAGCCGGCGCCAACCGGGTTGACGCCGCCGCTGCCGGCCTGGGCGCGGGCGCGGGCAACACGCCGATGGAAGTGCTGGTCGCGGTGCTGGACCGCATGGGCATCGAAACGGGCGTGGACGTGTTCAAGATTCAGGACGTGGCCGAAGACCTGGTGGTGCCGATGATGGACTTCCCCATCCGCATCGACCGCGACGCGCTGACGCTGGGCTACGCAGGCGTGTACGGCAGCTTCCTGCTGTTTGCCAAGCGTGCCGAGAAGAAGTACGGCGTGCCCGCGCGCGACATCCTGGTCGAGATGGGCCGCCGCGGCATGGTGGGCGGGCAGGAGGACATGATCGAGGATACGGCGCTGACGCTATCAAAAAAGAAGCTGACTGGGCAGACGACACAACGATAAACGGCTTGAAAGATTAAAAATGGCACTCGACGACAAAATCCTTGATCAACTGGCCGCGCATCTGGAGAACTGCCAGCTCAAGCAGCAGGACACGTTGAAAATCACCGACGATCACCCGGGCATGAGCTGGGACGATGCCTATGCGATTCAAGACCGCATCCTGGCCGCAAAGCTGGCGCGCGGGTCGCGCGTCGCCGGCTACAAGGCCGGCCTGACCTCGCACGCCAAGATGAAGCAGATGGGCGTGACCGACCCCGTGTTCGGCTTTCTGGTCGATGACTACACCGTGCCCGAGGGTGGCGAGATCAAGGTCAGCGAGCTGATCCACCCCAAGGTCGAGCCTGAAATTTGCTTCGTCACCAAGACCGAGCTGACAGGCCCCGGCTGCAGCATCGCCAACGTGCTGGCCGCGTCCGACGTAGTGCTGCCCGGCATCGAAGTCATCGACAGCCGCTACCGCGACTTCAAGTTCGATCTGAAGAGCGTGGTGGCCGACAACACCTCGGCCGCGCGCTTCGTCGTCGGCGGCCGCGCCGTGTGCGCGCGCAGCGTGGACCTGCGCACCACCGGTATCGTGCTGGAGAAAAACGGCGAAGTGGTGGCTCTGGGCGCCGGTGCCGCCGTGCTGGGCCATCCGGCCGCCGCCGTGGCGATGCTGGTGAATCACCTCGGCCGGCGCGGCAAGAGCTTGCCGGCGGGCAGCCTGGTGCTGTCGGGCGGCATCACCGAAGCCGTGGCCGTGCAGGCTGGCGACAACGTCACGCTGCGCGTGCAGGGCATGGGCAGTGTGTCGGCGCGCTTTGTGTGAGCAGGTTTTTCTTGGAAACGCCCGCTTGGCGTTTGTCAATGCTGGATCTTCAGCTATCAAAATTTAAGCAACAGGAGACAAGACCGATGACATCGAACCTTTGGCACCGACGCGAGGTATTGGCGGCACTGGGCGCGGCGCTGGCTGGCGCGCACGCCGGTTCCGCGCAGGCGCAGGACGCCTATCCCACCAAGCCGGTCAAGCTGATCGTGCCCTTTCCGCCCGGTGGCCCGACCGACGTGATGGGCCGCACCGCCGCCAAGGCCATGGGCGACAAGCTGGGCCAGCAGTTCGTGGTCGAGAACAAGGCCGGTGCCGGCGGCAACATCGGCACCGACGCCGTCGCCAAGGCGGCGGCGGATGGCTACACCATCGGCCTGTCGGCCATCAGCAGCCTGGCGATTGCGCCGCACCTGTACGCCAAGCTGCCATTCAACGTCGAGAAGGACCTGGCGCCGATTTCGCTGGTCGGCACCACGCCGTGCGCCATCGTCGTCCACCCTTCGGCACCGTTTGGCGACCTGAAAGGACTGGTGGCCTACGCCAAGGCCAACCCCGGCAAGCTGAGCTACGCCACTTCGGGCATCGGCACCAGCAACCACCTGGCGGCCGAGCTGCTGCAATCGGTGGCGGGTATCCACCTCACGAACGTTCCTTACAAGGGATCGAGCCAGATCGTGCCCGACCTGCTGTCGGGCGTGGTGCCGATGAGCATGGAAAGCTCGCTTGCCACCACGCTGCAGCACGTCAAAGCCGGCAAGCTGAAGGCGTTGGCCGTCACCTCGCTCAAGCGCGCCAAGGTACTGCCTGACGTGCCCACGGTGGCCGAGAGCGGCTACCCCGGCTTTGAGGTCGAAACCTGGTTTGGCCTGATCGCCCCCGCCGCCACGCCGCCGGCCATGGTCAAGAAGCTGCACGACGCCTGGGCCGCCGGCGCCAAGACGCCCGAGGCGCAGGCCGCGTTCGATTCGATTTCAGGCAGCCTGCGCGTGACCACACCGCAGGAATTCGGCGCCTTCATGCGCGCCGAGAGCCAGCGCTGGGGCGAGCTGATTCGCCGCTTGGGCATCAAGATCGACGGCTAAAAACCGCACTTGCGCAGGCAGGACAAGCGCAATCAGCTATCTATTCAGGAGCAAGCATGCCTTTTGCCCAGATCTACATGCTCGAGGGCCGCACCGAAGAGCAAAAGCGCGCCGTGATCGAGAAAGTGAGCCAGGCGCTGCACGAAGCCGTGGGCGCGCCCAAGGAGACGATTCGCGTCTGGATCCACGACGTGCCCAAGACCAACTGGGGCATTGCGGGGAAGACGGCCAAGGATCTGGGGCGCTAGGGCCTGTTCACGCTATTTTTAGCCTTGCGAACAGGCTTGAAAAACCGCCGATCTAGGCGCGCAACGGCGCCCAGACCGGGCGTCTGAGCTGGGAGCGCAACGACAAGTGGCGGTTTTTCAAGCATGTTCCCTGCGGGTTGCGCTCAAAAAGGCCATCGCCGGCGTTGCCATCCTTGCCAAGGTACGTACCTTGGCGGCGGCTGGCGCCTTGGCAGTGGCCTTTTTGACTCGTAACGCAAGGCTAAAAATAGCGTGAACAGGCCCTGGCGGCGGGGGGTCATCCGCTGAACGACTGTTCGAGAAAGCCGTGGCGCTTGGTCGTGTCGTCCAACGCCATCAGGCTTTCAAGCAACGGCTTCATCTTGTCGAGCGGCACCGCGTTGGGCCCATCCGACAAGGCCCTGGCCGGGTCGGGGTGCGTTTCCATGAACAGTCCGGCCACGCCCACGGCCACGGCCGCGCGCGCCAGCACGGGCACCATTTCGCGCTGGCCGCCGCTGGACGTGCCCTGGCCGCCCGGCAACTGCACGCTGTGCGTGGCGTCAAACACGACCGGCGCGCCGGTTTCGCGCATGATCGCCAGGCTGCGCATGTCGCTGACCAGGTTGTTGTAGCCAAAACTGGCGCCGCGCTCGCAGGCCATGAAGTTGTCGTCGGGCAGGCCGGCTTCGCGAGCGGCGGCGCGGGCCTTGTCGATGACGTTCTTCATGTCATGGGGTGCGAGAAACTGGCCCTTCTTGATGTTGACGGGCTTGCCCGACTGCGCCACGGCGCGGATGAAGTCCGTTTGCCGGCACAGGAAGGCGGGCGTCTGCAGCACGTCGACCACCTGGGCCACGGCAGGAATCTCGGCTTCCGAATGCACGTCGGTCAGCACCGGCACGCCCAGTGTCGTCTTGACCTTGGCGAGGATGTCCAGCCCCTTGTCCATGCCCGGGCCGCGAAAGCTGGTGCCGGACGAGCGATTGGCCTTGTCGTAGCTGCTCTTGAAGATGAAGGGGATGCCAAGCTGACGGGTGATGTCCTTCAACTGCCCGGCCACATCCATCTGCAGTTGTTCGCTTTCGACCACGCACGGGCCGGCGATCAGGAAGAACGGCTGGTCCAGCCCGATGTCGAATCCGCACAGCTTCATTTGACGGCTTTCAGCGTCTTGGCGCCGTCCTGACCCGCGCGCGCATCCTGATGCGCCAGCGCGGCCTGGATGAAGGCGTTGAACAGCGGGTGGCCGTCCCAGGGCGTGCTCTTGAATTCGGGGTGGAACTGCACGCCGATGAACCAGGGGTGCACGCTTTGCGGCAGTTCGACGATCTCGGTCAGGTGCTCGCGCTGCGTCAGCGCGGAGATGACGAGGCCCGCGTCGCGCAGCTTGTCCAGGTAGTTGACGTTGGCCTCGTAGCGGTGGCGGTGGCGCTCGGTCACCACGTCGCCGTAGATGCTGTGCGCCAGCGTGCCAGGCTGCACGTCGGAGCTTTGCGCGCCCAGGCGCATGGTGCCGCCTAGGTCGGACTTTTCGCTGCGCTGCTGAATGCTGCCGTCCTTGTCTTTCCACTCGGTGATGAGGGCGATGACGGGGTGCGGCGTGTCGGCGTCGAACTCGGTGCTGTTGGCGCCCGCCAAGCCCGCCACGTTGCGCGCGTATTCGATGGTGGCCACCTGCATGCCCAGGCAAATGCCCAGGTAGGGCAGGTGGTGCTCGCGCGCGTAACGGGCGGTGGCGATCTTGCCTTCGACGCCGCGCTCGCCAAAGCCGCCGGGCACCAGAATGGCGTCGTACTTGGCCAGTTGCGCCACGCTGGTGGGCGTGATGGTTTCGGAATCCACGTGGTCGATCTTGACCCGCGCGTGGTTGTGCATGCCGGCGTGTCGCAACGCCTCGTTCACCGACTTGTAGCTGTCGGACAGATCGACGTACTTGCCGACCATGGCGATGGTGACTTCGCGTTGCGGATTCTCGACCTCGTGCACCAGCGCGTCCCAGCGCTTGAGGTTGGCGGGCGGCGTGTTCAGGCGCAGCTTGTCGCAGATCAGGCCGTCGAGGCCCTGTTCGTGCAGCATGCGCGGCACCTTGTAGATGCTGTCCACGTCCCACATGCTGATGACGCCCCAGGCCGCCACGTTGGTGAACAGGCTGATCTTGTCGCGTTCTTCCTGCGGAATGGGCCGGTCGGCGCGGCAGAGCAGGGCGTCGGCCTGGATGCCGATCTCACGCAGCTTCTGCACGGTGTGCTGGGTGGGCTTGGTCTTGAGCTCGCCCGCGGCGGCGATCCACGGCAGGTAGGTCAGGTGCACGAAGGCAGCGTTGTTCGGTCCCATGCGCAGGCTGAGCTGGCGCACCGCTTCGAGGAAGGGCAGCGACTCAATATCGCCCACGGTGCCGCCGATTTCGACAATGGCGACGTCCACCGCGCCGGCCGTGCCCACGCCCGCGCCGCGCTTGATGAAGTCCTGGATTTCGTTGGTGACGTGCGGGATCACCTGCACCGTCTTGCCCAGATAGTCGCCCCGGCGCTCTTTTTCGAGCACGCTCTTGTAGATCTGGCCGGTGGTGAAGTTGTTGGCCTTCCTCATCCGGGTGGTGATGAAGCGCTCGTAGTGGCCCAGGTCCAGGTCGGTCTCGGCGCCGTCGTCGGTGACGAACACTTCGCCGTGCTGGAACGGGCTCATGGTGCCCGGATCGACGTTGATGTACGGGTCGAGCTTGATGAGGGTGACTTTGAGGCCGCGCGATTCGAGGATCGCAGCGAGGGAGGCCGAGGCGATTCCCTTGCCCAGGGAAGACACCACACCGCCGGTGACGAAGACGAATTTGGTCATGTCAGGACGAAGGGCTTGCAGCCTTCGCTCGGTGGGAAATGCCGATTATAGGAAAGCCCATTTGCTACATTCAGCGCCATGAATGCGAACCCGAATGCGACCGCCGTCACCGGTGAACTGGCCGGTCGCCACATCGTGCTGGGCCTCTCCGGCGGCGCGGCCTGCTTCAAGGCGGCCGAATTCTGCCGCCTGCTGATCAAGGCCGGTGCCACCGTGCAGGTGGTCATGACCGAGGCGGCCTGCCAGTTCATCACCCCGGTGGCGATGCAGGCGCTGTCGGGTCGGCCGGTGTACGTGTCGCAGTGGGACGCGCGGCCCGACAACAACATGGCGCACATCAACCTGAGCCGCGAGGCCGACGCCATCGTCGTGGCGCCGGCCAGCGCCGACTTCATCGCGCAGCTGGTGCAGGGCAGGGCGGGCGAATTGCTGCCGCTGATGTGCCTGGCACGCCCGATGCATCGCGTGCCGCTGTTGCTGGGCCCGGCCATGAACCGCGAAATGTGGGCGCACCCCGCCACCCAGCGCAACCTGCGCCAGGTTGTCGAGGACGGCGCCGCCGTGCTGGGCGTGGCGCACGGCGACCAGGCCTGCGGCGAGTTCGGCGACGGCCGGATGCTGGAGGCGGCCGAGTTGCTGGAAGAGTTGATCGCCTACCTGGCGCCCAAGCCGCTGCTGGGTCAGCGCGTGCTGATCACCGCGGGGCCGACGTTCGAGGCCATCGACCCGGTGCGCGGCATCACCAACCTGTCCAGCGGAAAGATGGGCTTTGCCATTGCCCGCGCGGCGCGCGAAGCCGGCGCCGACGTCACGCTGATCGCCGGCCCGGTGCATCTGCCCACGCCGCGAGGGGTACGGCGCGTCGACGTCGATTCGGCCCGAAACATGCACTCAGCGGCCGTGGCGCATGCGCACGATGCTCATATCTTCATAGCTACCGCCGCCGTGGCCGACTGGCGGCCCGCCACGCAGGCCGAACACAAGATCAAGAAAGACGGCTCGGGCGACGTGCCGCAGATGGCGTTTGTCGAAAACCCCGACATCCTGGCCGACATCGCGCATTCGCCGCGGGCGCAGTCCGGCGATCTGTACTGCGTCGGTTTTGCCGCCGAAAGCCAGGACCTGCAGGCCAACGCGCAGGCCAAGCGCGCGCGCAAGGGCGTGCCGCTGCTGGTGGCCAACATCGGCCCGGCCACCTTCGGCAAAGACGACAACGCGCTGTTGCTGGTCGACGACGAAGGCGTGACCGAACTGCCGCGCGCCAGCAAGCGCCTGCTGGCGCAGCAACTGGTGCAGGAAATCGCGCGCCGCGTGTCAGGGCTGGACGCATGAAGATCGACGTACAAATCCTGGACCCGCGCCTGCGCGAGCAGATGCCCGCCTACGCCACGCCCGGCAGTGCGGGGCTGGACCTGCGTGCCTGCCTGGACGCGCCGCTGACGCTGGCGCCCAACGCGTGGCAGCTGGTGCCCACGGGCATGGCGATCCACCTGGCCGACCCTGGCTATGCGGCGCTGATCCTGCCCCGCTCGGGCCTGGGCCACAAGCACGGCATCGTGCTGGGCAACCTGGTCGGGCTGATCGACAGCGATTACCAAGGCCAGCTGATGGTGAGCGCGTGGAACCGCAGCGACACCGCCTTCACGATTGAGCCGATGGAACGCATTGCGCAACTGGTGATCGTGCCGGTGGTGCAGGCGACGTTCAATCTGGTGGACGGCTTTGTGGCGACCGAGCGCGGCACGGGCGGTTACGGCTCGACCGGCCGCGGTTGACGCAGCGGTGCGCTGCGTAGGCGCCTTCCTACCTGCGCTGCGCCGCCGCACCTACGGACCAAAGCGCCAGCGCCGCGTGGCAAGGTATCCGGCTTGTCGGTCAAATCGACCTGCGATGCGTTAAATCGACTTGCGATGCATTGAGTGGCGCAGGCATATCCAGCAACACCGCTTTCAAAACAGGAGCATTCCCATGTCAGTCAACCCCCGTCTGTTTTCTTCTTTGGCCGTGGTCGGCGCTGCGGCTGCCCTGGTGGCCTGTGCGCAGCCGGCCCCGCTGGGCAGCACCTATCCCGCCGGCAGTTATCCCACGACCAGCTACCCGGCCGGTCAGCAATATGCCCAGTTTGGCCGCGTCAGCAACGTCGAATACGTGCGTGGCGGGCAGTCGGCCGGCATTGCTGGCGCGGTGGTCGGCGGTGCGGTCGGCGGATTGGCCGGCAACCAGGTCGGCGGCGGCAGTGGTCGCACGGCGGCCACCGTCGCTGGCGTGGTTGGCGGCGCATTGATCGGCCGCGCGCTGGAACAAAACATGAACCGCAACAACGTGGATCACTATCGCGTTACCGTGCAGTTCGACAACGGCAGCGTGCGCCAGTTTGACTACGCGCAGCCGCCCAACGTGCAGATCGGTGATCGCGTGCGCGCCGACGGCGACCAGCTGTACCGCTGATTTGTCCGGCATGAAAAAACGGCACCTTCGGGTGCCGTTTTTTCATGGGCGCGCCGCGGTCAATGCACGCTGTCGCTGCCCGGCGCCGCGGGTGTCAGGCGGAAGAAGCCTGTGCCGGCGCTGCCGCGCTCCAGCTCTTCGTCGTTGGGTTCGCGCACCGCCTGCACCTTCAGGTGCAAGCGCAGCGCCATGCCCGCCAGCGGATGGTTGGCGTCCAGCACCGCGTGCTCGGGGTAAAGCTCGGTAATGGTGAAGATGGCGTCTGGCGGTGCATCGGCGATCATTTCGCGCGGCAGCGCGGCGGCATCCAGCAGCATGCCTTCCTCGATGCCGGCGGGCAATTCATTGCGCCGGGCCAGAAAGACGAGTTGCTCGTCGAAGTCGCCAAACGCGTCCTCGGGCTCCAGATTCAGGTCGAGCACGGCGCCCGGCTCGTGGCCTTGCAGCGCGGCGCTGATGGCGGGCAACAGATCGTCGCTGCCGACCAGGAATTCGACCGGCTCTTGCAACTCATCCAGCGTATCGCCCAGGCTGTCCTTCAAGGTCCAGGTCAGGGCGACGACGCAGTGCGGGGTGATTTCCATGGCGCGCATTGTCGCATCGCAAGGCGGGGCCGGGCGGCTTGCGTATGCTTGCGCGATGGACATCGATCAACCCCTGCAACTTCTGGGCGGCCTCTCGCCCGCCCGCTTCATGCAGCGCCACTGGCAGAAAAAGCCGCTGCTGGTGCGCCAGGCCATTGCCGGCTTCACGCCGCCACTGGCGCGCGCCGAACTCTTCGCGCTGGCGGCCAACGAGGCCGTCGAGTCGCGCCTGATCGCCAGCGGCCCGCGTGGCTGGCAATTGCGGCGCGGGCCGCTGGCGCGCCGCGCCCTGCCCCCCGTCAGCCGGCCGGGCTGGACGTTGCTGGTGCAAGGGGTCGATCTGCACGATGAGCGCGCGCACGAGCTGCTGCGGCGCTTTCGCTTCGTGCCCGATGCGCGGCTGGACGATCTGATGATCAGCTACGCCACCGACGGCGGCGGCGTCGGCCCGCATTTCGACAGCTACGACGTGTTTCTGCTGCAGGCCCACGGCCAGCGCCGCTGGCGCATCGGACGGCAGAAGGATCTGCGGCTGGTCGAGGGCCTGCCGCTCAAGATACTGGCCGACTTCGAGCCCGAGGAGGAATATGTGCTCGACCCCGGCGACATGCTCTACCTGCCGCCGCGCTGGGCGCACGACGGCATTGCGGTGGGCGAATGCATGACCTGCTCCATCGGCTTTCGCCAGCCGGCGCGCGACGAAATGGTGCGCGAAGTGCTGCAGCGCATGTCCGACGATGCCACCGACCTGGTGGGCGATGCGGCGTACCGCGACCCCCGGCAGCCCGCGACCGCGCAGCCGGCCCTGCTGCCCGAAGCCATGCTGGACTTCGCGCGCGCCGCCATCCAGCAGGCCCTGCAACGCCCTGAGCACCTGGCGCTGCTGCTGGGTGAATTGCTCACCGAGCCCAAGGCCAACGTCTGGTTCGATGCCGACCCGGGCGACGCGGCCGGCGCGGGGGATCTGGTGCTGGACCGCCGCACCCGCATGCTTTACGACGCGCGACACGTGTTCATCAACGGCGAGGGCTTTCGCGCCGGCGGCCAGGACGCGCGCCTGATGCGTGCGCTGGCCGACGCGCGCCGCCTGCCCGCCGCTCAAGTGGCGCGGCTGAGTGCCGATGCGCGCGAACTGATGGGCCAATGGCGCGAGGCCGGTTGGGTGCACGAGCGCTGAGGCGGCGGCCCGACCCGAACCGACGCGCACCTGCCGTGCGTACAGAGGGACGACCGACTGGTTGGCGCACGTTGCCGCAGCTTTACCGTGTACCCATTCGGTTTGTGACGTTTGGTTACTCGGCGTGGCGCCGATGCGTCAGGGTTTGCCGCAATTGTGCGGCGGCAAGCTATAATTTTCGGTTGAGCGGAAAGAGTTGAGTTCTTTTCTCTCAGCCAGGGCGCGGCGGTGAGACCTGCAGCGCTTTGGGGCTTTCCGTCAAATAACTCCCAATCCACGACGAGGACCATTGAAATGAACAAATCGCTCCTGCTGGCCGCCCTGATCGCCGCCGCTTCGCTGGCCGCCTGCGGCAAGAAGGAAGAGCCGGCGCCCGCGCCCGCTCCCGCTCCGGCTGCTGCCGAATCGGCCGCCAACGCTGCCGCCGCTGCTGCTTCCGCTGCTGACGCCGCCAAGGACGCCGCTGCCAACGCTGCTGGCGCTGCCGTGAAAGAAGCCGCTTCCGCTGCCGGTGCCGCTGCTTCCGCCACCGGCGCTGCCGTGGGCGCTGCTGCAGACGCCGCTGGCGCTGCCGCCAACGCTGCTGCTGCCAAGGCCGCCGACGCCGCCACCACCGCTGCCACCGCCGCTGCTGCTGGCGCGACCAACGCCGCTGCCGGCGCCGCCAACGCGGCTGCCGCTGCTGCCAGCGCCGCCAAGTAATTGGCCGCTGTCGCGCGCCCTGCGAGGGACGCGCCAACGAAAAAGCCACTCGACCGGAGTGGCTTTTTTGTTTCTGTGCACCCGGCGCGTGCTCAGACCACCAGCCAGTCACGGCCGCGGCGGGCCGTCAGCAGGATGTCCTCGTCGGCGCAGTTCAGCACCGTGGCAAAGGCGCGGCTCACCAGGTCTGGCCGGTTGTTGCGCTCGCTCAGGTGCGCCGCGACCACCGTGTTCAGCCGGTCATGCCGCAACGCCGCCAGCGCGGCGGCGGCCTGCACGTTGCTGAGATGCCCATGCTGGCCGCCCACGCGGCGCTTGAGGAAGTCCGGGTACGCCGAACGTGCCAGCAAGTCCACGTCGTGGTTGCTTTCAAGCACCAGCGCGTGCATGCCGGCCAGACTGGCCAGCGCATAGGCCGAGACATGGCCAATGTCGGTCATCATCCCGAGCCAGCGGTTGCCGTCGGAGCAGCGCAGTTGCAGCGGCTCGCGCGCGTCGTGCGGGACGGTGAAGGGATGGATTTCGATCCCGCGAACCGCAAACACCTGGCCGTCGCGCACCCGGTGCACGCCAGGCGTGCCGTCCGCCAGCCCCATCGCCTGCGCGGTCCCGGCGCTGGTCCACAGCGGCACGCCGTGGCGCGCGAGCAGCGTGGGTGAACAACCGACGTGGTCGCCGTGTTCGTGGGTGATGAAGACGCCGTCCAGGTCTTGCAGGCCCAGGCCTTCGGCGGCCAGCGCCGCCTGCAACTGGCGCAGGCCCAGTCCGCAGTCGACCAGCATCCGGGTGTGGTGCAGGCCGTCGCAGGCTTCGACGAGGGTGGCGTTGCCCGAGCTGCCGCTGGCCAGGCTGCGAAAGCGCAGCATTCGGCGGGCGAGCTTATTTCAGCTCGTCGGCCAGCACCTGGACGATGCGCTGCCCGTCGGCCCCAGAGGCCTGCGCACCGGCGCGGTCCTGCACGGTCACCAGGGTGGACTGGCCCTGCGTGCGGACGGCGACCTGGTACTGGCTGGTGGGCAGCTGCTGGCTGGTGCGGCCGATGAGCTTGCCGAAGAATCCCGGGTCTTTTTTCTCGGCCGTGGGGTCGACGTAGCGCACAAAATAAATGCCTTTGCTGCGGTCGCGGTCCTCGACGGTGAAGCCGGTGCGGTCCAGCGCCAGGCCGACCCGGCGCCAGGCGCGGTCGAAATCCTCGTTCAACTGCACGGCGGGCACGCCGGCCGCGCTGACTACACGCGCGTTGGGTGTGCTGGCCTGCGCCGTCACGGCGGCGGCCTGCATGGCCTTGGCGCGTTCTTGCGATACGCCCAGCTTGACCATCATGCGGCGCAGGAATTCGGCTTCCAATTCGGGGTCGCGCGCGCGCGGCTGCCACACGGTGTTGTCCTTGCGCGTCGATGAATACACTTCTTCCATGCCGCGGTGCGTGACGTAAACGTCGGTGCCGCCCTGGGCATTGCGTTCCATGCGGGTGCGGAACTTGTCGCGCTCGCCGGTCGAATACAGCGAATCGAAGACTTTACCGACGGTGTTGCGGATGAAGTCCTGCGGAATCTTGCCGCGGTTTTCGGCCCAGTCGGTCTCCATGATGCCCATGTTGGCCTGGTCCACGGCCAACAGAAAGCCGCTTTCCAGCCAGAAGTCGCGCACCGTGCCCCACAGTTTTTCAGGCGGGCGATCAACACGCAGCCAGCGCTCGCCGTCTTGCCGCATGAAATGCACGTCGGCCAGCTGGTTGGACGCCGTGGGCGTGCCCGCGGCCTGCGCTGCCGTTTGGCCGGCCTGGTAGCCGGTGGCCGTCACGCTGCCGCCCTGCACGCTGTAGCGCGACTGCCCGGGCAACTGGCTCAGGTCGGGCGGCACCTCCAGCGACACGCCGCGGCCCGAGGATTTGTAGTCGATCTTGTCGGGCTCCAGCACGGAGCAGCCGCTCATCACCAGCGCGGCCGCGGTGGCGGCCATCAGGGCGCGGGGTGGGGTAGGTTGAACACGCGTCACGTTCGCAATCCTTGTGAACAAAATCGGACTCTGGCCCTTGCTGGATCAGCGTCGGCTGTTATTCCGATCAGAGCAGGCCAGCGGCCTGCAGCGCTTTTTCGACGACCGGCTCGTTGGCCTTATCCAGCGGCGTCATGGGCAGCCGCATAGCACCCTGGCACAGGCCCATGCGCGCCATGGCCCACTTGACCGGGATCGGGTTGGCCTCGACGAACAACTGCTTGTGCAGCGGCATCAGCTTGAACTGGATTTCCATCGCCTTCTGGCGGTCGCCCGCGATGGCCGCCACGCACAGCTCGTGCATCAGGCGCGGCGCCACGTTGGCGGTGACGCTGATGTTGCCCTGGCCGCCGCACAGCATCAGCGCCACGGCGGTCGGGTCGTCGCCCGACAACACCGCAAAACCCTTGGGCACGTCGCGGATCAGCCACTGCGCACGCTCGATGTTGCCCGTCGCTTCCTTGATGCCGACGATGCCCGGCACCTGGGCGCAGCGCAGCACCGTGTCGTGCTGCATATCGGCCACGCTGCGGCCAGGCACGTTGTACAGGTACATCGGCAGGTCGCCCACGGCTTCGGCGATGGCCTTGAAGTGCTGGTACTGGCCCTCTTGCGTGGGCTTGTTGTAGTAGGGCACCACCTGCAACTGGCAATCGGCGCCGACCTTCTTGGCAAAGCGCGCCAGCTCGATCGCCTCGGCGGTCGAGTTGGCGCCGCAGCCGGCCATGATCGGCACGCGCCCCTTGGCCTGCTCGACCGAGACGCGGATGATCTCCTGGTGTTCTTCGACGTCGACCGTGGGCGATTCGCCCGTGGTGCCGACCACGCCAATGCAGTCGGTGCCTTCGGCGATGTGCCAGTCGATCAGCTTGCGCAGGGTGGGGTAGTCGACGCTACCGTCCTCCAGCATGGGGGTGACGAGGGCGACGATGCTGCCTGTAATGGGGGTCATGTGACGGATTCGAAGATCGCGCGGGGAAAGCGTGCATTCTAGTGGCCGCCGCCCCGGTGCGACGCGGCCACCCGCTGGGGGTTGGAGCGCTCAGAGCGCATAACGTTCCGGTGGCGCGCCCCGCGCACGCGCGCCTTGTCGCACCGCCGCGATGCGCTGCACGAACCGGTCGGGCGACGGCAGAAAGCCGTCTTCATAGGCCACCACGCGCCAGCCGGGCCCCGCACAGGCGCGCAGCAATTCGCCCGGCTGCAGCAAAAAGTCGGGCCGCGAGGGCTTGCCGACGGTCTGGTTGCCGTCGGCAAAGGTTTCGTAGATCAGCACGCCGCCGGGCGCCACGGCGTCCAGCAGGGTGGGCATCAGCGGTCGCCAGAGGTAGTTGGTGACCACCACGGCGCCAAAGCGCTGGCCGGGCAGCGGCCAGGAGCCGTTCTCGATGTCGGCCTGCACCACCGTGCCCCAGGCGCAGGCGACGGCCAGCGCGTCGGCGTCGCGGTCGATGCCCGTCACGGCGTGGCCCTGCTCGGCAAACCAGCGCATGTGCCGGCCGCGGCCGCAGGCGACGTCGAGCACCGGCGCTCCTGCCGCCACCAGCGGCGACCAGCGGCGGACCCAGGGCGATGGCTGCAAATCGGCGTGCGGGGGGAGGGTGGTCATGTCGAATCGATGAACCTCAATACTATATTAATCATAGCTTAATCGGCTGTCCTGTCGTGGGCTGGTGGGCTGTTTGAGGGCGATTTCGATGCCCGGCCACCGGCCCTTGGTAGCATTCATCTGTGTTTGTATCCAGTAAAACCGTGCGGGCGCGTTAAAATGCGCGGTTATGTCCACGTCTTCCGTTTCGTTCGCCGCCGGCTATTCCGAAGGCTCGATCAAGGTTCTGAAGGGCCTGGAGCCCGTCAAGCAGCGGCCGGGCATGTACACGCGCACCGACAACCCGCTGCACGTGATCCAGGAAGTGATCGACAACGCGGCGGACGAGGCGCTGGCTGGCTTTGGCAAGAAGATCCGCGTCACCCTGCATGCCGACGGCTCGGTCGGCGTGGAGGACGACGGCCGCGGCATCCCGTTCGGGCTGCATCCCGAAGAGAAGGCGCCGGTGGTCGAACTGGTCTTTACCCGCCTGCACGCAGGCGGCAAGTTCGACAAGGGCTCGGGCGGTGCCTACAGCTTCTCGGGCGGCCTGCACGGCGTCGGCGTCAGCGTGACCAACGCGCTCAGCAAGCGTCTTGAAGTGACCAGCCACCGCGAAGGCCAGGTGGCGCGCATCGTGTTCAGCGGCGGCGACGTGGTCGAGCCGCTGACCCTGCGGCCTTTGGCTGCCGGCGAGCGCAAGCAGGGCACCACCGTGCGCGCCTGGCCCGACGCGAAATACTTCGAATCCGCCGGTCTGCCCGGCACCGAATTGGTGCATCTGCTGCGCAGCAAGGCGGTGCTGATGCCCGGCGTCACCGTCACGCTGACCGACGAGAAGAAAAAAGACACGCAAAGCTGGCAATACAAGGGCGGCCTGCGCGACTACCTCGAACAGACGCTGACCGGCGACGTGGTGGTGCCCATCTTCGAAGGCGAAGGCTACGCGGGCAAGGATTCCGACAGCTTTGCCGAAGGCGAGGGCGCCGAATGGGCGGTGGCCTTCACCGAAGAAGGCGCGCCGGTGCGCGAAAGCTACGTCAACCTAATCCCCACCACGGCCGGCGGCACGCACGACAGCGGCCTGCGCGACGGGCTGTTCCAGGCGGTCAAGAGCTTCATTGAGCTGCACGCGCTGCTGCCCAAGGGCGTCAAGCTGATGCCCGAGGACGTGTTTGCTCGCGCCAGCTATGTGTTGAGTGCCAAGGTGCTGGACCCGCAGTTCCAGGGCCAGATCAAGGAGCGGCTGAATTCGCGCGACGCGGTGCGGCTGGTGTCCGGCTACGTGCGCCCGGCGCTCGAACTGTGGCTGAACCAGCACGTCGACTACGGCAAGCGCCTGGCCGAACTGGCCATCAAGGCCGCGCAGACGCGCCAGCGCGCGGGCCAGAAGGTCGAAAAGCGCAAGGGGTCGGGCGTCGCCGTGCTGCCCGGCAAGCTCACCGACTGCGAAAGCCGCGACCTGGCCGACAACGAAGTCTTTT
This sequence comes from Pseudomonadota bacterium, assembly GCA_029780695.1. Lineage (GTDB taxonomy): Bacteria > Pseudomonadota > Gammaproteobacteria > Burkholderiales > Burkholderiaceae_C > Ottowia. The sequence goes on from JAKOYD010000031.1 coordinate 15,679, forward strand.
TGGTCGAGGGCGATTCGGCCGGCGGCAGCGCCAAGATGGGCCGCGACAAAGAGACGCAAGCCGTGCTGCCCCTGCGCGGCAAGGTGCTGAATACCTGGGAGGTCGAGCGCGACCGGCTGTTTGCCAACACCGAGATCCACGACATTTCGGTCGCCATCGGCGTCGACCCGCACGGGCCGGCCGACGAAGTCGACCTGAGCGGCCTGCGCTACGGCAAGATTTGCATACTGTCGGATGCGGACGTGGACGGCTCGCACATCCAGGTGCTGCTGCTGACGCTGTTTTTCCGCCACTTCCCCAAGCTGATCGACGCAGGGCACGTCTATGTGGCACGGCCCCCTCTGTACCGCGTTGATGCGCCGGCGCGCGGCAAGAAGCCCGCCGCCAAGATGTACGCCCTGGACGACGGCGAGTTGACCGCCACGCTCGACAAATTGCGCAAGGATGGCGTATCTGAGGGAAAATGGACGATTGGCCGCTTCAAGGGCCTGGGCGAGATGAACGCGGAACAATTGTGGGAAACCACGCTCAATCCCGACACTCGCCGCCTGTTGCCGGTGCGGCTGGGCCGGTTTGACTTCAGCCAGACCACCGACGAGATGACCAAGCTCATGGGCAAAGGTGAAGCCGCGTCGCGGCGCGAGCTCATGGAACTGCACGGCGACGCCGTGGAAATCGACATCTGACGACACGCATGCATTCAGCTTCAAGATTCAATGGGGTTTCGCGCCGCGGGCGCTTGTCCATATTGGGTTTGGTGCTATCGTTTTTGCACCTTACCGCGCACGCCGACCTGTGGGCCTATGTGGACGCCCAGGGCGTGACGCACTTCGCCGCCAGCCAGGTGGACGATCGTTACCAGTTGTATTTCAAGGGCGCCGACGTGGGCAAGGTCGACCTAACCACCGGCGAAAGCGCGGCCGCCAAGCTGGCGCCGCAGAAGGATTCGCGCCTGGGCTTGAAGGCCGGCAAAAAGGGAGAGCCGCAGTTCGATGTGCCCAAGCGCTTTGCCAACCTGGACGCTTCCACCGGCTACAAGGCCGTGCACAAGCACCTGCTGGCCGCTGCCAAGACGCACAAGGTCGACTACGAACTGCTCAAGGCCGTCATCGCCGCCGAATCGGGCTTTGACGCCGTCGCCGTGTCGCCCAAGGGCGCCGTGGGCCTGATGCAACTGCTGCCCACCACGGCCGAGCAATATGGCGTGCTGGCCGACAAGGAAGGCCGCAAGGACCGCAAGGGCAACCTGCTGCCCGCCCGCTCGGTCGAGCAGAAGCTGACCGACCCGCAGACCAACATCAACGCCGGCGCGCGTTACCTGGCCTATCTCATCAAGCTGTTCAAGGGCGAAATGGAACTGGCCGTGGCCGCCTACAACGCCGGCGAAGGCGCCGTGCAGCGTGCGGGCAACAAGATCCCCAAGTACAAAGAGACGCAGGGCTACGTCAAGACCGTGATGGGTCTGTACGGCGTGTTTAAGCCCCAGCCCACCGTGATGGCCGATGCGCGCGCCACGGCGGCGCAGCCGGTGGCCAAGGCGGCCGGGCGCATGGGCAGCGGCCGCGTGCGCGTCGAACTGGGTGGCGCCACGGCCAAGGCGGCCGAGCCCGCCAAGGCCGCCACCGCGTCGCTGGCGGCCGATGCGTCGGGCGCCGCGCTGACGCCCGTGCTGTACACGGTGCCCGCGCTCGGCACCGACGTGCGCGTGAGCGCCGCTGCCAGCGGCAGTTGATTCCCACTTTTTTCGTTTCCTGAATGACAGAACCAACGGTCCAAGGCCTGGCCGGGGAGGGCGGCGGGTCGGACGACGATCTGGCGCTGGCCACCTACGCCCAGCGTGCCTATCTCGAATACGCGCTGTCCGTCGTCAAGGGCCGTGCGCTGCCCGATGTCGCCGACGGCCAGAAGCCGGTGCAGCGGCGCATCCTGTACGCCATGGACCGCATGGGCCTGGGCTATGGCGGCGCGGCCGGCAACACGCCGGCCACCCCGGTCAAGAGCGCCCGCGTGGTAGGCGACGTACTGGGCAAGTACCACCCGCACGGCGACACCGCCGCCTACGACGCGCTGGTGCGCATGGCGCAAGACTTTTCGCAGCGCTACCCGCTGATCGACGGCCAGGGCAACTTTGGTAGCCGCGACGGCGACGGCGCCGCAGCCATGCGCTACACCGAGGCGCGCCTGGCCAAGATCACCCGCCTGCTGCTGGAGGAAATCGACGAGGGCACGGTCGACTTCCAGCCCAACTACGACGGCCGCGAGCAGGAGCCGCGCCAGCTGCCCGCGCGCCTGCCGTTCACGCTGCTCAACGGCGCCAGCGGCATTGCCGTTGGCCTGGCGACCGAGATCCCCAGCCACAACCTGCGCGAAGTGGCCGACGCGTGCGTGGCGCTCATCAAGAACCCCAAGCTGGCCGACGACGAGCTGTTCGCACTGATCCCCGGCCCCGACTACCCCGGTGGTGGGCAGATCATCAACGCCGCCAGCGACATTCACGACGCCTACCGTTCGGGCCGCGGCAGCCTGAAGGTGCGTGCGCGCTGGAAGATCGAGGATCTGGCGCGCGGCCAGTGGCAGCTGGTGGTCACCGAACTGCCACCCGGCGCCAGCACGCAGAAGGTGCTGGAAGAGATCGAAGAACTGACCAACCCCAAGGTCAAGACCGGCAAGAAAGCGCTGACGCCCGAGCAGACGCAGCTGAAAGGCACCGTGCTGTCGGTGCTGGACGAGGTGCGCGACGAGTCCAGCAAGGACGCGCCGGTGCGCATCGTGTTCGAGCCCAAGAGCCGCACCGTCGGGCAGGACGAGCTGATTCGCACCCTGCTGGCGCACACCAGCCTGGAGTCGTCGGCCTCCATCAACCTGACCAGCGTGGGTCTGGACGGCCGGCCGGTGCAGAAGTCGCTGCGGCAGATGCTGGTCGAGTGGATCGAATTCCGCCAGCAGACGATCACCCGCCGCAGCCAGCACCGCTTGCATAAGGTGCTGGACCGCATCCACATCCTCGAAGGCCGGCAGCTGGTGCTGCTGAACATCGACGAGGTGATCGCGATCATTCGCAACAGCGACGAGCCGAAGGCGGCGCTGATCGCGCGCTTCAACCTGTCCGAGCGGCAGGCCGACGACATTCTCGATATCCGCCTGCGCCAGCTGGCGCGGCTGGAGGCCATCAAGATCGAGCAGGAATTGCAAGAGCTGCGCAAGGAGCAGGGCAGCCTGGAAGACATCCTGGGCAGCCCGGCCAGCTTGCGCCGCCTGATGGTGAAAGAGATCGAAGCCGACGCCAGGCAGTTTGCCGACGCGCGCCGCACGCTGATCCAGGCCGAAAAGCGTGCCGTGGCCGAGGTCAAGGTCATCGACGAGCCGGTGACCGTGGTGGTCAGCGAAAAAGGCTGGGTGCGCGCGCGCCAGGGCCATGGGCACGACCCGGCGGGCTTTGCCTTCAAGGCGGGCGATGGCCTGCACGGCACCTTTGAATGCCGCACCGTGCACCACCTGCTGGTGTTTGGCAGCAACGGGCGGGTGTACACCGTGCCGGTGGCCAGCCTGCCGGGCGCGCGTGGCGACGGCCAGCCCATCACCACGCTGATCGACCTGGACGCTGGCACGCAGGCGCTGCACTACTTTGCCGGCGCCGACAGCGCCACGCTGCTGCTGTCCAGCTCGGGCGGCTACGGCTTTCTGGCACGGGTCGAGCACATGCTGTCGCGCCAGCGCGGCGGCAAGGGCTTCATCACGGTGGGCGAGGGCGAGTGGGTCTGCCGGCCGTCGCTGGCGGCGTTGGGGTCAGAGCAAAAGTCGCCTCCAGCGCAGGCAGGACAAGCGCAGGCAGCTATTCCTTTGGTAGCGGCCACGCACGTCGCCTGCGCCTCGGCGGGCGGCCGCATCCTGACCTTCGAGATCGGCGAGTTGAAGGTGATGGAAAAGGGCGGCCGCGGCCTGACCCTGATCGACCTGGAGCCCAAGGACACGCTGGCCGGTGCCGCCGCTTACGCGCGCAGCGTGCGCATCGTCGGCATCGGCCGCGGCGGCAAGGCGCGCGAGGAAACGCTCGAAATCCGCAGCCTGAACAACGCCCGCGCCGCCCGTGCGCGCAAGGGCAAGGCGGCCGACCTGGGGTTCAAGCCCACGGGCATCGTGCGGGTGGAGTGATCATGGTGCTCGAACCCTCCTTCATCGGCATCTTCCTGATGGTGATCATGGGCGTCGGCAGTTTTCTGCTGGGCCGATGGCTGTCGCGCGGCTGGCGCGACCGGCGCCGCGCCAAGGACATGGCCGCCGCCCGCGCGCAGGAGACGCGCCAGCAGCGCCGCGCACGCGAGCGGCGCGAGGGGCGGCGGGGCTGAACGCGCGCAGGCGGTCGGCGCCGACGGGTCACGCGTGGTGCGGACTGAGACTGATACGGCGGTGCGTTGAAAACGACAAGAACCGTTCGAGCTCGGTGCGAGCGGCTTCTCAACATTCGAACACCAATGCGTGTGCGGAAGCGCGCCAGGGCATTCGGCGCGTGCCTGCCCATGGCGTACCGGAGGCCGGCCCTTCGACAGGCTCAGGGCGAACGGGTCAAGCGCTGAACACCCGTTCAACGCGCATCCGCCTGCATGGCCATTCCCTCATTGAATGTGCCGCAAGCACTTGCTGATATTGTGCGAAACGCTACATTTATAGTAGCAATTACTCGTTCACCAGCACCAGCTTGCCCTTCACCTCGCGGCTGTCCATGCGGGCGTAGGCGGCCTTCAGTTCGCTCATGGGCATCTGGCGGTCGATCATCGGCTTGATCTTGCCCTGCGCGTACCAGGTGGCCAGCTCCTGCATCATGGCGGCGTTGGCGGCCGGCTCGCGGCGCGCGAAGTCGCCCCAGAACACGCCCACCAGGCTGGCGCCCTTGACCAGCGCCAGGTTGATCTTGATGGCCGGGATGTCGCCCGCCGCAAAGCCCACCACCAGGTGCCGCCCGCGCCACGCGATGGAGCGGAACGCCGGCTCGGTGAAGGGGCCGCCCACCGGGTCGTAGATGACGTCGGGGCCTTTGCCGCCGGTCAACTCCTTCAGGCGCTCGCGCAAATCCTCGGTGCTGTAGTTGATGGTGTCGTCGGCGCCCAACTGCTTGCAGAAGGCGCATTTCTCGTCGGTCGACGCGGCGGCGATCACCCGCGCGCCGGCCAGCTTGGCGATCTGGATGGCCGACATGCCCACGCCGCCCGCGCCGCCCAGCACCAGCACCGTCTCGCCGGCCTTCAGCTCGCCCCGGTCCATCAGCGCGTGGTGGCTGGTGGCGTAGATCATGATGAAGGCGGCCGCATCCACGGGCGGAAAGCCCGGCGGCAGCGGCATGCACAGCTTGGCCGGCGCCAGCGTGTGGGTGCCAAAGCCGCCGGTGCCGCTGAGGCAGGCCACGGCCTGGCCCACCGTCAGGTCGGTCACGCCTTCGCCCACGGCCTCGATGACGCCGGCGTATTCGGAGCCGGGCACGAAGGGCAACTCGGGCTTCATCTGGTACTTGTTCTGCACGATCAGCAGGTCGGGAAAGTTCAGGCTGGCCGCCTGGATGCGGATCAGCACCTGGCCCTTGGCCGGCTGGGGCGTGGGCAGTTCCTTCCAGGTCAGGGCGTCGACGCCAACGGGGTTTTCGCAAAGCCAGGCATGCATGGGGTTGTCTCCAGGAAAGTCCGAAAAAAGCGGCGCGCAGGGCGCCAGCGTGCATGGGCGATGATAGGAGCGGGCGTGCGCGCCGCTCTGTCCCTGCGGCGACCGCGCCGCGCGGGCCGTTGGGGCGAGGGCGCGCCTACAATCGGTTTCAACTGTGCGTGACGCTGATTCGATGAAGATCCTGCTCTGCAATGACGATGGCTACCAGGCCACGGGCATCGTGGCCTTTCACGAGGCATTGAAGGCGCTGCCGGGCGTGCAGGTCGAGGTGGTGGCGCCCGAGCACAACAACAGCGCCAAGTCGAACGCGCTGACGCTGCGCGCGCCGCTGTACGTGTACGAGGCGGCCAACGGCTTCCGCTACGTCAACGGCACGCCTGCCGACTGCGTGCACATCGCGCTGACGGGGCTGCTGGACTACCGGCCCGACCTGGTGGTCTCGGGCATCAACAACGGCGCCAACATGGGCGACGACACCATCTACAGCGGCACCGTGGGCGCGGCGATGGAAGGCTACCTGTTCGGCATCCCGGCCATCGCGTTCTCGCAGATCGACAAGGGCTGGGGCCACATCGACGCCGCCGCCGCGCGCGCGGCCGAACTGGTGCAGCGCATCGGCAAACACCAGCTGGACGGGGGCAAGCCCTGGCTGCTGAACGTCAACATTCCCAACCTGCCGTTCGATCAGATCAAGCCGCCCAAGGTGTGCCGCCTGGGCCGCCGCCACGCGGCCGAGCGCGTCATCACCATGGCCAGCCCGCATGGCGACACGATGTACTGGATTGGCGGTGCCGGCGCGGCGGCCGACGCGGCCGAGGGCACCGACTTTCATGCCACGGCCGAAGGCCACATCGCCATCACGCCGCTGAAGGTCGACCTGACCGACCGCGACGCGCTGGGCTACTGGGCGCAGGGCCTGGGCCACATGCTGGCGCCGCACGCCCAGGGCGAGGCCAAGGGCTGATGGCGACGCCGCCACGCCCGGGCTTTCCGGCCCGCCTGGATCTGGGTCAGGGCAGCAAGCCGCCGGCCAGGGCGCCCACGCGCGCGCCAGTGGCGCCCAGCATGCCAACGCCCGTGACCAACCATTCAGCCCCGCAGGCGGCCAGCATGGGGCGCGACCCAATCCCCGCGCGCGCGCGCATGGTGCAGCAACTGGCCGCGGACGGCATTGCCGACCTGCAGGTGCTGCGCGCCATGGGCACGGTGGACCGCCACCGCTTCGTCGACGGCGCGCTGCTGGCGCAGGCCTACGAAGACACGGCGCTGCCCATCGGCCTGGGCCAGACCATCAGCAAGCCCAGCGTGGTCGCGCGCATGCTCGAATTGCTGATGCAGGGCGGCCTGCGCGGGCCGGACGGCAAGCTGGGTCGCGTGCTGGACATCGGCACCGGCTGCGGCTACCAGGCGGTGGTGATGGGCCAGATCGCCAGCGAGGTGTACAGCATCGAGCGCCTGCGCGATCTGCACGAGAAGGCGCGCGCCAACCTGCGGCCGCTGCGCATCGCCAACGTGCACCTGATCCTGGGCGACGGCATGGCGGGTTTTGCCAAGGGCGCGCCGTATGCGGGCATCGTGGCAGCGGCGGGCGGCGAGGCCGTGCCGGACGCCTGGATCGAGCAACTGGCCTATGGCGGGCGCATCGTGGCGCCGGTGGCTACCACGCCGGGACAGCAGGCGCTGATGGTCATCGACAAGTCGCGCCAAGGCATTCAGCAGACGCTTCTGGAGGCGGTTAACTTCGTGCCCCTAAAATCAGGCCTTGCCTAGTGCCATAGGAAGGGTTTGTATGTATTTCACAGGTCGCAAGACTTGGGTATCTGCCGCGCTGCTGGCGCTGGCGATGCTGGCCGGCTGTTCCACCACATCGACCAGCCCTGCCCCGGTGGAAGACCGCGGCACCACCGCCGCGCCGCGCGTTGATCCGGCCACGCTGCCGGGGGCAGAAAACGCCGGCAAGCCGGGCTATTACGTGGTGCGTCCGGGCGACACGCTGATGAAGATTGCCACCGAGGTCAACAAGCCGTGGCGCGATGTGGCCCGCTGGAACAATCTGGACAATCCCAACGTGATCGAGGTCGGCCAGGTGCTGCGTGTGGTGGCGCCCGTGGGCGCCCCCGTGGCCGACGCGCCCCGCGCCGCCGCCAGGCCGCCAGCGCCCGCAGCCACGTCGGCGGCCCCGGCGGTGACGCCCGCGCCGTCTGCAGCCGCCGCGCCCGCCCCAGCGGCACCCCCCGCGGTACCGTCTGCCGGTGCCGACGACGTCGACTTCATCTGGCCCGCCAGCGGCCCCACCATCGCCGGCTTCGACGAAGCCAAGAACAAGGGCTTGGGCATTGCCGGCAAGGCGGGCGACCCCGTGCTGGCCGCGGCCGACGGCAAGGTGGTGTACGCCGGCGCTGGCCTGCGCGGCTACGGCAACCTCATCATCTTGAAGCACAACAACACGTTTCTGACGGCTTATGCGCACAACCAGACGCTGCTGGTCAAGGAAGACCAGAACGTCAAGAAGGGCCAGAAGATCGCCGAAATGGGATCGACCGACGCCGACCGCGTGAAGCTGCACTTCGAAATCCGCCGTGCGGGCAAGCCGGTGGACCCGGCGCGGTACCTGCCCGCGAGGTAAAGCTCCCCCTGTGGCGCTGACGCGCCATCCCCCTGAGGGGGACAACGCTGGCCGCCGGCGCAGGTCCGGCGGCGGCGTTCCAGCGTGGCCTGCTCCGCGGCCTTTTGTTGGCTTGCTGCGCAGCCTGGTTTTTTCTCCCTGTCCCGCACGCGGGAGAGGGTTGGGGTGAGAGAAGCGGCGCGCCGGATACTATTTAATTGATAGCTGCTCGCGCTTATCCATCAAGCACAAGCGGCATTTTTCATCATGAACCCAGAGCCTGAGACTGCCTCCGCAGCACCCCCCGACTGGCTGCACATCGACTCGATGGACCTGGACGCGCAAGGCATTGCGCGCCGCGCGGACGGCAAGGTGGTGTTCATCGACGGTGCGCTGCCGGGCGAATGGGTGTCGGCCGCGGTGACCAAGCGCAAGAACCAGTGGGAAGCCGCCACGCTGACCGAAGTGCACCGCGAAAGCAGCCTGCGCGTGCGCCCGCGCTGCCCGCACTTCGGCCTGCACCAGGGCGCGTGCGGCGGCTGCAAGATGCAGCATCTGGACCCCGCGGCCCAGGTCGCCGTCAAGCAGCGCGCGCTGGAAGACAACCTGTGGCACCTGGGCAAGGTCAAGCCCGACATCCTGCTGCGGCCCATCGAAGGCCCGGCTTGGGGCTACCGCTGGCGTGCGCGCCTGTCGGTGCGCTATGTGCACAAGCGCGGCGAAGTGCTGATCGGCTTTCATGAACGCAAGAGCCGCTACGTGGCCGACATGCGCGAATGCCACGTACTGCCGCCGCACGTCAGCGCGCTGCTGATGCCGCTGCGTGACCTGATCACCGGCATGGACGCGCGCGACACCTGCCCGCAGATCGAACTGGCCTGCGGCGACGACGTGACCGCGCTGGTGCTGCGCCACCTGGAGCCGCTGTCGGTGGCCGACCTGACCCGGCTGCGCGACTTTGGCGCCCGGCACAGCGTGCAATGGTGGCTGCAGCCCAAGGGGCCTGACACCGTGCACCGGCTGGACGACGGTGGCCCCGAGCTGGCGTACCGTTTGCCCGAATTCGGCATCACCATGCCCTTCAGGCCGACCGACTTCACCCAGGTCAACCCGCACATCAACCGTGTGCTGGTCGGCCGCGCGCTGCGCCTGCTGGACGCGCGCCAGGACGAGCGCGTGATCGATTGGTTCTGCGGCCTGGGCAACTTCACCCTGCCCATCGCCACCCGCGCCGGCCGCGTGCTGGGTGTGGAGGGCAGCGAAACGCTGGTCGCCCGCGCGCGTCAGAATTTTGAAAGAAATCGGGCTCCAGTGCTTGCGGGGCGTGCGCTGGCAGCTACCGAATTCGCAGCACGCAACCTGTTCGACATGACCGCCGCGCAACTGGTGCAGGACGGTACGGCCGACCGCTGGCTGGTCGATCCGCCGCGCGAAGGCGGCTTCGCGCTGGCCAAGGCGCTGGTCGCCATCCACCAGGCGCGCATCGGCGCCGACGATGCCGAGCCGCTGCCGCCCGGCGCCGAAGGCTGGCGGCCGCCGCGCCGCATCGTCTACGTCAGCTGCAACCCCGCCACCCTGGCGCGCGACGCCGGCCTGCTGGTGCACCAGGCCGGCTACCGCTGCACGGCGGCCGGCGTGGTCAACATGTTCCCGCACACGGCGCACGTGGAGAGCATGGCGGTGTTCGATCTGGCCTGACTCAGGCGCGCGCCCGCAGCAGCCGCAGCCCGTTGAACACCACCAGCAGGCTGGCGCCCATGTCGGCGAACACGGCCATCCACATGCTGGCGCCGTCCAGCAGCGCCAGCAGCAGGAACACCGCCTTGATGCCCAGCGCCAGCGCGATGTTCTGCACCAGCACGGCGTGCGTGCGGCGCGACAGACGGATGGTCTCGGGCAGCTTGCGCAGGTCGTCGTTCATGATCAGCACGTCGGCGGCTTCCTTGGCGGTGTCGGTGCCGGCGCCGCCCATCGAGAAGCCGATGGCCGCCGCCGCCAGGCCGGGCGCATCGTTCACGCCGTCGCCCACCATGCCCACCGGGCCGTCGGCGGCCAGTTGCTCGACGGCGCGCTGCTTGTCCTCGGGCAGCAGTTCGGCCTGAACCTGGTCGATGCCGACCTGCGTGGCGATGGTGCGCGCGGTGGCGGGGTTGTCGCCGGTCAGCATCACGGTGCGCACGCCCAG
>JAKOYD010000035.1 GCA_029780695.1 Pseudomonadota bacterium
CCATGAAAGCACTTGCCCGCCGCCTGGCCGCCGTGGAGTACCGCCGCGCCCAGCACCAGCACCGGCGCATCGTGTGGCCTACCGTGGCCGATGCGCTGGCCGCTGGCGTCACCTGGCCGATTCTGATCATTGGCGACGTGCTGCCCGCCGATGAATGGGCCGTGCTAGCAAAAAAGCAGCAAGCCGAATTGCGAAAGGAGATTGACCATGCGTGACATTGCAAAACGACTTGCCCGAATCGAGCGCCAGCGTGAGGCCAGCAAGCCGCTTGCGCCGTGTCTGGTGATCCTGCCAAACCAAGATGCCGACGCGCGCCTGGCTGAGTTTCGGCGCGTGCGTGGCTGCGAGCCGTGGCGCGTCATCCATGTCGGTCTCGCCTGCGCACGAAAGGACGGCGAACATGGCGCGGTCTGACGTTGAGGCCGTGGCCGCTGCCGCTATGGCCTGGCACCATGCCCGACTGCACCGGCTTGCGGTCAGTAAGCAGTTTGCCGAGCAAATGAAGCATTACACCGTCCGCGCGGTAGACGATGCCCGCAAGGCCGAAAGCAAGGCGCTGGCCGCACTGCGCAAGGCGTGCCGCAATGCTGACCCAGCATCACGCGCGATTGACGTTGAGGCGCGCGAACACTTGGCAAACCCTTGCTTGACCATTGGCTAGCCGCACCGAAATCCACGGGCTTGGAAGCCCCTTGCAAGCCCCTTCGATGGGGCTTTTTTGTGGGCAGTTTTCGGCGGTTCCGATTGGGCACCGCCGAGACTGCCAAGGCAGGGGATGAATGAACGTTGAACGGACGTTGCCAGCGGGCATCGGCCATCAAGCGACGCAGGCAGATTTGGGAGGCGCTGCACCCGGAAGAAATTCAGGTGGAAAAAGTCTTTCCACCTGAATCTGCCACCGGGTACAAGCGGCCGCCGCCGCAAGAAAAAGGCTTCGCCGCTTCAACCGCCGCCGCTGCTGGCATGACCAAGCAGGCCATCAACCAGCACCTCGCCCGTGCCGATGCCCTAGGCGATGACCTGGAGCGCATCAAAGGCAGAGATCAACCGGCAACGTTGCCACGTGATCCGCTGGCCGCGCGTCACTATTAACCGTTAATAGGGAGTGGCCGCCCGCTGGCCGTGCAGGCGCTGGCCGCGCTGCGAAGCCCCGACACTGGGGCGAGCGGCATGGCGGCGACCGCAAGTCCGAGCAAAGTGCAACGTTGCACCTTGACTCAGTAGCCAAGCGGGCCGCTGAGTCTGGCGCCAGCGTGAGGCCAGCAAGCCGCCCGCGCCGTGCCCTGGGCGATGACCTGGAGCGCATCACGGGCACCAGCGGGCGCGTGGAGGGCGCATCTTCAAGTGGCAACGTTGCCGCTTGATTGCCTGCTGGCCGCGCGTCACTTGAAACCGTTTCAAGTGAGAGGCCGCCCGGTGGCCGTGCAGGTGCTGGCCGTGTGGCGATGGCCTGACACTGGCGCGCGCGGCATGGGTAAAACAATGGGTAGAAAAGCAAAAGCGGCCCGGAAGCCGCTTGTTTGCTAGGTTTGTGGTGGAGAGGAGGAGGATCGAACTCCCGACCTCCGCATTGCGAACGCGGCGCTCTCCCAGCTGAGCTACCCCCCCACAAGCTGGCCGCATTCTATCGCGGCTTCAATCGGCGGGTAACAGGGCGGTTTCCATCTCGCGGCGAATCCGGTAGGCGGGGGTGTTGGTGTCGATGGCCACGTCGGCCCAGGTAAGGCAGGTGCCGCGCGCGACGGGGCGGATCACCTTGACGTCGTGTGCCAGGCCCAGCGGCAGGCCGCCCATCTGCACCGAACGGGTGGCGGGCTGCAGCTTGCCCCACACGGTGTAGCCGCCTTCGCCGTCGAGCAGGTCACCCGGCTTCAGGTCGCGCTTGGCGGTGGCGACGACGTCGGCGTGCCAGCCGGTGGCGACGCCGGTGGCCTCGCGCCGCAGGGCAACGCTGGCGACGCTCATGCCGACTTCCAGGCCGATCAGGTGCCAGCGCTTGTACAGGGTGAAGTAGCGGCCGGTGTCGTCGGTGTGGGCGTTGTATTCCTCGAAGCAGTGCTTGATGTAGTCGGTCTCGGCTTCCACGGTGACCCACACGCCCATGCGGATGTCGTAGTCGATGGGCGTGCCGTCGGGGCGGAGCGATGAAATGACTTCGACCATGCCTTTTTTATCCAGCACGCCGCCTTCGGCGCGCGGGCGCGTCAGGCGGGGGATGTCGGCGATGCTGCCCGGGGGGTAGCGCAGGCCATCGGCCGGCACGGCCAGGCCGGTGGCGTTGGCGACGGCGGTGCTTTCGATGGCGGGCTTGCTGCCGTCCAGAAAGCTGTTGAACATCTTGGGGTTGAGTCCGCCGCGCGCGGCCTGCTCAGGCGTCAGGCCATAGTGGCCCCAGACGGTTTCGGGCGTGCTTTCGCAAAAATGCGGCAGCCACTTGTGCCCGCGCCCAGCCGCCACCACCGGAAAACCGCAGGTGCGCGCCCAGTCCACCAGGTCGCAGATCAGCGCCGGCTGGTCGCCGAAAGCCATCGAATAAACGACGCCAGCCTCGGCGGCTTTGCGCGCCAGCAGGGGGCCGCAGAAAGCGTCGGCCTCCACGGTGACGTTGACGACGTGCTTGCCGTGCGCAAAGGCTTCCAGGCAATGGTCGACGGCGGCTATGGGGTGGCCGGTGCATTCCACGATCACGTCGATGGCCGGGTGCCGCGCCAGCGCCTGCCAGTCATCACCCACGTGCGTGGTGCCCTGGGCCATCGCGGCGTCCAGCGAGCGCGCCGCGCTGCGCTCGGCCGGCCATCCGATGCGCGCCAGATTGGCCCGCGCGCTGTCGGGTGACAGGTCGGCGATGCCGGCCAGGTGCACGCCCGGCGTCCGCGGCACCTGGGCCAGGTACATCGACCCGAACTTGCCGGCGCCGATCAGGCCGACGCGGACGGGGCGGCCTTCGGCGGCGCGCTGTTGCAACTGGCGGTGCAGGCTCATGGGGAAACTCCGGATGTACTATGTTTACGATAGCGGCCATCGCCTTTTGCGCGAGGGCTGGCGCCTGATTTGATGCCCAAGCATCGGTCGCCGGGGCCGCCTTGCAGTTTGCGACAATAACGCCTTCCATGCCCCGCACCAACGAATCCTTCCGTCGCGACCAGCCCGACATCCAGTGGCTGGAGCGCATGTACAACAACCGCATGCGCGTGCCCGAGCACCCCGCGTACTTCACGCGCTGGGCGGCCGAATCGGCGCTGGTGCGGCGCACGCTGGCCTGCGATGCGGACGTGCCCTATGGCGACGCCCCGCGCGAGCGGCTGGACGCCTTCAAGGCGCCGCGCCCCGGCGCGCCGCTGGTGGTGTTCATCCACGGGGGGTACTGGAAGGCGCTGGACAAGTCGTTTCACAGCTTCGTGGCCGGCGCGGCGCATGACCTGGGCGCGGCCACGGTGGTGCCCAACTACACGCTGTGCCCGCAGGCGCGCATTGGCGACATCACGCTGCAGATGGTGCGCGCCGTGGCCTGGGCCTGGCGCCATGCGCGCACGCTGAACGCCGACCCGCGCCGCATCAGCGTGGTGGGCCATTCGGCGGGCGGGCAGCTGGCCGCCATGATGTTGGCCTGCGCCTGGAACGTGTTCGACCTGGCCTTGCCGCGCGACGTGGTCAAGCGCGCGCTGGGGCTGTCGGGCCTGTACGACCTGCAACCGCTGCTGCATGTGCCCAGCCTGCAAGAGGCGTTGCGGCTTGATCGCGCGCAGGTGGCCGCGTGCAGCCCGGCGCGGCTGCCGGCACCGGCGCGCGGCCAGTTTTTTGCGCTGGTGGGCGGAGATGAAAGCGGCGAATACCTGCGCCTGAACAAGCTGATGCAGCAAGCCTGGGGCCGCGAGCGCGTGCCGCTGGCGCAGGCACTGCCGGGGCTGGACCACTTCAGCATCGTCGATGCGCTGGTGGACCCGAAGCAGCGCGCGCACCGGGTGTGGCGGCAGGTGATCGGCTAGATTTTGCTATATTAAAGATAGCTGTTTGCGCTGATGGGATAAGCGCTGGAGCCTGATTTGGCTTGAAAATGCCTCAATCGGCCGCCAGAAACCGCTCCGTCAGCAGCACCCAATACGCCGCGCCAACCGGCAGATTGGCATCGTTGAAGTCGTACCCCGGGTTGTGCACCATGCAGGCGCCGTGGCCGCCGTTGTGCGGGTCGCCAGAGCCGTCGCCATTGCCGATCAGCAGATAGCTGCCGGGCACCTGCTCCAGCATGAAGGCGAAGTCCTCGCTGCCCGACAGCGGGTCGGTCTGCGGCACCACGTGGGCGGCGCCGACCAGCTCGGTCGCCACCGCGCGGGCAAAGTCGGTTTCGGCCGGCGTGTTGACCAGCACCGGGTAGCCGGTGACCTGCTCCATGCGCCAGGTCACGTTGAAGGCCTTGGCTTGCGCATCCACCAGCTCTTCGATGCGGCGGCGCAGCGTGGCGCGCACGCCGCGGTCGAGCGCGCGCACGCTGAGTTTGAGCACCGCCTCGCCCGGAATCACGTTGTGCGCCTCGCCGGACTGGAAGGCGCCGACGGTGATGACCGCCATCGCCTTCGGATCGACGTTGCGCGCCACGATGCTTTGCAGCCCCAGCACGATCGAGCTGCCCGCCACCACCGGGTCGGCGCTGTGGTGCGGCATGGCGCCGTGGCTGCCCTTGCCCGTCAGCGTGATGGTGAGGCCGTCGGACGAGGCCATGGTGGCGCCATCGCGCAGCAGCAGCTGGCCCTGGCGGTGCCCGGGCATGTTGTGCATGGCAAAGATGGCATCGCACGGAAAGCGCTCGAACAAGCCATCGTCCATCATCGCCTTGGCGCCGCCCAGGCCTTCTTCGGCGGGTTGAAAGATCAGGTTGAGCGTGCCCGAAAAGCGCCCGGTGCGCGCGATGTGCTCGGCCGCCGCCAGCAGCATGGCGGTGTGGCCGTCGTGCCCGCAGGCGTGCATGCGGCCCGCGTGCGCGCTGGCCCAGGGCAGGCCAGTGGCTTCGTGGATGGGCAGCGCGTCCATGTCGGCGCGCAGGCCCAGGCGCTTGCGGCCATCGCCGCGTTTCAATTGACCGACCAGGCCGGTGCCGCCCAGCCCGCGCGTCACCTCATAGCCCCACGCTTGCAGGCGCTCGGCCACCAGGTCGCTGGTGCGGAATTCGGCATAACCCAGTTCAGGGTGCTGGTGGATGTCGCGGCGCAGGGCGACGAAGGTGTCGGCGCGCTGCCGCAGGCCGCCCAGCAGCGCGTGGGTGGGTGCGGCGTCGATCACGGGCGAGCTCATGGCGCCCCGCTTATTGCGCGACCAGGCCGATGCTCTTGGCGATGGCCTGGAAGGTGGCGATTTCCTGCTTGTAGCTCGCGTCGGCGTCGGCCAGGCTTTGTGCGGGCGACACTTCCTGGCCCATGGCGAACAGGCCGGCTTTCAACTGCGTGTCGGTCAGCACTTTTTGCAGTCCCTTGTGTACCGCCTGCACGATGGGCTCGGGCGTGTCGCGCTTGACGAAATAGCCGGTGCCGATCTCGTACTGGAAGTTCTTCAGCGCCTTGCTGTCGGCGGTGCTGGGTACGCCCGGCAACAGGCGCTGCGGTTGCGGCGTCAGCACGGCCACAGCCTTCATCTTGCCTTGCTTGATGAACTCGGTCTGCGCCAGGCCGTAGGGCGTGATGAAGATGTCCACCTGATCGCCCACCAGGTCGCGGATGGCGTCGGCCGCGCCCTTGTACGGCACGTGCGTCATGGGCACGCCCAGGTCCTTGCTCATCTTGGCACCCAGCAGGTGGTAGAACGAGCCGACGCCCACGCTGGCGTAGGTCATGGGTTTGCCGTCCTTGGCGGCCTTGGCGGCGTAGGCGGCCAGCTCGTCGGCGTTCTTGGCCGGCAGGCCGGCGCGCGCCAGGATGGCCATGGGCGCCAGCGCGATGCGGTGGATCTGGCGGAAGTCCTCGGGCTTGTACTTGATCGACGCGATGGCCAGCGGCGCCAGGATCAGCTCGTTGGGCGAACCCTGGAACACCATGTAGCCGTCCGACGGCGCATGCAGCACCTTCTGCGCGGCGATGGAGCCGCTGGCGCCACCCAGGTTTTCGATGATCACCGGCTGACCCATGGCAGCGGCCAGCGGCACGTTCACGCGGCGGGCAATGTTGTCCGACAGGCCGCCGGGCGGGTAGGGCACCATCAGCGTAACGGGCTTGGTCGGGTAGCTTTGCGCGGCGGCGCCAAAAGCCAGGGTGGCCAGGCTGGCGGCGGCAAACTGCAACAGGTGGCGGCGGTCGAGGGACATGGTCATGGGCTCCGGCGGGTGTGGGGAAGACGAGGAACCTGCAATATCCTGCACGCCAATGCATGTGTCAAATGAATTGATATCAAGATTGCTATGAGATATTCTCATTCATCGTGAACCTGCGCCAACTTGCCCACCTGACCGCGCTGGCCGAGGAAGGTTCGTTCTCGCGCGCCGCCGAACGCCTGCACCTGACGCAATCGGCCCTCAGCCGCAGCGTGCAGACGCTGGAAGACGAGCTGGGCGCGCGCCTGATCGACCGCGCCGGCAAGCGCAGCACGCTGACCCCGTTGGGCGAAGCCGTGCTGGCCCGCGCGCGCCGCATCACGCTGGAAGCCGCCGAAATCCAGCGCAGCGCCGAACTGCTGCGCCAGGGCGAGGCGGGCACCATCCGCGTCGGCTTGGGGTCAGGCCCCGGCGCCCTGCTGATGACGCCGCTGCTGGCGCACGTGGCGCCGCTGTACCCCGACGTGCGCGTGGCCATCGCGCGTGGCTCTACCGACTTGCAGGTGCAACAGCTGCGCCAGCGCGAGCTGGACGCGCTGGTGATCGACGCGCGCCGCATGGCGCCCGCGCCCGATCTGGTGATCGAGCCGCTGACCGAGCTGCGCGCCGGCTTCGTCAGCCGCGCCGCGCACCCGCTGGCGGCGCAGGCGGCGGTGCGCTTCGACGACCTGCTGCGCTATCCCGTCGCCACCACGCCGCTGTCGGACGAGGTGGCGCGCATTCTTGTGGAACGCTACGGTCCCCGCGCCGATCCTGCGCGCATGGGCGCGCTGGTGTGTGAGGACGTGGGCAGCCTGCTGGACACGGTGGCGCAGACCGATGCCATCTTTCTGGGCGTGATCGCCGCCGCGCGCAGCGGCATCGATGCCGGGCAGTTGGCCGAGCTGCGCCTGTCGCCGCCGCTGGCCGCCGGCGCGCGCTTTGCCTACGTCACGCTGGCCGGCCGCACCGAGGCGCCGGTGATGCAGGTGCTGCGGCGCTTTGTGGCGGAGCGACTGCGGGATTGATGGCGTGCGCAATGGGCCGGCATTGCCACTCGCTTGCGGGTGGCGGCACAATGATCAGTCACCCTTTCAGCGACCAGGGCAGACCATGAAACCCTCAGAAGCCTTGCAAACCCACCGCGCCGCGGTTCGCCGCGTCGTGGAGTCGCGGCGCGCGCGCAACCCGCGCGTCTTCGGTTCGGTGCTGCATGGCGAGGATTGCGAAGGCAGCGATCTGGACCTGTTGGTCGATCCGACCATAGACACCACGCTGTTCGACATCGGCGCGATCCGCCACGAGCTCAGGCAGTTGCTTGGCGTGCCCGTGGATGTGCTGACGCCCAATGCCCTGCCTGAAAAATTTCGTGCACGTGTGTTGGCGGAAGCGCGACCCGTATGAGCCGCGACTCGCCGCGCCTGGGCGACTATCTGGCCCACATTCTGGAGGCCATTGATCGCATCGCCCGCTACACCGATGGCATGAAGGCATCCGACTTTGCGGCCGATCCACTCGTGCAGGACGCGGTGATTCGCAACCTCGAAGTCATCGGCGAGGCCAGCCACAACATCGAGACGCAGTGTCCCGATTTTGCTGCAGCCCACCCCCCAGTTGCCGCTGGCCGTCGCCTACCAGATGCGGAACGCCGTGGCCCACGGCTACTTCAAGGTCGACCTTGGCATTGTGTGGCAGACGATCCAGGGCGACCTGGGGGATTTTCAAGTACAGATCCAGCAGGCCCGCGATACGCTCGGGCTCGACTCAAACCCTCATCGAAAGCCATAGCGTCCGCGCCGGGCGCAACGCGCGTCACATCAACAGATGCTCGCCCGCGTTGTCGCCGCCCAGGATGACGTAGTTGACCTTGCGAACATCCAGCAGCTTCTTGCCGCCCGCGTAGCTGATGGAGCTTTGCACGTCCTGCTCCATCTCGACCAGCGTGTCGGCCAGTTTGCCCTTGATCGGCTCCAGGATGCGCTTGCCCTCGACGTGGCGGTACTCGCCCTTGTTGAAGTCGCTGGCCGAGCCGTAGTATTCCTTGAACAGCTCGCCATTGACCTCGACCGTGCGGCCGGGCGATTCTTCGTGGCCCGCGAACAGCGAGCCGATCATGATCATGCTGGCGCCAAAGCGGATGCTCTTGGCGATGTCGCCGTGGCTGCGAATACCGCCGTCGGCCACGATGGGCTTGGTCGCCACGCGGGCGCACCACTTGAGCGCGCTCAGTTGCCAGCCGCCGGTGCCAAAGCCGGTCTTGAGCTTGGTGATGCACACCTTGCCCGGACCCACGCCCACCTTGGTGGCGTCGGCGCCCCAGTTCTCCAGGTCGATCACGGCCTCGGGCGTGGCCACGTTGCCGGCGATGACGAAGCTGCCCGGCAGCTTGGACTTGATGTGCCGGATCATGTCGCGCACCGTGTCGGCGTGGCCGTGCGCGATGTCGATGGTGATGTATTCGGGCGTGAGTTGTTCGGCCGCCAGCTGGTCAACCACCGCGTAGTCATGCGGCTTGACGCCGACCGAGATGGAGGCGAACAGCCCCTTGGCCTTCATGTCGCGCACGAAGGCCACGTTGTCCAGGTCGAACCGGTGCATCACGTAGAAGTAGCCGTGCGCCGCCAGCCAGGCGCAGACTTGCTCGTCCACCACCGTCTTCATGTTGGACGGCACCACCGGCAGCTTGAAGCGGCGGCCGCCGAATTCGACGCTGGCGTCGCATTCGCTGCGGCTTTCCACGCGGCACTTGCGCGGCAGCAGCAGCACGTGGTCGTAGTCGAAGATTTCCATGGTTCCAAGCTCCAATCAGGATGTGAAAAGATGGGCGCTTGGCCTGGCCCCGGCGTTTTGTAATGGACACAAAAAACCGGGCCAAGAAAACTTGGGCCCGGTGATTGATTGTAGTGAGATCGGTGCGAGCCTGTGGCATGCCGGCTGAAGGCCTTCCTACAATCCTCGGATGCCTCTCATACATGATGCGCCTGCCATCGCCGACCTACTGCTGCTGGCCGGCCTCAACCCCGAACAACGCGCTGCCGTCACCCTGCCGCCTGAACACGCGCTGATCCTGGCCGGCGCCGGTTCGGGCAAGACGCGCGTGCTGACCACGCGCATCGCCTGGCTGCTGCAGACGGGGCAGGTGTCGCCCGGCGGCGTGCTGGCCGTTACCTTCACCAACAAGGCCGCCAAGGAGATGCTGACGCGGCTGACGGCGATGCTGCCGCTGAACGCGCGGGGCATGTGGATCGGCACCTTCCATGGGTTGTGCAACCGCTTTCTGCGGGCGCACTACAAGCTGGCCAACTTGCCGCAGGCGTTTCAGATTCTCGATACGCAAGACCAGCTGTCGGCCATCAAGCGCTTGTGCAAGCAGTTCCAGGTCGATGAAGAGCGCTTTCCGCCCAAGCAGTTGCAGTGGTTCATCAGCGGCTGCAAGGAAGACGGTTTACGCCCGGCCGACGTGGAAGTGCGCGATGCCGAAAGCCGCAAGAAGGTGGAGATTTACCAGCTGTACGAAGACCAGTGCCAGCGCGAGGGCGTGGTCGATTTTGGCGAGCTGATGCTGCGCAGCTACGAGCTGCTGCGCGACCACGATGCGGTGCGCGAGCATTACCGGCGCCGCTTTCGCCACATCCTGATCGACGAGTTTCAGGACACCAACCGCCTGCAATACGCGTGGATCAAGATGATCGCCGGCCTGCCGGGCGAGGGGGGGCACGGTGCCATCCTGGCCGTGGGCGACGACGACCAGAGCATCTACGCCTTTCGCGGCGCGCGCGTGGGCAACATGGCCGACTACGTGCGCGAGTTTGGTGTGCGGCACCAGATCAAGCTGGAGCAAAACTACCGCAGCCACAGCAACATCCTCGATTCGGCCAACGAACTGATCAGCCACAACAAACGGCGCTTAGGTAAAAACCTGCGCACCGATGCCGGTGCCGGCGAGCCGGTGCGCGTGCTGGAGGCACCCAGCGACTTCGCCGAGGCCGAATGGGTGGTCGACGAGTTGCGGCAGCTGGTCAAGGGCGAGGGCTACGAGCGCAAGGAAATCGCCGTGCTCTACCGCAGCAACGCGCAAAGCCGGGTGATCGAAACGCAGCTGTTCAACGCCGGCGTGCCGTACCGCGTGTATGGCGGCCTGCGCTTTTTTGAGCGGGCGGAGATCAAGCACGCGCTGGCTTATCTGCGCCTGTTGGAGAACCCGCGCGACGACACCAGTTTTCTGCGCGTGGTCAACTTTCCGCCGCGCGGCATTGGCGCGCGCAGCATCGAGCAACTGCAAGACGCGGCACGTGCCGCCGGCACCTCGCTGGTTGATGCCGTCAGCACCCTGCCGGGCCGCGCGGGTGCCAACATCAGCGCCTTCGTCGCCAAGATCGACGTGCTGCGCGAGCAGACCGCCGGCTGCACGCTGCGCGAGATCATCGAGCAGATGCTGGAGGCCAGCGGCCTGATCGAGCACTACCGCGCCGACCGTGAAGGCGCCGACCGCATCGAGAACCTGGAAGAGCTGGCCAGCGCCGCCGAGAGCTTCGTCACGCAAGAGGGCTTTGGCCGCGACGCGGTGGCGCTGCCGGTGGATGAGACCGCCGAGCGCGCATTGACGCAAAGCCCGGTGAGCCAGGGGCTGGACCCGGACGCTCCGGTGCTGAATGCGCCGCTGCCTCAACCGCCCGCGCCCATCGACGCGGAGACGGGCGAAACCCTGAGCCCGCTGGCCGCCTTTCTGACCCACGCCGCGTTGGAAGCTGGTGACAACCAGGCGCAGGCGGGGCAGGACGCGGTGCAACTGATGACGGTGCACGCCAGCAAGGGGCTGGAGTTCGACGCCGTCTTCATCACGGGGTTGGAAGAAGGCCTGTTCCCGCATGAGAACTCGATGAGCGACCACGACGGGCTGGAGGAAGAGCGGCGCCTGATGTATGTGGCCATCACGCGCGCGCGCAAGCGCCTGTACCTGAGCCATGCGCAGACGCGCATGCTGCACGGACAAACGCGCTACCACATCAAAAGCCGCTTTCTGGAAGAGTTGCCCGAAGAGGCGCTGAAGTGGATCACGCCCAAACGCAGTGCCTTTGCCAACATTCCTGCTTCATTTTCAGGAGCTGGCAGCGCTCGTCCCGCTTGGGGAAACAGCAGTATCTATCCGAGCTTCGATGCCGCCGCGCCGCTGCCTGCGCGCAAGGTGGAGCCCGCACACGGTATCGCCGCCGGCCAGCAGGTGTTCCACAACAAATTCGGCGAAGGCAAGGTGCTTGGCGTGCAGGGCGAGGGCGATGATGCGCGCGCGCAGGTCAGCTTTGCACGCCACGGCGTCAAGTGGCTGGCGCTGGCGGTGGCCAAGTTGACGGTCGTGGAGTAGGGCGGGCGCTTGTGCCCGCGCTGCGCGCTGATGCGGCGCGCGGGCACGAATGGCCGCCCTTCCGGCTGTCGCGCAGTGCTCTTGTTTTGAGAGCTGCTTGCGCTTGACGCACAAGCGCTGGAAGCCGTTTTTCCTCACAAGGCACAAAGCCCGCCATGATGACGGGCTTTGTGTGCTTGATCACCGCCAGCGGCCGATCAGGGCAGCGCTTTGCCTTCCTTGGTGACGACCGCCTGGTGCGAATAGTCGCCCGCCGCCGGGCGGCCTACCGTCCCCTTGGTGCGGATGTAATCCACGAAGGTCTGCGTGTACAGCAGGTAGTTGTTGACGTAGTTGCCGCTGTCGTAAATGGGCTTGAAGCTGGCGTAGCCGTCCTGCCCCTTGGCGATGAAGTCGTTGGTGGCCACGATGTAGCTGCGCGCCGGGTCGATGGCCGACCAGTTGCCGGTCTTGCGATCCTTGACTTCGATCTGCGTGAAGCGCTGGCCCTTGGCCTTGCTCATGTCCAGCCGCCAGCGCAGGCCGGCGGCGTAGGGGTGGCCGCCGCCCGTGCTCTGTCCGGCGTCCAGGTAGTTGCTGACGGCGTCTTCCAGCACGGCGGCCACTTGCGCGCCGGTCAGCGGCAACTCGACCAGCACGTTGGTGAACGGCAACACGGTGAAGGCATCGCCCATGGTGATGGTGCCCGCCTTGATGGGCACCCGCACGCCACCGGCGTTCTGGATGGCGATGTCGGCGCGCAGGCTGGCGTTCAGGAACGCCGCGGCCACCACCTGCGCCGCATCGCTGCCGCGTGCCAGCTGGTGGGCGTTTTCGCAACCGGCCACGCCGGCCGAGCGGTTGGTGCTTTCGCCCGGCGTGCGCACCAAGCACAGCGCGTCGCTGGCGGTGCCGATGGGCAGCTTCTTCATCTCGTCGACCTGGCCGGAATAACCCTTCAGCACGCTGGCCGCGGCTGCGTCGGCGGCCAGCATCTTCAGGCTTTTGTTGGCGGCCACGGCGGTGGCGATCTGCTGCTGCGTGGCGGCATCGACGGCCACCCAGGCGCCGTCGGCGTTCTTGCGCTTGAAGCTGTCGCCGATGAGAAGCGACGCCTGGCCCGCGCAGGCGGTGACTTCGCCCTGGTCGTTGAAGCTGACGCGCAGCTCGCCGATGGCCTTGCTGTATTCCCACGCCTGGCCGATGCACACCGGCTTGCCATCCTTGTTGACGGCCTGCGTGGGGTAGGCGCCCGAGCTGGCGTAGCCGCTGCCCAGCGCGCCAAAGTCGCCCAGCAGCGTGTGCGAGTCGCCGCCGATGATGGCGTCCACGTCGGTCAGCTTGGCGGCCAGCGCCTTGTCGGCGTCGTAGCCCTGGTGCGTCAGCAGCACGATGTGCTTGACGCCCTGGGCCTTGAGCTGGTCGATGCTGCGCTGCGCGGCCACGGCCTCGTCGTCGAAGGCGGTGGTGGGCAGCGGGCTGGACGAGTTCTGCGTCTTGCCCTTGACGGTGATGCCGACGATGCCCACGGGCACGCCCTTGATGGTTTTGATCGTGTAGGGCTTGAGGTAATCGTCTGCCGCCTTGGGCGCCAGCGGCGTGCCAACCTGCGGGTGAATGTTGGCGGCTATCACCGGGGTTTTGCAGGCGCCGGCGCGCAGGGCGTCGATGAAGGACTTGAGCTGGCCGTCGCCATCGTCGAATTCGTGGTTGCCCACGGCCATGGCGTCGAAGCAGACGGTGTTCATCAGCTCGGCGTCGGCCTTGCCCTTGAACAGCGTGTAGTACAGCGTGCCGGTGTTGGCATCGCCCGCGTGCAGCTTCAGCACATCGTCACGGCCGGCGTAGGCCTTGAAGGCATTCGTCACGCGCGCAAAACCGCCCAGTTCGACCTGCGTGTCGACGCCGCCAATATTCATCACCTGGTCCTTGAAGGCGTCCAGGTTGGAATGGTGGTCGTTGATGTGGGCGATGGTCAGCGCCAGCGGCTGGTTCGGGGGCACGGCATCGTCATCACTGCCGCCGCAGGCGGCCAGCATGGCCAGAAGGATGGGGCTGAGCATCGCGGCGCGCGGCAGGAAGGCGGGGTGTCGAGAGAATGTCATGGTCAGCATGGGCAAAGGTCGAAACCCTTGCCATGCTGGGGCTGAATCATGTCATCTCAGCGACTGTTGCGCGTCAATTCAATGACGGTTGGGCGGCCGGGGGCGCGCGTCAGCGGGGTCGATGGGGCGCTGTCGCGCCATCGGGGGGTGCCAGCGATCAGCGCGGAAAGTACATCTTCTGGTGATCGAGCTTGTGGTTCCACGGCAACCCGGCGTTCACGGGACGACGGTGGCGGCGGCTGGCGCCTTGGCGAGTGGCCTTTTTGACTCGCAACGCAGGGCTAAAAATAGCGCGAACAGGCCCCTAGCGTGCAGATTGCCGTTGCGCCCGTTTGATGGGCGTGCATTCGCAAAGGGCGGCCCAGCGCTGTACCTGATCGAGCCGCGCGGGAAATGTCTGCCCATACAGCGTCGGCCCGTAAAGCCACATCTCGTAAACCAGGCGCGACGCGCGCACGTCGCCCTCGTCGGCCAGTCGGGCAAAACCCTCATAGGCTTGGTGCCAGTGGTTGTCCTCCATGTCCAGTTGGGCCAACTCCCACGCGCTTGTCGTCGGCGTGTCCTGGGCCGCGACCAGGCTGGACGCGAGCAGGCTCAGGGCGGCCAAAAGCATCGATACATGTTTCATGGATATCTCCTTGGGTGAATCCAGCGAGGTCTTAGGGGCCCCAGCGATGACTGACGATTACCGCGGCGATCACGCAGCACATCACGGCATTGCCGGCGTTCACGATCACCGCGCGATGCACGCGACGACCGTTCTGCTCGAACAGCCAGAGCGCCATGGTGGCGTTGGCGCCGGTGAACGTGATCCAGGTCAGCAGTGAGTGCTGATTGCTGGCGCCGTTCTGCGGAATGGCCCAGATCGTGGGCAGGTAGGCAAACACCCGCACGCTGTTGAACAAGGTGAACGCCCAGGTCAGCACCCGCAGATACAGGCTGTTGGCGGGCAGCCGCGTGGGCGCTGACGAAAGTGCTTTGCGATCCGCTTGCGACGATGCGGTTCGCAGGTCCATCATCGTCATGGCGTGTTTACCAAAAACACCCTCGTCAGGCCGCCGGCCGCCAGTTCGTTCACCACGGTCGCGGCCAGCCGCAGGTCGGTGCCTCGAACCAGCACGGGTTTTCCGCCAGGCAAGCCGTCCGGCGCTTGCCGGCTCCAGACGGTGCGCAGCGCGCGGTCAATCGCTTCGCGCCCACAGCATTCAACGTTCACGTCGGTGATGTCCTGCCCGCCTGCGCTCCGCAGCATGTCGGCCTGTTCGGGGGTGGCGTAAAGGCCGAGCCGAGGCTGCGCCGCCGCATCGGTCGGAATGGCGTCGCGAGAAGGAAGCATCGGTTCGCCCTCGTTGTCGAGCAGCGTCGCCGCGATGGTGAGGTCGCCCCGGGCCAGCGGCGGCGCGGACTCGGCATCGCCGCCGCCGCAGGCGGTGCCGGTCAGGGCAATGATCGAAAGGGCCGAGATACAGAATCGTTTGAAACTGGGGTCCATGATGGTCTTCCTTGGCGCCTCGAATCGGCTTGGGAAGCTATTATGGATCGATCCAATTATGGCAACCTACATCCTCAGGGGTAGATGTGTTTGCTCAGGGCATGTCATCAAGAATGTCCCCCGCGTGAGGCTTTGCCGGGCCGCACTCAGCGTTGCAAATCCTCGCGGGGTACCCACCCCGCTTGCGGTTTGCGCCTTGATTGCGGCCCGGCAAAGCCTCACCCTGCGGGCCGGGCCTGCCAGGCCGTATCGCGGCGTTGCGGCTCTTGCCAAGGTGCCTACCTTCACGGCGAGCCGCGCCTTGCGCTCCAGCCTGGCAGGCCGGCGCGGGGGCATTGATTGGATGACACGCCCTAACGACAACTGAACCTTGCGTTGATCGCTTGGTTGCAGCCACGGCGATGCTGGCTCATCGACGCAATGCGCGGGGGTGGTTTGGTATCGACCCTTCGTGGCCGCCAAGGCCGGCCCGGCGCAGGCGCGGCCAAGGCGTCAGCGCGCGTGCATTCTCATGCCGCCTAGGGTGCTTCGGTGGCCGGCAGCGCGTCGTCGGGGCTGAAGCAGTCGCGGAAGGTGAACCACAGCGAGGTGAAGAACATCGATGCGACCAGCATGGCCACCGGCAGCAGGCCGGCCGACGCAATGCCCGCGCTGCCGGATACGGCCGCCAGCACCAGCAGCAGCAGGCCGCCGGCGAACGACAGCGCCATCCACACCAGGCCGTACAGCAGGTAGGCGCGGGTGTTCTTGACCACCGCGACCAGGCTGAAGAACAGGCTCTTGACCGGCGCCACGCCATGCCAGTGCACCAGCGCCGGCGCGTGCCAGAAGGCGACCGACACCGGCAGGTAGAGCAGGGTGGACGCCCACATGGCCACGCGAAACTGCGGGTCGGTCACCACTTCGGGCGTGATGCCGCCGCCGTTGACGTACAGCTGCGCGAAGCGCCCGCCGTCAATCAGCGCCGACACCCCCATGACCAGCAGCACGGCCACCGCGTACAGCAGGCCCAGCATCAGCATGGCGCGCGTGGCCTGCGGCCCTTGCCGAAAGGCGATGAACAGCGTGGACGGCATCGGAAACCGGCCTTCGTCGGCCGTGCGCGCCGCCGCCATCAGGCCGACGGTGAGCGCCGGCACCAGCACCAGGGCCAGCAGGCCGCCCACCAGCGGCAGGAAGGCTGCCAGCGACAACGCAGCCATGAACATGAAGAACAGCCCCGCCATGGCCAGCGGCTGCCGGAAGAACACCCGCACGCCGTCGCGCGCCCATTGCACGCCGTCCCGGGCGGCAACGATGTTAAGCTTCATGCCAGCAGCGGCGCCGCGATGCGCTGGCGCAGCACGCGTTCGAAATGGCGCGGGTCGTGGGGTTTGAGCATGCTGGCTTCGCGCGGCAGGTGCCAGTCCCACAGGCGCGACACCCAGAAGCGCAGCGCGCCGGCGCGCAGCATGGCGGGCAGCAGCCGGCGCTCGGCGTCGGTCAGCTGACGCACCGCCTGATAGGCGTCGAGCAGGGCTTGCGCGCGCTCGTCGTGGGTGGCACCGCTGGGCAGGTCGACCGCCCAGTCGTTCAACGTCACCGCCAGGTCGAACAGCCAGGTGTCGACGCCGGCGAAGTACCAGTCGAAAAAGCCGCTCAGCACGGGTTGGTCGGCCGACCCTTCGAACATCACGTTGTCGCGGAACAGGTCGGCATGCACCGCGCCGCGCGGCAGCGCGGCATAGGCGCTGCTGGCGGCAACGTGGTTCTGGTAGGCCAATTCGGCACGGATCAGCGCGGCCTGGTCGTCCTCAAGGTGCGGCAGCACCACCGGCACGGTGGCGTTCCACCACGCCAGCCCGCGCAGGTTGGGCTGGTGGCGGTCGTAATCGCGTGCCGCCAGGTGCGCGCGCGCCAGCATGTCGCCCACGGCGGCGCAGTGCGCGGGGCCGGGGGCCAGCTCGCTCTTGCCACGCAGACGGTTGACCACGGCGGCGGGCTTGCCGCACACGGTGTGCAGGATGTCGTCTTCGCTCGGCCCCAGGCGCACGCCCGGCGCCTTGGCCTGCGGGTCGGGCACCGGCACGCCGTGCTCGGCCAGGTGCTTCATCAGGTGCAGATAGAAGGGCAGCTGCGCGTGCGTCAGCCGCTCGAACAACGTCAGCACCCATTCGCCCCGGTCGGTGGTGGCGAAGTAGTTGGTGTTCTCGATGCCGCCTTCAATGCCGCGCAGCGCCGTCAGCTCGCCCAGGCCCAGCGATTGCAGCAGGGCGCGTGCCTGGTCTTCAGAAACTTCGGTGTAAACCGCCATGGAGCGCTTGTCCAGCCTGCGCAGAGCGCTATCAGAATTGATGCAATTTCCAGACGCGACGGCCCGCGCCGCCGGGGGCGGCTTCGCGGTTGCCGGCGCCGCTGGCATCGGCCGGCTGCACGTCGTAGGCGGGCACGCCGGCCTTGGGCTTGACGGTGATGGTGCGGGTTTCGCCGCCCACGCGCACCTCGTCCACGCGGCTGCCGGCGTCTTCGTGCTGGATGTGCTCGACCCGCTGGGTGCGGCGGTCCAGCACCGTCTCGTCGCGCACCACGCCAGCAGCGGGCGCGGCGGCGGGTTGCGCCAGCGCCAACGGGGCCATCAGCGACAGCCCGCACGCGGCCACGACCGCCTTGAAACCAGAGATAAAACGCATGGCCGTATTCTAGGCGGCGGCCACCACAGCCGCTGGGGGCCGGCGTGCACAATGCCGGCATGACCGAGACACCCCCCGCGCCTGACGGCGCGCCCGCGCCCCGCCTGCTGCTGGTCGACGGGTCCAGCTACCTGTATCGCGCCTTCCACGCCATGCCCGACCTGCGTGCTGACCCGGCCGATCCGGCCAGCCAGCCCACCGGTGCCATCCGCGGCATGGTCAACATGCTGGGCGCGCTGCGCAAGGACTATCCCGACGCGCCCTACGTCGCCTGCGTGTTCGACGCACCCGGCAAGACCTTCCGCGACGACCTGTACCCCGACTACAAGGCGCACCGCGCGCCCATGCCCGACGACCTGCGCAGCCAGATCGAGCCGATCCACGAGGTGGTGCGCCTGCTGGGCTGGACGGTGCTGGCCGTGCCGGGGGTGGAGGCCGACGACGTCATCGGTACGCTGGCGCACGTGGCGGCGGCGCAGGGTGTCGAGGTCATCGTAAGCAGCGGCGACAAGGACCTGGCGCAGCTGGTCACGCCACGCATCCAGATCATCGACACCATGAGCGGCAAGCGCCGCGACGAAGCCGGCGTGCTGGCCGAATTTGGCGTGCGGCCCGACCAGATGCTGGACTACCAGGTGCTGCTGGGCGATGCCATCGACAACGTGCCGGGCATCGACAAGGTCGGCCCCAAGACGGCCGCCAAATGGCTGGGCGAACACGGCTCGCTCGACGCCATCGTCGCCAACGCCGCGCAGATCAAGGGCGCCGCGGGCGAAAACCTGCGCAAGGCGCTGGACTGGCTGCCCACCGGGCGCGATTTGCTGCGCATCCGCACCGACTGCGACCTGGGCGGGCACGTCGAGGGCCTGCCTGCTCTTGATTCGATAGCTGCCCGCGCACAGCAGACCAGCGCACTGGCCGAGTTTTACGAGAAATTCGGCTTCAGGACGCTGGCCAAGTCGCTGCGGGGCGACAGCGCCGGCGCGCGCGCCAAGCCAGCGCGCAAGGCGGCCGTGGCGGCACCGGTGGACGACCTGTTTGCCGACGCGCCGGCGGCGTCGCAGGTCAGCGGCGAACTGACGTACGAAACCATCCTCGACTGGCCGGCGTTCGACCGCTGGCTGGCGCGCATCGACGCCGCCGAGCTGACCGCGCTGGACACCGAAACCACGTCCATCGACGAGATGCAGGCGCGCATCGTCGGCTTGTCGTTCAGCGTCAAACCCGGCGAGGCGGCCTACATCCCGCTGATGCACGAGGGGCCGGACGCGCCGCCGCAACTGCCGCTGCAGGACGTGCTGGAGCGCCTGCGCCCCTGGCTGCAAGACCCGGCCAGGAAGAAGCTGGGCCAGCACGTCAAATACGACCGCCACGTGTTTGCCAACCATGGCATCAACGTGGCCGGCTACGCGCACGACACCATGCTGCAGAGCTATGTGCTCGAAGTGCACCGCCCGCACAACCTGGCCAGCCTGGCCGACCGGCACCTGGGGCGCACGGGCCTCAACTACGAAGACCTGTGCGGCAAGGGCGCGCACCAGATTCCGTTCGCGCAGGTGGCGGTAGACAAGGCGGCGGCCTATTCGTGTGAGGACTCCGACCAGACGCTGGACCTGCACGGGACCCTGTGGCCGCGCGTGGCGCGCGAGCCGGGCCTGCGGTGCATCTACGAGCTGGAAATGGCCGTCAGCGAGGTGCTGTTCCAGATCGAGCGCCAGGGCGTGCTGATCGACGCCGACCTGCTGCGCCAGCAAAGTCACGAGCTGGGCCAGCGCATCCTGGCGCTGGAGCAGCAGGCGCACGAACTGGCCGGCCAGCCCTTCAACCTGGGCAGCCCCAAGCAGATCGGTGACATCTTCTTCAACAAGCTTGGCCTGCCAGTGGTCAAGAAGACCGCCACCGGCGCGCCCAGCACCGACGAGGAAGTGCTGGAAAAACTGGCCGAGGACTACCCGCTGCCCGCGCGCATCCTGGAACACCGGGGCCTGTCCAAGCTGAAGGGCACCTACACCGACAAGCTGCCGCAATTGCTGGACGCGAACGGCCGCGTGCACACGCACTACGGGCAGGCGGTGGCGGTGACGGGGCGCCTGTCCAGCACCGACCCCAATCTGCAGAACATTCCGGTGCGCACGGCCGAGGGCCGGCGCATCCGCGAAGCCTTCATCGCGCCGCCGGGACATGTCATCGTCAGCGCCGACTACAGCCAGATCGAGCTGCGCATCATGGCGCACCTGTCAGACGACGAGGCGCTGCTGCGTGCCTTCACCGAAGGGCTGGACGTGCACCGCGCCACCGCGGCCGAGGTGTTCGGGCTGGACGTGGCGCAGGTCAGCAGCGAACAGCGGCGCTACGCCAAGGTCATCAACTTCGGGCTGATCTACGGCATGAGTGCCTTCGGCCTGGCGCGCAACCTGGGGATAGACAACACGGCGGCACGCAACTACATCGAGCGCTATTTCGAGCGCTACCCCGGCGTCAAGCGCTACATGGACGAAACGCGGCTGTCCGCCAAGAGCAAAGGCTACGTCGAAACCGTGTTCGGCCGGCGGCTGGTCCTGCCCGAGATCAACAGCCCCAACGGCCCGCGCCGCGCCGCCGCCGAGCGCGCCGCCATCAACGCACCCATGCAGGGCACGGCGGCCGACCTGATCAAGATGTCGATGGTGGCGGTGCAGGACGTGCTGCAGTCGCAGCAGCGCGGCACCAAGATGATCATGCAGGTGCACGACGAGCTGGTGTTCGAGGTGCCGCAGGCCGAACTCGACTGGGCGCGCGCCGAAATCCCGCGCCTGATGGCCGGCGTGGCCGAACTGAAGGTGCCGCTGCTGGCCGAGGTCGGCGCCGGCCCCAACTGGGAGCAGGCGCATTGACCTGAATCAAGCTTGAATTGGCGCCTGCCCCGCGCCCCTGATTGACGGACAGCTATTCAACTTGTAGCATTTGCCGCACAACAACCAAGGGACATGCCATGAGGAGAGCGGTGCATCCGCATTTCGTCTTCGCGCGCGACGGCTTCTATGACGACATTGCCCGCGTGCACCGGGCGGCGCGGGCGGCGACGTATCACGAGCTGCAACATGTCACCGGCTGGCGCAGCACCAGTGTCTACCACGAGCCGGGCGCCAAGGAAAAGCTGGAACGCCTACTGGGCCTGCGCATCACCCGCTGGGACACCGACCCGGCCGAGGAAAACGGCGTCTTCTACCAGGGCTTTGCGCGCGGTGCGAAGGCCGAAGTGCCCGCCATCCACGCCGACTGGCCCGAGGACGACGTCACCATCGTCGTGTACCTGACGCCCGGGCTGCCGGCCGACTGCGGCACCTCGCTGTGGCGGCACAAGCGCACCGGCCTGTCGGACGCGCCCACCGCCGCCGACGCGCGGCGCCTGGGCACGCCGCTGGCTGCGCTCAAGAGCGCGTGCGAGCGCGACGCCCGCTATCGCAGTCGCTGGGTCGAGACCGATCGCATCGGCTACGCCTGCAACCGCATGGTGGCCTATCCGTCAGGCTGCTTTCATTCGGCATCGCGCCACTACGGCGCCAGCAACGCCGACGGGCGGCTGTACCAGACCTTCCGCGTGGGGGTGGACTGGGCGTCGTTCCGCCGCTGAACGGTGGGCGTCAGGCCTGGTGCCGCACGCGGCCGTTGGCGAAGAAGGCCAGCAGCAGCTTCTGGTAGGCAAACACGTCTTTCGGCTTGGCGCGCACCATGCGCGCCAGCAGGCGCGTCCCCTCGGCGTCGCGCACCTTCAGCGCGTGCCAGATCAGCGCCACTTCGGCCAGCACGCGGCGCTCGTCGGCCGACAGGCGCGTGCCCAGTTTGGCGGCCTGGGTGAAGCGCGCCACGCCATCGGCTTCTGCGCAGGGCCGGTCGCCGGCGTAGTCGGCGGCGATCATCTTGGTCACGCGCGTCGTGACGTCGAACAGATGCGGAGGCACCGGTCCGCCGAAGTTGAGCGCGACGTTGCTTCCGGTGAAGCGCAGCAGCGTCTTTTCAGGGCTGCGGTAGCCGGGGCGTCGGTCGATGCGCTCTTTTTCTTGTAGCGACAGCTGAAGCAGGGCGGGCGACAGCGGCCGGAAACCGTGCCGGAAGTAGAACCAGAACGCGCCCGAGGCGATGCCGTCCGGGTTGTCCAGCCCGAACTGATGCGCGTCGACCTCGAAGTAGCGCACGCCAAACGCCTGCGCGTAGGTGCGCAGCACCTGGCACATCATGTAGCCCGATTCGCCGCCGCGGAACGGCTCGAAGATGTTCATGCCGAAGGCGGCGCGCTCACCCATGATCCACGAGCCGCCATACGCCACCGGAAAGCCGTTCTTGAACAGCGTGAAGCCGACGTAGCTTTCCAGCGGCAACTGGCGATCCGGCGTCATGCCGAAGATGGCGCAGCTCAGGCCACGCTCCAGGTCGTAGATGCGCAGGTTGGCGGGGTCGAGGTAGGTGGCCGGGTCGGTCTCGCGGCTGGTCAGCGCCATGGTGTTCTTCAGCACGCGGATGGCCTCGGCGCGTTCGTCATCGCTCAGCCGGCGCGGCGCGGGCAGATGCTGCTGCATCAGGGCCAGCGGGTCGAACTTGCGCAGCAGGTCGGGCTGCAGGTACACCGACTGGCATAGCGCCAGCCGGTTGAAGGCCTTGCTGAAGGCGGCCGACGTGGGGCGCACGCGCACGTACAGGTCGAGCGCGTCGAACAGCTGGTCCTTGACGTAGGGCAGGGCGTCCAGCCGGCTGAGTTCGGCCACCAGAAAGGCCAGGCGCTGGTCGGGCCTGACCTTCAGCACGTCGAGCAGGGCGTCGTTGCCCAGGCTGGCGGTGGTCTCGTTGCGCTCCAGGCTGGGCAGGGTGAGCTTGAGGATGGCGTTCAGGTCGAGCAGCGGCTCCTCGTAGCGGTCGGGCAGCACACGGCAATGCGGGTGGGCCAGCAGCCAGCGGTTGCAGTCGTGCGTGAAGCGCGTCACCGTGTCGACCCACGGCAGGCCCCGGTCGGCCAGCGCGGCGGGGTGCTTGCCGCGCCTGGACTTCAGGAAGGCGGCCAGGCGCCTGAATTCGGCTTCGACCTGCTTCAGCGTGTCGGCGTCGTGCGGATGCGCTGCGATGAACAGCAGGGTGTCAGCGTAGTCCGCCAGCGCGGCATCGGCCACCAGCGGCAGCTTGGCCAGGCGCGCCAGTGCGTCGCGCTTGCGCGCGGCCGAATCGGCGTCAAAGCGGTTGGCGGTTTCGCGCAAGCTGCGCTGCAGGCGGGTGCGCGACGCGTTCTGGCTCATGGTGTCTCCTCCGCCGCGTGTTTTACACGATGGCGTGGCGCGCGAGCTTGTGCGCCATCAAGTTGGGCGCCACCGCGGTGGCCCGTGCGGAGAACAAAAAGCCGGCACACGGGGCGTGTGCCGGCCTTGCGTACCTATTTGCGTTCGAAGGTTGAGAAGCCGTTCGCACTCGGCCATTCGACTGCGCTCATGACAGGCTTGTCGAAGTGCGTGCGCTGTCTGCAGCTTCGACAGGCTCAGCCCGAACGGTTCTTATCGTTTTGAACGCGCTTTGGTATCAGGTACCGCGCGCGTCAGGCCGCCGGGGCCGCTTCCTGGTGGTATTGCGTCACGCGCTCCACCTCGTTCTTGCTGCCGAGGATGACGCTCACGCGCTCGTGCAGCTGCTGCGGCTGCACGTCCAGGATGCGCTGGCGGCCGTTGGTGGCGGCGCCGCCGGCCTGCTCGACCAGCCAGGACATCGGGTTGGCCTCGTACATCAGGCGCAGCTTGCCGGGCTTGTTGGGTTCGCGCTTGTCCCACGGGTACATGAAGATGCCGCCGCGCGTCATGATGCGGTGCACGTCGGCCACCATGCTGGCCACCCAGCGCATGTTGAAGTCTTTGCCGCGCGGGCCTTCCTTGCCCTGCAGGCATTCGTCGATGTAGCGCTTGACCGGCGCGTCCCAGTGGCGCATGTTGCTCATGTTGATGGCGAATTCCTTGGTGTCGGCCGGAATTTCCACCTTGTCCTGCGTCAGCACGAAGCTGCCTTGCTCGCGGTCAAGCGTGAACATGGCAACGCCGTCGCCCACGGTGAGCACCAGCGTGGTCTGCGGCCCATAGACGCAGTAGCCCGCCGCCACCTGGCAGCTGCCCGGCTGCAGGAAGTCGCGCTCTTCCACGCCGCGGTCGCCTTCGGGCATTTTCAGAACGCTGAAGATGGTGCCGATGCTGACGTTGACCTCGATGTTGCTGGAGCCGTCGAGCGGGTCCATCAGCAGCAGGTATTCGCCGCGCGGGTAGCGGTTGGGCACCAGGTAGATGCTGTCCATTTCCTCGCTGGCCATGGCCGCCAGGTGGCCGCCCCATTCGTTGGCTTCGATCAGCACTTCGTTGGCGATGATGTCCAGCTTCTTCTGCACTTCGCCCTGCACGTTTTCGCTGCCCGCCGAGCCCAGCACGCCGCCAAGCGCGCCCTTGTTGACGGCATGGCTGATGCTCTTGCAGGCGCGGGCGACGACTTCGAGCAGCAGGCGCAGCTGCGAAGGGATGTGGCCGTCGACGCGTTGTTTTTCGACCAGATAGCGGGTGAGGGAGATGCGGGTGCTCATGCGGATGCCTTCGGTTCGGTATCGGGGGTGGGGGCGGTGCGCGCCTCGGCGCCGTCGGCCGCCTGCGGCTCGGCAACGGCGTCATGCGGCGCCAGCGCGCGTGCGATGACTTCACGCACGTCGTTGCTGAGGTCGGCGCGCGCGGCCACGCGCTCGATGGCTTCACGCGCGGCGCTGCGGTAGGGCTCCGCCAGCTGGGCCCACGAGTCCATGGCGCGGGCCAGGCGCGAGGCGACCTGCGGGTTCATGCCGTCGAGCTCGAGCACGCGGTCGGCCCAGAACACGTAGCCCGACGCATCGCGGCGGTGGAAGGCTGCCGGGTTGCCGTGGCAGAAGCTGGAAAGTACGCTGCGCGCGCGGTTGGGGTTGCGCACGTTGAAGTCGGGGTGCTTCATGAGCTGGCGCACCAGCGGCAGGATGTTGCCGCCGCGGTCGGGCGCGGACGCCTGCAGGGCAAACCACTTGTCGAGCGCCAGCGGCTCGTGCCGGTACAGCTGGTAGTAATGCGCCAGCGCGGGCGCGGCCAGCGGGTGGTCGGCATAGACCAGTGCCTCCAGCGCGTTCAGGCGGTCGGTCATGTTGCCGGCATCCTTGACGCGCTGGTACGCCTTGCCCGGCCACACAGCCTGTCCTGAGCCTGTCGAAGGGGCCTGTCCTGAGCCTGTCGAAGGGGCCTGTCCTGAGCTTGTCGAAGGATCGCCCTGCCGCGCGGCCAGCACCAGCATGTGCAGCGCCAGACCCGCCAGCGCGCGGCGGCCAGCGGACACCGGATCGGGCGTGAACGCGCCGGTGTCGCGGCATTGCTCGTAGGCGTGCTGCCAGTCGTTCTGCAGCGCGGTGGCCAGCTGTTCTTCCATGGCGTCGCACACGGCGTGAATGCGCTGCGGGTCCACGTGGTCGAGCTGCTCGGCGATGTAGTCTTCTTCGGGCAGCGTCAGCACCAGCGCCTTGAAGGCGGCGTCGAGTTGCGGGTTGCGCAGCACCGCGCGCAGCGCGTCGATGAAGTCATCACCCAGCGGCTGCTGACGATAGCCATCGCCCTCGCGTTCGATGTGCTCGATGGCGACGCGCAGGCCCAGTTGCTGGGCGGCTTCCCAGCGGTTGAAGGGGTCGCTGTCGTGCGCCATCAGGTGCATCAGCTGCGCGGGGCTGAGGTCGATGTCCAGCGTGACTGGCGCCGAGAAGCCGCGCAGCAGCGACGGCACCGGCTCGGCATCCACCTGGACGAAGGTCAGCGTCGTCTCAGGCTCGGTCAGCACCACGGTATGGCTGCCCTGCACGGGGCTGGCCCAGCCGTCGAGCTGCAGTGGCTGGTCGCGCCCGTCGGGCCCGACCAGGCCCATGCGCACCGGGATCACGAAGGGCTCCTTGTGCGGCTGGCCCGGCGTCGCGGGGCAGCTTTGCGACAGCTTCAGCGTGTAGGTGCGGGCGGCAGCGTCGAAACGGCCTTCGGCCTTGACCACCGGCGTGCCGGCCTGGCTGTACCAGCGCTTGAACTGCGGCAGCAGGCGGGCCAGATCGCTGGCCGGGTTGGCGTCGGCCATGGCCTGCGCGAAATCGTCGCAGGTGACGGCCTGACCGTCGTGGCGCTTGAAGTACAGGTCCATGCCCGCGCGAAAGCCCTCGCGGCCGACCAGCGTCTGGTACATGCGCACCACTTCGGCGCCTTTTTCGTACACCGTGTCGGTGTAAAAATTGCTGATCTCCAGGTATTCGTCGGGCCGCACCGGGTGCGCCATGGGGCCGGCGTCTTCGGGGAACTGCGCGCTGCGCAGGTCGATGACGTGCTCGATGCGCTTGACGGCGCGCGCGCTGGGCGTGCCGGCCAGGTCCATGCTGAACTCCTGGTCGCGGAAGACGGTGAGGCCTTCCTTCAGCGACAGCTGGAACCAGTCGCGGCAGGTGACGCGGTTGCCCGTCCAGTTGTGGAAGTACTCGTGGCCGATGACGCTTTCCACCGCGTCGTAGTCGCCGTCGGTCGCCGTCGAGGGCTTGGCCAGCACGTACTTGGTGTTGAAGATGTTGAGGCCCTTGTTCTCCATCGCGCCGGCGTTGAAGTCGCTGGTGGCCACCACCATGAAGCGCTCCAGGTCCAGCGGCAGGCCGAAGCGCGCCTCGTCCCACAGCACCGAATGGATCAGCGAATTCATCGCGTGCTCGGTCTTGTCCAGGTCGCCCGGACGCACGTAGACTTGCAGCAGATGGTCGCTGCCGCTGCGCGTGGTGATGCGCTGCTCGCGCGCCACCAGACGGCCGGCCACCAGGGCGAACAGGTAGCTGGGCTTCTTGTGCGGGTCGTGCCACTTGGCGAAGTGGCGGCCATCGGGCAGGTCGCCTTCGTCGACCAGGTTGCCGTTGGACAGCAGCACCGGGTAGCGTGCCTTGTCGGCGCGCAGCGTGACGGTGTAGCTGGTCATCACGTCCGGCCGGTCGAGGAAGTACGTGATGCGGCGAAAGCCCTCGGCCTCGCACTGGGTGAAGAAGTCGCCGTCGCTCATGAACAGGCCCATGAGCTTGCTGTTCTTCTCGGGGTAGCAGGTGGTGAAGATTTCCAGCTCGAACGGCGTCGTGCCTTCGGGCAGGTTCTCCAGCACCAGCGTCTCGCCGTCCATTCGGAAGCTGCAGCCCTGGCCGGCCAGCAACACGCGCGACAGGTTCAGTTCGTCGCCATGCAGGCGCAGCGGCTGCGGCGCCACGTCGGGGTTGCGGCGCAGCGTCATCCGGTTCAGGACGCGGGTCTTGGCGGGATCCAGGTCGAACGTCAGATCGACCGAATCGATCCAGAACGCGGGCGGGGCATAGTCCAGTCGCCGGGTGACGGCGGATTGTCCTTCTCGCATGGGTTGTCCTTGTTACTTCAAAATTCATAGCATCCAGCGCTTGAAACACAGGCGCTGGCGCGGAAATTGGCTTTGAAAATCAGACGCCTTGCTTGAGCGAGGCTTCGATGAACGCATCCAGATCGCCGTCCAGCACCTTCTGCGTGTTGCTGATTTCGACGTTGGTGCGCAAGTCCTTGATGCGGCTGTTGTCCAGCACGTAGCTGCGGATCTGGTGGCCCCAGCCGACGTCGGTCTTGCTGTCTTCGAGCTTCTGCTGTTCTTCCAGGCGCTTGCGCATCTCGTGGTCGTACAGGCGGCTGCGCAGACGTTGCCAGGCGACGTCGCGGTTGCTGTGCTGGCTGCGGCTGTCCTGGCACTGCACCACGATGCCGGTGGGCACGTGCGTCAACCGCACGGCCGAATCGGTCTTGTTGATGTGCTGGCCGCCGGCGCCGCTGGCGCGGTAGGTGTCCACGCGCACGTCGGCGGGGTTGATGTCGATTTCGATCGAGTCGTCGATCTCCGGGTAGACGAACACGCTGGCAAAGCTGGTGTGGCGCCCGCCGGACGAGTCGAACGGCGACTTGCGCACCAGGCGGTGCACGCCGGTTTCGGTGCGCAGCAGGCCGTAGGCGTATTCGCCCTCGATCTTGATGGTGGCGCCCTTGATCCCGGCGGTGTCGCCGGGCGTTTCGTCCTCGATATCGGTCTTGAAGCCCTTGCGCTCGGCGTACTTCAGGTACTGGCGCAGCAGCATGCTGGCCCAATCGCAAGCTTCGGTGCCGCCGGCGCCGGCCTGAATGTCAAGAAAGGCGTTGTTGGGGTCGGCCGGCTGGTTGAACATGCGGCGGAATTCGAGGTCTTCCACCGTCTTTTCCAGCGCCGCCACGTCGTCGTCGATGGCCAGCAGGCTGGCGTCATCGCCTTCGTCGCGGCTCATCTCGAACAGCTCGCCGTTGTCGGCCAGGTTGCGCGTCAGGTCATCCAGCGTGACGACCACGCCGTCGAGCGCTTTCTTTTCCTTGCCCAGCTCCTGGGCCTTCTTGGGGTCGTTCCAGACGGTGGGATCTTCCAGTGCTGCGTTGACCGTGCGCAGGCGTTCGGCCCTGGCAGGGTAGTCAAAGATACCCCCGAAGCTCGACCGTGCGCGTGGTCAGGTCTTCAATGCGGTGGCCAATCTGGTTGATGCGTTCTGCGTCCATGGTGTGCTTTCGTGCAATGCGTCAAAGGGCGCGCGCGGCGCCGAACCCTTGATTTTCTCATGGGGCTGCGCGGCGTGCGGTGGCTGGGATAAAGACCGGCAATGAAGGGCCTTTGTGGGTTGCTGCTGTCGCCCCCACACCCGCATCCGACGGAACAAGTGGGCGTCGGACGAAGAGCTGGCGACGGCCAAGGATGTGAACGACGGCATGGTGTCTGCGGTGGCGTCGCGTTGGCCAGCGGTGCGCGCTGAGGCTGGCGACTTCAAGGGTGCCCGCAAGGCCGAGAACGCCAAACTGCGCAGCGTGCGGGCCTTCGAGTCGCTGGCCGAGCTGAACACGGACTGGCCCTACGCGCCGCTCAAGCGCTTTGGCAATGAGGTGGTGATCTACCGCTCGAACGAACTGGCGGCGCAGGAGGCCATCGTGGACGACGAGACGGCGTCGGACGACGCGCGCGCCGCCGCGCGCAAGCGGGTCAAGCTTCAGCGCCGTTCGCCCGCCTGCGCGCCCGCCACAAAGTCCTCGACCAGCGCGGCCAGCCGCTGTGGCTGGTCGTGGTGCAGCATGTGGCCCGAATCGGGCAGGACTTCGCGCCGCACATCGGCCACGGCTTGCAGGCGATCGTGGAATTCGGCCAGCGTGAAGCGATCTCCCCACCAGCCGCTCAGGCTGTCGTCGCTGGCCCCCACCATCAGCGTGGGCGCGGCGATGCGCGCGTAAAGCGCCAATTGCTCGTCGACGCGGAACAGTTGTGCGTTGATGATGCGGTGCGCCGCATCGCCCAGGATTTCGTGGCGCGTGCCGCCGCCGGGTTGCGGGCGCGCTGCGGACCATTCGCGCGCCAGCCATGCGGCCTTGTCGGGTGGCAGGCGGGGGTTGGTCTTCATCAGGCGCGCGGCCACGCCGTCGGCGTTGTCGTAGGTTTTCAGCGCGGTGTCGCCGCGGTGCAGCGACTTGATTTCGTCCAGCCATTTGGCGTAGCGCGCGGGCGCCTGGGCGGGCCGGGTGGCCGGCATGCCAAAGCCTTCCAGGTTGATCAGGCGCCGGATGCGCTCGGGCCGCACGCCCGCGTACATCATGGCGATGTTGCCGCCCATGCTGTGGCCCACCAGGTCGACCGGGCGGCCGGGCGCGTAGTGGTCCAGCAGCCATTCCAGGTCGCCCAGGTAGTCGGCAAAGCTGTAGTGGTCGCACGCCGGCCCGGTCGAATGGCCGAAGCCGCGCCAGTCGGGTGCGATGATGAAGCGGCGGTCGAAGAAGGTGGGCGACAGCGCATCCACCATGAACTGGTAGCTGGCGGCCACGTCCATCCAGCCGTGCACCAGCACCAGCGGTTCGGCCGCGGGGTCGCCCCACAGCCGCACGTGGTAGCGGTGCAGGCGGATGGGAACAAACTCGCTGCGCGACGGGCGTTGGATTGAGTACATTGGCCCAGATTATTCAGGAGACAGGCCGTGCCACGGCGTCCGCCCGGCGACACGCCCCACGACCGTGGCGCCCTCAAGGCAAGCCAGCAGGCGCCGCCGCCAACGCGCCAGCGGGCGCAACGCGGGGGGCGGCTTTCCGTACACTTGGTGCTCCCTCAAGGCTCCCCATCATGTCTTCGATGCAAACCGTTTCTCTCGGCGCCAGCGATCTGCGCGTCACGCCCATCTGCCTGGGCACCATGACTTTCGGCGAACAGGTTGCCGAGCTTGACGCCCACGCCATCATGGACCGCGCCATCGAGCGCGGCGTGACCTTCTTCGACACCGCCGAGATGTATTCGGTGCCGCCGCGCGCCGAAACCTTCGGCGCCACCGAGACCATCATCGGCCGCTGGTTGGCGGCGCGCCCTGGCATGCGCCAGAAGATCGTGCTGGCCAGCAAGGTGGCCGGCCCGTCGCGCGGCATGCCCTGGGTGCGCAAAGGGCAGGGCATGACCGCTGCCGACATCGAGGCGTCGTGCCACGCCAGCTTGAAGCGCCTGCAGACCGACGTCATCGACCTCTATCAGATCCACTGGCCCGAGCGCCACGTGCCTGCGTTCGGCAGCCTGTACTACAACCCCGCGCAGGAAACGTCGCGCACGCCCATCCGCGAGCAGCTGGAGGCGCTGGCCAGGCTGGTCAAGGCCGGCAAGGTGCGTTACATCGGCCTGTCCAACGAGACGCCCTACGGCGTGCACGAATTCGTGCGCCTGGCCGAACAGCACGGCCTGCCGCGCATCGTGAGCACGCAGAACCCGTACTGCCTGATCAGCCGCGGCTACGACAACGCGCTGGACGAAACCTGCCACCGCCTGCAGGTCGGCCTGCTGGCCTATTCGCCACTGGGCTTTGGCCTGCTGACCGGCAAGTACGACGCCACGGGCTTTCACGGCCCCGACGCGGCGCGCGGCCGCATGAGCCTGTTCGAGCGCATGAAGTCGCAGCGCTGGGGCCGCGACAGCGCCCTGGCCGCCGCCCGCCGCTACAACCAGCTGGCGCGCGACCACGGCCTGACGCCGACCCAACTGGCACTGGCCTTCTGTTACCGCAGCTGGCGCGTGGCCAGCACCATCATCGGCGTGACCACGATGGCCCAGCTGGAGGAAGACCTGGACGCGTGGAGCGTGCAGCTGTCCGACGAGCTGCTGGCCGCCTGCGACGCGATCCGCGCCGAGATGCGCGACCCGGCGAACTGAGCGAGCGGCGGGTGGGCAAGAAGGCGCACGTCAGCGAAACGCCCGCCACGGCGCTGCTGCGCGCGCAGGGCGTGGCCTTTACCGAGCACCCCTATGAGTACGTCGAGCACGGCGGCGCCACTCACAGCGCCGACGTGCTGGGGTTCGACCCCTTCGCCGTCGTCAAGACGCTGGTCATGCAGGACGAAGCCGGCAAGCCGCTGATCGTGCTGATGCATGGCAATCGCAAGGTCAGCACCAAGAACCTGGCCCGGCAGATCGGCGCCAAGTCTGTCGAACCGTGCGCGCCCGAAGTCGCCAACCGCTACAGCGGCTATCTGGTGGGCGGCACCTCGCCCTTCGGCACGCGGCGCGACATGCCGGTGTACATCGAGCAGACCGTGCTCGATCTGCCACGCATCGCCATCAACGGTGGTCGGCGCGGCTACCTCATCGGCATCGACCCGCAGGTGTGCGTGCAGGTGCTGGGCGCGCGGCCGGTGCGGTGCGCGATCGAGCTGTGACGATGGGTTTTGTGCATCGACCTCACCGACATCCGGACGCGAGGGACGCAAAGGATTCGCGAAGGACGCAAAAGAAACAGCCGAAAGAAATTGCTTGGGTTTTTTCTGCGTCCTCTGCGTCCGGCTCTTTGATCTGTGGAGCCAAGCTGCGATGATCGAATTCAACAACAAAATAGACCGCCAGCGCTTGCCAATAGAGCGCAATCAGCTATTGTTTTGGGAGTATTTTCAATGAATGCCACGTCCGCGGTCGCGGTGCTGATCGCCTACCTGATCGGCTCGCTCAGCTTTGCCGTCATCGTCAGCCGCGCGATGGGCCTGTCGGACCCGCGCACCTATGGCAGCGGCAATCCGGGCGCCACCAACGTGCTGCGCTCCGGCAGCAAGCCGGCGGCCATCGTCACGCTGCTGCTCGACGCCGCCAAGGGCTGGTTGCCGGTGATGTTGGTCAAGTGGTTCGGCACCTCGTACGGTCTGGGCGAGGGCACGCAGGCGCTGGCGGGGTTGGCGGCGTTTCTGGGGCATCTGTACCCGGTGTTCTTCCGCTTCCAGGGCGGCAAGGGCGTGGCGACGGCGGTGGGCGTGCTGCTGGCCTTTCAGCCGCTGCTGGCGCTGGCCACGCTGGTCACGTTTGCCATCATCGTGTTCTTCTTTCGTTACGTGTCGCTGGCGTCCATCGTGGCGTCCGTGTTCGCGCCGGCGTACTACCTGGTCGGTGACGGCGTGACCTGGCAGGCCAGCGGCTTCAAGACCCTGGCCATGATCGCCATGGGCCTGCTGCTGATCTGGCGCCACCGCGCCAACATCCAGCGCCTGCTGGCGGGCACCGAATCGAAACTGGGTCAGAAGAAACCATGAGCACCATCACCCGCCACGGCATGGCCGCGCGCTATTCGGAGGCGTCGGTCTTCCACGGCGTCATCTACCTGGCTGGCATGGTGCCCGAAGGCCCGGCCGCCGACATTCGCGGCCAGACGCAGGACGTGCTGGCGCAGATCGACGCGCACCTCGCGGCCCTGGGCAGCGACAAGACGCGCCTGCTGCGCGTGCAGATCTACCTGGCCGACATCAGCGACATCGGCGCCATGAACGAAGTGTGGGACGCCTGGGTCGCCCCCGGCCACGCGCCGCCCCGCGCCACCGTGCAGGCCGCGCTGGCCGACCCGGCGTGGAAGATCGAGGTGGTGGCGACGGCGGCGCAGCGTTGACACTGACGCAGTTTGCTACTAAATAGATAGCTGATCGCGCTTGTCCAGAAAGCGCAAGACGCCAAAATGACGACGCAGACGGGCTGCGCAGCAAGCCCCCAAGTGGCCGCGGAGCAGGCCGCACCGGAACGCCGCGGCCGGGCTTGCACCGGCCGCCAGCGTTGTCCCCCTCGGGGGGAAGGCGCGCAGCGCCACAGGGGGGTTATCTCTTGATCAATGTCATCTGGTCGCCCTCCCGCCGCATGCTGAAGCGGTTGAGAAAGCTGTTGCCCAGCAATATCGACGGCATGGCAGCTGGGGTGACGACGGCGTCGACGTCGTAGGTATTCACGTCGCCCACGCGCAGGGTGGCGATCTTGAACAGCCAGCCCGGCGCGGCGCCGTTGGCGGTGTGCATCGTCACGGCCCGACCGGCCTTGTAGTTCAGGCCCAGCCGGTCGGCCTCGCTCTGGCCGATGGCGACCACCGACGCGCCGGTGTCGACCATGAACTGCACCGGCCGCTGGTTGATGCTGCCCTGCGTGATGAAATGCCCGCGCCCGTCGGCGGTCAGCGAAATGCGGTCACCGCCCGCAGGCGCCGCCGCACCCACGCTGGCCGGCGCCTCGCCCACACGCAGCGTGACACGCTGGCCCGCGACCAGCACCACCGCCTGGTCGCCGCTGGTCGAAAGTACCTTCACGCCCTGCAGCGTCTCGCCTGGCGCCACCGCACGCGGCGCGCCGCCACCCACCATCAGCAGCGCCTTGCTGCCCAGCATGCCCTGCAGCGCCACCGTCTGTGCTGCAGCACCCAGCGACAGCGCAGCCAAGCCCGCGGCGATCAGCGAAGCGTGCAGGCGCATGATGAAAAAATGGGTTGGACGAGGGCGCTGCCGGGCGGGATGTGCGTGGCCGGGGCCCCCCGGCTGCCGCGCATGTCCCCTGGGGGACGGCGCGCGCAGCGCGACTCAGGGGGGCGTCAATCCCTGAAGTTGTCGAACGACAGCGGCAGATCCGCCATGTCCTTGCGCAGCAGCGCCATCACGGCCTGCAGGTCGTCGCGCTTGGCGCCGGTGACGCGCACCGCATCGCCCTGGATGGCGGCCTGCACCTTCAGCTTGCTGTCCTTGATCAGCTTCTGGATCTTCTTGCCGTCTTCGGTGGCAATGCCGCTCTTGACCTTGACGACCTGCTTGACCTTGTCGCCACCCACCTTCTGCACGGCGCCCTTGTCCAGAAAACGCACGTCCACGTTGCGCTTGGTCAGCTTGTTGCGCAGGATGTCCTCGACCTGCTGCAACTGGAAATCGGCATCGCCCAGCAGGGTGATTTCCTTGTCCTTCAGCTCGATGGCGGCGCTGGTGCCCTTGAAGTCAAAGCGCGTGCCGATTTCCTTGGCGGCGTTCTCCACCGCGTTCTTCACTTCCACCATGTCGGGGTCGCAAACCGTGTCGAATGAGGGCATCAGGCGTTCCTCCTTAAGCAAAGCCGAATGCGACAATTGTCCCATGATCGTGGAGCGCAACGTCCCCCTGCAACCCCTGAACAGCTTCGGCATTGCCGCGCGCGCGGCCGTGCTGG
Source organism: Pseudomonadota bacterium (assembly GCA_029780695.1). Classification (GTDB taxonomy): domain Bacteria; phylum Pseudomonadota; class Gammaproteobacteria; order Burkholderiales; family Burkholderiaceae_C; genus Ottowia. Next base: position 34,421 of record JAKOYD010000035.1, read on the forward strand.
TGCGCGTGCGCGGCGAGGCCGACGTGCGCGCCGTGCGGGCCGACGCCGAACTGGGCGCGCAGCCGACTTTCGTGCTGGGCGGCGGCAGCAACATCGTGCTGACCGGCGACGTGAAGCCGGTGGTGCTGAAGGTCGAGGTGCCCGGCCGCCGCGTGGTGGGCGAGACGGCGCGCCACGTCATCGTCGAAGCGGGCGCGGGCGAAAACTGGCACGACTTCGTCACCTGGACGCTCGACCAGGGCCTGCCGGGGCTGGAAAACCTGGCGCTGATTCCCGGCACCGTGGGTGCGTCGCCGGTGCAGAACATCGGCGCCTACGGCGTCGAGCTGCAGGACCGATTTCATGAACTGGATGCCATCGACCTGTTGACCGGCGAAGTCTTCACGCTGGGCGCGGCGCAGTGCGGCTTCGGGTATCGCGATTCGGTGTTCAAGCGCGCCGCCGCCGCGCCGGGCGACCTGGGGCTGGCGGGCCGCGCGCTGATCCTGCGCGTGCGCTTTGCGCTGCCCAAGGATTGGCAGCCAGTGCTGGGCTACCTCGACATCGAGCGGCGCATGGAGGAGGAGGGCGTGGCCCACCCCAGCGCGCGCCAGCTGTACGACTGGATCGTCGCCATCCGCCGCGCCAAGCTGCCCGACCCGGCCGTCATCGGCAACGCCGGCAGCTTCTTCAAGAACCCCACCGTCACGCCAGAGCAGTGCCAGGACATCATCGGCCGCGACCCGAAGGTGGTGCATTACCCCATGCCCGACGGCAGCGTGAAGCTGGCCGCGGGCTGGCTGATCGACGCCTGCGGCTGGAAGGGCAAGAGCGTCGGAAACGCCGCCGTCTACGAAAAGCAGGCCCTGGTGCTGGTCAACCGCGGCGGCGCGGCGCACCCGGCCACCGGCGGCGAAGTGATGACGCTCGCCAAGGCCATCCAGACGAGCGTGTACGAGCGCTTCGGCATCCGGCTGGAGCCCGAGCCCGTGGTGGTGTGACCGCCTCCATCGAACTGTTTCACCTGCGCCGCGTGCGCGACAAGCCACAGGCCGTGGCGCTGCTGGTGCAACACGCCCGGTTGACGCCCGACGCCGCGCTGGCCGTGGTGCACCAGGCGTTGGGCGGCGGCAAGCCGCAGGTCCGCGTGCCCGGCGACGCCGGGGCGGGCGAGGGCTCGGACGCGGCGGCGCTGCGGTTCATCGTGGCGCTGGCCGACACGGGCTTCATCGCACGCCGCGCGACGGGCGCCGGGTTTGACCCGGCCCGGCATGCCACGCAGGTCGTAGCGGCCGTGCTGCCGCGCTGCCCGCCTGAACTGGCCGCTGCCGTGGGCGCGCTGCTGCTGCGCGACGACTGGGCCGAAGCGCTGGCGCTGGCGCTGCAACACCTGCAACGGCACCGCGCGCCGCCGGATGTCGACCGCCAGTCGCTGGAACATGCCGCCATCGACTGCGGCCTGGTGCGCGGCGTGCCGGGGCGGGTGTGAGCGCGCGGCCACGCCTTACCATGCCAACCGTCAAGTGATCGAAAGGAAGAGCGACATGCGCTGGTCCAACGTGATGGCCGTGCTGCTGGTGGGCGCGGTGCTGTACTTCATCATGGCCGTCATCCGCGCCATCGCCGTCGGCCGCATGGAAGGCATGCAGGACGAGGCGCTTGCCTATCGCCGCAAGGCCGTGCGCGCGGCCGTTTTCGGCGCGGTGATGCTGGTGGTGGTGCTCAGCGGCGGGTGGTAGGCCCGGCGAAACAGCCAAACAGCCGGACGCAGAGGACGCAAAGATTACGCAGAGGACGCAAAAAACAGCCAGAAGAATTTTTTGTTTTTTCTGCCTGCTCTGCGAATCCTTCGTGTCCTCTGCATCCCGGTATTCGGTATCTGAATTCGCAAGCAAAAACCGCTCTTGCGCACGCAACACAAGCGCCGACAGCTATCAAAAACGCAGCAATTTCAGCCGGCCACCCAGCGCCTCGTCGGCCCGCGCGTGCGCCAGAACAGCCAGCCGGCGATGCTCAGGTTGAGCAGGTTCCAGCCGATGCCGTTGAGGAACGCCGCGCGGTAGCTGCCGGTCAGGTCGAACACCCAGCCGCTCATCCAGCCGCCCAGCGCCATGCCGATCAGCGTGGCCATGATGACGGCGCCGGTGCGGGCGCCGGCTTCGCGCGCCGGAAAGTGCTCGCGCACGATGATGGCGTACGACGGCACGATGCCGCCCTGAAACAGCCCGAACAGCGCCGACACCACGTACAGCGGCACCAGCCCATCCACCGGCAGAAACAGCAGCAGTGCCACGCCCTGCAGCGCCGAGCCCAGCAGCAGGGTGCGGATGCCGCCGATGTGGTCGCAGATCCAGCCCGACACCAGCCGGCTGATGATGCCGGAAAACAGCATCAGCGACAGCATCTCGGCCCCGCGCGCGGCGCCAAAGCCCAGGTCGGTGCAGTAGGCCACGATGTGCACCTGCGGCATCGACATCGCCACGCAGCAGGCCACGCCGGCCAGGCACAGCAGCCATTGCGCGTGCGCCGGCGCCAGGCCGAACGGGCGATCCGGCGGCCAGGGCGTGGCGCGCGGCGCGGCCGGGCTGCCGGCGGCCGGCAACGCCAGCGCGGGCGGCGGCTGCCGCATCAAGAACGCCAGCAGCGCCATGCCCACGCCGCAGAACAGGCCCAGCGCGATGTAGGTCGGTCGCCAGCCGTAATGGCTGATGCCCCACTGCGCCAGCGGCGGCCACAGCGTGCCGGCGATGTAGTTGCCGCTGGCGCACACCGCCATGGCGATGCCGCGCCGCTTGTTCCACCACAGGCCCGTGTCCGCCATCAGCGGCGCAAACGTGGCCGCGCCGCCCAGCAGGCCCAGCAGCCCATGCGCCAGGCCAAACATCCACACGTTGCCCGACAGCGCCGCCAGCACGTACCCCGCGCCCACCGCGGCCGAGCCCATCCACAACACCCGAGCGATGCCCCAGCGGTCGGCCCACAGGCCCGTCCACAGGCCGCCCAGGCCCAGGCAGACCATCATGAAGGTGTAGGGCAGCGAGGCACTGCCGCGGCCGATGCCGAACTCGGCCTGCACCGCCGGCAGCACCACCGACACCACGTACATCGCGCTGTTGCCCAGCGTGACCAGCAGCACCGTGACCCCCAGGCGCCAGGCGGCGGTGCGCGAATCGATCAGGCTGGCGTCGGCGGGCGCGGGGCGGTTCACAGCGTCAGCCCCCACTGCTCGCCCACCAGGTCGTGCCCAAAGCTGTGGTGCGGCTCGCTTGCTATCAATTTGAAACCCCGCGCGGCATAGATGGCGCGCGCCGCCAGCAGATTGGCGTTGGTCCACAGCACCAGCTTTTGATAGCCCCTGGCGCGTGCGAAGGCGATGCACTCGTCCGTCAGCCGCCCGCCCAGGCCCAGCCCGCGCGCGGTGGGCGTCAGGATCAGCAGGCGCAACTGCGCCTCCGCTTCGCTCTTGCGCACCACGAACACGGCGCCCACGCGCTCACCATTCAGCTCGGCGATCCATCCACGTTCCCACGCCGGGTCGTGCGTGCGGATCATGCCGGCGGCGATCTCGGCCACCAGCGCCTCGAACTCGCGGTTCCAGCCGAATTCGCGCCAGTACAGCGTCCCGTGCTGCTCGACGACCCAGCCCATGTCGCCGGGGCGCGGGTCGCGCAGCACCAGGGTGCGCGGGCGGTCGTCGGCCAATGGCATGGCGGCTTTCAGCCGAAGTGGCAGATGTAGTGGTACGGCTCGGTCACGCGAATCTCGAAAGACGAGTTGGCCGGGATGCTGAATTTTTCGCCCGGGCCGGATTTTTTCCATTCGTCGCTGCCCGCCAGCTTGTATTCGCAGGCGCCGCCCACGCATTCCATGATCTCGGCGGCGCCGGTGTTGAAGGTGAGCGTGGCGGGCAGCACCACGCCCACGCTCTTCTTGGTGCCGTCGGCCAGCGTGAAGCCGTGGGACACGCACTTGCCGTCGAAATAGACGTTGGCTTGCGTGGTGAGGGTGACGTTGGGAATGGAGGCGGTGGTCATGCGGATTCAGGTGAAACGTTGCAACAGCCGCCCATGTTAGCCGCCCGGCGACAATCACCCGATGCAGGCTCCGCGCACCCGTTTCATCCTCATCGACACCAGCCACGCCGGCAACGTGGGCGCGGTGGCGCGGGCCATGAAGGTGATGGGGTTCGACGACCTGGTGCTGGTCAACCCCCGCTGGCCCGACGTGCTGACGCGCCCCGAAGCCATTGAGCGCGCCAGCGGCGCCACCGACGTGCTGCAGCGCGCCCGCACCGTGCCCACGCTCGATGAGGCGCTGAACGGTATGACCCACCTGTGCGCCACCGCGATGACGCCGCGCGACTTCGGGCCGCCCACGCGGGCGCCGCGCAAGCATTTCAGCTTGCTATTGAATCAAGAGCTAACCGCGCTGCAGGGGCAAGCGCCAGAGCCCGATTTGGCTAAAAACGCCGAACAAGGCGTGGCCTTTCTGTTCGGCAGCGAGCGCTACGGCATGAAGAACGAAGACGTGTACCGCTGCCACGTCGCGCTCAGCATTCCCACGCACCCGGACTATGGCTCGCTCAACATCGCCGCCGCCGTGCAACTGATCGCCTACGACTGGCGCATGGCGCTGGGCGGCTTTGGCGTCGCACCCGCCACCGCCGCGCCGGTGCACGCCGACGCCGCGCAAGTGGCCGGCATGCTGGCGCACTGGCAACAGGCGCTCATCGACATTGACTTTTTGAACCCGGCTGCGCCCAAGAAGCTGATGCCGCGCCTGCAGCAACTGTTCAACCGCGCGCAGCCGACGGTGGAAGAAATCCACATCCTGCGCGGCATCGCCAAGGCCATGCAGGGCGCGAAAGCGAGCTCCACGGTAGGCCCGGACAAGCGCTAGACTCGGCCCCCACCATGTTGCAGCGCATTCGTTCGTACACCCAGGCCATCCTAGAGCGCGACCCGGCCGCGCGTTCGGTGTGGGACGTGGTGTTTTCCTACCCCGGCTTTCACGCGCTGGTGCTGCACCGCATCGCGCACGCGCTGTGGGTGCGCGGCTGGCACTGGCTGGCGCGCTGGATCTCGCACTGGGGGCGCTTTCTCACCGGCATCGAGATTCACCCCGGCGCGACCATTGGCGAACGGGTTTTCATCGACCACGGTATGGGCGTGGTGATCGGCGAGACGGCCGAAATTGGCGACGACTGCACCATCTACCAGGGCGTGACGCTGGGCGGCACGTCGCTGGGCAAGGGCACCAAGCGGCACCCTACGCTGGGCAAGGGCGTGGTCGTCGGCGCCAGCAGCCAGGTGCTGGGCGGCTTCACGGTGGGCGATGGCGCCAAGATCGGCTCATCGGCGGTGGTCACCAAGCCGGTACCGCCCGGGGCCACCGCCGTGGGCAACCCGGCGCGCATCATCGTGGCCGAAAGCGATGCCAAGCGGGAGGAAGTCGCGGCGAAGATGGGGTTTTCAGCGTACGGTGTCACTCAGAACGACGACCCCGTCAGCCAGGCACTGCGGGGCCTGATCGACGGCACCGCCAGCCAGGAACATCAGATCATGTTGCTGTGGCAGGCGGTCGAAAAACTGTCGTGCCAGATCGACCCGGATTGCGTACCCAAAGAGGCGACCCGCGAAGAGAGCTTTGAGGCGGATCGCCTCAATGAACTGATCGGTAAATAGCCCGGCGTTGCAGGCCGGGCTGACCGCGTCAACGCTGCTTCTTGCCGACTTCGTTGCCGATCAGCGCGCCGGCTGCGGCGCCACCCACGGTGCCCAGCGTGCTGCCAAACAGCACGTTGCCGGCTACACCGCCGGCCACGGCACCGACGCCGGTGCCAATCTGGGCGTTGGTGGGCGAAGTGGAGCAACCCGCGAAGGCCAGCGTGCTGGCGACGAGGGCGGCGAGGCTGAATTGACGCAATTTCATGGCATGACTCCTTGAACAAGCTGCCGCGGCGTCAGGCCGCAGCGCGCCTTGAATATGCCGCAGGCCGAGGCCGCGCAGGGTCGGCCTTGTATCCAGGTGCTTGTGGGACACGGCCTTGCTTGCGGCCGGTGACACTTCTTGACAAAGGAGCGCGCCCTTTCAGGCACGGCCACATTCAAGCGCGTGGCGGCCGCACGGCGCTTTTGGGGCGGAACGCGGCACAGACGGCGTCGTGCGTTTCCAGGTAAGGCCCGCCGATCAGGTCGATGCAGTAGGGCACGGCGGAAAAGATGCCGTGCACGCGCGGCTTGCCTTCGGCGTCTTTCAGGCCTTCCAGCGTCTCGGCAATGGCCTTGGGCTGGCCGGGCAGGTTGATGATGAGGCTCTGGCCGCGAATCACCGCCACCTGGCGCGACAGGATTGCCGTAGGCACGAAGGCCAGGCTGATCTGGCGCATCTGTTCGCCAAAGCCGGGCATTTCCTTGTCGGCCACGGCCAGCGTGGCCTCGGGGGTAACGTCGCGCGGCGCCGGGCCGGTGCCGCCGGTGGTCAGCACCAGCGCGCAGCCGGCGTCGACCAGTTCAACCAGGGTCTGGCTGATGCCGGCCTGCTCGTCCGGGATGAGGCGCGGCTGGAACGTGATGGGGTTCTTCAGCGCGCGCGTCAGCCAGTCCTGCAGCGCGGGCAGGCCCTTGTCTTCATACGCGCCGCTGGAGGCGCGGTCGCTGATGGAGACGATGCCGATGGTGACGGGGTCGTGCATGCTCATGGGTGAATACTATAAAAACAATAGCTACTTGCGATTGCCAGGCAAGCGCTGGGGGCGTAAAACACTTGAAACGGCCATCAACCGGCGCGGGCGTCGTCGATGTAGCCCACGTCCTCGGCGTCGATGGGTTGCACCTCGGGCGGGTGCGCCTCGGCCTGCGCCAGCGCGGCGTTGACCAGCTGAAACAGCTCACGGTAGGCGCGGCCCTGGCGCTGCCCCTGGCCCTTGGCTTCGGCGGCTTGCGCCTCGGTGGGCGAGGGCGCGTCCTTGCGCGCCTGGCGCACCAGGGCGCGCAACTGCTGCACGTCGGTATCGGGAAACTGCGTGACCCAGGCGTTGACTGCCGCGTCCTCGGCGATCAGCCGCTCGCGCCAGCGTTCGGCGGCGTGCAGGCGCATCGTCTCGGCGGCGGGGCCCTTGCGTTGTTCTTCCAGCGCGTGCTTGACGGCGGCCAGTTGGTCTTCGTCCAGCTGGCGCATCAGCTTGCCGACGTACTGGCTCTGACGGCGCTTGCCTTCAAAGTTGGCGATGCGCTTCAACTCGTCCAGCGCGTCGACCAGCTTGGTGGGCAGATCCAGCGGCTCGAACAGGTCTCGCCGCAGCGTCAGCAACGCTTCGCCCAGCGCCTGCAACTCGGCGCTCTGCGCCTTCAATTCGGTCTTGCTGGGGCCGTCGCCGCGCAGCTCGGCCTTCAGTTGTTCGTCCAGTTCGCTGCCTTCGGCGACGAACTGGCCGCGCACGAAGTAGCCTTTCTTGGGTTTGCGGGACATCCTTGATCCAGTCGGTGGTCATCAACAAGTGGCGGCGGCGCAGGCCATGGCGGAGGCCGTGGCCGGGGTTTGCCCCGCCACCCGCGTTGCGCCCTGAGGGGGACGGCGCCGAAGGCGACTTGAGGGGGAGCATTATCATCCCAGCATGCAAGACACCTGCAAGCCCCTGGCGGGCTTTTCCTATTCGCGCGCGTTTTTCGAAGAGCTGGTCGACACCGCCATGGCGCACGCCAAAAAGCTGGGTGCGACCGATGTGGGCGCCGAAGCGTCCGAAGGCGCGGGCCTGTCCGTCAGCGTGCGCAAGGGCGAGCTGGAAACCGTGGAGCGCAACCGCGACAAGTCGCTGGGCGTGACGGTGTACCTGGGCCAGCGGCGCGGCAACGCCAGTACGTCGGACTTTTCGCGCGCGGCCATCGAAAGCACCGTGCAGGCGGCCTACGACATTGCTCGCTTCACCGCCGAAGACCCGGTGGCCGGCCTGCCGGACGAAGCCGACATCACCCCGCCGACCGAGCAGCGCGACCTGGACCTGTTTCACCCCTGGTCCATCACCAGCGAGCAGGCGGCCGAGATGGCGCTGGCCTGCGAAGCGGCGGCGTTCGCTGTCGACAAGCGCATCACCAATAGCGAAGGCGCGGGCGTGTCGGCGCAGCAAAGCCATTTCTTCAGCGCGCACACGCACGGGTTTCGAGGCGGCTATGCGTCGTCGCGCCACAGCCTGTCGGTGGCGCCCATCGCCGGCAAGGGCGACGGCATGCAGCGCGATTACTGGTACAGCTCGGAACGCAATGCGTGCGACCTGGCCGCGCCGGAGGCGGTGGGCCGCTACGCCGCCGAACGTGCACTGAGCCGGCTGAAAAGCCGCAAGATCAGCACCCGCGAATGCCCGGTGCTGTTCGAGTCGCCGCTGGCCGCGGGGCTGCTGGGCAGCTTCACGCAGGCGGTGAGCGGCGGGGCGCTGTATCGCAAGACGTCGTTTCTGGTCGATTCGCTGGGCAAGGACGTGTTTCCGGGCCACATCGACATCGCCGAAGACCCGTTTATCGTCGGCGGCAAGGGCTCGTCGCCGTTCGACGAAGAAGGCGTGCGCGTCAAGGCGCGCCAGGTGGTGGACGCGGGGCGCGTGCAGGGCTATTTCCTCAGCACCTATTCGGCGCGCAAGCTGGGCATGAAGACGACCGGCAACGCAGGCGGCTCGCACAACCTGACGCTGACGTCGCGCCTGACGCGCGCGGGCGACGACCTGGATGAAATGCTGCGCAAGCTGGGCACCGGCCTGTTCGTCATCGAGCTGATGGGCCAGGGCGTGAACTACGTCACCGGCGACTATTCGCGCGGCGCCAGCGGGTTCTGGGTCGAAAACGGCCGCATCGCCTACCCGGTGCAGGAGATCACCATCGCCGGCAACCTGCGCCAGATGTTCATGGGCATCCAGGCGGTGGGCGCCGACGCCTACACCTACGGCGCCAAGACCGTGGGCTCGGTGCTGGTCGACCGCATGACGGTGGCGGGTAACTAGGGCCTGTTCGCAAGGCTAAAAATAGCGTGAACAGGCCCTAAAGCGCGACGGCGCTGGATGGGCCGTCCGTCCATGGCCGACGCGTGGCAGGCGTCTTCGGTTTCGGCCAATGCCCTGGAGAACCGCCCGACGCACGGGCTGTTCCTTCCCGCTGGGGGAAGGCTGGGATGGGGGCAAGCCCCGCCGAGCAGTCACTGGGTCGCCCCCACCCCAACCCTCCCCCAGCGGGGGAGGGAGTTCTGGCCCGCAAGCTGCTCAGTCGTGACCGGGTTGACCCCAAACCTCCTCCAGCGGGGAGGGAGTTCTGGCGGCCGGCATGGATGGCGCCAGCGCCCCCACTCCCGCCCAGCGGGGAGGGAGTTGTTTGCCTCACCGGGAGGGATTGAGTGATCTGTTCTAGGGATCAGCGGCCCGACAAGCCCGTGACTGGGTTGAGCTGCGGCTCGCGCATCGGCGCACGGCTTTCGCCGCCGCGCCGGTCGGGCTGCGGCATCGCCGGGCGGTCGAAGGGGCGCGGCGCATGATCGAACGACGGCCGCGGCAAGGCGGGCGCCGCCGCGGGCGGGGCCATGGGTGCCTGGGGCAGGGGCTGCATGCGCGGCGGTTCGCGCATCACCGGGGCCTGCGGCTGAGGCTGCGTCTGCCACGGGCGCGTGCCCGGCTGATCCGGCGCGGCGGGACGGGGCGCTGGCGGCGGAAACGGGCGAGCGCCGTCGCGATCCATCCGATCCATGCGTTCCATACGGTCGCCGCGATAGCGCGGATAACGGTCGCCTTCGCGCGAGCCAAAGTCGGGCGCCGGCTGCATCACCGGCGGCGGGGGCGCGGCCATGCCGGGCGCCGGGCGCGGGCCGTCGCTGCCGCCAAATCGCGGCGGCATGACGCCCGGTGCGGGCAGCACGCCGCGATCGGCGCCGATGCGGGTTTGGCGCGGATCGGTCATGCCATGCCGGTCGGGGCGCGGCATGGGCAGCGGGTTCAGCGGCGGCGCGCCGGGTGGGCCGAGGCGCGGCGGCGGCGCGACGACGCCGTCGCCCAGCGCGCCGGCCGGCAGCCGGCTGGCGTCGCCGAAGTGCGGGCGGCGACCGCGATCATCCCGGCCGAATTGGTCCACCGGAGCCACGGTGATCGCGCCCGGCCGGCGCTGGAAGTGATAGCTGTCGCCCGGCGGGCGCGGGCGACTTGGCCCGTCAGCCCAGTTCAGGCCACGGCGGTAGCGGTCGCTGGCGTGGTAGTGCGGCGTCCAGGCTTCGCCGGGCGCGAGCGGAAACCACGCCGCACCGGGCAGGCCACCGCCCAGCGCGATGCGCCCACCGGCGCCGCCCACGAACGCCACCAGCGCCGGGGAGTACACCGGGCGCGGGCCAAAGCTGCCCGGCACCCAGGCCCAGCGCGGGCCGATTTGTGCCCAGCGGCCATAGTGCGACGGCGCAAAGCCCCAGGGCGCGTCGTCCACCCAGGTCCAGCCCCAGGGGTCGACCCAGGTCCAGCGGCCATAACGGTAGGGGGCCCAGTCGGCCACGGTGACGGAGGGGTACCACACGGCGCCATAGGTCGGGTCCTGCGACCACTGGCCATAGGCGTCGAGTTGCTGATAGCCGGGCAGGTCGCGCGGCACGTAGCGGGCCGAGGGTGAACGGTCTTCCAGCGCGTCGCGCGCGCCCACCCACTGGTCGAACCCGTCGCGGTACGCCGTGCCGGTCTGCGCAATGGCGAGCGCGCGGCCGGCGTACTGCACCTGCTGGCCCTGGCCGACCTGGTTGGCCTGGCCCGATTCGCCGTACACGGTGGCGCCGCCGGCATGCACCGTCAGCCGCGTGGTGTCGGCGCGCGGATCGACGTCGATGCGGTATTCGCCGGCCTGGTTGGCCACCACGGCCAGCTGCGGGGTGTCGATTTCGATGCGCTCGCCGGGCTGCAGCTGGCGCACGCGCAGCGACAGCGTGCCGTTCATCAGGGCCAGCTGGGTGGTGCTGTCGTCCAGCAGGGTGACGCTGGCGTCGGCGCCGCTGGTCAGGCGCAGGGCGCTCCAGCCGCTGTGCAGTTCGACGCGCGCGCCCGGGTCGGCGACGATGCGCGTGCCGCTGGTCACGGGCCAATTGAGCGCGGCGGGCGCAAAGCCGCGGCCGTCCGTGGCCAGTTGCGCGGCGCCACCTTCCAGCGCGCTGATCGTGGCCACGCGCGCGGGCGGGTCGGCCTGCGCCCAGCCCAGCAGCGGCGCGGCCAGCAGCAGCGCGCCGGCCAGCCAGCGGCGGCAGGAAAAGCGGTCATGGAGCAAGGTCATCGGGTGTCCTGAAAAGCAGCGAACGGGCGCGGCGCGCCCCCTGACTTGCTAACGCGCCGGGCCGCGATTCGGTTTGCAGCGGCGGCGGTGGCCGTGCAAACGGCTTGTCCACGATGCAACGGGATGTGACGCGTGGTCGCCCCCCGCGCGCCACGCGCCGATTCAATAAAAAACAGCTGCCAACGCTTGTCTGGCAAGCGTGGGCAGCTATGAATTTGATACTGATGGAAGCGAAGAAAGACTTCAGCCGGCCAGGGCCGCCTTGACGGCCGCGCTGACGGCGCCCATGTCGGCCTTGCCGGCCAGCCTGGCTTTGACGGCGCCCATCACCTTGCCCATGTCGCCCGGCCCACTGGCGCCCAGTTCGGCCACGATGGCTTTCACCTCGGCGGCCACTTCGTCGGCCGACAGGCGGGCGGGCAGGTACGCCTGCAGCACCGTCATCTCGGCCGCCTCGACGTCCACCAGATCTTGCCGGCCGGCCTTGGTGAAGGCTTCGATGCTGTCCTTGCGCTGCTTGATCAGCTTGTCGACGATGGCGATGATGGCGGTGTCGTCCAGCGTCACGCGCTCGTCCACCTCTTTTTGCTTCATCGCCGCCTGCAGCAGGCGGATGGTGCCCAGGCGCCCGGTGTCCTTGGCGCGCATGGCGGTTTTCATGTCTTCGGTGATCTGATCTTTCAGGCTCATGGCGGGTGTCTCGGCAAAGCGCTGATTGTCACACCTGCTCCAGGGCCAGCAGGTCCTGCACCGTCTGGCGGCGGCGGATCAGGTTCGCCGCGCCACCGTCCACCAACACTTCGGGCGCCAGGCCACGCGTGTTGTAGTTGCTCGACATGCTGGCGCCATACGCGCCGGCGTCGTGGATCACCAGCAGATCGCCCACGCGCGCTTCGGGCAGCGCGCGCGTGAGCACCACGCCGCCTTCGGCCTGGGTGAACACGTCGCCCGATTCGCACAGCGGGCCGGCGACCACCGTTTCGCGCAGCGGGCGTTGGGCGATGGGTGGTGCGCCCGGCCCGGCGATCAGGCTCATGCCGTGGTGCGCGCCGTACATGGCCGGGCGCATCAGGTCAGAAAAACCCGCATCCACCAGTGTGAAGTGGTTGCTGCCCGCCGGCTTGGTGGCGCGCACTTCGGCCAGCAGCACGCCGCTTTCGGCGACCAGGTAGCGGCCGGGCTCGATCTCCAGCGCAACGGGGCGGCCCAGCAGCGCGGCCACTTCGCGCCGCGCCGCGTCCCACAGGCTGAAGTAGTGCGCGGTGTCGATGCGCGGCTGGTCCGCTTGGTAGGGAATCGACAGCCCGCCGCCGGCCGAAATGGCGTGCAGATCGGGCAGCCGCGCCGCGCCAGCGCTTGCAACCAACTGCACCATGGCCTGGCAGACCTGCTGCAAGTGGCCGTAATCCACGCCCGAGCCGATGTGCATGTGCAGCCCCACCAGCTTGAGCCCGTGCTGCTGCACCGCATCCAGCGCCTCGCCCAGCGCGGTGTGCCAGATGCCGTGCTTGCTGTGCTCACCGCCGGTGTTGGTCTTGTTGCTGTGGCCGTGGCCAAAGCCGGGGTTGATGCGCAGCCACACCGCGTGGCCGGGCGATGCCGCGCCCAGCTGGTGCAGCATGTCGATGGAGCCGGCGTTGACCGGCACGCGGTGCCGCACCACGGTGGCCAGCGTGTCGGCGTCCATCAGGTCGGCGGTGAAAACGAGCCCGCTGGCGCTCGAACCGGGCAGCGCATCGGCCGTGTAGCCGGCGGCCAGCGCGCGCTCGATCTCGCCGCGCGAGACGGCATCGACCGCCACCCCTTGTTCGCGCATCAGGCGCAGGATGTGGAGGTTGGAATTGGCTTTTTGCGCGTAGCGCACGGTGTCGAACGCGCGCAACTCGCTGATGCGCTGGCGGATGGTGGCGGCGTCGTACGCCCACAGCGGGGTGCCGTGCTGGCGGGCGAGGGTGGACAGCAGATCGTCAGAAAAAGGGTTCATGGCGCCGATGATGGCGCGGATGATGTATTCTGAAAAATAGTTTTCCATGCAATATGCATTCAATTTTGATATGCAAAGTCCCCAACCCGATTTACTCGACCAGCTCTCGCACCGCCACATCGAGGTGTTCCGCGCCGTCATGCAGGCCGGCCAGGTCACGCGCGCGGCCGAGGCGCTGCACACCTCGCAGCCCACCGTCAGCCGCGAACTGGCGCGCCTCGAACATCTGCTGGGCTACGCGCTGTTCGACCGCATTCAGGGCCGCCTGCGCCCCACGGTGCGGGCGCGGGCGCTGTACGACGAGGTCGAGCGCGCCTGGCAGGGTCTGGCGCGCGTGCAGGCCAGCGCGCGCGAGCTGCGCCAGTTCGGCACGGGCCGCCTGCACCTGGCCTGCCTGCCCGCGTTGGCGCACGCGCTGGTGCCGCCCGCGCTGCGGCGCTTTGCCGCGCAGCACCCACTGGCCAGCGTCACCGTCATGCCCATGGAATCGCCCGCGCTCGAAGCCGCGTTGTCCGAGCAGCAGGCCGACCTGGGCCTGACCGAGGCCCGGACAGCCCCCGTTGGCTGTGAACGGTATCCGCTGCTGGAGGCCGACGAGGTGGTGGTGCTGCCCGCCGCGCACCCGCTCGCCGAGCGCCACGCGCCGCTGGCACTGGACGATTTCGCCGGCCAGCCCTTCATCAACCTGGCACTGGCCGACCCGTACCGCGCGCCCATCGACGCGCTGTTCGCCGCCGCCGGCGTGGCGCGCGAGATACGGATCGAAAGCGCCAGTGCTGTCTCGATTTGCGCGCTGGTGGCCGAGGGGCTGGGTGTGTCGATCATCAACCCGCTCACAGCGCGCGCCATGGCCGCCGGCGATGCGCGGCTGGCGGTGCGGCCGCTGGCCGCGTCGGTGCGCTTTCAGGTGGCGCTGGTGCGGCCGCTGTGGCGCGCCGAACATCCGCTGCTGGCGGATTTGCAGGCCGCGCTGGCGCAGGCGGCCGGCGGGAGCGAGGCTGCCGCCTGAGGGTCTTTTAGCCTTCAGGCGCTGGCTGAATAAGCGCCGAATGCTTTCACATTTATAGCAAAGTTGATTTCACCCGAGCATGAAAAAACCCGCTGCGGCGTCCCGAGCGGGTTTTTGGGTGTCGCTTGAGCGCCTGGCGACGAATCAGTACAGCTTCTTGGGCAGCTGCTGGCTGCGCACGCGCTTGTAGTGGCGCTTGACCGCGGCCGCCTTCTTGCGCTTGCGCTCGGCGGTGGGCTTTTCGTAGAACTCGCGGGCGCGCAGGTCGGTCAGCAGGCCCAGTTTCTCAATGGTGCGCTTGAAGCGGCGCAGGGCAACGTCAAACGGCTCGTTTTCTTTGACTCGGATGGTGGTCATTCAATTTTCAGAGGATTGCGCGGCCAGCGGGTGCGAAGTAGATCAGGCTTCGCGCCATTCGCCGCAAGTCTTGCCCCGCCTGTTAACTAGTATGCGGCCGGCGGGAGCTTTTGCCAGCAAAACAAAAGATTATACCCCCTGTGACGCCTGCGGCGTCTTCCCCCAAGGGGGACAACGCTGGCGGCCGGCGCAGGTCCGGCCACGGCGTTACCGGGTGGCCTGCGCCGCGGCCTTTGGAAGGGCCTGCTGCGCGGCCCCCCAAGGGATGGCGCTGGTTCTGGCGCGGCGCCGCTATTTCGCTGCCGGCGCGTTCTATCGGTGCAACGGCAATGCCTCGGCGCAGGCGTGGGCGCTGGCCCAGGCCCACTGAAAGTTGTAGCCGCCCAGCCAGCCGGTGACGTCGACCACTTCGCCGATGAAGTACAGGCCGGGCTGGCGGCGGGCTTCGAGGGTCTGGGACGACAGTTCGCGCGTGTCGACGCCGCCGACGGTGACTTCGGCCTTCTTGTAGCCTTCGGTGCCGGTGGGGGTGAGCGACCAGCGCAGGATGCGTTCGGCCAGGGCGTGCAGCGCCTTGTCGCTGGCCTCGTTGATGGGGCGCTGCCAGGCGGGGTCTTGCTGCACCCAGGCGTCGGCCAGGCGCTGCGGCAGCCACGCGGCCAGTTCGTTGGCGATCAGCTTGCGCGAGCCGCGCGCCTTGGCGGCCAGCAGTTCGGCGGCCAGATCGACGCCCGCCGCCAGGTCGATCTCGATCGGTGTGCGCGGCTGCCAGTAGCTCGAAATCTGCAACACCGCTGGGCCGGACAGCCCGCGGTGCGTGAACAGCAGATCCTCATGAAACGTGGTGCGCTGCTTTTTGGCCCCGGTGCTGATCGCCACTGGCAGCGACAGGCCCGCCAGCGGCGCGTAGGGCGCCCACGCCGCGCCGTCGAAGGTCAGCGGCACCAGGCCGGGGCGCGTGTCGGTCACCTTCAGGCCGAACTGGCGCGCCAGATCGAAGCCGAAGCCGCTGGCGCCGATCTTGGGGATCGACAGCCCGCCCGTGGCGACCACCAGCGACGGCGCGCTCACCGGGCCACGTTCGCTATCAATCAAATAGCTATGGAAGCTTTCAGCATCGGCGCTGGGCGGCGATTTGACTTGAAATTCGACGCGCCGCACCTGGCACGCTTGCCAGCGGGTGACTTCGCCGCCGTGGTCGCGGGCAGCGGCGCACTCGTCCAGCAGCAGCTGGATCAGGTCTTCGGCCGACCGGTCACAGAACAACTGGCCCTTGTGCTTTTCATGCCAGGCTAGGCCGTGGCGGTCCAGCAGGGCGATGAAGTCGCGCGGCGTGTAGCGCGCCAGCGCCGAGCGGCAGAAATGCGGGTTGGCGCTGAGAAAGTGCCGGTGCGGCGCGGCCGGGTCGAGGTCGCGGTTGGTGCAGTTGGCGCGCCCGCCGCCCGAGATGCGCACCTTTTCGGCCACGCGCTCACTGTGGTCGATCAGCACCACGCGCGCGCCGCGCCGGGCGGCCTGCGCGGCACAGAACAGGCCGGCAGCGCCTGCGCCGAGGATGACGACATCGCAATGAAGCATGGCGCGAGTGTAGGTTCGCGTCCGTGGGGTTTTCGCGACCAAAAGCGCGCCACTGCCCCTAGGGCGCGGCCCCAGCGAAGGAAAGGACGCTGGGATGCGGCGATCAGGCCGCCAGCGCGGCCGCTTCCTGCAGGGCGGCGCGCACGCCGCGCACCACGTCGCCCACCACCATCACGGCGGGGCTGCCCAGGCCGGTGGCGGACAACTGATCGACCAGCTCGCCCAGCGTGGTGATGCACTGGCGTTGCGACGGCAGGCTGGCGCGCTCGATCACGGCCACCGGCGTGTCGGGCGGCAGCGCCGACAGCAGGCCGGCCTGGATGCGCGCCGCGCTGCTGATGCCCATGTAGATCACCAGCGTCAGGTGCAGGTCGCGCGCCGATTCGCCCAGGCGCGCCCAGTCCAGGCCGGGGCCGTCCTTTTGCGGGTGGCCGGTGACAAACACCACGCCGTGCGCGCGGTCGCGGTGCGTCAGCGGGGCGCCCAGGCTGGTCATGGCCGCCAGCCCGGCGGTGACGCCGTTGACGACCACCGGCTCGATGCCGGCGCGGCGCAGGCTTTCCACCTCTTCGCCGCCGCGGCCGAAGATGAACGGATCGCCGCCTTTCAGGCGCACCACGTTTTCGCCGGCGTGCGCGGCGTCCAGCATCAGCTGCTCGATGGTGGCCTGCGGCGTGCTCTTGCAGCCGCCGCGCTTGCCGACGTAGGTGATGCGCGCATCCGGCCGGGCGTGGGCCAGCACGCCGTCGCCCACCAGGTCATCGACCAGAATCACGCTGGCCGACTGGATGGCCTTGACGGCCTTGAGCGTCAGCAGCTCAGGGTCGCCCGGGCCGGCGCCTACCAGGGTGACACGGCCAAGGGGAAGGGCGGAAGAGGCGCTCATGCGGCAACGGTGGGTGGAAGGGACGAAGCGCCCGCCGCCGGGATGGCCCGGCAGGCCTGCACGATGTGATCGACCTGGCGAACGATGGGCTCGGGCGGCGCCACCGCGCCTTGCAGCACGGCGCGGATGTAGTCGGCCGTGGCGACAGCGTCGGTGGTGGGCGGCAGCGCGGGCAGCGTGGCCAGCGCGCCCGGCTGGGCGGGCTGCACTTCACGCATGTCGCCGCCCAGCAGCAGCTGCATGCGCGGCGTGCGGCGGGCGTCGGCCACGGGTTCGCCTTCGGTGCCGCGCAGCAGCAGGGCGGGCGTGCCGGTCAGCCGCAGCGTGGCGGCCATGGATTCGGCGTATTCGGGATGGGTGTAGCTGCTGACCACCAGCGCCGGTCCGGCGACCGGGTTCATCAGCTTGACCAGCGCGTGCGCGCTGTTGCGCAGGCCAATGGCGCGGCGCACGTCCAGCAGGCGCTGCAGGCCAGCGTACAGCGCGCCGGTGGGGACGAAGTGAACGCTGCCGCGGGCGATGCGCTCGGTCGGCAGGCGGGGCCCGATGCCGAGCGAAGCCAGCACGGCGGCGCTGGGCACGCGGCTGTCCTCAGTGGGCGTGCCGTGCACCAGCACGGGCAGGCCCTGGCGCGCCAGCAGCAGCGCCAGCAGGGGGGTCAGCACCGGCAGCTTGCGCGCGCCGTTGTAGCTGGGCAGCACGACCACCGGCGCGTCGCTGGCGGGCAGGCGGGCCAGGCGGGCTTCGGTGGCGTCCAGGAAGCCGGCCATTTCGTCGGGCACTTCGCCCTTGATGCGCATGGCCACGCAGAAGGCGCCGATTTCCAGGTCGGTGCACTGGCCGTCCAGCACCTGGCCCAGCAGGTCGGCCGCCTGGCCGCGCGACAGCGCCCGCGCACCCTGCGCGCCGCGGCCGATTTCCTTGAGGTAGGGGCTGATTCCCATGGTGGCATTGTGGGCCGGCACCTTCACCGGCTCAATTGACCCGAGTCAAGGATAAAACAGTTGCACGCGGGCCGCGCGCGTCACAGCCCCAGGCTGTGCAGCAGCCGCGCGATCTGCCCCGGCTGCGGCAGCACCGGGCCGGCAAAGCGCACGGCGCCGTCGCGCCCGCCCACCAGCAGGGTGGGAAAGGTTTCGATGTCCACGTCGCCCAGCGCGTCGGCTTCGTCCTCGATGTCGACCCAGCGGAACGCCACCCGCGGGTGCGCGGCCGCGGCTTGCCGGAAGCCGGCCTCGAAGTCGCGGCAGGTGCCGCACCAGGCGGCGCACAGGCAGATGACGGCACCATCGACGGCGCCGTCGGCCAGGGTGCCGGCCAGCAGGGCGCGCAGGTCGGGGTCGGTCAGGGAAAGGCTCATCGCACGGGCGCTGGCGACGGCGAAGGTCGCTGCAGCGGGTGCGGCGATGGTCCGATGGCTTCGCAGGCTGGCCGGCGCGGCACGTGCGGTGCACGCCGAACGCGCGGTACGACGGCGCGCGGGGTGCTCATCAGTCCAGCGTCACCCCGGCGGCCTTCACCACCTGGCCCAGGCGCACCGCTTCCTTGCGGATCAGATCGCCAAACTGCTGCGGCGTGCCGCCCACCACGGGCGTGCCAATGGCTTCCCATTTCTTGCGGAACTCGGGCTCGTTGAAGATCGCGTTCAGCGTGCCGTTGAGTTTGGCGACGATGGGCGCCGGCGTGCCCGCGCGCACGGCAATGCCGTGCCAGCCGGTCACTTCGTAGCCGTCGATGCCGGCCTCGTGCATCGTCGGCACCTGCGGCAACTGCGGGCTGCGGCGCGCCGACGTCACGGCCAGCGGCACCAGCTTGCCGGCCTGGATGTGCGGCAGCGAGCTGCCCAGCACGTCGAACATCACCTGCACCTGCCCGCCCAGCAGGTCGTTCAGCGCTGGGCCGGCACCCTTGTAGGGGATGTGCGGCATCTTGGTGCCGACCTGCGTGTTGAAGATTTCGCCCGCCAGGTGCTGCGGCGTGCCGTTGCCGGCCGACGCGAAGGCCAGCCGGCTGTCGGGCTTCTTCACCGCGGCGATCAGGCCCTTGACGTCCTTGATGCCGGTGGACGGATGCACTTCCAGCACCAGCGGAAAGGCCGAGATCTGGATGACGGGCGCCAGGTCCTTCTGCGGGTCGAAGGGCATGCTCTTGTACAACGACGGGTTCACCGCCATCGGCCCGCTGGCCGCCAGCAGCAGCGTGTGGCCGTCGGCCGGCGCCTGCCTGGCGACCTCGGCGCTGCCGACGTTGCCGCCCGCGCCGGCCTTGTTCTCGATCACCACGGTGGCGCCCAGGCGAGCCTGCAGTTCGGGCTGCAGCGCGCGCGCCATCAGATCCGTCGGGCCGCCCGGCGGGTAGGGCACGACGAAGCGAATCACCTTGCTGGGCCAGGCGTCCTGCGCGTGCGCTGCCGTGGCGCCCGTCAGCGCGGTCAGCAGCAGCGCGGCGTGGATGAAGGTCTTGCGGTGCATCGTCGTCTCCTGCGATGGGGTGGTTCAGGCCGCGTCCATGCCGTTGGCCTGCTTGATCGCGGTGGTGCCAGGCGAGGCCAGAAAGGCCAGCAGCGCCCGCACGGCGTCGGGCTGGCGCGACGTGGTGGCCACGCCGCCTGAAAAAATGGTCGTGATCTGTATTGCATCGGGCAGCGGGCCGAGCACGTCGATGCCCGGCAGGTGCATCAGCTCGCTCAGCTGCTGAAAGCCCAGTTCCACCTCGCCCGTGGCGATCAGCGCGCCCACCGGCGTGCCAGGCGGCGGCGTCACCAGCTTGGCGTTGACCACATCCGCGATGCCCCAGCGCTCGAACAGGCGCGCCAGCGCCACGCCGCTGGGCCCGGTGGAATAGCCCAGCGTGCGCGCGGCCAGCACGGCGGCTTTCACCGCGTCCTCGCTGCCGATGTCGGGCCGCGCGGCGCCCGCGCGCACGGCCACCGCCACGCCCGAGCGCACCATGTCCACCCGACTGCCGGCCAGTACGTGGCCGCTGGCGATGAGTTTGTCGATGGCGTCCGAGCCCAGTGCCACCACGTCGAACGCCTCGCCCGCCGCCACGCGCCGGGCGGCGTCCACGCCGCCGACCGATTCGAGCGTCACCGGCTGATCAGGGTGCAGGCGCTGAAAGTCGGCCACCAGTTCGGTCAGCAGCGCTTTGGTGGCCATGGAGGAGATGACGGCGAGGGGGGCGGGGTTCATCGGGCTATTGCTTGGCATGGGTTTTTGCAAAAACTGGCTGCGCCGCTTTCTGGGCAAGCGCCGAAAGCTATCAAATAAATAGCGATCAGCAGCAGGCGGCAGCCCCATTGTGCCGCCGTCGGCGCCGGTGGGCGGGTGCGTGGCGCGGTGCTTGCGCATCGTCACACCCCAAACGGGGGCGAAGCGTGCAAAATGATGTGGAGACGTTTGGGTTCTGCACATCTTCTGGAGGAGAAAACCATGCCGACCGTTGCCGACATCCTGTCCAAGCATCAAGGCCGCCGCCTGGCGTCGCTGCCGCCCACGGCCACCGTGCGCGACGCGCTGCAACTAATGGCCGACCTCAACGTCGGCTCGGTGCTGATCATGCAGGGCGAGGCGCTGCTGGGCATCTTCACCGAGCGCGACTACGCCCGCAAGCTGGCGCTCAAGGGCCTCGCGTCCGCCAGCACGCCGCTGGCCAACGTCATGACCGCCAAGCTCTACGTCGTCAGCCCGCGTCAGACGGTCAAGGAATGCATGGGCATCATGAACCAGGCCAAGATCCGCCATCTGCCGGTCGTCAGCGACGGCGCCGTGGTGGGCCTGGTGTCGATTGGCGACGCGGTCTATGCCACCATGGCGCAGCAAGAGTTCCTGATCTCGCAATTGGGCAGCTACATCTCCGGCGACATGGGTTGACCCTCTGAGCCACCTGCGGCGCCATCGCCAGAGGGGGCAACGCGGGTGCTGGGGCAACCCCCAGCCACGGCGTTCGGGCATGGCCGGCTCGGCGGCCTTCTGATGCACCCAGGGGTGGGCAAAGGCAGATAATTCCGGCCATGTCCTGCCTTGTCCTCGGCATCGAATCGTCGTGCGACGAAACCGGCGTGGCGCTGGTGCGCACGCGCCCGGCCGGCGTGCCCGAATTGCTGGCCCACGCGCTGCACACGCAGGTGGCGATGCACGCCGACTACGGTGGCGTGGTGCCCGAACTGGCCAGCCGCGACCACATTCGCCGCGTCATTCCATTGGCCAATTCGGTGCTGGCGCAGGCAGGAAAAGGGCTGTCAGCTATTGATATGGTAGCGTTCACGCGCGGGCCCGGCCTGGCCGGGGCGCTGCTGGTGGGTGCGGGCGTGGCCTGCGCGCTGGCGGCGGCGCTGGGCAAGCCGGTGCTGGGCGTGCACCACCTCGAAGGGCATCTGCTGTCGCCCTTTCTCAGCGCCGACCCGCCCGAATTTCCATTCATCGCACTGCTGGTTAGCGGCGGGCACACGCAGCTGATGCGCGTCGACGGCGTGGGCCGCTACGCCTTGCTGGGCGAAACCATCGACGACGCGGCGGGGGAAGCCTTCGACAAGTCCGCCAAGCTGCTGGGCCTGGGCTACCCCGGCGGGCCGGCGCTGGCGCGGCTGGCCGAATTTGGCGACGACAGCGCCTACAAACTGCCGCGCCCGCTGCTGCACAGCGGCAACCTGGACTTTTCGTTTGCCGGCTTGAAAACCGCGGTGCTGACGCAGGCGCGCAAGTTCGAAGGCTCGCCCTGCGAGCAGCAGCGCGCCGACCTGGCGGCCAGCACGCAGGCGGCCATCGTCGAGGTGCTGGTCAAGAAGTCGCTGGCCGCGCTGCGGGCCACGGGGCTGAAGCGCATGGTGGTGGCCGGCGGCGTGGGCGCCAACCAGCGCCTGCGCGCGGCGCTGAACGCCGCCTGCGCCCCGCTGGGCGTGCGCGTGCACTATCCCGAGCTGTCGCTGTGCACCGACAACGGCGCCATGATCGCCATGGCCGCGGCGATGCGGGTGCAGGCCGGCGTCGAGACGCCGCAGCGGCAGTACGCCTTCGACGTCAAGCCGCGCTGGCCGCTGGATCAACTGGCGAGCGCAGCGCAGGGCACGTGATTCAGCCGGCCGCGGAGCAGGCCACGCGCGAACGCAGCGGCCGGGGTCTCCCCGGCCGCCAGCGTTTTCCCCTGGGGGAAGGCGCGTCAGCGCCTCAGGGGGATCAATTGATTTCCAGCGTGGTCGCGTTGCTTTGCGGCACGCGCTTGGCCAGCGTCAGCGTCAGCACGCCGTGTTCCAGCTTGGCGCTGCTGGCGGCGGCGTCCACGTCCTGATTGAATTCGTAGACCTTGGCGTACTGGCGCGGGGCGCCTTCCACGGTGTGGATTTTCACGGTCTGGCCTTCGATGGCGATGGCCAGTTGCTCGCGGCTGACGCCCGGCAGATCGACGCTGAGCGACCAGTGCTTGTCTTCTTCCTTGAACTGCGTGCCGGCGGTGCGGGCCGCGGTCAGCGCGTCGTTCAGAAAGCGGTCGAGCGAGCGCAGCGCCGGCGCATAGACCGAACGGCGACCCACGGGCGCGGAAGTGGCGGTGATGAACATGTCGAGTTCCTTTCAATCAAGTGGCGGGCCGGCTGGCCCCTCTTGTCACGGAAGCTGCTGGCGGCACAGCGCTTTTCAAGCGCCGTCGTGTTAAAAAAAGTGAGCATCCGGCCCTTGAAAACCGGGCCATCCGGCCTAAGGCGACGCTGAATAAGTCGCCGCGAGGGGCTTGTTCCGCGTTGCCCTGAGGCGCAAGCCATGCGTCAGGGTGCGCTGTCGTCCCGCGTTACCATCGCCCCCTTGTCTGAAAGCGGTCGAACCGGATGTTTTGTTTCGTCACACCGCGCCGCCTGTCGACGGCGCTGGCGCCGCTGGGGCTGGCGGCCTGCACCGGCCTGTCGCCGCAGCCCACGGCCCTGCTGGATTACCAACCCGAAACCTTCAGCGGCGGCGCGCACGTGCACCACTTTGCCGCGGCGCCATCGCGCACCTGTGAAGCGGCGCGGCGCGCGCTGTTGAGCCAGGGCTATGTGGTGCATGCGGCGCAGGCCGACCAGGTCTCGGGCCGCAAGTATTTCCAGCCCAACGCCGAGCACCACGTGCAACTGGAATTTCGCGTGGTGTGCGCCGCCGAGGCGGGCGATGGCGACGGCACGCTGGCCTTTGTCAGTGGCCTGCAGGACCAGTACGTGGTGCGCAAGGTCAAGGAGTCGGCCTCGCTGGGCGTGGGCGGCATCGGCTCGCTGTCGCTGCCGGTCGAAGGCGGCATGGACTCGATGGTCAAGATTGCCAGCGAGACCCTCAGCGACCAGGTGCTGTATCAGCGCTTCTTCGGCCTGGTGGGCGACTACCTGACCCGCACCGACGCGCCCGACGCGCCGGCGTCGTCCAGCATGCCAAGTTCAGCACCTGCTACCTGATTGGCGGCGCCAATACGGCGCATGACGCTATTTTTTTGATAGTTTTAGCGGTTTTTTTCAAGTTCCCGGAGTTTCATTCTCATGCATCACCCCCTTCATCGCCGCGCCGCCCTGGGGGCGTCGCTTGCCCTGCTGGGCGCTGGCCTGTCATGGGCCGCGCGGGCGCAGGCGCCGGCCGGTCAGCCCATCAAGCTGGGGCTGATCGAATCGCTGTCAGGCGCCTTTGCCAACGCCGGCGAAGCAGTGTGGCGCAACATTGCCTGGGCGGTGGAACGCGTCAACGCGCGCGGTGGCGTGCCCACGCGCCAGGGGCCGCGGCCGCTGCAGCTGCTGCGCTTTGACAACAAGGGCCAGGCCGAGGAGTCGCTGGCCATGCTGCGCTCGGCCATCGACGGCGGCGTGCAGTTTGTGCTGCAGGGCAATTCGTCGGCCGTGGCGGCGGCGCTGATCGACGCCATCAACAAGCACAACGAGCGCGAGCCGGACAAGCGGGTGCTGTTTCTCAACTATTCGGCGGTCGATCCCATCCTGACCAACGAGTTGTGCAGCTTCTGGCACTTTCGCTTCGACGCCCACGCCGACATGCGCATGACGGCGCTGATGCAGGTGATCAAGGACGACGCGCAACTGCGCAGCATCTACCTGATCGGGCAGGACTACAGCTTTGGCCAGGCCGTGCTGCGCGAGGCGCGGCGCCAGCTGGAGGCGAAGCGGCCCGACGTGGCCATCGGCGGCGACGAATTGCACCCCATCGGCCGCATCAAGGACTTTCTGCCCTACGCCAGCAAGATCAAGGCGTCGGGCGCGCAGGCCGTGCTGACCGGCAACTGGGGCAACGACCTGA
The DNA here is from genome assembly GCA_029780695.1 of Pseudomonadota bacterium. Classification (GTDB taxonomy): domain Bacteria; phylum Pseudomonadota; class Gammaproteobacteria; order Burkholderiales; family Burkholderiaceae_C; genus Ottowia. Next base: position 58,746 of record JAKOYD010000035.1, read on the forward strand.
CGCTGCTGGTCAAGGCGGCGCGCGAGGCGGGCTTCGAAGGGCGCTTCTACACCTTCTACGGCAACGCGCTGGGCGCGCCGGCGGCCATTGGCGAAGCCGGCATCGGCAAGGTGGTGGCGGTGGCCGACTGGCTGCCCAACGCGCCGACGGCCGAAGGCGCGGCGTTCTACAAGTCGTTCCGCGAACGCTTTCCGAAGCCCCAGGAAGACTATGTGCACGTGCGCATGCAACTCATGGTCGAGGCGCTGGCGCAGGCCATCGAGCGTGCCGGCACCGCCGATCCGCTGGCCGTGGCGCGCGCGCTGGAATCGGCCGACGTGCGACTGGCCGGCCAGCGCGGGCGCATGCGCGCGGCCGACCACCAGTTTCAGCAGCCGCTGATGGTGGGCGTGATGGACCGTCAAGGCGCGCCTGGCGTGCCGTTTGATGTGGAAGGCTCGGGCTACGGCTTTCGCGTGGTGCGCCAGCTGGACGCCGAGCGCGCCGCCATGGCGCACACTTGCCGCATGACGCGGCCGTGACGCCGTCGCAAACTACAAAAAACGTAGCTTGAGCGCTTTGACAGATCAGCGCAAGCGGCCAATTTGACACTTAATCCTGGGTGGTCGCCGGCGGCGGCGCCAACTTGGGCTGCAGCGCGGGCGGCAAGCCGGGCTCGCCCGCCTGGCGGCCGCGAAACAGCGCCGCGCGCGCCAGCAGCACGGTGGTGATGGGCACCGTGATCGACAGCAGGATGATGATCAGCCACACGTGCAATTCGGGCCCTTTGGCCAGCGCCGAGAAGTAGACGATCGAGGCCAGCGTGACGCACCACGACGCCCCCACGAACACCAGCGCCGGCGGGTGCAGGCGCTGAAAGAAGGTCTTCAGCCGCACCGTGCCCCAGGCGGCGGCCAGCACGAACACGGCGCTGCCGAGCAGCAGCGCGGCGACGATGGCTTCGATCCAGAGGGGCAGGGGTTCGGGTGTCATGGCTTCTGTTTCATTCAATGACTTCCCCGCGCAGCAGGAACTTCGCCATCGCCGCCGAGCTGACGAAGCCGAACAGGGCGATCAGCAGCGCGGCCTCGAAGTACATGCTGCTGGTGGCGCGGATGCCGACCACCAGCGCAATCAGCATGCCGACGACGTAGATGACGTCGAGCGCCATCACCCGGTCCTGCGCCGAGGGCCCGCGCAGCATGCGCCACAGCATCAGCAGGATGGCCAGCCCGTACACCGTGAGGGTGAGGGTGATGGCGCCGGAAAGCAGGGGGCTCATGACTCGAAGATCTCCAGCAGCGGCTTTTCGTAGGTGCGCTTGTAGTGCTCGATGAAGGCCGCCTCGTCGGGGGCGTGCCACACGTGCAGCAGCAGCGCGCTGTGGTCGCGCGCCAGCTCGCACCACACGGTGCCGGGCACCACGGTGGTGATCATGGCGAGCGACGCCAGGGCCGTGGGGTCGCGCAGATCGAGCGGGATGCGGACGAAGCGGCTGTGCACCGGATCGTTGTGGTTGCGCAGCAGGGTCCAGAACACTTCAGCGCTGGACTTGAGCACGTCGCGGCCGACCACGGCAATCAGCCGCAGCACCGCCCACGGCCGGCGGATGCGCGGGCGCGCCGGGCGCAGCGGCGCCAGCAGTGCCGGTGCAGCCACGCCAAACAGCACGGCCAGGATGATCTGCCCGGCGCTGAACGAGCGGTTCAGCACCAGCCACATCACGATCAGCGCGGCCGTCAGCAGCGGCGCAGGCAGCAGGCGCTTTCTCATCGGCGCAAGCCTCCTTCGCCGGTGGCGTGGGGCGATGGCAGCGGCTTGGTGGACACCACGGTGCCGATGTATTCCTTGGGGTCGTGCAGGCCGCGCGCGGTGGCGTTGGCGTAGCGCAGCACGGCGTCGGCCTGCCACACCAGCACGCCGATCAGCCCCAGCAGCAGGGCGATGGGCAGCGTCTCGATGATGCGCAGGCGCGGCGTGGGGCGGTCGTGCGTGGCCCAGAAATAGCGCACGCCGGCGCGCGACATGGCGATGGTGGTCAGCAGCCCGCCCACCACCAGCAGCGCCAGCAGCCCCCAGGCCGCCAACGACACCGGCGCCTGCTCGCCAAAGCCGGCCGGGTTGAGCAGGGCCGACAGCATCACCACCTTGCCGACGAAACCGGCCATGGGCGGCAGCCCCGCAATGGTCAGCGCGCAGACGATGAAGGCCAGCCCCAGGAAGGCCATGGCGGCGGGAATGGCGCGGCCGAACAGCGCCTGTTCGTCGTCGTCCAGGTTGACGTCGCGCGTCGGCACCAGGTCAACCGGATAGGCAAAGGCGTCTTCGGGCTCGACTTCGCTGACGTACAGCGGGTGTTCCTCGACCTCGCGCGTGCGGTCGATCAGCTCGACCAGCAGGAAGAACGCGGCGACCGCCAGCGTGGAGCCCAGCGTGTAGTACAGCGCGCCGCCCGTCACCGCCGGCTGGCCAAAGCCCAGCGCCGCCAGCAGCGTGCCCGACGACACGATGGCGCAGAACGCCGCCGTGCGCCCCAGGTGCTGGGTGGCGATGACGCCAATGACGCCAAACGCCAGTGTGACCAGCCCGAGCCCGACCAGCACCGGCCCGCCGAACAGCGCCGACACGCCGGCGTCGGCCGGAAACAGCAGCGTCCACACGCGCAAGATGGCGTACACGCCCAGCTTGGTCATGATGGCGAACAGCGCCGCCACCGGCGCCGCGGCGCTCGAATACGCCATCGGCAGCCAGAAGTTGAGCGGCCACGCGGCCGCCTTGACCAAAAACGCGATGGCCAGGATGGCGGCGCCAGCGTGCAGCAGGCCGCGGTCGTCCTGGGCAATGGCGGGCACCATGATGGCCATGTCGGCGAAGTTGAGCGTGCCGGTCACGCCATAAAGAATGGCCACGCCGATCAGGAACATGCTCGACGCCATCAGGTTCATGGCGATGTAGTGCAGCCCCGAACGCACGCGCGCCCAGCCCGAGCCGTGCAGCAGCAGCCCGTACGAGGCCGTGAGCATGATCTCGAAGAACACGAACAGGTTGAACAGATCGGCCGTGAGAAACGCGCCGTACAGCCCCATCAACTGCAGCTGGAACAGCGGGTGAAAGTGCACCCCGGCCTTGTGCCAGCGCGCCGACGCGTACAGCACCCCGGCCAGCCCCAGCACGCTGGACAGCAGCACCATCATGGCCGACAGCCGGTCGACCACCAGCACGATGCCGTAGGGCACCGGCCAGTTGCCCGGCAGGTACACGCCCACCGCCTGCGGCCCGCCCAGCTGCTGCACCCAGTACACCAGCGCGACGGCAAGCCCTAAGCCCAGCACGCACGACAGCACGTTGATGACGGCCTTGAGCGGCCGGCGCGTGTCGCCCAGCAGCAGCATGGCGGCGGCCGTCACCATGGGCAGCAGCACCGGGGCCACGATCAGGTGCGGCATCGACGCTTCGATCAGGCGTGCGAGCGTCATGAACTGCGCCCCTCGTCGGTGGCGCCGGGCGGCGAGGCGGCGGCGCTGCCGATCGACACGTGGGCGGTGCCGTCGCCCGGCTCCTCGCCATCGACGTGGTCGGTATCGGACAGCCCGCGCGAGGCCAGCAGCACCACCAAAAACAGCGCCGAGGTGGCAAAGCCGATCACGATGGCGGTCAGCACCAGCGCTTGCGGCAGGGGGTCGGTGTAGTTTTCCAGATTGGGCAGCAAGCCGGGCTGCACGATGGGCTCGCGGTCGTGGAACAGGCTGCCCATGGCAAAGATGAACAGGTTGACGGCGTACGACAGCAGCGACAGGCCCATCAGCACCTGAAACGTGCGCGGCCGCAGCACCAGCCACACGCCCGAGCCGCCCAGGATGCCGATGGCGATGGCGAGGATGATTTCCATCAGTCCACCTCCCGCGGGCCGGTGGTGGCGGTGACCGTCTTCTCGGGCGCGCGCCGGTGGCCACGCACCGACTGGTGCGCCAGCGCCGTCAGGATCAGCAGCGTGGCGCCGACCACCACCGCGAACACGCCCAGGTCGAAGAACATGGCGCTGGCCACGTGGATCTCGCCCAGCACCGGCAGCGTCAGGTGCGCCGTGTGCGAGGTCAGGAAGGGGTAGCCGAACCCCAGCGACCCCAGCCCCGTGGCCACCGCGATCAGCAGGCCGACGCCGATCCAGCGGATGACCTTGAGATGCAGGTGCGCCTCGACCCAGTGCGTGCCGGCCACGATGTATTGCGTGAGGAAGGCGATGCTCACCACCAGCCCGGCCACGAAGCCGCCGCCGGGCAGGTTGTGGCCGCGCATGAAGAAGTACATGGCGATGACCACCGCCACCGGCAGCAGCAGCCGAACCAGCACCGCCGGCACCAGGGCGTAGCCCAGCGCCGTGTCCTGCGCGGTGCGCGGGTTGATCAGGTCGCTCACCAGATCGGGCGGCACGGCGCGCTGCTGCGGCGGCAGCACGGCCATCTCGCGCGGCGGGCGAAAGCGTCGCAGCAGCGCATACACCGTCAGGCCGACGATGCCCAGCACCGTGATCTCGCCCATGGTGTCGAACGCGCGGAAGTCGACCAGCATGACGTTGACCACGTTGGTGCCGCCGCCTTCGGGCACCGCGCGGTCGAGGAAGAAGGGCGAAATGCTCTGCGGCGCCGGCCGCGTCATCATGGCGTAGGCCAGCACGGCCATGCCGCCGCCGACCACCACCGACACGACCAAATCGCGCGCACGGCGCACCCGCACCCGCAGCGCCAGCCGGCCGGATTCGTACGGCACCCGCTTGGGCAGCCAGCGCAGGCCCAGCAAAAACAGCACCGTGGTCACCACTTCCACCGTCAGCTGCGTCAGCGCCAGGTCGGGCGCCGAGAACCACAGGAAGGTCATGCTCACCACCAGGCCCACCGCGCCCAGCAGGATCAGCGCCACCAGCCGGTGGAACTTGGCCTGGTTGGCCAGCGCCAGGGCGCAGATGCAGCCAAACACCCACAGCAGGGCGAATTCCAGGTTGCCCGGCACGCGCTCGCGGGGGCCCCAGCTCACGCCGCCGGGCCACAGCGCCGCCGTGCCGAAGGCGATGGCCGCCACCACCATCAGCAGCATCTGCGGCTGCAGCCGGTGCGTCGACAGCGCCCCCAGCGCCCAGCGGCTGGCGCGGTCCAGGCCGTACAGCGCGCTCTGGAACAGGCGCTGCCCGTCCAGCCGGTACAGCAGCGGCACGCGGCGAATGCGGCCGCTTTCCAGCCCGCCGCGCAGCAGCATGAACAGCGCGATGCCGCCGACCAGCGCGATCAGGCTCATGATCAGCGGCTTGTTGAAGCCATGCCAGATCGCCAGACTGAACTGCGGCATCGGCCCGCCCACCACGGGGCGCGCCGCCAGGTCCAGCGCCGGGCCGATGGACCATTGCGGGAAGATGCCGACGATCAGGCACAGCAGCACCAGCACCTCGATCGGCACGCGCATCCAGCGCACTGGCTCGTGCGGCTCAATCGGCAGATCGCGCGCGGGCGGGCCCAGGAACACGTCCACCGCAAAGCGCAGCGAATACACCACCGCAAAGATGCCCGCCACCGTGGCCGCCACCGGCAGGCCAAAGTCCAGCCACGGCATGGCGCTCAGGTCCACGGTTTCGGCGAAGAACATCTCCTTCGACAGAAAGCCGTTGAGCAGCGGCACGCCCGCCATGGCCGCGCTGGCCACGAAGGCCAGCGTGCCGGTGATCGGCATGGCGCGCCACAGCCCCGACAGCCGGCGCAGATCGCGCGTGCCGGTCTCGTGGTCGATAATGCCGGCGGCCATGAACAGCGACGCCTTGAAGGTCGCGTGGTTCATGATGTGGAACACCGCCGCCACCGCCGCCAGGTCGCGGTTCAGCCCCAGCAGCAGCGTGATCAGGCCCAGGTGGCTGATGGTCGAATACGCCAGCAGCCCCTTCAGGTCGGTCTGGAACATGGCGATGTACGCCCCCAGCACCAGCGTGATGACGCCCGCGCCACCGACCAGCCAGAACCAGGCCTCAGTGCCCGACAGCGCCGGCCACAGCCGCGCCAGCAAGAACACCCCCGCCTTCACCATGGTGGCCGAATGCAGATAGGCCGACACCGGCGTGGGCGCCGCCATGGCGCGCGGCAGCCAGAACTGGAACGGGAACTGCGCGCTTTTTGTGAGCGCCCCCAGCAGCACCAGCACCAGCATCGGCGTGTACAGCGGGTGGGCGCGGATGCGGTCGCCCGCGCCCAGGATCACATCCAGCTGGTAGCTGCCGGCGATGTGACCCAGCATCAGCATGCCCGCCAGCATGGCCAGGCCGCCGGCGCCCGTCACGGTGAGCGCCATGCGGGCGCCGCGCCGGGCGTCCTTGCGATGGTGCCAGTAGCCGATCAGCAGAAAGCTGAACAGGCTGGTCAGCTCCCAGAAAAACGCCAGCTGCACCACGTTGCCCGACAGCACCACGCCCAGCATGGCGCCCATGAAGGCCAGGAAGAACGAGAAAAAGCGCGGCACCGGGTCGTTCCGGCTCATGTAGTAGCGCGCGTACACCGCCACCAGCGTGCCGATGCCCGTCACCAGCATGGCGAACATCCAGGCAAAGCCGTCCATGCGCACGGCAAAGTTGATGCCGGCCGAAGGAATCCAGCGGTATTCCTCGCGCAGCACGTTGCCCGCCTGCAGGGTGGGGAACAGCAGCGCCACCCACACCAGCGCCGCCGCGCTGACCAGCGCCGCCCAGGCCGGCGCCGCCGTGCGCGCGTGCGTCGGCATCAGGGCGGCGACCAGGCTGCCGGCAAAGGGCAGCAGGAGCAGGTAGACGAGATCCATCAAGAAAGGCGAAGGGTCTGGCGGCGGGCACCCACGCGGCGGCGGGTGTTCGTCGAGGCGGAGTCAGCAAATGGGATTGAAAGACGACGCGGGCAGCCACGGGGGGCGCCGCTGACCGCCTGAATATACCAATCCCGCCGAAAACGCGTCTGGTCGGCGCCCATGAAGCGCCTACAGCTACAAAGATGGTAGCAAAAAATGCCGCCATGGTGGTGGCTCAGGGCGGTCAGGCGCGGCCCGGCGGCACAATCCGGCGCATGCGCATCCTGCTGGTGGAAGACGACACGATGATTGGCGAGGTGGTGCTCGACGCCCTGCGCGCCGAGCACCATGCCGTCGACTGGGTGAAGGACGGCGCCATGGCGCAGACCGCGCTGGCCACCACGCCTTACGACTTGCTGCTGCTCGATCTGGGCCTGCCGCGGCAGGATGGTTTGACGGTGCTGCGCTGGCTGCGCGCGCAAAGGCAGCGCCTGCCGGTGCTGATCGCCACCGCGCGCGACGCCGTCGCCGACCGCGTGGCGGGGCTGGACGCCGGCGCCGACGACTACATCGTCAAGCCCTACGACCTGGACGAACTGCTGGCCCGCATCCGCGCGCTGCTGCGCCGCGCCGACGGCCGCGCCGAGCCCGCCTATGAGTGGGGCGATGTGCGCATCGTGCCCGCCACGCGCGAAGTCACCCTGAAAGGCGAGCCGGTGCCCCTGTCGGCGCGCGAATGGGCCGTGTTGGAGCCGCTGCTGGCGCGCCCCGGCCGCGTGCTGTCGCGCCAGCAGCTGGAAGAAAAGCTGTATTCGTGGCGCGACGACGTCAGCAGCAACGCGGTGGAGGTTTACATCCATGGCGTGCGCAAGAAGCTGGGCGCGGGGCTGATTGAGAACCAGCGTGGCCTGGGTTATCGGGTGCCGTATGACTCCCCCCCTGAGTCGCCTGCGGCGCCTTCCCCCCGGGGGGACAACGCTGGCGCTCGGGGGGACCCCGAGCGCGGCGTTCGTGTGTGGCCTGCTCCGCGGCCACGGGACAGCATGCGTCATGGGGCGATTTTTGCTCATGAAATGGTAGCTGCTTGCGCTTGTCTGGCAAGCGGTGGAGGGCGAAAACACTTGAAAAATCCATTCATGGGCACAGCCTTGCCTGGCTTTCGCACCAAGCCACGCCATTTCAACGAAACCCTGTCTCCCTCTGGCAGAGGGCAGGGGTGAGGGCCGACGGCGCACCATGAACACCGAGCGGCTGCCATCCCCCGCGCCCTCGCTGCGCCGGCAGCTCACCGGCGCGCTGCTGGCTGCCGTGCTGGCCTTTGCCGCGCTGCAGGCCGCCGTCACCTACCGCACCGCGCGCGCCGAGACCGAAGCGCTGTTCGACGCCCAGATGCAGCGCATCGCCCTCACGCTGTCGGGCCGGCTGGGCGAGGGCGGTCTGGGCGACGACGACACGCCCGCCGGCGACGAGCCGGCCGCGCGCGAGATGATCATCCAGGTCTGGCGCGCCGACGGTCTGATGCTGTACCGCAGTCCGCACGGCCGGCTGCTGCAGCCGCAGGCCGTCATCGGCTTCTCTGACGTCAATGCGGGCGGCGAGCGCTACCGCGTCTACGCCCTGCGCACCGCCACCCAGGTGGTGCAGGTGGCTCAGCAGACCGCCGCGCGCGGCCGCATGGCGGGCCAGCTGGCGCTGCGCGCCGTGCTGCCCGTGGCGCTGCTGGCCCCGGTGCTGATGCTGATCGTGTGGTGGGTCATCGGCCGCGCCCTCGGCCCCATCGAACGCGCCCGCCGCCAGGTGGCCGCGCGCCGGCCCGACGATCTGTCGCCCCTGCCCACCGCCGGCCTGCCGGCCGAAGTGCGGCCGCTGGTCGACGAGATGAACGGCCTGCTGACGCGCCTGTCCGCCGCGTGGGACGCACTGACCCACTTCACCGCCGACGCCGCGCACGAGTTGCGCTCACCCCTGGCCGCGCTGCGCCTGCAGGTGCAAGGCCTGCAGCGCGCCGACACGCCCGCCGCGCGCCAGACCGCCGAAAGCCGCCTGCTGGCCGGCATCGACCGCGCGACCCGGCTGGTCGAGCAACTGCTGGCCCTGGCCCGCCAGGAAGGCGCCGCGCGCGACGCGCCCCTGATGGACGTCGACCTGGCCGCGCTGGCCCACGCCGCCGTGGCCGAAGCTGCCCCCGAAGCCGCGCGAGGCGGCATCAACCTAACCGTGGACGCCCCCGCCACCGCGCTGGTGCCCGGCCAACCCGACGCCCTGGCCGTGCTGCTTCGCAACCTGCTCGACAACGCCCTGCGCCACACGCCCGAAGGTGGCCACGTGCGCGTCAACGTCGAACCCGCGCAGGCGGGGCAGGGCGCGCGCCTGTCGGTCGAAGACAGCGGCCCCGGCATCGCCCCCGAAGACCGCGCCCGCGTGCTCGACCGCTTCTACCGCGCTCCCGGGGCGCCGGGGCATGGCAGCGGGCTGGGGTTGGCCATTGCGCGCGCAGTGGCGGAGCGGCATGGGCGGTGATTAAAGTGAGGGAGTCGGCTGAGTTGGGCGGGGCACGGGTGGGGGTGGCGTTTCCGTCCGGCTGACTTGGACATTGGCGATTTGCTCCGATTGCCATGCCTCGCTTTTCATGTGGATATAGCCTAAGTCTTCTGCCTTCGACGCCAAGATAGGGGTAAACCATTGCCGTTAAAGCTGCGACGGCGCATTGTAGATGGTTACACTGGTGAGGGTATGTTTGAGGCTTGAGCTGTGGTACTCACTTCATTATCAACCACAAGGAAAAACAATGTCTTTGACGATCCTGTTTATCGGCGCCCTTCATGCAATCCCTTCCTTGATTGGGGCTTTCATGAATTCGAGACTTGCAATCATTGTCGGAGCAATGATTGGTGCAGTAATTGCTTTTGCCTTCGGATCTGGGAGATATGTAATATTTGATTTAGTAGGGGTTGGTATCGGGACCTACGTGGCGTTTCAGATGGTGCGAGGCAAGTGATATGAGCTGGTTCAAGAACACAATAAGGACAGTATCTTGGACATGGGGAGCTTCGACGGAAGCAGTAGCATTTACTGCTGAAGCTGCCCATGAAGTCGCCTTGGTAGTACAGGACGTAGCAGACGTACTAAACGAGGTGGCAACTGAAGCAGAAGAGGCATCTGCAAGATGGCTTCAAGAAACACGAATCAGGGGCGCTAAAGAAAAGTTAGCACTAGGAAAAGAATTAAAGAAGCTTGAAGAACAATTCAACTCAAATGAAAAAGGAAAATCATGAAACACGCAGCAGTATTGAGTTTGTTGGTTTTGGGAATAGTTGGTTGTGCGAGTCAACCTAAACCAGAACTCACTCCTGAAGAATATAGCCAAACAGCGCAGCAAAGTAACTTACTAGAAGAATGTATTGCCAGTGGACATATATCATCAGAAACAGGTGGCCGTGGTATCCGTTATATGCAGAACTATTTGCGGACTAAAACTTACAGCGCGTCTGTATTAGAAGCCGAACGAACATTCTGGAAAAAAAGACCAATCGAAGCGACTGGAAGAACATGTAATTTCTTAGGCGCAAAGATAAATCAGATAAAGGACGAACCAGCTTATGTTCAGCCTACATATAATCCAGAAATTACTAGAAATCGTCAAACCTTCTGCAATAAGATAGGTTCTCAAGTATTCTGTAGTTCATTCTAAAGTTCAATCAAGGGAGTTGTATATGAATTACTCGTTTATGCCGTTTGGTAACCCCACAGGTTATTCTAATAATGGGATGAATACGGGGTAGGCATGAATTGGGATGTGCTCTCCCTTGTTGATCCAACTGCTAATTTACCTTCCAATAATATTTGGGGACTAGCCCCAAGCACTACTGGTACAGGTGGCTATCAAACCAGATTTCTTCTCTAAAGAAGCATTATTGGGAGATGGCACTACACCTGGTTGGGGTAGCCTAGCCTTAGGTGGTGCCAACTCCTTTGGCAATATGTTCATGGGCATGAAGCAATATGGCCTTGCGAAAGATACCTTTGAACAAAACAAGAAGCAGTTCCAATTGAATTACGATGCTCAGAAGAGCATGACCAATTCGCAATTGGCTGATTGTCAACGTTCGCGTAACGGCGAGGTACGACTTCAACGCCGGCGTGTCGCCGTCCTAAGCCCCGCCTAACTCTCGCCCCCCAAATTCCTCTTCATGCCGCCCCTTTGGGCGGTCCCCAAGGAAAGGATGCGAGAGATGAACACCCCTGTGCAATGGACTTCGAGGAAGCTGGTGGCGGCGTTGGTGGCCGCTGGCGTGTTGGGCGGCGTGGGTGCGACCGCAGTGCGGCAGGTGCCTTTGACGCAGGCGCTGGCACAGGCGCAGCAGCCTGCGCTGCTGGCGCAGCCGCAGCAGCCTGCGCTGGTGGCCGCTGCTGCGCCATCGGCGGCGCCCGCGCTGCCGCGGCGCCGGACATCAGCGCCATGACCACCGAGTACGGTACAGGCATCTTGCACGCTGACCACGCCGCGCGCTACATCCTCTAAAGGGTCTGCAGCAAGCCGGCAACCACGCCGGAATCATCTGTGCTGGACGACTTTCCCCCGCAGCGGACGCGCCCGGCCATGGTCGCGGCCTGGCACTGACCAGCTTGCGGGCGATGGCAAAGCGGCACCGGGAAGGCCAGACACGTCACCTGGCACGAGGTTGCATCGCGGCTTGCGTGACCTTTGCTTCCGTGGCGGATGACGGCAATTGATTAGCAGCGCAGCAGAGTCGGGGTCCCCGATTATTGCGAGCCCGATCGATTCAAGCGACGCAACACACCTGTCGCACCGCGTGCATCACCTTACTTGTCGAGCCTGGTGATTTCGGCGCGGAACTCGGCCAGCATCTTGGCGGGATCGGACAGACCGCTGGCTTTTGCTTGCTCGATCCACCTTTGCTCCAGCGGTGCGAGCTTGGCCTTCAGCTCCGCGGTCAACTTGGCGTCCGCGGGTCTCAAGGCGACTTGGGCCACTTGCATGTAGGCCATACCCTTTCGGTCCGCATCGTCCCAGGCCCGTCCGAACGAGCGGGCGATGGCCTCGCCGCTGACCTGGTCGATGACCTTGCGATCTTCGGGGCTGAGCTTGTTGTAGCGGTCCTGGTTCATCATGAAGACGAAGCTGGTGTTGTACAGGCCACCGGAAAATGTCGTGCCGTAGCGCACGATCTTGTCGATCTTGAAGGCCTCGATCGATTCGGCCGGAAACAGCACGCCTTCGACGGCGCCGGTCTTGAGCAACTCAGCGATTTCACTGGATGGCTTGAGCACACCCTGGATTCCCATTGTCTTGGCCAGTTCCGACGCCATGCCGCCGCCTATCCTCATGGGCACGCCCTGAACGTCCGCCAGTGTGACGAACGGCTTCTTGCTGGTGTAAACGCCGCCTGGCCCGTGCGTGAACAGTGACAGGATCTTGACGCCCTGGTGCTCTGCCGCAAACTGGGGATAGCGGTTGTTCATGCGCTGATAGGCCACCGAAATGGCCTCGGCGTGGTTGCCGAGAACTGGCAACTCGGCCATCTGCGTCATCACGAATCGGCCCGGGGTGTAGCCGTGCACGGTGAAGGAGACATCCAACTCGCCGGAAGCCACGGCCTCCAACGTCTGGGGCGGTGGCACAGGGGCTTTGTCGAGGATATTGCAGCGGATGCGGCCGTTACTGACTACCGCAACGGATTCGCACCATTTGGCTTGCGTTTTGGACAATGCGTGGGTGCGGGGGACCCAGGTTGACACTTTGAGGATGATCTGCGCGGCCGCGCTGCTGGAGATGGCTGCCAAGAGCAGGGCGCTCATCAGATTACGGGCTCGTTTCATATGTCGTGGTTTCTGTCTAGACCCATGTACCCGTCCGAATGTAACCGCATCGTTGCAAGTGAGGCGAATGGGTGGAGTCCGAGACACCACGTCCAGGAACCGCTGGAAAGGATGCGAGAGAAGAACGCCCCTCTGCCATGGACTTTGAAGACGGTGGTGGCGGTGCTGGTGGCCGCTGGCGGGAGGTGCGGCAGATGCAAGGCGGCGTTGGGTGGGGACGCTGACGACAGCGGCCCGGACGCGCAACGGGGCGGGGCGCCCGATCCGCGGATGCAGAACGTTCTGCGCCGCTTCGGCATGCTGCCCGGCATGTTCGTGCGCGGGGCCAGCGCGGCGGCGGTGCGCCGCAGATTTCGCTCGGGCAGGGTTCGAGCTTGATCGTTAATTCAGTGGGCTGACGAAAATCTGGCCCGAAAACGCCTGCAGCGCAGGCTGAGTCAGCGGATAAAGCTATGAAAAAGAGAGCTAATCGGCCTCAGTTGGCGTAGCCCAGGCAGGCGCCTGAATTGGGCCGGCCGCGGCATTCGCGGCGCAGGCGGGCGTCCTCGCTTTTCTGGCGCTGCGCGCCGGTCTGACCATCGGCGTACGTCACCTGAGGCGCGGATTTCTGGCGCGCGCCGCGCTTGGACTTGGCATCGGCGGGCAGGGCGGCGACCGCCAGGCACACCGCGCAGGCCGAAGCAATAAACCAACGGGGAAGGGTGGACGGCATGACGAGGCTCCAGTGCTTGGGGTGGGCGCGGCTCGTCACCGATTGTGCGATGCTCGCGGGTTGCGCTATTAGATGAGTTGCCATGCCATGCGTCAAGCCGTTCTAGACCTGGAGGAATCCAAAATCCGCGAAGTGGCCAACGCCGGCCTGGGCGTGGCTGACGTGCTGCCGTTCTGGTTTGGCGAAAGCGACGAAGTCACGCCCGAGGCCATTCGCGCCGCCGGCGTGGCGTCGCTGCAGGCGGGTGAGACCTTTTATTCGCACAACCTGGGCCTGCCGGAATTGCGCCAGGCCGTGTCGGCCTACGCCAGCCGGCTGCACGGCGACGTGGCGGTGGACCGCATCGCCATCACTTCGGGCGGCGTCAATGCGCTGATGGTGGCGATGCAGGCGCTGATCGACGCGGGCGACGACGTGGTGGCCGTCACGCCCGTGTGGCCCAACCTGACGGCGCAGCCGCGCATTCTGGGCGCGCGCCTGCGCACCGTGGCCCTGTCGGCCGACGCGCAGGGCGCCTGGCAGATCGACCTGCCGGCGCTGCTGGCGGCCATCACGCCCGCCACGCGGCTGCTGGTGGTGAATTCGCCCAAAAACCCCACCGGCTGGACGCTGTCGCGCGCCGAGCAGCAGGCCATTCTGGACCGCTGCCGCGCCACCGGCACCTGGATCCTGTCGGACGAGGTGTACGAGCGCCTGTATTACCGCGGCGACACCGCCAGCGGCGCGGCGCCCAGCTTTCTGGACATCGCGCGCCCCGACGACCGGCTGGTGGTGGTGCAGAGCTTTTCCAAGGCCTTTTTGATGACCGGCTGGCGCCTGGGCTACCTAGTGATGCCGCCCGAAATGACGCCGCACATTGGCAAGCTGCTCGAATTCAACACGTCGTGCGCGCCAGTCTTCGTGCAGCGCGCCGCGTTGGTGGCGCTGGCCGAGACCGAGGCGATCACCCCGCGCATCGTGGCCCACCTGAAGGGCTGCCGCGACACGCTGGTGCCGCTGCTGCAGGCCCTGCCCGGCGTGCAGGCGGGCAGCGCGCCGGGCGGCATGTACGTTTTTCTGCGCGTGGCGGGGCAGGGCGATTCGCTGGCGCTGGCCAAGCGGCTGGTGGCCGAGGCCCGCATCGGCCTGGCGCCGGGCATCGCCTTCGCGCCCGAGGCCGAAGGCTGGCTGCGCTGGTGCTTTGCGTCGAAGGACGTGAACCGGCTGGCGCAAGGGGTGGAGCGACTGGCGGCCTGGCTGCGGCGGTGAGGGCGCGCGGTGGCCCCAATCGGGCGGCCGCCTGATACAATCCACAGGTTTTGCATTTCGCAGAACGCACGTGGCATGCAGTTCCGGCGCGCCTCGCAAGTCAAATCATATGGAACAAGGAAAATCGAGATGATCTCCAAAGAGAACAAGGCCGCCGTGGTCAAGGACAACGCGCGCGGCGCCGCCGACACCGGCAGCCCCGAAGTGCAGGTTGCCATCCTGACCGCTCGCATCAACGAGCTGACCCCCCACTTCAAGCAGCACGCCAAGGACCACCACGGTCGCCGCGGCCTGTTGCGCATGGTCAGCCGCCGCCGCAAGCTGCTGGACTACCTGAAGTCCAAGGACGCCGACCGCTACGTGGCCCTGATCCAGAAGCTGGGTCTGCGCAAGTAAGCCCATGCCGACGAAAAACGCCTGAAGCCCTGTGGCGGCTCAGGCGTTTTTGTCTTTTTCAACCCCGGAGAAACGCGCGTTCAGAAGCTGAAGCTGTGTCATTCCACAACCTCTAGTGTCCTGAATTGCAAATTCGTTGAATGAATCGGCCGACAATCACCGCCATGCGGCGTTGCAAAGCCTCGCGATACCACGCGGTATCGCTGCGTTTTGCGCCTTGCCTGACGGCGATTTCGACCGATTCATTTCTTCAACGAACTTGCAACCCAGAACACTAGCGACCCGTGCGGCCGGGTTCTGGAATGGCATCGTGTTCTGAATGAAAAGCGGCTCCAGCGCAATCCAGTATTGCGCAAGAAGCTATCCAAAAAGGAGCAAACATGAGCATGTTCAACAAGGTCACCAAGTCCTTCCAGTGGGGCGACAAGACGGTCGTCATGGAAACCGGTGAAATCGCCCGCCAGGCCACCGGCGCCGTGCTGGTCGACATCGACGGCACCGTCGTCCTGGCCACCGTGGCCGCCAGCAAGACGGCCAAGCCGGGGCAAGACTTCTTCCCGCTCACCGTCGACTACATCGAGAAAACCTACGCCGCCGGCAAGATCCCCGGCAGCTTCTTCAAGCGCGAAGCCAAACCCAGCGAGCTGGAAACGCTGACCAGCCGCCTGATCGACCGCCCGATCCGCCCGCTGTTTCCCGATGGCTTCTTCAACGAAGTGCACGTGGTCATCCACACTCTGTCGCTCAACCCCGAGGTCGACGCCGACATCGCCGCCATGATCGGCGTGAGCGCGGCGCTGTCGATCAGCGGCATTCCGTTCAACGGCCCCATCGGCGCGGCGCGCGTGGGCTATGTCAACGGCGAATACGTGCTGAACCCCGGCCCGTCGGCGCGCAAGAACAGTGCGTTGGACCTGGTCGTCGCCGGCACCGAATCCGCCGTGCTGATGGTCGAATCCGAAGCAAACCAGCTGACCGAAGACGTGATGCTGGGCGCCGTGGTGTTTGGCCACGACCAGGGCAAGCTCGCCATCAACGCCATCCACGAACTGGTGCGCGAAGCCGGCAAGCCGCTGTGGGCCGACAACGGCACCTGGGCGCCCGAAGTCAAGGACGAAAGCTTCATTGGCAAGGTCGGCGCGCTGGCCGAACCCAAGCTGCGCGCGGCCTATCAAATCCGCAGCAAGCAGGCCCGCACGCAGGCGCTGCGCGAAGCCACCGCGGCCGTCAAGCAGTCGCTGACCGAAGAAGCCGTGGCGTTCGACCCGGTCAAGCTCGACAACCTGCTGTTCGAGATCGAAGCGCGCATCGTGCGCGGCCAGATCCTGGCCGGCGAGCCGCGCATCGACGGCCGCGACACGCGCACCGTGCGCCCCATCGAAATCCGCAACAGCGTGCTGCCGCGCACCCACGGCTCGGCGCTGTTCACGCGCGGCGAGACGCAGGCGCTGGTCGTCACCACGCTGGGCACCGACCGCGACGCGCAGCGCATCGACGCGCTGGCCGGCGAGTTCGAGGACCACTTCCTGTTCCACTACAACATGCCTCCGTTCGCCACCGGCGAAGTGGGCCGCATGGGCAGCACCAAGCGCCGCGAAGTCGGCCACGGCCGCCTGGCCAAGCGCGCGCTGATCCCGCTGCTGCCGGGGCGCGACGAGTTCCCGTACACCATCCGCGTGGTGTCTGAAATCACCGAATCCAACGGCTCCAGCTCGATGGCCTCGGTCTGCGGCGGTTGCCTGTCGATGATGGACGCCGGCGTGCCGATGAAGGCGCACGTGGCGGGCATCGCCATGGGCCTGATCAAGGAAGGCAATCGCTTTGCCGTGCTGACCGACATCCTGGGCGACGAAGATCACCTGGGCGACATGGACTTCAAGGTGGCCGGCACGACCAACGGCATCACCGCGCTGCAGATGGACATCAAGATCCAGGGCATCACCAAGGAAATCATGCAGGTCGCCCTGGCGCAGGCCAAGGAAGCGCGCCTGCACATCCTGGGCAAGATGCAGGAAGCGATGGGTGAAGCCAAGGCCGAGATCTCGTCGTGGGCGCCCAAGCTCTACACGATGAAGATCAACCCCGAGAAGATCCGCGACGTGATCGGCAAGGGCGGCGCCACCATCCGCATGCTGACGGAAGAAACCGGCACCACCATCGACATCGGCGAAGACGGCACCATCACCATCGCCAGCAACGACGCCGCCAAGGCCGACGACGCCAAGCGCCGCATCGAGGCCATCACGGCCGAAGCCGAGATCGGCAAGGTCTACGAAGGCCCGATCACCAAGCTGCTCGAATTTGGCGCGCTGGTCAACATCCTGCCCGGCAAGGACGGCCTGCTGCACATCAGCCAGATCGCGCACGAGCGCGTCGAGAAGGTCAGCGACTACCTGCAAGAGGGCCAGGTGGTCAAGGTCAAGGTGCTCGAGACCGACGACAAGGGCCGCATCAAGCTGTCGATGAAGGCGCTGCTGGACCGCCCCGAAGGCATGGAAGACCGCCCGCCGCGTGAATACCGCGAGCGTGGCGACCGTCCGCCACGCGGCGACCGTGGCGACCGTGGTGATCGCGGCCCTCGTGAAGACCGCGGCGACCGCGGCCCGCGCGAAGACCGTGGCGACCGCCCGCCGCGCGCCGAGCGCGAAGAGCGCCCCGTGCCGGCCGAAAGCGCCCACGGTGGCGACCAGCAACAGCAGTAAGGGCAGATTGCTTTTGTTTTGATAGCTGAATGCGCTTGCCCAGCAAGCGCCAGAGCCTGATTCGACATGAAGTGCATCGAGATCCGTGAATACGGCGCGCCCGAAGTGCTGGTGCCCGCCGAGCGTCCGATCCCCGTGGCCGGCGCGGGCGAAGTGCTCATCCGCGTCAGCACGTCGGGCGTCAACCGCCCCGACGTGCTGCAGCGCACCGGCAACTATCCCGTGCCGCCCGGCGCGTCGGACCTGCCGGGGCTGGAAGTCGCAGGCGTCATCGAATCGGGTGACGCCGCGGCGCTGGCGGCGGCTTCGTTGAAGGTCGGCGACCGTGTGTGTGCGCTGGTGGCCGGCGGCGGCTATGCCGAGTACTGCGTGGCCCCGGTCGCGCAGTGCCTGCCGGTGCCGCGCGGGCTGAGCGATGTCGAGGCAGCGTCGCTGCCCGAGACGTTCTTCACCGTGTGGAGCAACGTGTTCGACCGCGGCCGCCTGCAGCCGGGTGAAACCCTGCTGGTGCAGGGCGGCACCAGCGGCATCGGCGTGACGGCGATCCAGATGGCGCGCGCCGCTGGCGCCACCGTCATCGTCACCGCGGGTTCGGACGAAAAATGTGCCGCAGCGCTGGCGCTGGGCGCGCATCATGCTATCAATTACAAAGCAACCGACTTTGCCGACGAGGCGCGCAAGCTGACCGACGGCAAGGGCGTCGACGTCATCCTGGACATGGTGGCGGGTGACTACGTCAAGCGCGAGGTCGAATGCCTGGCCGAGGACGGGCGCCTGGTGATCATCGCCGTGCAGGGGGGCGTGCAATCGGGCTTCAACGCCGGGCTGGTGCTGCGCCGGCGCCTGACCATCACCGGCAGCACGCTGCGGCCGCGTCCGGTGGCGTTCAAGGGCGCCATCGCGCAGGCGCTGCGGGCGCGGGTGTGGCCGTGGCTCGAGGACGGCACCGTCCGTCCGGTGATCCACAGCGTTTTCGCGGCTGCCGACGCGGGCGATGGCCTGCCGAGCGGCGCCGCGCGCGCCCATGCGCTGATGCAGAGCAACCAGCACATCGGCAAGATCGTGCTGACGTGGGGTTGAAGAAGTGAAGCACCCCCTGAGTCGTTTCGCGCCTTCATTCGCAAGGGAGGCAGCGCCCGTGGCCGGTACAAGCCCGGCTACGGCGTTCGCTGAGCTGGTCTGCTGGGCGGCCATTCGACTCCGTGGGTCTGATGCACTGCGGGCCTTGCGTGGCCCGATGGAGCCTTTGAAATGAGCAAGAGAAAACAACTCATCGCCGGCAACTGGAAGATGAACGGCTCGCTGGCCGCCAACGAGGCGCTGGTGGGCGAATTGCTGGCCGGCGTTGGCCAGCCGGCGTGCGATGTGGTGGTGTGCCCGCCCGGCGTCTACCTGGGGCAGCTGCAGCGGCTGCTGACCGGCTCGCCCATCGAGCTGGGCGCGCAAAACGTGTCGACGCACGACAACGGCGCCTTCACAGGCGATGTGTCGGCCGACATGCTGAAGGATTTCGGCGTTCGCTATGCCATCGTCGGCCACAGCGAACGTCGCCAGCACCAGGCTGAAAGCGACGTGCACGTGGCCATCAAGGCCAAGCGCGCGCTGGCGGCGGGCATCACGCCCATCGTGTGCGTGGGCGAAACGCTGCGCGAGCGCGAGGAGGGCATGACGGACTTCATCGTCAAGCGCCAGCTGGCGGCGGTGATCCACCTCAACGGCCATTGCGTGAGCGAGATCGTGGTCGCGTACGAGCCCGTGTGGGCCATTGGCACCGGCAAGACGGCGACGCCCGAGCAGGCGCAAGCGGTGCATGCGGTGCTGCGCGCGCAGCTCAAGGCCGCCACCGAACACGCCGACCGCGTGCGTATCCTGTACGGCGGCAGCATGAACGCCGCCAACGCGGCCGAGCTGCTGGCGCAGCCCGACATCGACGGCGGCCTGATCGGCGGCGCCGCGCTCAAGTCGGCGGATTTCCTGAAGATTGTGTCCGCAGCGCAGTGATGGCGCGCGGATGGTGCTATTGAATCTGGAGTAAACAAGAATGAATGTCGTCCTGAACCTGGTGCTGGTGGTGCAGATCCTGTCCGCGCTGGCGATGATTGGCCTGATCTTGGTGCAACACGGCAAGGGCGCCGACATGGGCACCGCCTTCGGCAGCGGCGCGTCGGGCAGTCTGTTCGGTGCGTCGGGCAGCGCCAACTTCCTGTCGCGCACCACGGCCGCGCTGGCGACGGTGTTTTTCGTCTGCACGCTGGCGCTGGCGTACTTCGGCTTCAGCGTGCGCAGCGCACCGGCCACTGGCGGCAGCGTGTTGGACCGCGCACCTGCCGCCGCGGCATCGGCTGCCGCGCCGGCTTCGGCCAGTGCCGCCGGTGCGATCCCGGCGGGGCCTTCGGGCGTGCCCGCGACGGCGGCTTCGGGTGCGGTGCCGGCGCCCGCGGTGGGCGCTTCAGGCGCCGGCCAGATTCCTACCAAGTAAGCACGGCGTCAGACCGCCGGGAAAACCGTTCCTCCCTCTAGAAAGGGTGGTTTTTCCGGGTAAACTCCTAGCTGTTTCGGCAGTTGCGCCGCGTGTGCATTTGTACACGCGGCCGCCGAACAAAAATAAGCCGTCGTGGTGAAATTGGTAGACACGCTATCTTGAGGGGGTAGTGGCGAAAGCTGTGCGAGTTCGAGTCTCGCCGACGGCACCACAAATACACACGCCGGGTGGCGCGCCACACCGGCCCTGAGAACGAAGACGCTCGATGAATCTGGCCCAGTACCTTCCCGTTCTGCTCTTCATCCTGGTGGGCCTGGCTGTCGGGGCGGTCTGCCTGGGCATGGGGCAGCTGCTCATGCCGCACAAGGCCGACGCGGCCAAGAACTCGCCCTACGAATGCGGCTTTGAAGCCTTCGAGGACGCGCGCATGAAGTTCGACGTGCGCTATTACCTCGTGGCGATCCTGTTCATCCTGTTCGACCTCGAAATCGCTTTCCTGTTCCCGTGGGCCGTGGCGCTCAAGGAGGTGGGAGTGGCTGGTTTCGTCGCGGTGCTCATCTTCCTCACCATTCTCGTGGTGGGCTTCGTCTACGAATGGAAGAAGGGCGCGCTTGACTGGGAGTGATCCCCGTTGCACCGGTGCACCGCGTCAGGAATTTTTCACATGAACGATCAACTTCAGCAAAAAGGCTTTCTGCTTACCGGGGTCGATGCCGCGGTGAACTGGGCCAAGACGGGCTCGCTGTGGCCGGTGACTTTCGGGCTGGCCTGCTGTGCCGTCGAGATGATGCACGCCGCCGCCGCGCGCTACGACATCGGGCGCTTCGGCGCCGAGGTGTTCCGCGCCAGCCCGCGCCAGTCCGACCTGATGATCGTGGCCGGCACGTTGTGCAACAAGATGGCGCCGGCCTTGCGCAAGGTGTATGACCAGATGGCCGAACCGCGCTGGGTGATCTCGATGGGCTCGTGCGCCAACGGCGGCGGCTATTACCACTACAGCTATTCGGTGGTGCGCGGCTGTGATCGCATCGTGCCGGTCGACGTATATGTGCCCGGTTGCCCGCCCACGGCCGAAGCGCTGCTGTACGGCATCATCCAGCTGCAGCAGAAGGTGCGGCGCACCAACACCATCGCGCGGGTCTGAACATGGGCGACATTGCAATTTCCGCCGACGTCCTGAAGGACACCCTGGCCGCCGCGCTGGGCGACAAGGCGCAGCACATTTCCGTCGCGCTGGGCGAAGTCACCGTGACCGTGTCGCCAGACCAGTACATGGCCGCCATGCAACTGTTGCGCGACGCACCGGGCTGCCGCTTCGAACAGCTGATCGATCTGTGCGGCGTCGACTACTCCACCTACGGCGATGGCCGCTGGGAAGGCGCGCGCTACGCCGTGGTGTCGCACCTGCTGTCGGTCAGCCTGAACCAGCGCGTGCGCGTGCGCGTGTTCTGCGCCGACGACGAATTCCCGGTGGTGGCTTCGGTCAACCCGATTTGGAATGCCGCCAACTGGTATGAGCGCGAAGCGTTCGATCTGTACGGCATCATGTTCGAAGGTCACGCCGACCTGCGCCGCATCCTGACCGACTACGGCTTCATTGGCCACCCCTTCCGCAAGGACTTCCCGCTGTCGGGCCACGTCGAAATGCGTTACGACGCCGAGCGCGCGCGCGTGGTGTACGAGCCCGTGTCGATCGAGCCGCGTGAAGTCACGCCCCGCGTGATCCGTGAAGACAACTACGGGGGGCTGCACTGAGCGCGCGTGTGCGTCGTTCATCTTTGACCCATGGCTGAGATCAAGAACTACACCCTGAACTTCGGGCCCCAGCACCCTGCCGCCCACGGCGTGCTGCGTCTGGTGCTCGAACTCGACGGCGAGGTCGTGCAGCGTGCCGACCCGCACATCGGGCTGCTGCACCGCGCCACCGAGAAGCTGGCCGAGCACAAGACCTTCATCCAGTCGCTGCCCTACATGGACCGTCTCGACTACGTGTCCATGATGTGCAACGAGCACGCCTACTGCCTGGCCATCGAAAAACTGCTGGGCATCGAGGTGCCGATCCGCGCGCAGTACATCCGCGTGATGTTCTCCGAAATCACGCGCGTGATGAACCACCTGATGTGGCTGGGCTCGCACGGCAACGACTGCGGTTCGTCCACCATCCTGATCTACACCTTCCGCGAGCGCGAGGACCTGTTCGACATCTACGAAGCGGTGTCGGGCGCGCGCATGCACGCGGCGTACTTCCGTCCGGGCGGCGTCTACCGCGACCTGCCGGACAGCATGCCCAAGTACACGGTCAGCAAGATCCGCAACGCCAAGGCGATGGAGCAGCTGAACCAGAACCGCCAGGGCTCGCTGCTCGACTTCATCGAGGACTTCACGCGGCGCTTCCCCAAGTGCATCGACGAATACGAGACGCTGCTCACCGACAACCGCATCTGGAAGCAGCGCACCGTGGGCATCGGCGTGGTGTCGCCCGAGCGCGCGTTGAATCTGGGCATGACCGGTCCCATGCTGCGCGGCTCCGGCATCGCCTGGGATCTGCGCAAGAAGCAGCCTTACGACGTGTACGACCAGATGGATTTCGATATCCCGGTCGGCAAAACCGGCGATACCTACGACCGCTATCTGGTGCGGGTGCAGGAGATGCGCGAATCCAACCGCATCATCCAGCAATGCGTGCAGTGGCTGCGCGCCAATCCGGGTCCGGTCATCGTCGCCAACCACAAGGTGGCGCCGCCTTCGCGCGAGGCGATGAAGACCAACATGGAAGAGCTGATCCACCACTTCAAGCTCTTCACCGAAGGCATGCACGTGCCCGAGGGCGAGGCCTATGCGGCCGTTGAACACCCCAAGGGCGAGTTCGGCATCTACCTCGTCAGCGACGGCGCCAACAAGCCGTATCGCCTGAAGATCCGCGCGCCCGGTTTTGCCCATCTGGCGGCGCTGGACGAAGTGGCCCGCGGCCACATGCTGGCCGACGCCGTGGCCATCATCGGCACGCTGGATATCGTGTTTGGAGAGATTGATCGATGAACGCAGCCGTTGCATCCGCTGCCGCAGCGCCACTGTCCGACGCGACGCGCGCGCGCTTTGCCCGCGAAGTGGCCAAGTACCCGGCCGATCAGAAGCAGTCGGCCGTCATGGCATGCCTGTCGATCGTGCAGCAGGAGCAGGGCTGGGTCAGCCCCGACAGCGAACTCGCGGTCGCCGAGTACCTGGGCATGCCCGCCATGGCCGTGCACGAGGTCACGACCTTCTACAACATGTACAACCAGAAGCCGGTGGGTCGCTTCAAGTTGAACGTGTGCACCAACGCGCCGTGCATGTTCGCTGGTGGCCCGCAGGCGCTGGATCATTTGTGCAGCCAGCTGGGCGTCGAGCCCTACGGCACCACCGCCGATGGCCAGTTCACCGTGCAGCCGTCCGAATGCCTGGGCGCATGCGGCGATGCGCCGGTGATGCTGGTGAATGACCGGCACATGTGCAGCTTCATGTCGAACGACAAGCTCGATCAGCTGGTCGACGGTCTGCGCCGCGCGGAGGACTGAAGCCATGGCACGTGTGCAAGACATCCTCGCGCAGTTCCAGGCCAAGGGCGTGGAAACCTGTTTCCACGGCCGTCACATCGACGCGCAGATCTACGCCGGCCTGGACGGCGCCAACTGGGGCCTGAAGGACTACGAGGCCCGGGGCGGCTACCAGGCCCTGCGCAAGATCGTGGGCGGTAACGGCGCGCCCGGCATGACGCAGGACGAGGTCATCGCCGAACTCAAGGCGTCCAGCCTGCGCGGGCGCGGCGGCGCGGGTTTCCCCACCGGTTTGAAGTGGAGCTTCATGCCGCGCAATTTTCCGGGTCAGAAGTATCTGGTCTGCAACTCGGACGAAGGCGAGCCGGGCACCTTCAAGGACCGTGACATCCTGATGTACAACCCGCACTCGGTGATCGAGGGCATGGCCATCGCGGCCTATGCCATGGGCGCCAGCGTGGGCTACAACTACATCCACGGCGAGATTTTCCAGGTGTATGAGCGCTTCGAAGCCGCGCTGGAGCAGGCGCGCGAGGCGGGCTACCTGGGCGACAGCGTGATGGGCAGCGCGTTCAAGTTCCAGCTGCATGCACACCACGGCTTCGGCGCCTACATCTGCGGCGAAGAAACGGCGCTGCTCGAATCGCTGGAAGGCAAGAAGGGCCAGCCGCGCTTCAAGCCGCCTTTCCCGGCCAGCTTCGGCCTCTACGGCAAGCCGACGACGATCAACAACACCGAAACCTTCGCGGCCACGCCGTGGATCATCCGGCACGGCGGCCAGGCTTACCTGGAATGCGGCAAGCCCAACAACGGCGGCACCAAGATCTTCTCGATCCAGGGTGACGTGGAGCGCCCGGGCAACTACGAAATCCCCATGGGCACGCCCTTCGCCAAGCTGCTTGAGCTGGCCGGCGGCGTGCGTGGCGGCCGGCCGCTGAAGGCGGTGATTCCGGGCGGATCGTCTTCGCCCGTGCTGCCGGCCGACATCATCATGCAATGCACGATGGATTACGACTCCATCGCCAAGGCCGGCTCCATGCTGGGCTCGGGCGCGGTGATGGTGATGGACGATTCACGCGACATGGTCGAGGTGCTGCTGCGCCTGTCCTATTTCTATATGCACGAATCCTGCGGCCAGTGCACGCCATGCCGCGAAGGCACCGGCTGGCTGTGGCGCATGGTGGACCGCATCGAACACGGCAAGGGCCGTCCTGAAGATCTGGCGCAACTCGACAACGTGGCTGAGAACATCATGGGGCGCACCATCTGCGCGCTGGGCGATGCCGCTGCGATGCCGGTGCGCGCGATGCTCAAGCATTTCCGTCATGAGTTCGCAGCCAAGATTGAGGCCGCGCAGAAGCAGGCGGTCTGATGGCGCAC
Organism: Pseudomonadota bacterium; assembly: GCA_029780695.1. Taxonomy (GTDB): domain Bacteria; phylum Pseudomonadota; class Gammaproteobacteria; order Burkholderiales; family Burkholderiaceae_C; genus Ottowia. Next base: position 83,811 of record JAKOYD010000035.1, read on the forward strand.
GAATGGAACGAGTTAGCCCATGGTTGAACTAGAAATCGACGGCAAGAAGGTGGAGGTGCCTGAAGGCAGCATGGTGATGCATGCGGCCGAAAAGGCGGGCACCTACATTCCGCACTTCTGCTATCACAAGAAGCTGTCCATTGCTGCCAACTGCCGCATGTGCCTGGTGGACGTGGAAAAGGCACCCAAGGCGGTGCCCGCCTGCGCCACCCCCGTGACGCAGGGCATGATCGTGCGCACCAAGAGCGACAAGGCGATCAAGGCTCAGCAGTCGGTGATGGAGTTCCTGCTGATCAACCACCCGCTGGACTGCCCGATCTGCGACCAGGGCGGCGAGTGCCAGCTGCAGGATCTGGCCGTCGGCTACGGCGCCTCGGGTTCGCGCTATGAAGAAGAAAAGCGCGTGGTGTTCCACAAGGACGTCGGCCCGCTGATCTCCATGGAGGAGATGAGCCGCTGCATCCATTGCACGCGATGCGTTCGTTTCGGCCAGGAAATCGCCGGCGCGATGGAACTGGGCATGTCCCATCGCGGCGAGCACGCCGAGATCGAGACTTTCGTTGGCCAGTCGGTTGATTCCGAGCTGTCGGGCAACATGATCGACGTGTGCCCGGTCGGTGCGTTGACCAGCAAACCTTTCCGCTACAGCGCCCGCACGTGGGAGCTGTCGCGCCGCAAGAGCGTCAGCCCGCACGATTCGACGGGTGCGAACCTCATTGTCCAGGTCAAGAACAACCGCGTCATGCGCGTGGTGCCGTTCGAAAACGAGGCGGTCAACGAATGCTGGCTGGCCGACCGGGACCGCTTCTCGTACGAAGCGCTCAACAGTGACCAGCGCCTGACCCAGCCCATGCTGAAACAGGGCGGTCAGTGGCAGGCGGTCGATTGGGCGACCGCGCTGGAATATGTGGCGAACGGCCTGAACCAGGCCAAGTCGCAGCATGGCGCAGCTTCCATCGGTGCCCTGGTCAGCCCGCACAGCACGCTCGAAGAGCTGTACCTGGCCGGTACGCTGGTGCGTGGCCTGGGCAGCGAAAACATCGACCACCGCCTGCGCCACACCGACTTCACGGTCGCAGAAGGCGCGCGCTGGCTCGGCACCTCGATCGCATCGCTGTCTGATCTGCAGTCGGTGCTGATCGTCGGCTCCAACCTGCGCAAGGACCATCCGCTGTTTGCACAGCGCATTCGCCAGGCAGCCCGCCGTGGTTGTGCGGTGGGTGCTATCACTTCTGAAGCGTTGCTGAAGAACGCCGACGCCTGGGCCATGCCGCTGCGCGCCAGCGACGTGGTCGACGCAGGCCAGTGGGGCAAGAGCCTGGCCAACCTCGCCGCGGCGGTGGCGGCCGAAAAGGGCGTGTCTGCCCCCGTGGCAGGCGAGGCGACCGATGCCGCCAAGGCGCTGGCGCAGGCGCTGCTGTCCGGCGAGCGCAAAGCCATCCTGCTGGGCAACGCGGCCGCTCATCACCCCGATGCCACAGGCCTGCTGGCCCTGTGCCAGTGGATTGGCGGCCAGACGGGCGCCAGCGTGGGCTTCCTGACGGAAGCGGCCAACACGGTGGGTGCGCAGGTCGTCAAGGCGCAGCCCAGCGCCAACGGCATGCATGCGGGCCAGATGCTACAAGGTGGCCTGCGCGCGATGCTGCTGCTCAATTGCGAACCGGGCCTCGATTCCGGCCCCGCGCAATTGCAGGGTTGCGACATGGTCGTGACGCTCAGCCCGTTCAAGGCCAACATGGACATCAGCGACGTGCTGCTGCCCATCGCACCCTTCACTGAGACATCGGGCACCTTCATCAACGCCGAGGGCAGGGTGCAGAGCTTCCACGCCGTGGTCAAGCCGCAGGGCGATGCCCGTCCGGGCTGGAAGGTGATGCGCGTGCTGGCCGACATGCTGGGCGTGGTGCAGCCACCCTACGAGAGTTCGCAGGAAGTGCTGGCGCAGGCGCTCGGCGGCGCGGGCGTGGGTCAGGTGCCCCCGTCCAGGTTGTCCAACGGCACGTCGGCGGCACCGCGCGTGCAAACCCAGTCGGTCGACCTGCCGACGGTGGGGATCTACCAACTCGACGGTATTGTCCGGCGCGCCCCGTCGCTGCAGCAGACCGTCGACGCGCGTGAAGGAGCGACCGCATGATCGACGCTTTCTACAACGCTGGACTGCATTTGTTTGCCGGCTACTGGTGGACGGCGGTTGCTTGGCCAGTCATCTGGAACCTGATCAAGATCGTCGTGCTGCTGCTGCCGCTGATGGGCGCCGTGGCTTACCTGACGCTGTGGGAGCGCAAGCTGCTGGGCTTCATGCAGGTGCGCCACGGACCGAACCGCACCGGTCCCTGGGGCCTGCTGCAGCCCATTGCAGACGCGGTCAAGCTGCTGACCAAAGAGATCATTCGTCCGACGGCCGCCAACAAACCCTTGTTTTTCCTCGGGCCACTGATGGCGATCATGCCGGCGTTGGCGGCTTGGGTGGTGATTCCGTTCGGCCCCGAAGCCGCGCTGTCCAACGTCAATGCCGGGCTGCTGCTGGTGATGGCAATTACCTCGATCGAGGTGTACGGCGTCATCATTGCCGGTTGGGCGTCGAACTCGAAGTACGCCTTCCTTGGCGCGCTGCGGGCGTCGGCGCAGATGGTCAGCTACGAAATCGCGATGGGCTTCTGCTTCCTGGTGGTGCTGATGGTGTCGGCCAGCATGAACCTTACCGATATTGTGCTGGGGCAGGGCAAGGGCTTGTTCGCCGACAAGGGGCTGACTTTCCTGTCGTGGAACTGGCTCCCGCTGCTGCCGATATTCGTGGTCTATCTGATTTCTGGCGTGGCTGAAACCAACCGTCATCCTTTCGACGTGGTGGAAGGCGAGGCTGAAATCGTCGCCGGCCACATGGTCGAATATTCGGGCATGGGCTTTGCCACCTTCTTCCTGGCGGAATATGCCAGCATGTGGCTGGTCTCCATTCTGGCGGTGGTTATGTTCCTGGGTGGGTGGCTGGCGCCATTTGCCGCGCTGGACTTCATTCCGGGCTGGATCTGGCTCGGCATCAAGACTTTTGTCGTTGTGTCGATGTTCATCTGGATCCGCGCTACCTTCCCGCGCTTCCGTTACGACCAGATCATGCGTCTGGGGTGGAAGATTTTCATTCCGGTGACCTTGGTGTGGCTGATTTTGGTGGGCCTGTGGCTACACAGCCCCTGGAACATCTGGCACTGATCGGCAGGATTTGTCATGGCTTCCGTCGCTGCATCACCTTTTTCCATTCGAGACTTCTTCAAGAGCTTCATGCTCGTGGAGCTGTTCAAGGGCATGGCCCTCACGGGTCGCTATGCTTTCGCGCGCAAGGTCACGGTCCAGTTTCCCGAGGAAAAGACCCCTTTGTCGCCGCGCTTTCGTGGCCTGCATGCACTGCGCCGTTATGAAAACGGCGAGGAGCGGTGCATTGCTTGCAAGCTGTGCGAGGCGGTGTGCCCGGCGGTCGCCATCACCATCGAGGCTGGCCAGCGCGCCGATGGATCGCGCCGCACCACGCGTTATGACATCGACCTGACCAAGTGCATCTTCTGCGGCTTTTGCGAAGAAAGCTGCCCGGTCGATTCGATCGTCGAAACGCATATTCTCGAATACCACGGCGAAAAACGTGGTGATCTGTATTTCACCAAGGACATGCTGCTGGCGGTTGGTGATAAATACGAAAAAGAGATCGCTGCGGCCAAGGCGGCCGACGCGAAGTACCGCTGAGCAAGGCTGCCTGATTCACCAATAGATCGAACCCATGGACGCCAAGACCGGCTTTTTCTACCTGTTCGCCCTGGTGATGCTGTTTTCGGCATTCCGGGTCATCACCGCACGCAACCCGGTGCATGCGGTGTTGTTTCTCATGCTCGCTTTCTCGCAGGCCGCCGGCGTATGGCTGTTGCTCAAGGCCGAATTCCTGGCGATCGTGCTGGTGCTCGTTTATCTGGGCGCGGTCATGGTCCTGTTCCTGTTCGTGGTCATGATGCTCGATATCCATATCGACAGTCTGCGTCAGGGTTTTTGGCGACACTTTCCGCTGGCATTGCTGATTGGCGGGGTAATCACGCTTGAAATGGCCATGGTGCTGTTCGGTGGCTTCCGCACCAGTGACGCACCGCTGGTGCCCGAAACGGTGACCAACGCGGCGGGGCAGGTGGTTCAATACTCCAATACCCAGGCACTTGGCAAGCTGCTCTACACCAAGTACCTGTACCCGGTCGAGATTGCCGCCGTGCTGCTATTGATCGCCATGATTACCGCCATCGCGCTGACCCTGCGCGAGCGCAAGGACAGTAAAAAGATCGACGCATCGCGCCAGGTGCGCGTGCGTGCGGCAGACCGGTTCGAGGTCGTCAAGCTCGCGCCCACCCGGCCCGCGGTGCCTGTCGAGCCGTCAATCGCCGCACCTGCGCAGGAGGCCAAGAAATGACACTGACCCTGGCACATTATCTGACCTTGGGCGCGATCCTTTTCGCGCTCTCCGTGGTCGGTATTTTTCTCAACCGCAAGAACATCATCGTGCTGCTGATGGCCATCGAACTGATGCTGCTGGCGGTCAACATGAATTTCGTGGCGTTCTCTCACTATCTGGGTGACATGCACGGCCAGGTGTTCGTGTTTTTCATCCTCACCGTGGCAGCAGCCGAATCGGCCATCGGTTTGGCGATCCTGGTGCTGCTGTTCCGCACGCGCGACAGCATCAACGTGGACGAGTTGCATTCGCTGAAGGGTTAACAAGCGCATGAGTCAAGTCCTTTCCGCATCCACGCTGCTGGCGGTACCTTTGGCACCTCTGGCGGGCTCGCTGTTCGCGGGCATTCTGGGCACGGCATTCGGTGGCAACCGAGTCGGCCGCGCCGCATCGCATACCGCCACCATCCTCGGCGTGTTCATCGCTTTCGTGCTGTCGGCGCTGACCTTGCAGAGCGTCATCGCCGACGGCGCCCGCTTCGAACAGACGATCTACCAGTGGATGGTGATCGGCGGCCTCAAGATGGAGGTCGGCTTTCTTGTCGACAGCCTCACGGCCACCATGATGTGCGTGGTGACCTTTGTGTCGTTGATGGTGCACGTCTACACCATCGGCTACATGGCCGACGACGACGGCTACAACCGCTTTTTCTCGTACATCTCGCTGTTTACCTTCTCGATGTTGATGCTCGTGATGAGCAATAACTTCCTGCAGCTGTTCTTCGGCTGGGAAGCGGTCGGCCTGGTGTCCTATCTACTGATTGGCTTCTGGTTCAACCGGCCGACAGCCATTTTTGCCAACATGAAGGCTTTCCTGGTGAACCGGGTTGGCGACTTCGGCTTCATTCTGGGCATTGGGCTGATCGCTGCGTACGCGGGAACCCTGAATTACGGCGAGGTGTTTGCCAAGTCTGGCGACCTGGCCAAGCTTGGCTTTCCCGGCACCGACTGGTTGCTCATCACCGTCATCTGCATTGGCCTGTTCATCGGCGCCATGGGCAAGTCGGCGCAGTTTCCGCTGCACGTCTGGCTACCGGATTCAATGGAAGGCCCCACGCCCATTTCCGCGCTGATTCACGCAGCGACCATGGTGACGGCAGGTATCTTCATGGTGGCGCGCATGTCGCCGCTGTTCGAACTGTCGGACACCGCGCTAAACTTCATCCTGATCATCGGCGCCATCACGGCTCTGTTCATGGGCTTTCTGGGCATCATCCAGAACGACATCAAGCGGGTGGTGGCGTATTCGACGCTGTCGCAGCTCGGCTACATGACGGTCGCGCTGGGCGCGTCTGCCTACTCGGTCGCGGTGTTTCACCTGATGACGCACGCGTTCTTCAAGGCACTGCTGTTTCTCGCCGCGGGTTCGGTCATCATCGGCATGCACCACAATCAGGACATCCGCTGGATGGGTGGCGTGCGCAAGTACATGCCCATCACCTGGCTGACCTTCCTGATCGGCTCGCTGGCGCTCATCGGCACGCCTTTCTTTTCGGGCTTCTACTCGAAGGACGCCATCATTGAGGCAGTGCACGCCAGCCACCTGCCGGGTGCCAGCTTTGCGCACTTTGCGGTGCTGGCGGGCGTGTTCGTCACGGCGTTCTATTCGTTCCGCCTCTACTTCCTTGTCTTTCATGGCAACGAGCGGTACGACCAGAATCCCGACGCGCATCACGACGACCACCATGGACACGGGCATGATGAAAAACCTCACGAAACGCCTTGGGTCGTGTGGCTCCCGCTGGTTCTGCTGGCCATCCCGTCGGTGGTCATCGGCGCGATGACGCTCATGCCGATGCTGTTCGGCTTCTTCAATGGTGTGATCCATGTGGATGGCACACGCCATCACGCCATGGCCGAACTGGCGAAGGAAATCCACGGTTGGGTGCCCATGGCACTGCACGGCTTCACCGCCGCGCCGTTCTGGCTGGCGCTGGCCGGCGTGGCGGCGTCCTACTACATGTACATGGTTAATCCGGCGTTACCCGCGGCCATCCAGCGTGCTTTCCAGCCGATCTACAACCTGCTCGAGAACAAGTATTACCTGGACTGGTTCAACGAGAACGTCATCGCTCGGGGCGCGCGCCTGTTGGGCACCGGCCTGTGGAAGGGCGGTGACCGCGCGCTGATCGACGGGCTGGTTGTCAATGGGTCATGGAAGGTGGTCGGATGGGTGTCTGGCGTTGCGCGTCGGCTGCAGTCCGGTTATCTCTATCACTATGCGTTGGTGATGATCCTGGGCATTTTCGTGCTGATGACGTACTTCGTCTGGCTCAACAAGTAAGGAAGAGCGAGAATAAAAATGGGTTGGTTGAGCCTCGCCATCTGGACGCCGATTGTCTTCGGCGCCGTACTGCTGGCACTGGGTCGGGAGAGTCAAGCGCCGCTCGTGCGCTGGATCGCACTCATCGGTTCGGTGATCAGCTTCCTGGTCACACTGCCGCTCTACGGCGGTTTCCGCCTCGGCACGGCCGAGATGCAATTCGTCGAGAAGTCGGTGTGGATTCCGCGCTTCAACGTCAACTACCACTTGGGCGTGGACGGCATTTCACTGTGGTTCGTGCTGCTGACTGCCTTCATCACCGTCATCGTGGTGATCGCTGGCTGGGAAGTGATCCAGAAGAAGGTCAACCAGTACATGGCGGCCTTCCTGATCCTGTCGGGCCTGATGATCGGCGTGTTTGCCGCGCTCGATGGTGTGCTGTTCTACGTGTTCTTTGAAGCCACGCTGATCCCGATGTACCTCATCATTGGTATCTGGGGCGGGCCGAACAAGATCTACGCAGCCTTCAAGTTCTTCCTCTACACCTTGCTCGGCTCTCTGCTCACGCTGGTGGCCTTCATCTACTTGTACACGCGTGCGGGTGGCAGCTTCGACATTCTGACCTGGCAGACCCTGCCGCTGTCGGGCACGGCGCAGACCTTGCTGTTCTTTGCACTGTTCGCGGCGTTTGCCGTGAAGGTGCCCATGTGGCCGGTTCATACCTGGTTGCCTGACGTGCACGTCGAGGCACCGACCGGCGGCTCGGCCGTGCTGGCCGCCATCATGCTGAAGCTGGGTGCTTATGGCTTCCTGCGCTTTTCGTTGCCGGTGCTGCCCGACGCGTCGCGTGAATGGGCGTGGCTGATGATCGCGTTGTCGCTCATCGCCGTGATTTATGTTGGCCTGGTGGCGCTGGTGCAGCAAGACATGAAGAAGCTGGTGGCCTACTCGTCGGTGGCGCACATGGGCTTCGTTACGCTCGGTTTCTTCATCTTTAACGACATGGGCATCTCCGGTGGCATCGTCCAGATGATTGCCCACGGCTTCGTGTCAGGCGCCATGTTCCTGTGCATCGGCGTGTTGTACGACCGGGTGCATTCACGCGAAATCTCGAGCTATGGCGGGGTGGTCAACACCATGCCGCGCTTCACAGCCTTTGCGCTGCTGTTTGCCATGGCCAACTGCGGCTTGCCGGGCACCGCTGGTTTCGTGGGTGAGTGGATGGTCATACTAGGTGCCGTCAAGGCCAATTTCTGGATCGGGCTGGCGGCTGCCACGGCGCTGATCTCAGGCGCGGCCTACACCCTGTGGATGTTCAAGCGTGTCTATCTGGGTCCGGTGACCAATGACGACGTGCGTGAACTGACCGACATCAACGGCCGCGAATTCCTGATGCTGGCGGCTCTGGCGATAGCCGTGCTGTGGATGGGCTTGCATCCCAAGCCGATCACAGACGTGATGGACGCGTCGGTGGCCAACCTGATCAAGCAGGTGGCGGTATCCAAGCTGAATTGAGGACATTGGAGATGATTGACAGATTCAGTTGGGTGGCCATCTATCCAGAAGTCGTGCTGCTGGTCATGGCGTGCGTGATCGCGCTGGTCGATCTGCTCGACAGCAGTTCACGCCGCATGCCGGCGTACATTCTGTCTTTGCTGACGTTGCTGGGCGTGGCCGGGCTGACGGGCATTTACGCCATGGGAGAGCAGACCGTTTACGGGTTTGACGGCCTGGTGGTGAGCGATCCGCTGGCCAACTGGCTCAAGTGCTTCTCTGCGCTGGCGGTGCTGGTCACGTTCATCTACGGGCGTCGCTACGTGTCCGAGCGCGGCATGCTGCGCGGTGGCGAATGGTACGTACTGGGGCTGCTGTCGTTGCTGGGCGCATTTGTGATGATCGCGGCCAACAACTTCATGCTGCTGTATCTGGGTCTCGAGTGCCTCACGCTGTCGGGCTACGCCATGGTGGCGCTGCGCCGCGACCACGCGGTGTCGGTCGAGGCCGCGATGAAATACTTCGTGCTGGGTGCCATGGCCTCCGGCTTCCTGCTGTACGGTCTGTCCATGTTGTACGGCGCCACCGGCACACTGGACATCGGTGGTGTCTACAAGGCTGTTTCCTCGGGGCAAATCAGGCACGTGGTACTGGTGTTCGGCTTGGTCTTCGTCGTGGCGGGCGTGGCGTTCAAGTTCGGTGCCGTTCCGTTTCACATGTGGATTCCCGACGTCTATCAGGGCGCGCCCACGGCCGTCACACTGATGATTGGCGCTGCACCCAAGCTGGCCGCGTTTGCCATGGCCATTCGCCTGCTGGTCGAGGGCCTGCTGCCGCTGGCTTTCGACTGGCAACAGATGTTGGGCCTGCTGGCGATTGCCTCCCTGTTGATTGGCAACCTGGCGGCCATTGCGCAGACCAACATCAAGCGCATGCTGGCTTATTCCACCATCTCTCACATGGGGTTTGTGTTGCTGGGTTTGATGGCTGGCGTGGTCAACGGTAATTCACTGGCGGCGGCCAACGCCTACAGCTCGGCCATGTTCTATGTTGTCACCTATGTGCTGACGACCTTAGTGAGCTTCGGCGTGATCTTGTTGCTGTCGCGCGAAGGCCATGAGAGCGAGGAAATTGCCGACTTTGCAGGCCTTAACCACCGCAGCCCGCTTTATGCCGGCATCATGGCGATCTGCTTGTTCTCGATGACTGGCCTGCCGCCGTTGGTGGGCTTTCAGGCCAAGTTGTCGGTGCTGCAGGCGCTGGTCAGCACGGGGCAGGGTGCCTACATCGCGCTGGCCGTCTTCGCAGTGATTCTGTCGCTGATCGGCGCGTTCTACTACCTGCGTGTCATCAAGGTCATGTATTTCGACGACCCGGTGTCCGAGGCGCCCATCCAGGCGCCCATGGACATGCGTGCCGTGCTCACCGCCAACGGTGCGCTGCTGCTGATTCTGGGCATCCTGCCGGGCGGGCTGATGACCCTGTGTGCCAACGCCATCGTGAAGATGCTGGCCACCTGAGAATGAGCCAATCGCTCTCGGTCTGGCTGCTGATCCTACTGGCGTTCGTCGCCGCCAACCTGCCGTTTGTCAACCAACGCCTGCTTACCGTGGTGCCCTTGAAGGCACCGGTCAAGAACCTGGCCTGGCGGCTGGTTGAGCTCATGGTGTGGTATTCGGTGGTCATTGCCATCGGCATGGCCATGGAACGTGCGGTGGGACAAAACCAGGGGCAAGGCTGGGAGTTCTACGCCGTCACGGGCGCTATGTTTCTGACATTGGCATTTCCTGGCTTCGTCTATCGCTACCTCGTGCGCCGAGGCGGCCGATGAGCCCGCATCTGGACGAGCGTCGCGTCGATGGGCAAGAGATCCTCAAGGGACACTTCCTGCACGCCTTTCGCGACCAGGTGCGTCTGCCCGACGGCAAAATTACCCAACGCGAGTACATCGTCCATCCCGGCGCGGTGATGATCGTGCCGTTGTTGCAAACGCCCCATGGCGACACCGACTTGGTGCTGGAGCGTCAATACCGCTACCCCGTTCAGCAGGTCATCATCGAGTTTCCGGCCGGCAAGCTTGACCCCGGCGAAGACACGTTACCTTGCGCCCAGCGCGAGCTGCGCGAAGAAACCGGCTACACCGCGCGCCAATGGGCGCGCGCGGGTGTTTTGCATCCGGTGGTGTCTTACTCCACCGAGTTCATCGAAATCTGGTTTGCCCGCGACTTGGTGCCGGGCGAGCGGCGACTCGATGAAGGCGAGTTTCTTGATGTGTTCACGTTGTCGGTTGCAGAATTCGGCGCCTGGTGCCGCGATGGTCGGGTAACCGACGCTAAAACGCTGATCGGCGGGCTTTGGCTGCAGAATGTGCAAAGCGGCGCCTGGAAGCTGGATTGGCAGGACGTGGCGCCCGATTGAGCCCATGAAAGTTCTCGACCTGCAATGCCCGCACGGCCACGCCTTCGAGGGCTGGTTTTCGTCCGAGGACGACTTTCAGAATCAACTGGCGCGCCAGCTGCTTGAATGCCCCATGTGCGGGGACACCGCGATCTCCAAGCTGCCGAGCGCGCCACGGCTGAATCTGGGCGCCTCGTCGGCACATCAGCTTGCCGGATCTCACCAACCTCCTGAACCATCGGCAGCGCCCGTGGCGGCCTTGCCGCCAGCGGCGGTGCAGGCGGCCTGGATGCAGGTGGTGCGCCGCGTGATGGCCGACACCGAGGACGTGGGCGAGCGTTTTGCCGAAGAGGCGCGCCGCATGCACTATGGCGAAGTCAGCGAACGAGGCATCCGCGGTCAGGCCACGCTGGAGCAGACGGAGGAATTGCTGGATGAGGGCATCGCCGTGATGCCACTGCCGATTCCACCCGGCTTCAAGAACACGCTGCAATAGCTTTGTGTCCGCGCCGCGCTGGCTCCAGCGCGTGGTCGAAATCAGGCACAGGCGGGACTGTTGACGATGGCGCGCAGCGCTTCCGTGTCGAGGATGCGCACGTGGCGCTGTTTGACTTCGACGATGCCCTCTTCGGCGAATTTCGAGAACGTGCGGCTCACCGTTTCCAGCTTCAGGCCCAGGTAGCTGCCGATTTCTTCGCGCGTCATGCGCAGCACCAGCTCGCTTTGCGAAAAGCCGCGCGCATGCAGGCGTTGCACCAGGTTTAGCAAAAAGGCGGCCAAGCGCTCTTCGGCGCGCATACTGCCCAACAGCAGCATGACCCCATGCTCGCGCACGATCTCGCGGCTCATGATCTTGTGCACGTGACTTTGCAGCGCCGGCACCTCGCGCGAGAGTTCCTCGATACGGTCGTAGGGCATGACGCAAACCTCGGCATCTTCCAGCGCCACCGCATCGCAGGTGTGGCGATCTCCCACGATGCCATCCAGCCCGATGATTTCGCCTGCCATCTGAAAGCCTGTCACCTGATCACGCCCGTCCTCGGTGGCAATACAGGTCTTGAAAAAGCCGGTGCGGATGGCGTAGAGCGCGTTGAACGCGTCGCCGTTGGAAAACAGCGCCGCGCCACGCTTGATCTTGCGGCGCGTGGCCACCAGATCGTCAAGTTTGCCCATATCGTCACCCGACAGACCCATCGGCATGCACAGCTCGCGCAGGTTGCAATTAGAGCAGGCGACTTTGATGGTTTGCGGCGTCATCGGGGCATGTGGGCAGTGGAAAGCCTTGAGCGTCGTCAAGTACGCGCATTTTAGGCGATGGGCTGCGCGGCCCCCGAATTTGACGCAGCACAAAAACCCGACGAAACAGCTCGGATACCTTGATCATTGTCAAGGCGCCAGCCGCCCGACCCGGCGACATTTCGTGCCTAGGTTCAAAGGAATTCGCGATGACCGCCATCACCACCGAGCTGTTGACCCGGTTCGACGTCCCCGGGCCGCGCTACACCTCATACCCGACGGCCGACCGGTTCGTGGAGGCGTTTGGCGAGCCCGAGTATCTGCAAGCGCTGGATCAGCGCCGCGCCGGGCCGGCGGCGCTGGCGCTGCCCTTGTCGCTGTACGTGCACATACCCTTCTGCGAGTCGCTGTGCTACTACTGCGCCTGCAACAAGATCATCACCAAGCACCATGAACGCAGCGCGCCGTACTTGCGCTACCTGAGCAAGGAAGTCGACCTGCACGTGCAGCACCTGGGCGCGGGCCTGCCGGTCAGCCAGTTGCACCTGGGCGGCGGCACCCCGACGTTCTTCAGCGACGACGAGTTGAGTGACTTGATGTCGATGCTGCGCCGCAACTTCAGCCTGGTGCCCGGCGGCGAATACTCCATCGAAGTTGATCCGCGCACCGTCGACGAAGCGCGCCTCGAAACGCTGGCGCGCCTGGGCTTCAACCGCCTGAGCCTTGGCGTGCAGGACTTCGACCCGCTGGTGCAGAAAGCCGTGCACCGCATTCAGCCGGCCGAAAAGGTGTTTGCGCTGGCTGACGCCGCGCGCCGCATCGGCTTCGAATCCATCAACGCCGACCTGATCTACGGCCTGCCCAAGCAGACGCCTGAATCATTCGAGCGCACGCTGGCGCAGGTGACCGAACTGCGGCCCGACCGCATTGCGCTGTACGCTTATGCACACTTGCCCGAGCGCTTCAAGCCGCAACGGCGCATCATCGCCATCGACCTGCCGGGCGCGGCCAACAAGGTGTCGATGTTGGCGCGGGCGCTGGCGGCGTTTGAATCGGCCGGCTACGACTACATCGGCATGGACCACTTCGCCCTGCCCAACGACGCGCTGGCCGTGGCCAAGCGGCAGGGCCGGCTGCACCGCAACTTCCAGGGCTACAGCACGCAACCCGACTGCGACCTGATCGGCCTGGGCGTGTCGGCCATCGGCAAGGTGGGCGCCACCTACAGCCAAAACGCCAAGTCGCTGGAGGAATACCAGGACCTGCTCGACCAAGGCCACCTGCCCGTGGTGCGCGGCCTGGCGGTGTCGCGCGACGACCTGCTGCGCCGCGCCGTCATCATGGCGCTGATGTGCCAGGGCGAGGTGCTTTTTGAATCGATCGAACTGGCTCATCTGATCGACTTTCGCGAATACTTCGCCACCGAACTGGAAACGCTGCGCGGCATGCAGGCGCAAGGGCTGGTCACGGTGAGCGACAGCGCCGTTCAGGTCACCTCCATGGGCTGGTTCTTCGTGCGCGGCGTGGCCATGGTGTTCGACAAATACCTGCAGGCCGATCGCACGCGGGCACGTTTCTCCAAGATCATTTAGGGCCCTCAGTGGGACGACGCCAATGGCCCGCACCAGCCCGGCCATGGCGCCCCCCGATGGACTTGCTTCGCAGCCCTCGGCGGAGGCCAGGAAGGCGACATACTCGACCCATGCAAACCTCTCTCGCAGTGACCGCCTTGTTGATGGGTCTGGCCGGCGGCCCCCATTGCATCGCCATGTGCGGCGCGGCCTGCGCTGGCATCGGCCAGGCGGCGGCGCCGCGCACCACGCAGGCCATTTCGATGTTCCAGCTTGGCCGGGTGGCTGGCTATTCCGCGCTGGGCGCGCTGGCCGCGGCCACCATGCAGGGTCTGGGCTGGCTCACCGTGCAGTCGGCGGCGCTGCGGCCGGCCTGGACCATGGTGCACGTGGCCGCCGTGCTGCTGGGTCTGGTGCTGCTGATTCAGGCGCGCCAACCGGTGTGGCTGGAAACCGGCGCGCGCCGCGTCTGGGCACGGGTGCGCGTGGCCACGCAGTCGCTGGGATTGGCGGCGCCGCTGGGCTTGGGAGTGGCTTGGGCGCTGCTGCCCTGCGGGCTGCTGTATTCGGCGCTGTTGGTGGCGGCCCTGGCGGGCAACGTGGCTGGCGGCACGGCGGTAATGGCGCTGTTCGCCATTGGCTCGGGCGTGTCGCTGTGGGCCGGCCCGTGGCTGCTGCTGCGGATGGGGCAAAACGGCCGCGGCGCCTGGAGCATGCGCATTGCTGGCGCGGCGCTGATGCTTACCTCCGCCTGGGGCTTGTACATGGGCCTGGCGCACGACCAGGCGCCGTGGTGCGTGGTGCCCGCCGCGCACTGAGTGCGGCCTGCTTTCAAATTGATAGCTAACCGCGCTTTCCAGTAAAGCGCTGGGGCCGGGTTTCATCAATAATTTCGCGTCAGACACCCATCGCCAGCACGCCCTTGTAGAGCATGTACAGCGCCAGCGTGAACAGCACCACGGCAAACGCGCGCTTGAGCTTCTTCACTGGCAGCGCGTGCGCCGCCTTGGCGCCGAGCGGCGCCATCAGCACGCTGCAGCTGGCAATCACCCCCAGCGCCGGCAGCCACAGGTAGCCGAAGGAGTAAGGCGGCGCGCCTTCCAGCCCCTGGCCGGCGATCACGTAGCCGGCCACGTTGGCCAGCGCAATCGGAAAACCCAGCGCCGCGCTGGTGGCCACGGCGTTGTGGATGGCGACGTTGCACCAGGTCATGAAAGGCACGCTGATGAAGCCACCCCCCGCGCCCACCAGCCCCGACAGGAAGCCGATGACGCCCCCCGCGCCCAGCAACCCCGGCGTGCCCGGCAGCTGGCGCGTCGGCGCGGGTTTCTTGTCCAGGTACATCTGTACGGCCGAAAACGCGACAAAGCCGCCGAACACGAAATAGAGCAGGGCGCCCTTCAGCAGCGCGAACACCCCCACGCTGGCCAGCAGCGCGCCCAGCACGATCCCCGGCGCCAGCTTCTTGACGATGTCCCAGCGCACCGCGCCCTTCTTGTGGTGGGCGCGTACGCTGCTGATCGACGTGAAAATGATCGTGGCCATCGACGTGGCAATCGCCATCTTCACCGCCAGGCCGGGCGCCACGCCGCGCCCGCTGAGGATGGCCGAGATGAACGGCACCATGATCATGCCCCCGCCAATACCCAGCAGCCCCGCCAGGAAGCCGGTGGCCAGCCCCAGCAGGGCGAGTTCGATGATGAGCACAGGTTCGATGGGCATGATGGCAACCGCGACGCAATGGTATTCAAGACAAAAGGCCGCGGAGCAGGCCACGCGGGAGCGCCGTGGCCGGGCTTGCACCGGGCACTGGCGCTGTCCCCCTCAGGGGGAAGGCGCCGCAGGCGACTCAGGGGGAAATCGGGGTTGTCTGCGAATGCCGCCGAACCGTCATCCTGAACGCAGGGGTTCAGGTGGGCGAGGTCAATCTGATCTTGGGATCATCTGACGCGAGACGTTCACGCCGACCAGACGATGTTCCAAGCCCGTGCTCTTATGAGCATTGGTTCAAGGAAATATAAAGTCCGGCATGCATCGCAGACGAGACGGATTTTACCCCCCTGAGCCGCTGACGCGGCTTCCCCCCTTGCTGCGCGGGGGGCGCAGCCAGCGGACTGGCGTAGCCAGCTCCGCGGCTACCTGGGGCACTCCTTCGCCGGTGGCGAAGTCGGAAAAGAGGGAGGCGGCTACGGCAATCCCAATTCAGATCCCGCCGTGAACAATTCTTCGCTCGCGGCGAAGTCAAGGGGGCTAAGGGATCTTGGCGATTTCTCCCCTCCCGATGGAAGAGGGGTGGGTGAGGGCCCACCCCGCCCGACTACAGCAGTTGTCCGTCGTCGCCCAGCGCCTGGTCGAGCCGGTTCAGCAGCGCGCCCAGGGTGGCCTGCTCGGCCACGCTCGAGGCGGGTGGATCGGTCGCCTCCTGCGCGGGGGCGGCGGCGCGTGCGGGTTCGCCCAACTCGAACGCCAGGTTCAGCGCCGCCAGCACGGCGATGCGGTCGCGCGCCTTGATCTTGCCGGCGTCGCGGATGCGGCACATGGCGGCGTCGACGCGCTGCACGGCGGCGTGCAGGCGATCCTCGCCGCCCTCGGGCGCGCCCAGCAGATAGGCCTGGCCCATGATCTTGACTTCGATCTGCTTCATGACGATGCACGCTCCTGGTCGGCCGCCGTTGGCGCGGCAGGCTCGGGCGACAGCACGGTGGCGGCGCCGGGCAGGCGGTCGATCAGCGAATCGACCCGGGCGCGCGCGGCCATCAGGCGAGACTTGAGGCTGTCGCGCTCGTGCGTCAGCGCATGCAGCTGCTGCGTCAGCAGCTCGTTGGTGCGGCGCAATTCCTCGTGTCGCACGAGCAACCGCTCGACGCGCTCGGCAATCTGTTCGATGAGGGGCGGTTGTGTCATGGCGCGGCGGGTTGGCTGCAGGCCGCCCGATTGTAGGTCGCGCACAGGGGCCCTCGGCGCGGGGCGCACCGTACAATGCGCGCTGTTGGTGCTCGCGCGCCGCTTCACGCGGCCGCAGTTCAACGGGAAGCAGGGGGATGGCCCGGCCCAAGGCCATGCCATCTAACCTGCGCTGCCCCCGCAACGGTAAGCGGACGGTGTCACGGCTCCAGCAGTCGCGGCCCGGCTCTCCCTCTCACCGCCACTGGCAACGCGCCTCGTTTCGAGGCTCGGCGCCGGGAAGGCGAGGGAACTTCCGCCAGCCCGGATACCGGCCAACGAGGAGGACCGCGTCCAGTGCCTTGAAGAAGGTGCCGCGCGGGCCGTTGTCGCCCCAGACGCTGGCGGGGAAGCCGGCAGGGGTACGTACCACCGTTTCCCGTCATGTCCCTTCGTTCGCCCTCTTGCCGGCCCACCGTGCTGCCGTTGGCAGGCGCCTGCCTGCTTCTCGCGGGTCAGGCCGCCGTGGCCCAGACCGTCCCTTCCGACCACGCGCTGCAACTGGCCCAGGCCGCCGCGCCCGATCTGCCCAACGTCGTCGTCACCGCCAACCGCGTGGCGCAGCCGCTGACCGACGTGCTGGCCGACGTCACCCTGATCGACGAAGCGCAAATTCAGCGCAGCGGCGCCGTCAACATCGCCGACCTGCTGCAGCGCCAGCCGGGGCTGGAGCTGTCGCGCAACGGCGGCCCCGGCACCACCACCAGCCTGTTCATGCGCGGCGCCGAAAACCGCTTCACCGCCGTCTACGTCGACGGCGTGCGCGTCGACACCCAGTCCACCGGCGGCGCGCCGTGGGAAGCCATCTCGCTCGGCCAGGTCGAGCGCATCGAGATCGTGCGCGGCCCGGCCGCGGCGGTGTACGGCTCAGACGCCATCGCGGGTGTGGTGCAGATCTTCACCCGCAAGGGGGACGGGCCGTTTTCACCCTACGTGGGCGCCGGCATCGGCAGCCACGGCACGCGCAAGCTCGAAGCCGGCTTCAGCGGCAAGAGCGGCGCCGTCGACTACGCCCTGGGCGCCGCGCGCGACATCAGCCGCGGCTACGACAGCCGCCCCGGCACCAACCCCGACCGCGACGGCTACGGCAACAGCAGCTTCAGCGGCCGCGTGGGCCTGCAGCTGAACAGCGCGCACCGGCTGGAAGCCAGCGGCACCTACACCGACATGAAGTCGCAATACGACGGCTTCACCCCCAACCAGGACGACCGCGGCCACCACCGTCTGGGCACGCTGGGCGTGGCCTGGGCCGCGCAATGGTCGCCGCAGTACAGCACGCGCCTGTCGGTCAATGAATCGCGCCAGCGCTACGACACCGCGCCTGACCTCTACCGCACCGAAACCACGCTGCGCAACTACCTGCTGCAAAACGAATGGCGCAGCGGCGGCCATCTGGTGACGGCGGCGCTGGAGCGGCGCGAAGACCACCTGGACAACCCCGCGCTCAACCCGTGGGACCGTGCGATCAACCAACGTCGGCACCAGGACGGCATTGCGCTGGGTTACGGCTACACGGCCGGCGCGCACACGTTGCAGATCAACGCGCGGCACGACCGCGACAGCGAATTCGGCGGCCAGGGCACCGGCAGCGTGGCCTATGGCTACAGCTTCGCGCCCGGCTGGCGCGTGACCGCGGCCGCGGGTACGGCCTTCCGCGTGCCCACGCTGTACCAGCGCTTCTCTGAATACGGCCAGCCGGCGCTGCAGCCCGAAAAGGCGCGCAACGTCGAACTGGGCTTGCACTGGTCGCAGGGCGCCAGCCGCTTCGGCGTGACGGCCTACCGCAACAAGGTGCGCGACTTGATCACCTTCGGCGCCGCTGGCGCGTGCGGCTCGGCCTTCGGCTGCTACGAAAACACCGGGCGCGCATTGCTGCAGGGCGTCACCCTCTCGGGGGCGCACCGGCTGGCGGGCGTCAACCTGGCCGCGTCGCTCGATTTGCAGAACCCCCGCGACGACGTCTCCGGCACGCTGCTGGCGCGGCGCGCCAAGCGCGTGCTCAAGCTGAACGCCGACACGCGCGTGGGCGACTGGACGCTGGGCGCCGAATGGCTGGCGTCGAGCCAGCGCTACGACAACGCCGCCAACACCCGCGTGCTGGCCGGCTACGGCCTGGTCAACCTGTACGCCAGCACCACCATCGCCCGCGAATGGGCGGTGCTGGCGCGCATCGACAACCTGGGCGACCGCGACTACCAGGTGGCGCGCGGCTACGCCACGGGGGGACGCACGCTTTACGTGGGTGTGCGCTGGACGCCGAAAAATTGACACACCCCCTGAGTCGCTTCGCGCCTTCCCCCTGGAGGGGGACAACGCCAGCGACCGGCGCAGGTCCGGTCGCGGCGTTTCTGCGGTGGCCTGCTCCGCGGCCCTTTAGTGGGCTGGCTGCGCAGCCCTGCGGCGCACGCGCGGCAGCGCTGGGGCAGATGCTTCCGGTCACTCCATGAATGCTGCCGTGAACGCGCTCGTGCCCGATCGCTTCGGCGGCCCGCGCCGCATCGTCTGCATGACGGAAGAGACGACCGAGTGGCTGTACCTGCTGGGTGAAGAGGCGCGCATCGTGGGCATCAGCGGCTACACGGTGCGGCCACGGCGCGCGCGCGAGGAAAAGCCCAAGGTCAGCGCCTTCACCAGCGCCAGGATCGACAACATTCTGGCGCTGCAGCCGGACTGCGTGTTCGGATTTTCGGACCTGCAGGCCGACATTGCGGCCGAGCTGATCCGCGCCGGCGTGCAGGTCACCATCTTCAACCAGCGCAGCGTGGCGCAGATCTTTCACATGCTGGCGCAGGTGGCGGCCATGGTCGGCGCGGCGGACCGGGGCCAGGCGCTGCTGCTGCAATATCAGGAGCGCCTGACGCAGATGGATCAAGCGGTGCAGGCCAGAATCGCCCAAGGAAAGCGCCGCCCGCGCGTCTACTTCGAGGAATGGGACGAGCCCGCCATCAGCGGCATCCGCTGGGTGTCCGAGCTGGTGCAGATCGCGGGCGGCGACGACGTGTTTCCCGAACTGGCGCCCCAGCCGCTGGGCAAGCACCGCATCATTGCCGACCCGCTGGAAATCGTGCGGCGCGCGCCCGACATCGTCATCGGCTCGTGGTGCGGCAAGAAGTTCCGCCCCGAAAAGGTGGCTGCACGCACCGGCTGGCAGGACGTGCCCGCGGTGCGCCACGGGCAGCTGTTCGAGGTCAAGTCCGCCGACATCCTGCAGCCCGGGCCGGCGGCGCTGACCGACGGCGCGGCGCAGTTGCACCGCATCGTCATGCAATGGATGGACGCGCATGGCTGAGCCGCTCGCCATCGCCCGCACCGAACTCATCCTGGGCGGCCAGAAGAGCGGCAAGTCGCGCCGCGCCGAACAGCTGGCGGCCGCATGGCTGGCGCAGTCGCCCGGCCACCGCGCCGTGCTGATCGCCACCGCCACCGCGCACGACGACGAAATGCGCGCGCGCATCGCCCGCCACCAGCACGACCGCGCCCAGCGCGCGCCGGGCCTGGCGACCCTTGAAGCGCCGCGCGATCTGCCAGGCGCCCTGGCCGACGCGGGTGGCGCCGAGACACTGCGCGTGGTCGACTGCCTGACGCTGTGGCTGACCGCACAACTCATGCCGCTGCCCGCAGATTCCGAAGAAAACAGGCCGCCAGCGCCCGACTGGCAAGCGCATTCAGCTATTCTTTCAAGAGCCATCGAGGCGTGCCCCGGCCCCGTCGTGCTGGTCGGCAACGAAATCGGCCTCGGCGTGATTCCGCTGGGGCGCGAGGTGCGCGCCTTTGTCGACGCGCTGGGCACGCTCAACCAGTCGGTCGCCGCCAGGTGCCAGCGCGTCACGCTGATGGCGGCGGGCCTGCCGCTGTACCTGAAGGGGGCGCCATGAGTTTGCGTTGGCCAATCGCGCACACTGAGTTGCGGTTTTTCTCCCTCTCCCCTTGGGAGAGGGCAGGGGTGAGGGCGAACCGCGCCTGCATCGCTTCCGCCGCACCCTCACCCCAACCCTCTCCCGCACGCGGACGAGGGCGCAAAAGCAAATGCCTGTCAGCGCTGTTGGCGCTGGCCTTGACATCCGCCGCCCAAGCCCACGAAGTCACCGACGACCGGGGCGTTGCGGTGCGCTTCGACACGCCGCCGCAGCGCGTGGTCAGCGTGCTGCCGTCGCTGACCGAGACCGTGTGCGCCATTGGCGCCTGCGCGCGGCTGGTGGGGGTCGACCGCTATTCCAACTGGCCGCCCGAAGTGCAGAAGCTGCCGCAGGTCGGCGGCGGGCTGGACCCGGCCATCGAGGCCATCGTGGCGCTCAAGCCCGACGTGGTGCTGATGGCCACGTCGTCGCGCGCCGCCGACCGCCTGCGCGCGCTGGGGGTGAAGGTGGTGGCGCTGGAGCCCAAGACCGGCGCCGATGTGAAGCGCGTCATCGGCAAACTGGGCCACTTGCTGGCCGTGCCCGACGCCGGGCGCGTGGCGCGCGACATTGAAGCCGGCGTGGCCGCTGCCGCGCAATCGCTGCCGCCCGCGCTGCGCGGCCAGCGCGTGTACTTCGAGGCCAGCGCCGGCCCGCACGCTGCCGGGCCGCAGTCCTTCATCGGCGAGATGCTGCAGGCGCTGGGGCTGGTCAACGTGGTGGGACCGGAGCTGGGGCCTTTTCCCAAGATCAACCCCGAATGGGTGGTGCGCGCCGACCCTGACCTGATCATGGCCGGCGAACGCAGCGGCGGCGAAATCGCGCGCCGCCCCGGCTGGCGCAACCTGCGCGCGGTGCGCAGCCAGCGCGTGTGCTTGTTCAACGCGCAGGAGGTCGACATCCTTGTGCGCCCCGGCCCGCGCATGCCAGAGGCTGCACGCCTGATGGCCCGCTGCGTCACCGACAACGGCTTGAAGGAGCGCGCGCGTTGAGCAGTGCCGACGTCAGCATGGCGCACGCTGTGCGGGACGGCGCGCCCGCCGCGCCGCGCTCGCGCGCCGCCGTGCTGGTCATGGGCCTGCTGGCGCTGTCGTTGCTGGCGGCCGTCGTCGGCGCCAGCGTCGGCAGCACCGGCTTCGAAAGCCTGCTGCGCGCCGCGCGCGACCCCGTGGCGTGGCAGATCGTGACCGACATTCGCCTGCCGCGCACGCTGGGTGCCTGGCTGGCGGGCGCGCTGCTGGGGCTGGCGGGTGCGGTGGCGCAGGGGTTGTTTCGCAACCCGCTGGCCGACCCGTTTCTGCTGGGCAGCGCCTCCGGCGCCATGCTGGCGGTGGCCGTGGCCTTGGCGCTGTGGGGCGCGCCGGTGGCGGCCGCATCGTGGGTGGCCAAGCTGGGGCTGACGGGCGCGGCCTTTGTCGGCGCCCTGGGCGGCGTGCTGCTGACGCTGCTGCTGGCGCAGGGCGTGCAGCACACGCTGCGTCTGCTGCTGGCCGGCGTGGTGGTGGGTTACGTGCTGGGCGCGGTGAAAGACCTGGTCACCCTGGCCGCGCCCGACGTGCTGACCGGCATGCTGTCCTTCATGCTGGGCAACACCGGCCTCATCGGCTGGGACGCCTGCGGCGTGATGGCGGCCGTGCTGGTGCCGCTGGCGCTGCTGGCCTGGGCGTCGGCGCGCGTGCTGGACGGGCTGGCCCTGGGCGAAGCCACCGCGCACAGCCTGGGTCTGCCGCTGGCGCCGCTGCGCGCCACGCTGATCGGCGTGCTGGCGCTGGCCACCGGCACCGCGGTGGCGCAGGCCGGGCTGATCGGCTTCGTCGGCCTGGCCGCGCCGCACCTGGTGCGCGGGCTGGCGCGCGTCACGCATGGGCCGCTGGTGCTGCTGTCGGCGCTGGCCGGCGGGCTGCTGCTGGCCAGCGCCGACATCCTGTCGCGCGTGCTCATCGCGCCGCAAGAGCTGCCGGTGGGCGTGCTGACGGCGGTGCTGGGCGGCAGCTACCTGCTGTGGCTGATGTACGTCCGCACACGGCGCGGAGGGCAGCAATGACCCACGCGCGCACCCCCGCCCACGCTGCGCACTTGGCCGCGCTGGGTCTGCAGTCCACGGCCACCCGCATCGGCAAGGCGCGCATCCTGGGCGACATTGACCTGCGCCTGCCCGCGGGCCGCTGGACGGCCATCGTCGGCCCCAACGGCGCGGGCAAGTCCACGCTGCTGCGCGTGATGGCCGGACTGCTGCCGACCGATGGGGCGGTGCAGCTGCACGGCCGACCGCTGGCCGACTGGCCGCCGCGCGAGCGCGCGCGCCAGCTGGCCTGGCTGGGGCAGGGCGAAGCGGGCGCCGAAGACCTGATCGCCTACGACGTGGTGCTGTTGGGCCGCCTGCCGCACCGCGCCTGGCTGGCGCCGCCGTCGGCCGCCGACCATGCCGCCGTGCAGCGCGCGCTGGCCGACATGCAGGTGGCGCACTTGCAGGCGCGCCGGCTGAGCGACCTGTCGGGCGGCGAGCGCCAGCGCGTGCTGCTGGCGCGCGCGCTGGCGGTGGAGGCGCCGGTGCTGCTGATGGACGAGCCGCTGGCTCACCTCGACCCGCCGCACCAGGCCGACTGGCTGGGCAGCGTGCGCGCGCTGGTGGCCGCGGGCGGCACCGTGGTCAGCGTGCTGCATGAACTGGGCATGGCCCTGCAGGCCGACGATCTGCTGATCGTGCGCGCGGGCCGCATCGCCCACCATGGGCCCTGCGGCAGCGCCGCGACGCACGTCGCGCTGCAGGCCGCCTTCGATGGGCGCATCGGCGTCCACCAGGTGCACGACCACTGGGTGGCGCTGCCCCGCACGCCTGAGGAGCGCATCCATGCAGATTGAACAGCCGCCCACCGAAAAGCGCCACGACCGCCCCGAGGGTGAGCGCCGCGGCCTGGTCATCGTCAACACCGGCGACGGCAAGGGCAAGAGCACGGCCGCCTTCGGGCTGGCGCTGCGCGCCTTCGGCCGCCAGCACGTGCATGGCAAGCAGGTGAAGATTTTCCAGTTCATGAAGGTGCCTACGGCGCGCTTTGGCGAACACCGCATGTTCGAGCAGATCGGCCTGCCCATCGAAGGGCTGGGTGACGGCTTCAGCTGGAAGAGCAAGGACCTGGCCCATTCCGGCCAGTTGGCGCGCGACGGCTGGCAGAAGGCCAAGGCGGCCATCCTGGACGGCCAGCACTTCCTGGTCGTGCTGGACGAAATCACCTATCCGCTGATCTACGGCTGGCTGCCATTAGATGACGTGCTACACACTTTGCAGCAGCGACCGAAGGACGTGCACGTGTGCCTCACGGGCCGACGTTGCCCGCAAGAGATCATCGACGTGGCCGACACGGTGACCGAGATGACCCTGGTCAAGCACGCCTTCAAGGCCGGCGTGCCGGCGCAGCGCGGCATCGAGGACTGACCCCATGGCACCGCTGATCGAACACCATTACGACACGCCGCTGGGCGACATGGTGGCGCTGTTCACGCCGCGCGGCCTGAGTCTGCTGGAGTTCAGCCAGCACACCCGGGGGCTCGACGCCGAATGGCGCGCCGTCGAGCGCCACGCCGGCGCGGCCGCCACGCCGGGCGCCGATGCGCGCACGCGGGCGCTGGGTGAAGAGATCGCCGCGTATTTCAACGGCCAGCAGACAAGCTTCAAGACGCCGCTCGACTGCGTCGGCACGCCGTTTCAGCAGCGCGTGTGGCAGGCGCTGCTGCACATCCCCTACGGCGAAACCCGCAGCTACGGCGAACAAGCCTGGCAGATGGGTCAGCCCACCGCCACGCGCGCGGTGGCGGCCGCCAACGGCCAGAACAAGATCGCAGTCATCGTGCCCTGTCACCGCGTGATCGGCAGCAACGGCCGCCTGACCGGCTACGGCGGCGGCCTGCCGCGCAAGCAATGGCTGCTGGCACTGGAGCGCACCGGCGCGCCACCGCAAGACCTGATCCGTTAACCCCCCACATCACCAGGAGAACCCCCGCATGTCGCAAACCGTGCTCGCCGAGCAAGCCATCACCCTGCACAAGCGCCCCGCGCCGCCCACGGGCACCGAGCGCTGGTCGGTCGACCACATCGAAGCGCTGCTCAACCTGCCCTTCAACGACCTGTTGTGGCAGGCGCAGCAGGTGCACCGCCAGCACTTTGACGCCAACGAAGTCGAGCTGGCCACGCTGCTGTCCGTCAAGACCGGCGGCTGCCCCGAAGACTGCGGCTACTGCCCGCAATCGGTGCACTACGACACCGGCGTGAAGGCCGAAAAGCTGATGGAAAGCGGCGCCGTCCGGCAAGCCGCGCAGGCCGCCAAGGCCGCCGGCGCCACGCGCTTTTGCATGGGCGCCGCCTGGCGCGCGCCCAAGGACCGCGACATCGACGCCGTGGCCGAGCTGGTGCGCACGGTGAAGGACGTGGGGCTGGAAGCCTGCGTCACCCTGGGCATGCTGGCCGACGGCCAGGCCGAGCGGTTGAAGCACGCCGGCCTCGACTACTACAACCACAACCTCGACTGCGCGCCCGACTTCTACGGCGACATCATCAGCACGCGCGACTACCAGGACCGGCTCGACACGCTGGACCGCGTGCGCGGCGCGGGCGTCAAGGTCTGCTCGGGCGGCATCGTCGGCATGGGCGAATCGCGCCGCCAGCGCGCGGCGTTGATCGCGCAACTGGCCAACCTGCCCGAGGTGCCCGAAAGCGTGCCCATCAACCACCTGGTCAAGGTCGAAGGCACGCCGCTGGCCGCCCAGCCCGATCTGGACCCGTTCGAGTTCGTCCGCATGATCGCCGCGGCCCGCATCACCATGCCCGCTGCACGCGTGCGCCTGTCGGCCGGCCGCCAGCAGATGGGCGAAGCGGTGCAGGCGCTGTGCTTTCTGGCCGGCGCCAACAGCATCTTCTACGGCGAAAAACTGCTGACCACCGGCAACCCCGATGTCGGCGCGGACCGCGTGCTGTTCGAGCGGCTGGGCATTCACGGCCGCGCCAGCGTGCCGGGCATGGACGAGAGGCTTTGACAAACGGGTTCGCATCGTTGGGCGACGCCAACGCGTTGCTGCTGGCCCTGGCACCCGCGCTCGCCATCGCCATCGACCGGCTGCTGGGCGAGCCGGCGCTGCGCTGGCATCCGGTGGCGTGGATGGGGCGCTGGCTGGCCTGGGCGGGCGAGCGGCTGGCGCCGCGCGCGGGGGCGCCGCGCGTGCTGTCCGATGCAAGGGTGTTCTGGTTCGCGGCGCTGTCCTGGTGCGGTGCGGCTGCTGCGATTTTTGCAGCGGCGTGGCTGCTGCAGGCGTGGGTGCTGTCGCAGCCGGCGTGGCTGGCGGCGCTGGCGCTGGGGCTGTTTTTGAAGCCGCTGCTGTCCTGGGCCATGCTGCACGACGAGGTGCTGGGCGTGGAGCGGGCGCTGGGTGAATCGCTGGACGCCGGGCGCGCGCAGCTGGCGCGGCTGGTGAGCCGCGACGTGCGCGAGCTGTCGCCGCACCAGGTGCGCGAAAGCGCCATCGAATCGCTGGCCGAGAACCTGAACGATTCGGTGGTGGCGCCGCTGTTCTGGTTCGTGCTGCTGGGGCTGCCGGGGGCGGCGCTGTTCCGCTTTGCCAACACGGCCGACGCCATGTGGGGCTATCGCGGCGAGCGCGGCGGGCGCGACTGGACCTGGGCCGGCAAGTGGGCGGCGCGCGCCGACGACGTGCTGGCCTGGGTGCCCGCGCGCATCACGGCGGCGCTGATCGCGCTGCTGGGCGGCGCGCAGGGGCCGGGGCGGCTGGCGGCCGAGGCCACGCGCACACCGTCGCCCAACGGCGGCTGGCCGATGGCGGCCATGGCCATTGCGCTGGGCGTGCACCTGCGCAAGCCGGGCGTCTACACGCTCAACCCCGAAGGCCGCGCGCCCGCCGCCGCCGACACGGTGCGCGCCTGCGCCATCGCCAGCCGCGCGGTGCTGGCGGCCACATTGCTGGCGTGCGCGGTGTGGCTGGGGGTGCTGCTGTGAACCGGCTGCCTGAACCGAATGGGCCGCTGGCGCTTGTCCCATCTGCGCAGGCAGCTATGAATATGGAAGCGATTCACGGCGGCCCCGACGCGCTGGGCGTGCCGCTGCACGATTTGTCGAGCAACGCCAACGCCTGCGGCCCGCACGCACCCACGGTGCAGGCGCTGCGCGCGGTCGACGCGCGGCATTACCCCGACCCGGCGTACACGGCGCTGGTCGTGCAACTGGCGGCGTGGCACGGCGTGGCGCCGGGGCGCATCGTGGTGGCGGCCAGCGGCAGCGAATTCATCCAGCGCATCAGCGTGGCCGTGGCGCTGCAGGCGGGGCAGGGCGCGGGCGTGTGGCTGCCGCGGCATGCCTATGGCGACTACGCACGCGCCGCGCAGGCGGCCGGCCTGCGGCGCGTGGCCGACCCGGCGCAGGCCGCGCTGCGGTGGGCGTGCGAGCCGTCCAGCCCGCTCGGGCAGGCGCAGCCGGGCCTGGCCGCGCAGGTGGCCGCGTTGCGCGCGGGGCAGACGCTGGTGCTGGACCAGGCCTACGAGCCGCTGCGGCTGGACGGCACGCCGTCGCTGCAGGGTGACGCATTGCAGCGCGTGTGGCAGCTGGTCACGCCCAACAAGGCGCTGGGGCTGACCGGCGTGCGCGCTGCCTACGCCATCGCCCCGCGCGCTGCCGACCCTGCGCTGCTGGCCCGGGTGCGCGCGCTGGCGCCGTCGTGGCCGCTGGGCGCGCACGGCGTGGCGCTGCTGCAGTGCTGGGCCAGCGTGGACGCGCACGACTGGCTGGCCGACTGCCGCGCCACGCTGCGGCCCTGGAAGGCGCGGCAGATGCGTTTGCTGGCCGCCGAAGGCTGGCAGGTGCTGCCGTCGGACGCTAACTTTTTTGTAGCTGTACCCGAAGACCGGGTCAGCGCTGGAGGGCGAAGTAGCATGAATCCATGGCTCGACGGCCTGCGCCGCCAGGGCTTCAAGCTGCGCGACTGCGCCAGCTTTGGCCTGCCCGGCCACGTGCGCCTGTCGGTGGCAGCGCCCGCCACGCAGGACGCCCTGTTGCGCGCCCTGCGCTGCGAGGTGCCGGCATGACCGCCCGCTGCGTGATGGTGCTGGGCACCAGCAGCGGCGCCGGCAAGAGCTGGCTGGCCACCGCGCTGTGCCGCCACTACGCCCAGCAGGGCCTGAAGGTGGCGCCGTTCAAGGCGCAGAACATGAGCAACAACGCCCGCGTGGTGCCCGCCGCCGAAGGGCGCATGGGCGAAATCGGCAGCGCGCAGTACTTCCAGGCGCTGGCCGCGCGCGCCGTGCCCGACGTGCGCATGAACCCGTTGCTGCTCAAACCCGAGGCCGACACGCACAGCCAGGTGGTGCTGATGGGGCAGGTCAGCCGCGAGCTGACGGCGCTGCCGTGGCGCGGGCGCAGCGCCCACGTGTGGCCGCAGATCGCCGCCGCGCTGGATGCCTTGCGCACCGAGCACGACGTGGTGGTGATCGAAGGCGCCGGTTCGCCGGCCGAGATCAACCTGATGGACAGCGATGTGGTCAACCTGCGCGTGGCGCGCCACGCCGATGCGCGCTGCCTGCTGGTGGCCGACATCGACCGCGGCGGCGCCTTCGCGCACCTGTACGGCACCTGGGCGCTGCTGCCAGAGGGCGACCGCGCGCGCATCGCCGGCTTCGTGCTCAACAAGTTCCGCGGCGATGCGAGCCTGCTGGCCCCGGCGCCGGAGCAGTTGCAGGCGCTGACCGGCGTGCCCACCGTGGCGGTGGTGCCCATGCGCTTCGGCCATGGGCTGCCCGAGGAGGACGGCGTGTTCGACGCAGCGGCGACGCAGGCGCACGCACCGCTTCAAGCGGAATCGGCCGCCAGCGCTTTACCAACAGGCGGCGGCAGCTATGGTAATGATAGTGAAACCGTGCCGCGCCGCATCGCCGTCATCGCCTATCCGCGCATCAGCAACCTGGACGAATTCCAGCCGCTGAAGAACGTGCCCGGCGTCACGCTGACCTGGGCGCGCACCCCCGCCGCGCTGCACGGCGCCGACACCGTCATCCTGCCCGGCAGCAAGGCCACCGCCGCCGACCTGGCGTGGCTGCGCGCGCAGGGGCTGGACGCGGCCATCGCGCAGCATGCCGCGCGCGGCGGCCGCGTGCTGGGCATCTGCGGCGGCCTGCAGATGCTGGGCGAAGCGCTGATCGACCTGCACGGGGTGGAATCGCTGGGCAACGCGCCGGGCCTGGGGCTGCTGCCGCTGGTCACCAGCTTCGAGCCCGACAAGACCCTGCGCCGCACGCAGGCCCGCTTTGGCGATGTGGCCGGCGCGTGGTCGGCGCTGTCGGGCGTCGCCGCGGTCGGCTACGAAATACACGCCGGCCAGACCGCGCAACACCCCGCCATGGCCGCCCAGGGCGACGTGGCGCGCGACGTCGTCCCCGGCCTGGCCTGGCAGAACGCCGCCGGCAACGTGCTGGGCGTGTACCTGCACGGCCTGTTCGAAGACGCCGCCGTGCTGCACGCGCTGTTCGGCGCGCGGGCGCCGTCGCTCGACGCGGTGTTCGACGGCCTGGCCGCCGAGATCGAACGGGCGTTTGCACCCGGCGCGCTGGCGTCGCTGATCGGCTGACGCCGCGACCGCATGGCAACCCAACCGCCTTCATCCATGACTTCCACTAAACCCACTCACGCCTACCCGCCGTCATTGCCGCGCAGGCGGCAATCCATGCACCCATCGACCATCCCGACGGTGCGACCGACATGGATTGCCGCCTGCGCGGGCATGACGGGCGAGGGGGGTGAGCAATGAGCCGCTTGCTGCGCCACCAATCGGCGCCCGCTCTGCCCGCCGTCGACGACCTGCACGACCCCGCACTTGCCGCTGCCCTGCAGCACCGCATCGACCGCAAGACCGTGCCACACGGCGCGCTGGGGCGGCTGGCGGCGCTGGCGCTGCGGCTGGGCATGATCCTGGGCACGACCGAGCCGCGCCTGGTCGCGCCGCAGTTGGTGGTGTTTGCGGCCGACCACGGCATCGCGGCGCGCGGCGTGTCGGCCTACCCGAGCGACGTGACCTGGCAGATGGTGGGCAACTTCCTGGCCGGCGGCGCGGCGGTGAGCGTGCTGGCGCGCCAGCACGGCATCGCGCAGACGGTGGTCGACTGCGGCGTGCGGCACGACTTCGAATCAGCGCCTGGGCTGATCAGCCACAAGATAGCGCCCGGCACGGCCGACATGAGCGCCGGCCCGGCGATGACGGCGGCGCAGTGCGCGCAGGCCATCGCCAATGGCATCGATATCGTTAAACGCCTGCCCGGCAACGCGCTGCTGCTGGGCGAGATGGGCATTGGCAACACGTCGCCCGCCAGCTGCCTGGCGGCGAGGCTGGGCGGCATCGACGTGGGTGAAGTCACCGGTGCCGGCACCGGGCTGGACGCGGCCGGCATCGCGCGCAAGACGGCGGTGCTGCGCGAGGCGCTGGCCGCCAACGCAAGTGCCACCGAGCCGCTGGACGCGCTGGCCGCGCTGGGCGGCTTCGAGATCGCCACCATGGTCGGCAGCGTGCTGCAGGCGGCGGCCGAGCGGCGCGTGATCGTGGTCGACGGCTTCATCGCCAGCAGCGCGGTGCTGGTGGCGGCGCGGCTGTCGCCGCACGTGCTGCAGCGCTGCGTGTTTGCGCACCGATCCGACGAGCGCGGCCACGCGCGGCTGCTGCAGATGCTGGCCGCCGAGCCGCTGCTGGACATGGGCCTGCGGGTGGGCGAGGGCAGCGGTGCGGTGCTGGCCTGGCCGCTGCTGGAATCGGCCTGCCGCATCCTGAACGAGATGGCCAGCTTTGAATCGGCGGGCGTCAGTGACAAGGGTTGATATCAAAACGATAGCTGCGGGCACTTGTCTGGCAAGCGCTGCGGCCATGAATCCATGCGTATGAGACCGGTCCAGGCCTTGCGCCACTTCCTGCTTGCGCTGCAGTTCTTCACCCGCATTCCGGTCACCGGCCGGCTGGCGGACTGGGTGGGCTACAGCCCGGCCATGCTGCGCGCCAGCGCCGGGCACTTTCCGGGCGTGGGCTGGGTGGTGGGCGCGGCGGCGGCGCTCGTGCTGGCGGCGGGGCTGCGCTGGCTGCCGCCGGGGCCGCTGGGCGCGCTGGTGGCGGCCGGGCTGGCGACGGCGGCCACGGTGTGGCTCACCGGCGCCTTTCACGAAGACGGCCTGGCCGACACCGCCGACGGCCTGGGCGGCGGGCTGACGCGCGAGCGCGCGCTGCAGATCATGAAGGATTCGCGCATCGGCAGCTACGGCACCGTCACGCTGCTGCTGGCGCTGGGGCTGAAGGTGGCGCTGACCGCGCTGCTGGCCCAGCGCGGCGCGGGTGCCGCCGCCGCGGCCGTGCTGGGCGCACACGTGCTGTCGCGCGCCGCGCCGCTCGACGTGATGCGGCGCCTGCCCTATGTGGGCGAGGCCGACGGCAGCAAGGCCAAGCCGCTGGCCGATGCGATATCGCCGGGCGGCATCGCCACCGGCATGGCGTGGTCGCTGTCGGCGCTGGTGCTGCTGGCGTGGGCGCTGGGTGGGTGGGCGCTGCTGGCGGCCGGGGTGCTGTGGGCGCTGGCGCTGGGCTACCTGCGCCGGCTGCTGGCGCGCCGCCTGCAGGGCTTTACCGGCGACACGCTGGGCGCCACGCAGCAGGTGTGCGAACTGGCGCTGCTGCTGGGTCTGGCGCTGGCGGCGTCGCCATGAGGCTCTGGCTGCTGCGCCACGCGCCGGTGCTGGCGGAAACTGGCCTGTGCTACGGCGCCAGCGACCTGCGCGCCGACCCGGCTGCCACGCGCGCGGCAGCCGATGCGGCCGCGGCCGCCTTGCCGCAGGGCATCGCCATTTTCACTTCGCCGCTACAACGTTGCGAGCAGCTGGCGCAGTCGCTGCAAGCGCTGCGGCCTGATTTGACGCCGCAAATCGACCCGCGCCTGCGCGAAATGGACTTCGGCGCCTGGGAAGGGCGCCGCTGGGCCGACGTCGGCCGCGCTGAATTCGACGCCTGGCTGGCCGACTTCGCCAACGCGCCGCCAGGCGGGCGGGGCGAGCCGGTGCGCGACTTCATGGCGCGCGTGGGCGCCGCCTGGGACGACTGGCGCGCCAGCGGGCGCGACGCCGTCTGGGTGACGCACGCCGGGGTGATGCGCGCGGCGCTGCTGCTGTCGCGCGGCGTGTGCCTGCCGGCCAGCGCCGCCGACTGGCCGGCCGAGGCGCTGGACTTTGGTGAACTGCGGGCGTTGCGCGCGGATCCGTAGCCCCCCGAACGCCGCCCGTCCCCCTTGCGCGACAGCCCGCGCAGCGTTAGCATGGGCTGTATGAATTCACAGTATCTGCTGTTCGCCGACGAAGCGCTGACCCTGGTGCACGACGCCCAAGGTGGCATCCGCCACCACCCCGGCGTGGTGCCGCCGGACGTGGCGGCCGAATGGCTGGCCGCGCTGCTGCCGCTGGTGCCCTGGCGCAGCGAGCGGCGGCCGATGTACGACCGCATCGTCGACGTGCCGCGCCTGATGTCCAGCGTGTCGCTGGCCGACCCCGACCGCCCGCCGTGCATCGACGCCGCGCTGGCGGCGGTGCAGTCGGTGGCGTCCGCGCCCTACACGCGCGCGGGGCTCAACCTGTACCGCGACGGGCGCGACAGCGTGGCCCTGCACAACGACCGCGTGCACGACCTGGCGCCGGGCCAGCCCATCGCCATCGTGTCGCTCGGCGCGCCGCGCGACATGCTGATCAAGCCCAAGCGCGGCGGCAGCGCCCATCGCATCTGCCTCGAAGCCGGCAGCGTGCTGGTGATGAGCCACGCCTCGCAGTTCACGCACGACCACGGCATCCCCAAGACGGCGGCGCGGGTGGGGGCGCGGGTGAGCGTGGCCTTCAGGGTGCGTCTTGGCTGATGCGCCGCTGGCCCTCACCCCAACCCTCTCCCAGAGGGAGAGGGAGTAAGTCAGGCGCGGCCCGCAGCGCTCAGGCTTCCTGCCGCAGCGCCGGGAACAGGATGACGTCGCGGATGCTGGGGCTGTCGGTCAGCAGCATCATGAAGCGGTCGATGCCCACGCCGCAGCCGCCGGTGGGCGGCATGCCGTATTCGAGCGCGCGCACGAAGTCGGCGTCGTAGAACATGGCCTCGTCGTCGCCCGAATCCTTGGCGCTGGCCTGGGCGGCAAAGCGCGCGGCCTGGTCCTCGGCGTCGTTCAGCTCGCTGAAGCCGTTGGCCATCTCGCGGCCGGTGATGTAGAGCTCGAAGCGCTCGGTCACCTCGGGCCGCTGGTCGTTGGCGCGCGCCAGCGGGCTGATCTCGGTGGGGTGTTCCATGATGAAGGTGGGCGCCCACAGGTGCTGCTCCACTTCTTCCTCGAAGTACATCACCTGCAGGCTGGCCAGGCTGCGCGCGCTCAACTTGTCTTTTTCTTCGGTCAGGCCCAGCTTCTTCAGGCGGCGGGTCAGTTCGGCGGCGTCGTCCACATGCGCGCCGATGTCGGTGTGCGCGTGGATGGCTTCGCGGATGGTCAGGCGCGCAAACGGCTGGCTCAGGTCGACCGCGCGGCCCTGGTAGGACAGCTGCAGCGAGCCGACGGCCTGCTGCGCGGTGTCGCGCAGCAGCTGTTCGGTGAACGTCATCAGGTCCTGGTAGTTCCAGTACGCGGCGTAGAACTCCATCATCGTGAATTCGGGGTTGTGCCGCACGCTGATGCCTTCGTTGCGGAAGCTGCGGTTGATCTCGAACACGCGCTCGAAGCCGCCGACGATCAGACGCTTGAGGTACAGCTCGGGCGCGATGCGCAGGAACATCTGCTGGTCCAGCGCGTTGTGGTGGGTGACGAAGGGCTTGGCGTTGGCGCCGCCCGGAATCGGGTGCAGCATGGGCGTCTCGACTTCCATGAAGCCGTGGCCGGTCATGAAGCCTCGCATGGCGGCCAGCGTCTTGCTGCGCGCGGCAAAGCGCGTGCGCGCCGCCTCGTCCATGATCAGGTCGACGTAGCGCTGGCGGTATTTCAGTTCCTGGTCCTGCATGCCGTGGAACTTGTCGGGCAGCGGGCGCAGGCTCTTGGTGAGCAGGCGGATCGACGAGGCGTGGATCGACAGCTCGCCCGTCTTGGTCTTGAACAGATGGCCTTCGGCGGCCACGATGTCGCCCAGGTCCCAGTGCTTGAAGGCGTTGTAGGTGTCCTCGCCCACGTCGTCGCGCACCACGTAGATCTGGATGCGGCCGGTGGCGTCCTGCAGCGTGGCGAAGCTGGCCTTGCCCATCACGCGCTTGAGCATCATGCGGCCCGACACGCTGGCATGCACCGGCTCGGCGGCCGCCATCGCTTCTTTTTCGATAGCGCCATGCGCTTGATGCAGGGGCGCTGCGCGGTCCTTGGGCTTGAAATCGTTGGGGAAGGCCACGCCGCCGGCGCTGCGCAGCGCCTTCAGCTTGTCGCGCCGCTCGGCGATCAGCTTGTTTTCGTCTTGTGGCAGGTCGTCGGTGGGCGGGGTCTGGGTCACGGTGAATCGCGGAAAGGAAGGAATGGGGAGAGGGCGCGGTGAGCCCCGTGGCCGATAATGGCCGTGCTCACGCGAAAAGAGCAATTTTAGGCGGCTTGCCCGGCGCGTCTGCCGACCCGCGCGGCGCTGGCCCGGTGCGCCACGCGGCGCACGGGTCATATTGAAGCGGGTGCATGCGCCGCACCCTTTCCACACCACCCCATCGCCCATGCTGCGCGCCACCCTGACCCTGCTGACCGGCGGCGCGCTGGCGCAAATGGTGCCGCTGCTGCTGGGGCCGGCGCTGGCGCGCCTGTTCGGTCCCGAGGCGTTTGGCCTGTTCACCGCGTTTTCGACCATCGCCGCCAGCGTGGCCGTGGTGGCCTGCGCGCGCTACGAATACGCGCTGCCGATGGCGCAGGACGATGCCGAAGCGACGGCGCTGCTGGCGCTGGCGCTGCGCATCGGGCTGGCGGTGACGCTGCTGAGCGTGCCGCTGGCGTGGGCGCTGCACGTGGCGGGGCGGCTGCCGGTGGCGTGGGCGCTGCCGCTGTCGGTGGCGGCGGCTGGGCTGCTGCAGGTCTTCAGTTTGTGGGCCAACCGGGCCGAGGCATATCGGTCGCTGGCCGCCAGCCGCTTCGTGCAGTACGCCGGCGCGGCGCTGCTGCAGACGGCGCTGGGGCTGGCGATCTGGCGCGCCGGCCGGGGCCAGGCGGCGGGTGCCGACGCGGCTTGGGCGCTGGTGCTGGGGCCGGTCGTGGCCGTGCTGCTGGCCGCGCTGTGGCTGGCGCGCAGGGCGCCGCCGGGCGGCTGGCGCGCGCTGTGGCAGGTGCCGGCCGCAGCCTTGCGCGGCGTGGCGCGCCGCTACCGCGACTTTCCGCTGCTGAACACGCCGCACGCCTTTCTGGGCACGCTGCAGGACGCGCTGGCGGTGGCGCTGCTGATTGCCTGGTCGGGCGAGGCGGCGGCGGGCTTCTGGGGGCTGGCGCTGCGCTACCTGAAGGCGCCGGCCACGCTGGTCGGCTCGGCGGTGTCGCAGGCGCTGTACCCGCGCCTGACACAATCGGCCCCGGCCGAGGCGCAGCGTGCGGTGCGCCAGACCATGGCCGTGCTGGCGCTGCCGGCGCTGGGGCTGATGGCGCTGCTGGCGCTGGCGGGGCCGCGCCTGTTTGAATGGGCGTTTGGTGCGCCGTGGCGCGACGCGGGCGAGCTGGCGCGCGCGCTGGCGCCGTACATCGCCGCGCACTTTGTCGCCGCGCCGCTGGCGGTGGTGACCATGGCCTGGCACGGCCAGCGCTGGGCGTTCAGGCTGGCGCTGGTGGGGCAGGCGGTGTTTCTGCTGTGCCTGGCCTGGGGCTTGTGGACGGGCGGCTTGTTGCGGGGGGCTTGGGCGGTGTCGGCGGGCATGGTGATTTACTTCGGCTACTACTTCTGGCGGCTGGCGCACTGGCCGCACATTCCGGCGCGCGGCGCGGCCGCGGGCGAGGCGCGGGCATGAGCGTGGCCCTGCGCGCGCTGGCCAACCGCTGGCGGCGGCGGCTGTGGCATGCGCTGTTCTTTCGCATGCTGTTTGGCGAACGCGCGGCGGACGGCGCCGCGCTGCCCGGCACGCGCATCTCGCCCACCACCTGCATCGAGCACGAAGCCGGCCTGGCGCTGGGCGACGACGTGTTCATCGGCCACTTCAACTACATCGAAGCGAGCGCGGGCGTCACCATCGGCCGCGGCACGCAGATCACCAACTGCGTCAGCATCGTCAGCCACAGCACGCACCGCGCGGTGCGCGTGGCGGCCGGGCTGTCGGGCGCGGCGCTGGAGGCGGCCGTGATCCGCGCGCCCATCGCCATCGGCGAGCGCTGCTTCATCGGCCCGCACAGCACCGTAGAAGCCGGCACCACCCTGGGCCACGACACCCTGGTGGCCGCGCACAGCCGCGTGCGCGGGCAGTTCCCCGACTTCGCCGTGCTGGCCGGCAGCCCGGCGCGCGTGGTGGGCGACGTGCGCGAGGGGGATGCGCGGTGGCTGGAAAGGATGCGTCAGGGCGGGGAGAGGGATTTTTTGAACGCAAAGGGCGCAGAGGGTTCGCAAAAGGCGCAGAAACTTTGATGAAAAATGTCTTTGGCGCTTTCTGTACAAGCGTTGGCAGCTATTTTTTTTGAAGCAATGAATTCTTTTCTGCGACTTTTGCATGACCTTCGCGCCCTTTGCGTTCAAAGGATTTTTCAGCCGACATGACCCAAGCCCCCCATCTGGTTCTGCTGGGCGATGCCATCAGCGTGCACGTGCAGCGCTGGGTGGCCGAGATGCGCGCGCGCGGCTGGCGCATGTCGCTCGTCACGGCGCGGCCGCAGGCCATCGACGGCATCGAGCAGGTGACACTGCCGCCGGTGCGCCGCTCGACCGACTGGCTGTTTCGCGTGGGGGCCGCGCGGCGCGCGCTGGCGCGGCTGCAACCCGACCTGGTGCACGCGCACTACGTTACGTCGTACGGTTATCTGGCGGCGCGCGCGCATCGCGGGACCCGTTGCCCGCTGGTGATGACCGCCTGGGGCAGCGACCTGCTGCTGACGCCGCGCGAAAGCGCGCTCAAGCGCCGGCTGACGGCGTGGACGCTGCGCCAGGCCGACGTGGTGACCGGCGATTCGGCCGACCTGCTGGCCGCCGCGACCGCGCTGGCGCCCGGCGTGCGCACCGAGCTGATCCACTGGGGCGTGGACCGCGCGCGCTTTGCCCCGGCGCCCTGGGCCGACAAGCCGGGTTTTGACGCCGTCAGCCTGCGCAGCTGGGAGCCCAATTACGAGATCGGCACCCTCCTGGACGCCTTCGCGCAGGTGCGCACCGCCCATCCGCAGGCGCGGCTGCACTTGCTGGGCGGCGGATCGCAGGAAGCCGCGCTGCGGGCGCAGATCAAACGGCTGGCGCTGGCCGACGCGGTGCAGGTGCATGGCCGGCTGGACGACGCGGGCATGGCCGCAGTGTTGGCGCGCGGCAAGCTGTCCGTCAGCGTGCCGCGCAGCGACGCCACGTCGGTGTCGGTGCTGGAAAGCATGGCCTGCGGCCTGGCCGTGATCGCCAGCGACCTGCCGGCCAACCGAGACTGGCTGGACGCGCGGCTGCTGGTGCCCGCGGGCGATGCGGCGGCGCTGGCGCGCGTGTGGGGCGGCCTGATCGACGACGACGCGCAGGCCCGCGAGGCCGGCGCGCGCAATGCCGAGCGCATCGCGCAGCAGGGCGACCGGCGCGTGCAGATGGATGCGGTGGATGCGATGTATCGGCGCTTGCTGGATGAACACACGTGCGGGGCGCGATGATGCGTCGCCGTGCCCTCAACCCAACCCTCTCTCGCTTGCGCGAGAGGATGCCCGGCGCGGCGCGGCGTGCCGGGTGTGCGCAGGGTGAACCGTTCGCCGCATGGACTCCCTCGCCCCTCTGGGGAGAGGGCAGGGGTGAGGGGCTGCGGCCGTGAATTCGCCCACACGCCCGGCACAAGGCGCGCCCCATTTCGCGCCGACCGACGACACTTCGCCACTCGTCAGCGTCATCGCCCCCTGCCGCAACGAGCGCGCCGCCATCGACGCCTTTTGCGACAGCGCGCTGACCCAGCAGCTGCCGCCTGGCTGGCAGCTGGAAGTGCTGGTGGCCGATGGCCGCAGCGACGACGGCACGCGCGAACGGCTGGCCGAGCGCGCCGCGCAGGATGCGCGCCTGAGACTGATCGACAACCCGGGCCGCATCGTGTCCACCGGCCTGAACGCCGCGCTGGCCCAGGCGCGCGGCGCCGTCATCGTGCGCTTCGACATTCACACCGAATTCGCGCCCGACTACATCGCACAAAGCCTGGCCGCGCTGGCGCGCACCGGCGCCGACAACGTGGGCGGCCCCTGGGTGGCGCGCGGGCAGGGCGCCATGGGGCGCGCGGTGGCGGCGGCGTTTCAGAGCCGCTGGGTGGTGGGCGGCGCGCGCTCGCGCGACCGGGCGTACGAAGGGCCGGTGGACACCGTCTACCTGGGCTGCTGGCCGCGCGCCACGTTCGATCGCTTTGGCGGCTTCGACGAACAGCTGGTCCGCAACCAGGACGACGAACACAACCTGCGCCTGCGCCTGGCCGGCGCGCGGCTGTGGCAAAGCGCGCGCATCCGCTCGCTCTACCAGCCGCGCGGCAGCGTGCGCCAGCTGTTCAACCAGCAGATGCAATACGGCTACTGGCGGCCGTTTGTGATGCGCAAGCACCGGCAGCCCGGATCGCTGCGCCAGCTGGTGCCGGCGCTGTTCGTGGCCGCGCTGGCCGGCGGCACGCTGATCGCCCCTTGGTGGCCGTGGCCGCTGGCGCTGCTGCTGGCCGCCTATG
Organism: Pseudomonadota bacterium; assembly: GCA_029780695.1. Taxonomy (GTDB): domain Bacteria; phylum Pseudomonadota; class Gammaproteobacteria; order Burkholderiales; family Burkholderiaceae_C; genus Ottowia. Next base: position 121,931 of record JAKOYD010000035.1, read on the forward strand.
CCGCGTACGTGGCCGGCGCATCGCTGGCGGCGGCGCGGCAGGCGGGCGATGCGGGCACGCTGGCGCGCCTGCCGGGGGTCATCGCCGCCTATCATCTGGGCTATGGCGTGGGCACCTGGCGCGGCCTGCTGGACGTGCTGCTGCGGCGCAACGCGGGGCAGCGCTGGAGCCGCCTGACGCGCTAACAAAATGATAGCTGTTCACGCGCTATTGGCAAGCGCTGGAGGCTGATTTGGCTTTGAAAAACGAATCCTTCATCCCCTTCGCCCGCCCCGACATTACCGACGCCGAGATCGACGCCGTGGCGCGTGCCATGCGCTCGGGCTGGGTCACCACGGGGCCGGAGACGAAGGCGTTCGAGCAGGAATTTGCGGCGTACCTGGGCGGCGGCCTGCACGCCATCGCCGTCAACTCGGCCACCGCCGGCCTGCACCTGGCGCTGGAGGCCATCGGCATCGGCCCCGGCGACGAGGTGATCGCGCCGACGCTGACCTTCACCGCCACGGTGGAGGTGGCGCGCTACCTGGGCGCGGACGCGCGGCTGGTGGACGTGGACCCGGTCACGCTCAACATCGACCCCGCCGCCATCGAGGCCGCCATCACGCCCCGGACGAAGGCCATCCTGCCGGTGCATTACGGCGGTCTGGCGTGCGACATGGCGGCGATCTTCGACATCGCGCGCCGCCACGGACTGCAGGTGGTGGAGGACGCGGCGCACGCGCTGCCCACTACCCTAAACGGAGCGCTCATCGGCCAACTGGCCAGCGCTGCCGCGGTCTTCAGCTTTTACGCCAACAAGACCATGACCACCGGCGAGGGCGGCATGGTGGTGACGCGCGACGCCGCGCTGGCCGCGCGCATGCGGGTGATGCGCCTGCACGGCATCAGCCGCGACGCGTTCGACCGCTTCAGCAGCCGCACGCCCGCGTGGTATTACGAAATCGTCGCGCCCGGCTTCAAATACAACATGACCGACATGGCCGGCGCGCTGGGCCGCGTGCAGCTGGCGCGGCTGCCCGCCTTTGTGCAGCGGCGCCAGCAACTGGCGGCGCGCTATCTGCACGAACTGCGCGATTTGCCGCTGCTGCTGCCCGCCGACGCGCCGGCGGGCGATGCGCACGCGTGGCACCTGTTCGTGCTGCGCCTGTCCGACGCCGCGACCGTGACGCGCAACGAAGTGATCCAGGCGCTGAGCGACGCCGGCATCGGCACCAGCGTGCATTACGTGCCGCTGCACCGGCAGCCTTACTGGCGCGATCGCTATGGGCTGACGCCCGAGCAGTTTCCGGTGGCCGAAGCCGCGTACCAGCGCATGTTCAGCATCCCGCTGTTCACCGCCATGAGCGACGACGAGCAGTCGCGCGTCATCGCCGCGCTGCGGGCCTGCGTGCGATGAGCGTGCGGTGGTTGCCAGCCAAATCGGGCGCCAGCGCTTGCCTGATCAGCGCAGGCAGCTATCAAAAGATGAGAAAGCGCGGCGCGTGAACACCCGCAGCGCTGCCGCCAAGCGCGCCATGGACCTGGCGCTGACGCTGGCCGCGCTGCCGCTGGCGCTGCCGGTGATGGCGGCCATCGCGCTGTGGGTGCGGTGGGATTCGCCCGGCCCTGCGCTGTTCAGGCAGCAGCGCGTGGGGCGCGGCGGGGCGCTGTTTCGCATCCACAAGTTCCGCACCATGCACCTGCACGACGGCGCCGGGCCGCAGATCACGGCCGGCAGCGATGCGCGCATCACCCGCGCCGGCCGCTGGCTGCGCCGCGCCAAGCTGGACGAGCTGCCGCAGCTGATCGACGTGCTGCGCGGCGACATGAGCCTGGTCGGCCCGCGGCCCGAGGTGCCGCGCTACATGGCGCTGTATGCCGACGACGTGCGCCGCCAGATCCTCAGCGTGCGACCCGGCATCACCGACCGCGCGGCAATCGAGTTCCGCGACGAAGAGCGCCTGCTGGCCGCCAGCGCGGACCCGGAGCGCACCTATGTCGAGCAGGTCATGCCCGTCAAGCAGCGCTATTACCTGGACTACGTGGCGCGCCGCAGCGTGGGGGGCGATGTGCGCATCCTGCTGGACACGTTGCGGGCGCTGCTGAAATGAATCGCGGGCAGGCCGCTGGGCTGGCCAGCGCGCAGACCCGCCGCGCCACACGGTTCATCCAACGCATAATCACACGCCTGCGCTTGCCCATCCAGCGCGGACAGCTATGAACACTGTAGCAACTTCAACCTCGACCCACAGGAATCCGCCATGCTGAGCGGGTGGGGGAAAGGCCTGCGCAGCAAGAGCTGGCTGCCCGATCTGGTGCTGATCGTGCTGGCGTGGTGGGCCGCGTTCTGGCTGCGCTTCAACCTGACGGTGCCACAGCCGTACCGCGACCAGGCGCTGCAGACCACGCCGCTGGCGCTGCTGTGCATGGCCGTGGGCCTGCTGCTGGCGCGCGTGCCGCGCCAGTCGTGGCGCTACGTGGGCCTGGCCGACCTGCGCCAGCTGGCGGGCGGCGTGGCGCTGGGCGCGCTGCTGACCACGGCGGTGGTGATGGGCTCGCGCCCGCAGGGGTTTCCGCGCTCGGTGTTTCTCATCAGCGGCGTGCTGGCCCTGCTGGCGCTGGCCGGCGCGCGCGCCACCTGGCGCACGCTGGCCGAATACACGCAGGCCCAGGCGCGGCCGGCGGCGGCGCTGCAGCCCTTGCTCATCGTCGGCACCATCGACGAGGCCGACCAGGCGCTGCGCACGCTCAAGGGCGTGGAGGGCTGGCAGGTGGTCGGCATCGCGTCGCCGCGCGCGCAGGACGCGGGGCGCACGGTGCAGGGCGTGCGCGTGCTGGGCGGGGTGGAAGCGCTCGACCAGCTGGCGCGCGCGCAGCAGGCCGGCACCGTGCTGCTGGCCAGCGCGCCGGGCGATCTGGCGCGGCGCGACGTGCTGATGCGCTGGTCGGGCAGCGGGCTGAACCTGCTGACGCTGCCCACCGCCGACGAACTGCTGCGCCCCGGCGCGGCCACCCGGCTGCGCCAGGTGCGGCTGGAAGACCTGCTGGGCCGCACACCGGTGCAGCTGGACGCGCGCGGCCTGGCCGCGCTGTTCAGCGGCCAGACGGTGCTGGTGACGGGCGCGGGCGGCTCCATCGGGTCGGAGCTGTGCCGCCAGGTGGCGCGGCTGGGCGTGGCGCGGCTGGTCTGCGTCGATGTGTCGGAATACGCCACCTACCGGCTGGAGCAGGAACTGCGCCAGGCCTTCCCCGCCATGGAAGGCGTGTACTACACCGCCAACGTGCGCGAGCCGGATCGCCTGCGCGCCATCGCCCTGGCGCACCTGCCCGGCGTGGTGCTGCACGCCGCGGCCTACAAGCATGTGCCGCTGATGGAGACCCACAACGAGATCGAGGCGCTGCGCACCAACGTGCTGGGCACGCTGCACGCCGCGCGCGTGGCGGGCGAGGTGGGCGCGGCGCGCTTCGTGCTGGTGTCGACCGACAAGGCCGTCAACCCCACCAACGTGATGGGCGCCACCAAGCGGCTGGCCGAGCAGGTGGTGCAGGCGGTAGCGCGCGAGTTCGAGGGCACGCAGTACGTGTCGGTGCGCTTCGGCAACGTGCTGGGCTCCAGCGGATCGGTGGTGCCGCTGTTCACCACGCAGATCGAACTGGGCGGCCCGGTGACGGTGACGCACCCCGAGATCGTGCGCTACTTCATGACCATTCCCGAGGCCGCGCAACTGGTGCTGCAGGCGGGGTTGATGGGTCGCTCGGGCCAGATCTTCGTGCTGGACATGGGCGAGCCGGTGAAGATTGTCGAACTGGCGCGCCTGCTGATCCGCCTGTCGGGCAAGACCGAGGCCGAGGTGCCCATCGCCTTCACTGGCCTGCGGCCCGGCGAAAAGCTGTACGAGGAACTGCTGGCCGACGACGAGACCACCGAGCCCACGCCGCACCCCAAGCTGCGCGTGGCGCGCGTGTCGCCGCCGGCGGACGACGTGGCGGCCGCCGTGCTGGCGTGGCTGGCGCAGGCCGGCGCGGCGCCCGGCCCGGCGGACCTGCGCGGCTGGCTGCACCAGCGCGTGCCCGAATACCAGGCGCAGCCGGTGCGGTTCTGATGCCCCTTGGCGTTCGAATGTTGAGAACCCGTTGGCACTGAGCCATTCGACTTCGCTCATGACAGGCCATTCGACTTCGCTCATGACAGGCCATTCGACTTCGCTCATGACAGGCTTGGTGAAGTGCCTGCGCCGTCAGCGGCTTCGACAGGCTCAGCCCGAACGGTTGTTATCGTTTTGAACGCACTTTCGTATGCACGCGCCGCGCGTCAGCCGGGTTGGGCGCCGATGCCGGCCTTGCCCAGCGCGTCGGCCACCAGCTCCAGCCGCAGCAGCGGGCTGTCCAGGCTCATCAGGTGCTGGCGCACGGCGGCGGGCAGCGGCAGCAACTCGCACCAACGGTTGGCCACCCAGGCGCAGTCGTCGTAATCGGCGCTGCTGCCGGCCGGCACGGGGGCGCCGGGCGATTGCACGCGCAGGTTGGCATGCACCTGACGCAGCCATCGGGCGGCGTGCCGCAGGTCGTCGGGAATGGCCAGCGCCACGTCAGGCGGCAGCAGCGTCACGTCGGCCACCCACAGCCCGTGTTTGAGCTGGCTGGGTCGATCCACGCGAAAACGCTGTTCGCCCCGGCATTGCACCACCAGCAGGCCGGGCTGGGGCTGTTCCAGGGCGGTGATGTGCGCCAGCGTGCCGACGGGCGCCAGTTGCTCGGGCGGCGCGCCGGCGGCGCGCACTTCGTGGCCGTGCTCCAGCGCGACCACGCCGAAGGGCGCGCCAGCGCGATGGCACTTGCCGATCATGTCGAGATAGCGCACCTCGAACACCCGCAGCGGCAGCGTGCCGCCCGGAAACAGCACGGTGCCCAGCGGAAACAACGGCAGGGACGAAAGGGTCAGCGGTTCTGGCGGCATGGTCCGGACACTCCAGCGGCGCGCCCGTGGCAAGCGCAGCGCATGGACGGGTCAGGGCTCGCTATCATCGCACGCAACCCTGCTCTGGCGCCTGTCTGCCTTCGTGGCATTGGCAAGCCACGCGTTCCCGCTTGTTCATGCTGTACCAAATTCTTGCTTTCCTGATCGAAATCGCCGTCACCCTGATCGGCGGCGCCTGCCTGCTGCGCCTGTACATGCGGTGGCGGCGCATGTCCATGGGCAACCCGGTGGGGCGCTTCGTGCAGGCGCTGTCGGACTGGCTGGTGCTGCCGCTGCAGCGCCTGGTGCCGTCCAGCGGCTCGCTGGACGTGGCCAGCCTGCTGGCGACGTGGTTGCTGAAGCTGCTGCAATACGGCCTGCTGGTGGGCATGCTGGGCCTGGGCCGCTGGAGCGTGCTGCCGCTGCTGGCGCTGCTGGGCGTGGCCAAGCTGGCGGTGTCGGTGGCCACAGCGGTGATCATCGTCGCCGCCGTGCTGTCATGGACCGGCAACCGCACCCCCGTGCGCGACGTCTTCGAGCGGCTGTGCGAACCCATGCTGGCGCCCCTGCGCCGCCACCTGCCGCTGGTGGGTGGGATCGATCTGTCGCCGCTGCTGCTGGTGGTGGCTCTGCAGGTCGCCGGCATCGTGCTGGGTTCGATGCAGGCTGGCCTGCTGGGCGCGGGCGCGGCGATGCTGGCGGGGTGAGTTTGCTATCGGGTTGATAGCTATAGGCGCAATGCGGGCGAGCGCAAACAGCCTATTGGATTTGGCTGCGCTGCAAAAGTCAACAGCCGGACGCAGAGGACGCAGAGATTCCGCAGAGGACGCAGAAAAAGCCAAAAATATTCTTTGGCTGTTTCTTTTGCGTCCTTCGCGATCCCTTCGCGTCCTTCGCGTCCGGTATTCGGTCTTCTCTACCTAGGCCCAGCGCCCGGTCATGCCACCGCGTCCGCAGGCTGCCGCTGCAGCATCGCCAGCACTTTGGCGATTTTTTCGCGCAACTCGCGCCGGTCGCAGATGAAATCGACCGCGCCCTTTTGCTGCAAAAATTCGGCGCGCTGAAAGCCGTCGGGCAGCTTCACGCGCACGGTGTTCTCGATCACGCGCGGGCCGGCAAAACCGATCAGCGCCTTGGGCTCGGCAATGACCACGTCGCCCACGAAGGCAAAACCGGCCGACACGCCGCCCATGGTGGGGTCGGTCAGCACGCTGATGTAGGGCAGGCCCTTCTTGGCCAGGCGGGTGAGGGCGGCGTTGGTCTTGGCCATCTGCATCAGCGACAGCAGGCCCTCCTGCATGCGCGCGCCGCCGGTGGCGGTGAAGCAGATGAACGGCACCTTCTGCTCGATGGCGGTGTGCACGCTGCGCGCGAAGCGCTCGCCCACCACGCTGCCCATGCTGCCGCCCATGAAGTCGAACTCGAACGCCGCGGCCACCACGCTGATGGAGTGCACGGCGCCGCCCATGACGACCAGGGCATCGGTTTCGCCGGAGTTTTCGAGCGCTTCTTTCAGGCGCTCGGGGTACTTGCGGCTGTCCTTGAACTTCAGCGCGTCGACCGGCAGCACCTCCTGCCCGATCTCGTAGCGGCCTTCGTTGTCGAGGAACACGTTGAGCCGCTCGCGCGCGCCCATGCGGTGGTGGTGGCCGCATTTCGGGCAGACGTTCTGGTTGCCTTCCAAGTCGGTCTTGTACAGCACCGTGTCGCATTCCGGGCACTTGATCCACAGGCCTTCGGGCACCTGGCGGCGCTCGGCGCCGTCTTCGGTCTTCTGGATCTTGGGCGGCAGCAGTTTTTCGAGCCAGCTCATGGCGGAACTCCTTGTTTGATAGCGCGATTATGCGTGCACTTCACGCGTCCAGCGCGGCGCGGATCGGCCGCAGGAAGTCGATGGCGGCGGCGGCCACGCGCTCGTGCGGCTGGGTCTCGATCTGCTGGATCAGCCGGCTGCCGATGACCACGGCGTCGGCCACCTGGCCGATGGCGCGGGCGGTGTCTGCGTCGCGGATGCCGAAGCCGACACCGACCGGAATGTGCACGTGCTGGCGGATGCGGGGCAGGGCGGCTTCCACTTCGGCCGTGTTGAGCGCGCCGGAGCCGGTCACGCCCTTGAGCGAGACGTAGTACACGTAACCGCTGGCGACCTGCGCCACCTGCTGCATGCGCTGCTCGGTCGAGGTGGGGGCCAGCAGAAAGATCAGGTCCATGCCGTTTGCTCTCAATTTAGAAGCAAACTCGGCACATTCCTCGGGCGGGTAGTCGACAATCAGCACCCCATCAACCCCGGCGGCCGCGGCATCGCGGATGAAGGCATCGGCGCCGTGGCGCTGGTCGTAGCGCTCGACCGGATTGGCGTAGCCCATCAGCACCACGGGGGTTTTCTGGTCCTTTTCGCGGAAGGTCCTGACCATGGCCAGCACCTGTGCGAGGCCGATGCCCAGTGCCAGCGCGCGGTCGCCGGCTTTCTGGATGACGGCGCCGTCGGCGCTGGGGTCGGAAAACGGCACGCCCAGTTCGATGACGTCGGCGCCCGCGGTGACCATGCCGTGCATCAGCGCGGGCGTGATGTCGGCATACGGAAAGCCGGCCGTGACGTAGGGAATCAGCGCCTTGCGCTTTTGCTCGTGCAGGCGCGCGAAGGTGGCGGCGATGCGGTTCATGGCTTGGCTCCTGGCTTGGGCGCGCCCTTGACGACGTGGCCGCGCATGGAAGGTCGGTCGTAGAACTCCACGCCGTCCAGGTCGGCAACGGTGCCGATGTCCTTGTCGCCCCGGCCCGAGAGGTTGACCAGGATGGACTGGTCGGACCGCATGGTGGGTGCCAGCTTCATGGCGTAGGCAAAGGCGTGGCTGGATTCGAGCGCGGGGATGATGCCCTCGGCCCGGCACAGGTGGTGGAAGGCGGCCAGCGCCTCGGCGTCGGTGGCACCCACGTATTCGGCGCGGCCAATGTCCTTGAGCCAGGCGTGCTCGGGGCCGACGCCGGGGTAGTCCAGGCCGGCGCTGATCGAATGCGTTTCGGTGATCTGGCCGTTGTCGTCCTGCAGGATGTAGGTGCGGTTGCCGTGCAGCACGCCACTGGAGCCGCGCTGCAGGCTGGCGGAGTGCTTGCCGGTGTCCAGGCCTTCGCCGGCGGCTTCGACGCCGATCAGGCGCGTTTTTTCGTAGGGAATATAGGGGTGGAAGATGCCCATGGCGTTGCTGCCGCCGCCCACGCAGGCGATCACGGCGTCCGGCTGCTGCGCGGCGATGCCCTGCGCGGCCAGCATCTCGGGCATTTGCTTGAGGCACTCCTGGCCGATGACGCTCTGGAAGTCGCGCACCATCATGGGGTAAGGGTGCGGCCCAGCCACGGTGCCGATGATGTAGAAGGTGTTGTCCACATTCGCCACCCAGTCGCGCATGGCTTCGTTCAGCGCGTCCTTCAGCGTCTTGCTGCCCGATTCGACCGGCACCACGGTGGCGCCGAGCAGCTTCATGCGGTAGACGTTGGGCGATTGGCGCTTGACGTCTTCGCTGCCCATGTAGACCACGCATTCCAGCCCGTAACGCGCGCAGATGGTGGCCGTGGCCACACCGTGCTGGCCGGCGCCGGTTTCGGCAATGATGCGCGGCTTGCCCATGCGGCGCGCCAGCATGGCCTGGCCGATGACGTTGTTGATCTTGTGCGCGCCGGTGTGGTTGAGGTCTTCGCGCTTCAGATAGATCTGCGCGCCGCCCAGTTCACGGCTGGTGCGCGCGGCGTGGTAGACGGGCGAGGGGCGGCCGACGTAGTGCGCCAGTTCGTACTTGAACTCAGCCAGGAAGTCGGGGTCGTGCTGGTACTTCGCGTAGGCGTCTTTCAGCTCGTTGATGGCGTAGGTCAGCGTCTCGCTGATGAAGCTGCCGCCATAGCGGCCGAAATGGCCTGAAGCGTCGGGTTGTTGGTAATCCATGGTGTCACATCCAAGGCAAGGGCGGGGCACTGGCCCCGCGGAGGAAATAGGGGGAGGTCACGCCGCCAGGTCGGCGGCGCGGACGGCGGCCACGAAGGCGCGCATGCGGGCTGCGTCCTTGATGCCCTTGAGGGGCGCGCCGTCGGGGCCAACGGCTTCGACGCCGCTGCTCACGTCAACCGCCAGCGAGCGGCCGCGCGAGCGCAGGGCGCGCAAGCCGTCGCCCACGTTTGCAGGTGTGAGCCCACCAGACAAGACGAGGTGAGCGGGAACGCTTGGTGGAAGCCGTGACCAATCGAATGTCTTTCCGCCGCCGCCGTAGCCCTGCGTCTGTGCGTCGAGCAGGATGCCGGTAGCCGCGCTGAAATCGTGGGCAAATTCTAGCAAGTCGAAGCCTGCCGCCGGGTCGGCCGGAATGCGCGCGGCGCGTAGCCAGGGCAGGTGGCAGGCGCGCGCGATGCGTGCGCATTCGGCCGGTGATTCGTCCCCATGAAATTGCAGGCAACCGGGCGTGGACAGGGCGCAGTCAGCTTCTATTTCTGTAGCATCGGCGTTGACGTACAGCAGCACCGCGTCGACGAACGGCGGCAGGCGGCGCATCAGCTCGGCCGCGCGCGCGGCGCTGACGTGGCGCGGGCTCTGGGCGTAGCGCACGAAGCCTATCGCGTCGGCGCCGGCTTCGACGGCGGCGTCCACGTCCTGCTCGCGCGTGAGGCCGCAGATCTTGATGCGGGTGCGAAGCGGTGAATCAATCATCTCGGGCAGTCATTCGATCCAATCATAGGCGCTGGTGCGTTCGGGCAGGCCCCAGGCCGGGCCGTAGCGGGGCCCCAGGAAATAGAGGCCGTCGGGCGCGAAGGTGGGCGCGGCGGCGTCGCGGTCGCGCGCGGCCAGCACCTCGGCCATGGCGCCCGGCGGCAGCAGGCCCTGGCCGATCTGCACCAGGCTGCCCATGATGTTGCGGATCATGTGGTGCAGGAAAGCGTTGGCCTCGAAGTCGAAGCGCCAGTAAGCGCCCTTGCGCGTGATGTCGAGCCGCGTCAGCTGCTTGACCGGCGACAGCGCCTGGCACGCCGATGCGCGAAACGAGGTGAAGTCGTGCGTGCCGATCAGGTGACGGGCCGCCTGGCGCATGGCGTCGCCGTCGAGCGGGCGAAATGTCCAGCCGACGCGGCCGGCGTCGACGCTGGGGCGCACGGGCGATTCGAGCAGCAGGTAGGCGTAGCGCCGCGCCAGGGCGCTGGCGCGGGCGTGAAAGGCGTCCGGCACCGCCTGCGCCCACTGCACCGCCATGTCGGGCGGCAGGAAGCGGTTGGTGCCGCGCACCCACGAAAACGCTTCGCGCTGCAGGTCGGTGTCGAAGTGCACCACCTGCATCAGGCCGTGCACGCCGGCATCGGTGCGGCCGGCGCACAGCGTGGCCAGGGGAACGGTGGCGAACGCTGACAAGGCCGATTCCAGCCGGTCTTGCACCGTCTGGCCGGATGGCTGGCTTTGCCAGCCGTGGTAATGCGTGCCGAGGTAGCTGATGCCGAGGGCGATTCTCACGATGCGGCCATTGTGGGGCATGTGGGTGGCCCCAACGGCGCGCGGCGCCACCAGGGCACCGCGCGCGGGACAGCTACAGCCGAAGCCAGGTCAGCCCAGCTCGGACAGGAAGCGCTCGGCCTTGGTGCGCACCACGCCCGAGGATTCAGCGATGACTTCCTTCAGCAGCGCGCGCGCGCCTTCGGTGTCGCCGATGGCATGAAACTCTTGCGCCAGCGCCAGCTTGGTGCCCAGTGGGTCTTCGTCGGCGTCGTCGGGCTGCCGGGTACGCGCATCGCCAGGCGGGTGCGCGCCGGGGGGTGACAGCGCGTCCAGGTCGAAGTCAATGAGGTTCGAGTCGACCGGCGGCACGGGCGGCAATGGCGTCAGCGCCGCCTGTTTTGGCAAAGGCGCCTTGACCAGGCCCAGTTCAGAGGGCGGGGCAAAGTCGAGATCCAGGTCGAACTCGGGGGTGACCACGCTCTGCAGTACCGGTGCCGGCGCCGCGGCAACGGCGGGTGGCGGCGACCGCAACGCCATCGCGCTGGCGCCACCCACCATGGCGGCGGCAGCAGCGCTGGCCGCACCGCTGGCGGGCGCCACTATGGGTGTGGGCGGGGGGACGGGCGCTGGAGCCGCCACCGGCGCGGCGCGGGGTGTCGTCAGGTCGTCAAACCCGTGCCCGCCGGGGGGCTGGGTGTCGGCGCCGAATGTGTTGCGCATGGGCACCGGCGCGGGCACGGCCATGGGTGCGCCGCCGGGCTGGTACAGCGGATTGGACGGATCCAGTTCCTTGCCCAGGCTGGCGATGGCAAGCCAGTCGGCGCTCTGCTGACCCTTGGTGAGGCCATGCGCCTCGGTGGCGATGGCTTGAAGTCCGCGGGCGTCACGGCGCTTGAAATAGATTTCAGCCAGTTTGCGGTGAATGGCCACGCGTTGGGGCTGCATGCGCAGCGCTTCGCGCAGAATTTCCTCGGCCTGCATGTCACGGCCATAGGCCAGGTAGACGTCGGCCTCGGCCACTGGGTCGACGTCGCCCGCGGCGTCCAACTGGCTGGGCGAATAGGCCATGAATGAGCTGCCGCTGACGGACGAGCCGCCTTCCTTGGTGTTCACCCGCTGTCCGCCGCTGGCGCCAAAGAACGAATCGGGCTGCAGTCGGCTGCTCATGAACGAGCTGTCCAGCCGGGCTTTCTTGCGCTGGCGCGACCGGTAGATGCCATACCCCGCCAGCAAGGCCAGCAGACCGGCTCCGGCCACTGGGAGCATGGGGTTGTCCGTCACGCTGTCGAAGAACGACGGCTCTTCGATCGGTGCTGGTGCTGGCGCGGGGGCCGGTGGCGTGGCCCGGGCACTGGGCGTGGCCGACGCGGTGGCGCTGGCCGGGGCTGCCACCGCCGGCACGGGCTCGGTCACGGCTGTCGCGGCACCGCTGGCGCCCACCGAGGGGGCGCTGATCGCCGCGACCGCAGGCGTGGAGCCTGCGGCACTGGCAGCGGGGGCGGCGGCCGGCGCGGTGGCGGAAGCCGCTACGGCCGGCGCGGCCGTCGCCGCGGCAGGGGGTACAGGCGGTTTGGCGGGCGCGCCCACCGGCACGGCCACGCCAGGCACCGGGCTGCTGCCCGCCGGGGCGCTGCCGGACGCAGCCTGCAGGCGAGACAACTCACTGATGTTCTTGTTCAGTTCGGCCACGCGCGCGGTCTGTTCCTGGGCCTGTCGTGACCGCGCAACCTTGGCTTCGTTGCCGCTGGGCGCGCCCCCGCGCGACAGCGTGAGGCGGTCCTTTGCCGGTGCGGCGGGGCGGCTTTCCTGTACCTGCGGTTGCACGCCGCCCGATGCGCTGCGCGAGGCGGCGGCCGTGCGCGTGGCGCCGGAGCGCTGGGCCAGGCCGCGGCGATAGGCGTGGAAATCGCGCGTCTGCGCGGCCACCGCGCGGCGCGCGGCTTGGCGCGGGGTGGCGGCTGCCTGGTCGGCCGACGGCAGGTTGAGCACGGCGCCGGCCTTCATGCGGTTGACGTTGCCGCCGATGAACGCGTTGGGGTTGGCGCGCAGCAGGGCAATCAGCATCTGGTCCAGCGAAACGCCATCGACCGCATGCGCCGCCGCAATGGCGGACGCCGTGTCTCCCCGCTGCACGGTCACTTGCGCGCCGTCGCCGGTGGATGCCTCGGCGGCAGCGCGGCGGCGCGGCGCATCGGTCGACGCGGCACCGCGACGCACGGCAGGCGGGCGGGCCGCCGGTGCCTGTACCACGGCGGGCGCAGCGACCACCAAGGGCGCAGGGGCGGCTGCCACAGGTGCCGGTGCCGTCACCGCGGCCACCTGGGGCGGGTTGACCGCCACGGGGGCTGGAGCGGCGCGGTCGGGCGGGTCGATCAGCATCGTGTAGTCGCGCACCACGCGGCCGCTGCTGGACGTGGTTTCGATCACGAGGCCCAGAAACGGCTCGTTGATGGGGCGTTCTCCCGTCACCCGCAGATAGGCCTGCCCATTGGGGCGGCGGTGCAAGCTCACGCGCGCGCCGGCAAGCGCTGGCGTGTAGTCGACGCCTGCGGCCCGAAAGGCCTGCGGCGAAGCCACCGAGGCGGTAAAGCTGGCCGCTTCCTGCGACGAAATGTCGGGCACTTCGATCTCGGCACGCAGCGGCTCGCCCAGTGCGGATCGAACGCTGATGGCGCCCAGCGCCAAGGCCTGCGCATTCAGCGCGGCGCCCCACAGCCCCAGTGCCGCGGCGATGGTCACCACGCCCTTCGTCCACGGCTGCCGGTCCACGACGTCTCGATCGAGAGACCCTTGCCGGGTCAGTGCGGTCTTTTTCTGCATGTGATGGTCGGCAGGCCAAGCCTGGCCGAAGGGAGAAGAGAATTCGGGAATAGCATCATATTCGGCGGGCCGTCTGAGACTCAAGTTAACCGACGTCACAAATTCATACACAGCCCGAAGTCCACCAGCCTGTTGCCCGGTCACAACGCGCACCGCCCGGGCGCCGCGGGCGGGCGTGGCCCATGCAACCGTGTATTACGCCGCCAGCAAGATCCGCAGCATGCGGCGCAGCGGCTCGGCCGCGCCCCACAACAGCTGGTCGCCAATGGTGAAGGCGCCCACGTAGTCCGGCCCCATGGCCAGCTTGCGGATGCGGCCCACGGGAATGGTCATGGTGCCCGTCACCGCCACCGGCGTCAGGTGCTTGAGCGTGTCTTCGCGGTTGTTGGGCACCACCTGAACCCATTCGTTGTCGGCGGCGATCATGGCTTCGATGTCGGCCACCGGCACGTCCTTCTTCAGCTTGAAGGTCAGCGCCTGGCTGTGGCAGCGCATGGCGCCCACGCGCACACAGAAACCGTCGACCGGCACGGCGGGCGTGCCGAAGCCTTCGCCTTGACCCATGATCTTGTTGGTCTCGGCCATGCCTTTCCATTCTTCGCGGCTCACTCCGTTGCCCAGGTCCTTGTCAATCCACGGAATGAGCGAGCCGCCCAACGGCACGCCGAAGTTGGCCACCTCGTCGCCGCCCAGCGCGCGCTGCTTGGCTACCACCAGGCGGTCGATTTCGAGAATGGCGCTCTTCGGGTCGTTGAGCAGCGCTTTCACCTCTGCGTTCAGCGTGCCATATTGCGTCAGCAACTCGCGCATGTGCTGCGCGCCGCCGCCTGACGCTGCTTGGTAGGTCTGCGTGCTCATCCACTCGACCAGCCCTGCCTTGTACAGCGCGCCCACGCCCATCAGCATGCAGCTGACGGTGCAGTTGCCGCCGACCCAGTTGTTGCCACCCTTAAGCAGGGCGCTCTGAATCACCGGCAGGTTCACCGGGTCCAGCACGATGACCGCGTCGTCCTTCATGCGCAGCGTGCTGGCAGCGTCGATCCAGTGGCCCTTCCAGCCGGCGGCGCGCAGCTTGGGGAACACCTCGCTGGTGTAGTCGCCGCCCTGGCAGGTGATGATGACGTCGCACTTCTTCAGGGCGTCGATGTCGTGCGCGTCCTTCAGCGTCTTCTCGTTCTTGGCCATGGCCGGGGCTGCGCCGCCCGCGTTGCTGGTCGAGAAGAACACCGGCTCGATCAGGTCGAAGTCTTTTTCCGCCTGCATGCGGTCCATCAGCACGGAGCCGACCATGCCGCGCCAGCCGACGAGGCCAACCAGGTTACCGATCTTGTTCATGATTTTTCGCGCCTTTCAAACAAAGTAAATCTGTCTGACCTGCCCCGGCTCGTCTGGCAGCGGGGAGGCGCGCACGACGAACCGAGAGCTGGGTCAGCCCTTTTTGGTGGTCGTGGTAATGGAAGAGGCAATGCACGCAACCCCGCCTGCTGCCGAGAGCAGGGCGGTGGGATCGAAGCGATCTGCAGCGTTCATCGTGGCACCGATTGTAATGGAGCCCCCTTCGCCAGCCTGACGCCGATCACCGGCTGAGCGCAGGGTTGTTGGCGTGGTACGACGTGTGCTGACGGCCGCGCACGCAGGTTGAGGCGTTAAAAAGGCCTCTGGCGCACGACAGACAAGCGCAGGTAGCTATCAAAACAGAAGCGACGAGGATAGCCTGCTGAAGGGCATTGATCGAACCCACTGCACGGTCGGCCCCTTGGCCAGCGCCGTTATGGCGCGGTCGCCGCGGGCCGGCGGCTGTCGGTCACGCGTTTGGCGCAGAGTCGTCCAGGCCGTGCAGCGGCGGCGCCATCGTCACCCGCCGGCGTCCTCATCCGCCGGCGCCCCGCGCGACGCCAGTTGCCGCGCCAGGTCGATGAAATCGCGCGCATGCAGCGTGTTCTCGGCCACCGGCGACACGTCCTTTGGGCGCGTCGCGCCAAACTCCAGCGGCCGCTCGATGTACGCCGTCAGCAGCCCGCAGGCGCGCGAGGCGGCCAGGTCGTCGTGGTGCGCGGCCACCAGCATCACCTCGTGCGGCGCCACGTCGAACACTTCCGCCACGCCCAGGTACACGCGCGGATCAGGCTTGTAGGCGCGAAACACCTCGGCCGACAGCACGCAATCCCACGGCAACCCGCCGTGCTTGGCCATGTCGGTCAGCAGGCCAATGTTGCCATTCGACAGCGTGGTGATCACGTGCCGCCGCTTCAAAAGCGATAGCCCCTCCACCACGTCCGGCCAGGGGTTCAGCCGGTGCCACACGCGATTGAGCGCGCGCCGTTCGTGCTCGGGCAACTCGCCCAGACCAAAGCGCGGCAGGATGCTGTCCAGAATCAGCCGGTGCAGCTCGTCAATCTTCGTCCACCCCAACTCGCCCGACCGCACCCGCTGCATCGCCGGCTGATACCCCTCGCGCCACGCCAGCGCCAACGCATCGCCATCCACCTGCGGGTACAGCCGCTGCACCTCCGCCGAGATGGAACCGTGCCAGTCGACCACGGTGCCGAAGACGTCGAAGGCGAGGATTTTTGGGGTGATTTGGGGCATGGGTCGGCGTCCAGTGTGCTTCATCAGCTATGGATTTGGGAGTGTGTTGGCGGGATACCTCTTGACGTGGAGCGTACTGCAACATGGACAATCAGCGTATCGACTCAGCCGCGACCTCACCATGACCAAGATTGCAGACCTCCCCGAATTCGATATGGCCGAATGGCTGCCCGATGAAGCGGCCGTGACCGAATACCTGACCGCGGTGCTGGAAGAAAGCGACCCGGCCGCTCTGGCCAAGGCTCTGGGCACGATTGCGCGCGCACGCGGTCTCGCAACATTTGATTAATATTTAGGTTGACCAATGAGCAGTGCAAATAAAATTACGCCTACTAACCCTCGTTTAGGGACGCTCCTTTCAGACGTGAGTAGAGGGAATATAAAAATACCAGCTTTCCAACGCGAATATGTTTGGAAAGATGAGCAAATTATGAGTCTCTTGGACTCTATCTATCACGGCTATCCTGTTGGATCGCTTCTTCTTTGGAGTACGAAAGAAGCTTTGAAACACGAACGTAACGTTGGTGGATTCTCCCTTCCAGAAACACCTGAAGACTACCCTGTAAATTATCTCTTAGACGGTCAGCAACGTCTTACCACATTGTACGGAGTATTTAATTCGGATTCCCCTACCGTCGATCCAGAGTTGGCGAAGCGCTTTGACGTTTGCTTTAATCCTGACCTTCAAACCTTTATTCACTCCTCTGTCCCAGAAGCTACAAGCGGAATCAATTTGCGAGCGATTTTGGATACAACAAAGCTCTTGCCGGAGCTTTCTCGGTTTAGTGCAAATCAGCAAACAGTGATTGCAGCGCTAACCGAGCGATTCAAGGACTACGAATTTCCTGTTGTGACTATTAGAGATCGTACCAATCAAGAGGTGTGTCGTGTGTTCCAGCGAATAAATTCGTCTGGAACTAGTCTTTCGACGTTGGAGCTGCTATCTGCATGGACCTGGTCTGATGAGTTTAACCTTGTCAATGAAATTGAATCCCTTTTGGATAAGTTGGAAGAATGCAATTATGGTGAACTGAATGAAGAGCTTGTGCTGCGATGCCTCACTGCTGTGGTGAGTCAAAAGATTGATTCAGAAGAACTGGTGAACATCCAGCCAAGTATATTGGTGGATGGAATGGCGAAATTAAAACAGGCAATTTTCGCTGCAGTTGACTTTCTAGAAAAAGAACTGAAGATTAAGAATATTGTATTTGTTCCATTTCCTATTATGCTGGTTCCACTTGTGGGATTCTTTGCTCAAACATTAAAACCCACAGCACAGCAGCTGACTGCCTTAAAGCGCTGGTTTTGGCATTGCGCGTTTACGCAAAAATATAAGGCAGGCACCAACAGTGCAGTTCTCGAAGATCTGGGAAAAATGGTTGAACTGGCTAAGAAACCGGATGTGTTTGACTCGTTGGCTGCCAAAATTGATCCAGAAATTTTCAAAAAAACGTGGCGAATCAATTCGACTGTTGCGAAATCGACAATATGCATGTTAGCCCAAAAGAATCCGAGAAGTTTTTTGACTGCAAACTTGGTAGACCTAGGCGTTGCCATGTCTGCCTACAACGCTCGCGAGTTCCATCACATTTATCCGAAGGCATTTTTAAACACTCTTGGTATTCCATTTCATCAGTCCAATATAATCGCTAACATCTGCCTTTTGCAATCATCTGACAACCGATCTATATCAGACGAAAGCCCTGTGACATATATGGCAAAAATTCCCGCAGCGCACAAAGATGCCATAGCAAATGGGGGCATAATTCCTCGTGATGCGCTTGATGGTTCAAAGCCATATGCTGATTTCATCAACGACCGCGCAAATCTCCTCTCCGCCACTGCACAATCGTTGATTTCAACGGGGTCCGTGTGACAAAAGCAGCGTGCTGAGGCTGAGGGCAGAGTCAAATTACCGCAGCCGTTTGTCGAGCACTTTTAATGCCTCGTTGATCGGCAGAGTCCCGTTCGCATACCCCTCCCACACCCCATTCCCCACCCTCAACCGCTCCTCAATATTCCCCACCGTCCACTGCGCCGCTCCCGTCAGCCCCGCCAGTTCATCCCACGCGAGCGGCACCGAAACCCCCAGCCCCGGCCGGGCGCGGACTGACCACGCACACACCGTCGTCGCGCCGCGCCCATTGCGCAGATAGTCCGGGTAGATCTTGCCGATGCGGTTCTTGGGGCCGCTGACGGCGGTGAAGCGGTCGGGCATCAGGCGGGCGAGGTGTTCGACCAGTTGCCTGCTGAAGGCCTTCACCGTGTCCCAGTCGTACAGGCGCTTGATGGGGGTCACCACGTGCAGGCCCTTGCCGCCGCTGGTTTTGAGGAAGGGCACCAGGCCCAGTTCGGTGAGCAGGGTGCGCACCAGCAGCGCGGCTTCCTGCACCTGCGGCCAGGCGACGCCTTCGCCGGGGTCGAGGTCGAGGACGAAGCGGTCGGGGCGCTCGATCTTGTCGTGGGTGGCGTTCCAGGTGTGCAGCTCGACGGTGTTCATCTGCACCACGCCGAGCAAGGCGGGTTCGCTGCCGATTTCGAGCAGCGCGGCGTGGCCGGGGTCGAGCGCGGGATCGAGCAGGGTGACGCCGGGCAGCGCGCGGCCCTCGTTGTGCTTCTGAAAGAACTGCTCGCCGCCCACACCATCGGGCGCGCGCAGCAGGGCGACCGGGCGCTTGGACAGGTGCGGCAGGATGAGCGGGGCGACGGTGGCGTAGTAGCGCGCCAGGTCCAGCTTGGTGGCGCCGCTGGCGGGGTCGATGACGCGCTCGGGGTGGGTGATGGTCTGGCCGGCGATAACGGCGGGGCCGTCGGTTTTGGATGCAGTTGTTACATTTTTCATAGCTGCTCGCGCTTGTCTGGCGGGCGCCAGGGGTTGATTTGATCCTGAAACGGCGTCGGCGCGAAGTTCGGCCACGGGCTTGTCTTCGCGCAGGCCCTGGAACACGGGGTGGCGCAGGTGGCCGCCCTGCGTGACGCCGGCGTGGGCGATCTGCGCCACCAATTCGGGGCGCACCCAGGTGATGGCGGACGGCGCCTTGACGCGCTCGCCTTCGGCCAGCGGACTGGCTGGGGTGATGAGCGGCGCCAGGCGCTGCTTGAGGCTCGCCAGCGTGCGGCCGTCGAACCCGCTGCCGACGTTGCCGACCCAGCGCAGACCGCCGTCGGCGGTGGGCGCGGCCAGCACCAGCGCGCCCAAATCGCCCGCTGCCGCGCGCGCGCCCTGGCCGGCGGTGAAGCCGGCGATGATGAATTCGTCACCCTGGCCGCATTTGAGCTTGATCCAGTCGGCCGAGCGACCGCTGCGGTAGGCGGCGCCGGCGCGCTTGCCGATGACGCCTTCCATGCCCAATTGGCACGCGCTGGCCAGCAGGCTTTGTGGGTCGGGCGGCAGCTGCTCTGATAAACGCAGCATGGGCGAGTGGTCGGCGGCCAGCAGTGCGGTCAGCCGCGCGCGGCGGTCGGTCAGCGGGGCGGGGCGCCAGTCGTCGCCGTCGAGCCAGAGCAGATCGAACGCGTAATAGACCAGCGCGTCGGTCTTGCGGCCGTCAAACACGTTCTGCAGCGCGCCAAAGTCGGGCAGGCCGTCGGCGCCGGGCATGACGACTTCGCCGTCGAGCCAGGCGTTTTGCACCGGCAGGGCGGCCAGCGCGCGCGCCAGGGCGGGCATGCGCGCCGTCCAGTCCAGGCCGTTGCGGGTGAACAGTTGGGCACGGCCAGCGTCGATGCGGGTGAGCAGGCGGTAGCCGTCGAACTTCAGCTCCCACAGCCAGTCGGCGGCATCGGGCGGCGGGTCGCTGGCCAGGGTGGCGAGCTGGGGGGCGAGGGTGTCGGGTGGGGGCGCGCGCTGGGCTTCGGCGGCGGGTCTCTTGCCCCCTCTCCCGCGTGCGGGAGAGGGTTGGGGTGAGGGTGCGTTGTCGTCCGCATCACCGCCGCCACGTCCGCTGCGCGGCCGCCCCCTCACCCCGCCCTCTCCCCCCTGCGGGTGGAGAGGGTGATCGTGGCTGCGCGTGCTCTCTCCAACACGAGAGGCTTCGGCTCCCCCGTGCGGGTGGGAAGGGTGATCTTGGCGTGCTTCAAATGTGATAGCTGCCTGCGCTTTTCCAGCAAGCGCTGGGGGCTGATTTTTATCTGAATCTCCAGACTGCGCCTTGCGTGCCCGAATCTGCCGCACCGTATCGGCCAGGATGGCATCCGGCTCGGCGCCCCGGTCGGCCGGGCCGACGGAATCGGGCAGCGCCTCGGTCACGCTGAATTCGCTGGCGGGGCGGACGAAGGCGTCTTTTTCCTTGATGAGCAGCCAGTTGGCCTTGCCGGGCTGGCTGTCCTTCAGCCGCACCAGCGCCCAGCCGCCTTGCAGCTTGGCGCCGTGCAGCATGAACTTGAAGTTGCCGGCCGCCAGCCCGGCTGCGGGGTCGTGACCTGGGGCGGGCGACCAGGTGCCGCGGTCCCAAATGATCACGCGGCCGCCGCCGTACTGGCCGGCGGGGATCTGGCCTTCAAAGTCGTTGTAGCTGATGGGGTGGTCTTCGACCTGCACGGCCAGCCGCTTGTCGCGCGGGTCGAGGCTCGGGCCCTTGGGCACGGCCCAGCTGCGCATGGTGCCGCCCAGCTCCAGCCGCAGGTCGTAATGCAGGCGGCTGGCCCAATGCTTGTGGATGACGTAGCTGAAGCCCGCCGCGCCGCCGACGTCGCCGGCCGGCTCGGGCGTGCGGGTGAAGTCGCGCTTGGCGTGGTAGCGGGCGAGCGGGGCGTCGTTGCCAGAGGCCGCGGGCTTTGACGTCTGCTTCGCAGCGGATTTTTTGGATACTACGTTTTTTATAGCTGCTCGCGCATGTCCAGCAAGCGCTGGGGCCGTTTGTGGCTTGGAACCGGCGCGGCCCGCATCAGGCGCGCTTGCGGCTGGCCTTGGGCTTGGCGGGCGCTTGGGCGTCGGCATCGTCCGTCTCCTCGTCCTTGGCCGATGGCTTGCCGCCGCCTTGCAGGCTGCGCTTGAGCAGCTCGGTCAGGTCGATGATCTCGGCACCCGGCTTGGCGGCGCCGGGCGAGGCGACCTTCTCGACGCTTTGCACCTCGCCGGCCTCGGCCTTCTGCTTGACCAGCCGCATGATCTCGTCCTTGAACGAATCGCGGAAGTCGTCGGCGTCCCACGGGGCAGACATTTCCTCGATCAGCTTTTCGGCCATTTTCAGCTCGGCGTCTTTCAGGCCGGCGGCCTTGGCGCCTTCGGGCGGCAGCTTGAGCGCCTCAAACGACTTGATCTCGCCGCCCCAGCGCAGCAGGTTCAGGATCAGTGCCGGGCCGCTGGGCACCAGCACGGCCAGGTGCTGCTTGGTGGAAATCACCACGCGCGCCACGCCCACGCGGCCGCTGGCGATCAGCGCTTCGCGCAACAGGGCGTAGACCTTTTCGCCGCGGTTGATGGGGGCCAGGTAATACGGGCGCTCCAGGTAGACAAACGGAATCTCGCTGGCCTTGATGAAGGTCTCGATCTCGATCGTCTGCGTGCTCTTGGGGAAGGCGGCCTTGATCTCGTCGGCCGACAGCACGACGTAGTGGCCGTCTTCAACTTCCACGCCCTTCACGATGTCGGCGGCGGCGATTTCCTTGCCCGTCTTCTTGTTGACGCGCTTGTAACCGACCGGCTCCATGGTGCGCTTGTCGAGCCAGTCAAAGTCGACGCCGGTGCTGGTGGTGGCGGTGTACAGCGCCACCGGGATGTGCACGAGGCCGAAGCTGATCGCGCCTTTCCAGACCACGCGGGCGGTGGAGGGAGTTGAATCGTCGGTGGAACTGGATTGGTCGGCCATGGCGCGGTGAGAGGGTTGAACCGTCAGCTTACGCAGGCGGGCTGAAATCGGCTGTAGGACGCCATCAACAGCCGGCCACCATGAAGCGCGGTATGGCACCGAGGTGCTGTGCAAGCGCGCTCAGCAGCCTCAGCGGCTTGGCTTATCCGCGGCCGCGGTGGGGCAGAGCCACCCAGATCGCGAGGCTGATCAGCACGCCCAACGCACCCGTCCAGAACAGGCGCCGACCCGATGCGGGTGCGGATCTCAGCACCTGGGCCTCGGTCACGTACAGGGTTTCGCACGCGCCGTTGCCGGTGTCGGTGCGGGTGGTGCTGGTGCCGCGGAAGAACGCTCGCCCTTGGCTGTTGTGCCGATACTCGGCAAGATAGCCTTTGAGAAGCACTTGGTCGCCCACGCGCAGTCGCTTGATACGTCGTGTCAGTTGCGGGCTGTCGACCAGCAGATGGTTATTGGATATCTGGTGCTGCTTGAACGCCTGGTACACCAGCTGCGACGGGGTGCTGAACTCGCACGTCCACTGGCCGTTGCGGAAGCTGACATCGCGGTACACGCCACTGGCCGCGTTGTCCCCCCACACGACGCACAGATCCATCACGTTAAGGTGGTCATCAAAGGCCGCATGAACCCAATCCCACCACGCATCGGCGTGGTGCTGGCTAACGACCAGCCCCCGAAGCTCGTAGTCGTACTGTGGCGCAATCTTGTATTCAACGCCGCCCACGGTGGTGGTGAATGGCGCCTTTCGCGTAGCGCGTTGGACCGGCTCCTGCCTCAGATCTGGCACAAGCCGCTGCGGCTCCGGCAGGCGCCCATCCCACCAAACCCCGGCCGCCAGCGCTGCGACGCTGGCAATCATGGCGGCGCGAAGGAGGATGGCCATCAGGCCTGACCGGAAGGCGTCAGCCCAGCGCCTTCACCACTGCCTCACCCATCTCGCGCGTGCCCACTTTCGTGGTGCCGTCGCTGTAGATGTCGGGCGTGCGCAGGCCTTGGGCCAGCACCTTTTTCACCGCCGCTTCAATGCGATCCGCCGCCTCGGGCTGGTTCAGCGAAAAGCGCAGCATCATCGCGGCGCTGAGGATGGTGGCCAGCGGATTGGCCACGCCTTTGCCGGCAATGTCGGGCGCGCTGCCGTGGCTGGGCTCGTACAGGCCCTGCTTCTTGTCGTTGAGCGACGCCGAGGGCAGCATGCCGATGGAGCCGGTGAGCATGGAGGCTTCGTCGCTGAGAATGTCGCCGAACATGTTGCCGGTGACGATGACGTCGAACTTCTTCGGCTCTTTCACCAGCTGCATGGCGGCGTTGTCGACGTACATGTGGTCGAGCGCGACGTCGGCGTATTCTTTTTGGTGCACCTCGGTGACCACGTCTTTCCAGAGCTGGAAGGTTTCCAGCACGTTGGCTTTGTCGACGCTGGTCACGCGCTTGCCGCGCTTGCGGGCGGCCTCGAAGGCGACGCGGGCGATGCGCTCGATCTCGGGGCGTGTGTAGCGCATGGTGTCGAAGGCCTCTTCGGCGCCGGGGAAGTGCCCGTCGGGCGCAGTGCGGCGCCCGCGCGGCTGGCCGAAGTAGATGTCGCCGGTCAGCTCGCGGATGATGAGGATGTCCAGGCCCGCGACCAACTCGGGCTTCAGGCTGCTGGCGTGCGTGAGTTGCTCGTAGCAAATCGCGGGGCGGAAGTTGGCGAACAGGCCGAGCGCCTTGCGCAGGCCCAGGATGGCCTGTTCGGGGCGCAGCGGGCGATCCAGCGTGTCGTACTTCCAGTCGCCCACGGCGCCGAACAGGATGGCGTCGGATGCTTGGGCCAGCTTCAGTGTGGCTTCGGGCAGTGGGTGGCCGTAGGCGTCGTACGCGGCGCCGCCGACCTTGGCTTCTTCCAGCTCAAACTTGAGGTCGAGCGCCTTCAGGACCTTGACCGCCTCGGCCACGATTTCGGTGCCGATGCCGTCACCGGGGAGGATTGCGATTTTCATGGGTGTAACGGTGGGAATGAGAGAGAAAACAGCCGGACGCGAAAGGCGCAAAGATTTCGCGAAGGACGCAAAATGAAAACCAAATACTTGATTGGTTTTCTTTCGCGTACTTTGCGAGTTTTCGCGTCCTTCGCGTCCGGCTATTCGAATTTCAAGCGCTGAGGGTATGCGCCAGCCAAGGCTTGGTAGCCAGGCGGTTGGCCTCGAACGCCTTGATCTTGTCCTTCTGTCGCAGGGTCAGGCCGATATCGTCCCAGCCGTTCAGCAGGCATTCGCGGCGGAAGGGTTGTACGTCGAACGGCAGTTCGCTGCCGTCGGGCTTGACGATGACCTGGCGGGGCAGGTCGATGGTGAGCTGGTAACCGGCAAAGGCGTTGACTTCGTCAAAGAGGCGCGTCACTACGGCCTCGGGCTGCACGATGGGCAGCAGGCCGTTCTTGAAGCAGTTGTTGAAAAAGATATCGGCGAAACTGGGCGCGATCAGCGCGCGGATGCCGTACTGCTGTAGCGCCCACGGCGCATGCTCGCGGCTGGAGCCGCAGCCAAAATTCTGGCGTGCCAGCAGCACGCTGGCCCCGGCGTAGCGCGGCTGGTTCAGCACGAAGTCGGGGTTGGGCTTGCGGCTGGCCGGGTCCATGCCGGGTTCACCATGGTCCAGGTAGCGCCATTCGTCGAACAGGTTGGGGCCGAACCCCGTCTTCTTGATCGACTTGAGAAACTGCTTGGGGATGATGGCGTCGGTGTCGACGTTGTCGCGGTCCAGCGGTACCACCAAGCCTTGATGAATGACGAATTTGTCCATGGCGAAACTTTAAAAACGTGAAACGAGCCACGGCTGACGGCTCGGCTTTGGCAGCCGCTACCGGCGCGCCATCGCGTGCGCGCGCAGCCGCCACGCGTGCGCGCGGCCGGCAGCCTGCGCGGGCAGGCGTTATTTCTTGGCCGCGTTCTCGACGGCCGAGCCGGCCTTCTGCACGTCCTTGCCCACGCCTTGAACGGTGTTGCAGGCGGCCAGGGTGAAGGCGACGGCGATCAGCAGCAATGCTTTTTTCATGGGGAGCTCCTTTTCAGCAGGTTTCAGGAAAATCGACGAACGTCGACAAAATGGCCATGCACGGCGGCGGCGGCTGCCATTGCCGGGCTGACCAGATGGGTGCGGCCGCCATTGCCCTGGCGGCCTTCGAAGTTGCGGTTGCTGGTGCTGGCGCAGCGCTCGCCGGGCTCCAGCCGGTCGGCGTTCATGGCCAGGCACATGCTGCAGCCGGGTTCGCGCCATTCGAAGCCAGCGGCGGTGAAGATCTTGTCCAGGCCCTCGGCCTCGGCCTGGCGCTTGACCAGGCCCGAGCCGGGTACGACCATGGCCAGCTTGACGCCTGGCGCCACCTTGCGGCCGAGCTTTTTCACCATGGCGGCGGCTTCGCGCATGTCTTCGATGCGGCTGTTGGTGCAGCTGCCAATGAACACCTTGTCGACGTGAATGTCATCCATCGCCTTGTTGGGCGCCAGGCCCATGTAGCTGAGCGCGCGTTCGATGGCGCCGCGGCGCGTGTCGTCTTTTTCCTTGTCGGGGTCGGGCACGCGGCCGTCGATGCCCAGCACCATCTCGGGGCTGGTGCCCCAGGTGACCTGCGGCACGATGCGCGCGGCGTCCAGTTCGACCACGGCGTCGAACCTGGCGTCGGGGTCGGAGTGCAGCGTCTTCCAGTGCGCCACGGCCTGGTCCCACTCGGGGCCGCCGACGAATTGGCCGGTGGCCGCATCGGTGCCGGGGGCCAGTAGGCGGCCCTTGACGTATTCGATCGTCTTGTCGTCCACGGCGACCAGGCCCGCGCGCGCGCCGGCTTCGATGGCCATGTTGCAGACCGTCATGCGGCCTTCCATGCTCAAGGCGCGGATCGCGTCCCCGGCAAATTCAATCGTGTAGCCGGTGCCGCCCGCGGTGCCGATCTTGCCGATGATGGCCAACACGATGTCCTTGGCCGTCACGCCGGGCGCGGCCTGGCCGCCCACGCGGATCAGCATGTTCTTGGCCTTTTTGGCCAGCAGCGTTTGCGTGGCCAGCACGTGCTCGACCTCGCTGGTGCCGATGCCGTGCGCCAGCGCGCCAAACGCGCCATGCGTGCTGGTGTGGCTGTCGCCGCAGACGACGGTCATGCCGGGCAGGGTGGCGCCGTTTTCGGGGCCGATCACGTGCACGATGCCCTGGCGCTGGTGCAGGAAGGGGAAGAAGGCGGCCGCGCCGTTGGCGCGGATATTGGCGTCGAGCGTGGTGACCTGTTCCTTGCTGATCGGGTCGGTGATGCCGTCGTAGCCGCGCTCCCAGCCGGTGGTGGGGGTGTTGTGGTCGGCGGTGGCAACCACGCTGCTGACGCGCCAGACCTTGCGGCCGGCTTCGCGCAGGCCTTCGAACGCCTGCGGGCTGGTGACTTCGTGTACCAGGTGTCGGTCGATGTAGAGGATGGCGGTGCCGTCTTCTTCGGTGTGGACGACGTGTTCGTCCCAGAGCTTGTCGTACAGCGTGCGTGCGGTCATGGCGTGGGCAGGTGACATGGGTTGAAATTCTATGCGGCGGCGCGCGCCGGCGCGGTCAGTGCGGGCGCGCGCAGGTGGTCGATGAGCGCGCGGGCGGTGACAGGCAGCGTGGCGAAGTCGCGCGCCACCAGCCCGATGGCGCGGCGCGCCCAGGCATCGCGCAGCGGCACCGCGACCAGCGGGCTGGCGCCACGCATCAGCTCGAACGCGCGCACCGGCATCACGCCAACGCCCAAGCCGTTGTCGATCATGCGGCACATGGCGTCCAGCCCGCTGACGCGGATGCGCAGCCGGATGGCGCGGCCGACCTGGACGGCCGCCTGGTGCATGGCCTGCGCAATCGAGCTGCCGGGCTGCAGCCCAACCTGGTCGAACTCCAGCGATTCTTCAAAATTAATAGCACCCAGCGCAGACAGGGCGTGCGCTGACGGCACAATCAGCGCCAAATGGTCTTCGCGGTACGGCTGCCACTGCAAGGCATGGTCGCCCGCCGGGGTCACGCCGGTGTTGCAGATGCCGATGTCGGCCGCGCCTTCCTGCACGGCGCGCAGCACCTCGCCCGACAGGTGCTCCTCCAAGTCGATCTTGACCTGCGGGTGCTGGCGCGTAAAGCGCCCCAAGTCCTCGGGCAAAAACTGCACTACGGCCGAAATGCTGGCATGCACACGCACGTGGCCGCGCACGCCGTTGGCGTATTCGCTCAGTTCGCCCTGCATCTTTTCCAGCCCATAGAGCACGCTGCGCGCATGGTGCAGCAGACTCTGGCCAGCGGGGCTGAGCGTGACCCCGCGGGCATGGCGGTAAAGCAGGGCGGTGCCCAGCGCGCCCTCCAGATCGGCCAAGCGCTTGCTGACCGCCGACGCGGCGATAAATTCGCGCTCGGCCGCCTTGCCGATGCTGCCCGTCTCGCACACGGCCACGAACAGCTGCAGCGACGTGAGGTCGATGCGGCGGGCGAAGCTGCGTTCGGTGACTTGCATGGCGCGACGTGGCGTCTTGGAAGGCGATGGGATGCGGGGATTTTCCCATTGATCGGCGAATCAGGCATCGTCGATGGCGATGGCAGGCGGTCTGGCTGGCTATGGGCGGGGTTGCAAGCAGCTGACTCCAAGCTTCCTCAAACAGCAGGGGCATCCTCACCCCGGGGCAACGGCGCCGCCCAACAAAAAACCCGCCACCAGGGCGGGTTTGCGAGCCGGCGGCCGCGTGTGCAGCCGTGTCGCCGGGTCATCAGGGCACGTCGCGACGGGGCGAGCCGGTGTAGAGCTGGCGCGGACGGCCGATCTTGTATTCGGGGTCGGCCATCATCTCGTTCAGCTGCGCGATCCAGCCCACGGTGCGGGCCAGTGCGAAGATGCCGGTGAACAGCTTGACCGGCACGCCGATGGCGCGCTGCACGATGCCGGAGTAGAAGTCGACGTTGGGGTACAGCTTGCGCTGCACGAAGTAGTCGTCTTCGAGTGCAATGCGCTCCAGTTCCTTGGCCAGCGCGAACAGCGGGTCTTTTTCGAGGCCCAGTTCGGCCAGCACTTCGTTGCAGGTTTCCTGCATCAGCTTGGCGCGCGGGTCGTAGTTCTTGTAGACGCGGTGGCCAAAACCCATCAGGCGCACGCCGGAGTTCTTGTCTTTCACCTTTTCCATGAACTCGCCGACCTTGGCAACGCCGCCCATCTTCTGGATGTCTTCCAGCATGTTCAGGCAGGCTTCGTTGGCGCCGCCGTGCGCCGGACCCCACAGGCAGGCCACGCCAGCCGCGATGGCGGCGAATGGGTTGGTGCCCGAGCTGCCGCACAGGCGCACGGTGGAGGTGGACGCGTTCTGCTCGTGGTCGGCGTGCAGGATGAAGATGCGGTCCATCGCGCGCTCAAGCACGGGGTTGACCTTGTAGTCCTCGCACGGGGTGCCGAACATCATGCGCAGGAAGTTGCCGGCGTAGCTAAGTTCGTTGCGCGGGTACATGTAGGGCTGGCCCACGCCATATTTGTGCGCCATGGCCACCAGCGTCGGCATCTTGCTGATCAGGCGGATGGCGGCGATGTCGCGGTGTTCGGCGTTGTGCACGTCGATCGAGTCGTGATAGAAGGCCGACATGGCGCCCACCAGGCCGGTCAGCACGGCCATCGGGTGGGCGTCCCGACGGAAGCCGCGCAGGAAGAACTGCATTTGCTCGTTCACCATGGTGTGCTTGAGCACCAGCTGGTGAAAGTCATCGCGCTGTGGCTTGTTGGGCAGCTCGCCCTTCAGCAGCAGGTAGCAGGTGTCAAGGTAGTCGCACTTTTCGGCCAACTGCTCAATGGGGTAGCCGCGATACAGCAGTTCGCCCTTGTCGCCGTCGATGTAGGTGATGGCCGACTGGCAGGATGCCGTGGACATGAAGCCGGGGTCGTAGGTGAACTGACCCGTTTGCGCGTACAGCTTGCGGATGTCGATCACGTCCGGACCGATGGTGCCCTGATAGACCGGCAGGTCAACGTCGGGGCTGCCGTTGGAGAAAGACAGCTTGGCTTTGTTGTCGGAGAGTTTCATGTCGGGTTCCTTGAGTTGGACTATCAATCACTCGGCAGTGTGCTGGCGCGGCGTTCGCAGCATGGCGAGAACCTCTTGCACGTCGGGCGAATTGAGTGGGTGTACCGGCTCTTTCCGCCGCAGCAGCAGATCAAGCAGATCGTTGTCGGACAAGTCCATCAGCCGCGTCAGCGCATCGGCCTGGGCGGTGGTGAGACTGGATTCATGACGCATGAAAAAGCGCTCGATGAGCAGGTCGTTTTCCAGCATGCCCCGGCGGCAGCGCCACTTGAGCTTGCCGAGCGCGTGCTCGTCGATCAGTGTCGTCATGGAGCTGGGCTGCCTCCAGCGGCCGCGCAGCAGGCCACGCGCGAACGCCGTGGAGCGGGCTTGGCCCGGCCACTGACGTTGGCCCCTTGGGGGGACAGCACGAAGCGACTCAGGGGGAGGCTCATACCGCGCGGCGAACCATCAGTTCCTTGATCTTGCCAATGGCCTTGGTGGGATTCAAACCCTTCGGGCACACGTCCACGCAGTTCATGATGCTGTGGCAGCGGAACAGGCGGTAGGGGTCTTCCAGGTTGTCCAGCCGCTCGCCGGTGGCCTGGTCGCGGCTGTCGGCGATGAAGCGGTACGCCTGCAGCAGGCCGGCGGGACCGACGAACTTGTCGGGGTTCCACCAGAAGCTGGGGCAGCTGGTGGAGCAGCTGGCGCACAGAATGCACTCGTACAGGCCGTTCAACTCTTCGCGCTCTTCGGGCGACTGCAGGCGCTCGGTCTCGGGTGGCGGGTCGTTGTTGATGATGTACGGCTTGATCGAGTGGTACTGCTTGAAGAACTGCGTCATGTCGACGATCAGGTCGCGCACCACGGGCAGGCCGGGCAGGGGCTTGAGCACGATCGGGTCTTTCAGCGTGCGCAGGTTGGTCAGGCACGCCAGGCCGTTCTTGCCGTTGATGTTCATGGCGTCCGAGCCGCACACGCCTTCGCGGCATGAGCGCCGGAACGACAGCGTCGGATCGACTGCCTTGAGCTTGATGAGGGCGTCGAGCAGCATGCGCTCGTTGCCTTCCAGCTCGATCTCCACCGTCTGCATGTACGGCTTGGCATCCTTGTCCGGGTCGTAGCGGTAGATCTTGAAGGTGCGTTTTTGCATCGTGTTTTCCTTGTGACCTCAGCGCGTGCGGATCAGAACGTGCGAACCTTGGGCGGCACGCTTTCGACGGTGAGCGGCTTCATGCGCACGGGCTTGTAGCTCAGGCTGTTGTCCGCGCTGTGCCACAGGGTGTGCTTCATCCAGTTGGCATCGTCGCGGCCCAGCGGCGCCGTGGGGTGGTCGGCCGGGTGCTCGTAGTCGACCACGGTGTGGGCGCCGCGGCATTCGTGGCGCGCGGCGGCTGAGACCATGGTGGCCTGGGCTACTTCGATCAGGTTCTCGACTTCCAGCGCTTCCTGGCGCGCCATGTTGAAGACGCGGGAATGATCCTTCAGGCCTAGGCCGGCCACGCGCTCGCGCAATTCGGCCACCTTGGAGACCCCTTGATCCATGCTGGCCTGGGTACGGAACACGCCAGCGTGGGCCTGCATGGCGGCACGGATGTCGTTGGCGATGCTCTGCGCGTATTCACCGTCGCTGGCGGCTTCCAGGCGGTTGAGGCGCTCCAGCGAGTAGTCCGCCGCATTGGCTGGCAGCGGCTTGTGCGCCCCCTTGCCGTGGTGAGCGATGATGTGATTGCCGGCGGCCTTGCCGAACACCAGCAGGTCGAGCAGCGAGTTGGTGCCCAAGCGGTTGGCGCCGTGCACGCTGACGCAGGAGCATTCACCGACAGCGTACAACCCATGGATGGGTACATTGAATTCGCCGTTCGTCGGCACACAGACCTGGCCGTTGATGTTGGTCGGAATGCCGCCCATCTGGTAGTGGATGGTGGGCACCACCGGGATCAGTTCCTTGGTGATGTCGACGTTGGCAAAGTTGATGCCGATCTCGTACACCGAGGGCCGGCGTTTGTGGATCGTGTCGGCGCCCAGGTGGTCGAGCTTGAGGACGACGTAGTCGTTGGTGGGGCCGCAGCCACGGCCTTCCTTGATTTCCTGGTCCATCGAGCGCGAGACGAAGTCGC